>CALKKV010000095.1 GCA_937992195.1 uncultured Gammaproteobacteria bacterium | reverse complement strand
CGGAAAGTGCTTGGCTGCTCAAGCAAGAGTGAAGCAATCAAATTATTGGAGGGCGGAGATCCGCAACGGGTATTCACCTACACCAATGATGAGGAAGTAGCAGATGTAGCGTTTATGTTTCCAGGTGGTGGTGCGCAATACATTAACATGGCGAGAGATTTATACGATCGTGAGCCTGTATTTAAAACGCGAATGGATGAAGGCTTCGAGTATTTATTAAAGCATCATGACCTCGACTTGAAATCGATTGTGTTCCCAGATTCTGAGCGAGTAGATGAAAGCGAACTACTCCTTGAGCCGCCTTCTGTTCAACTACCGGCTATATTTCTCACCGAAATAGCGCTAGTTGATCTTTGGTCTTCTCTCGGAGTAACCCCGACTGCTCTGGTTGGCCATAGTATGGGAGAGAACACAGCAGCATGTGTTGCTGGTGTTATGAGCTTCCCTGATGCGCTGGGCTTAGTTCGTTTGCGCGGTTTACTGATGGATGACGTTGCCCCCGGAGGAATGCTCAGCGTTGAGTTAAACGATAGCGAGTTGAAAAAGCATTTGTTTGGAGATCTTGGTATCGCAAGTATCAACAGTCCATTATTGGCAGTCGCTACCGGGTCATTAGATGAAATCACTTTATTGTCAGAAAATCTAGATCAACTTGGCATTCAGAACCAGAGAGTGAAAATCAACATCGCTGCACATTCTAGTATGTTGGACGGAATTTTGGAGCCATTCAAACAATACTTGAATGGAATATCCTTGCAGCCACCTTCTATCCCGATCGTGTCAAACCTGACGGGCCAATGGCTTCAAGATAAGCAGGCTATTGATCCCAATTACTGGGTTGATCATTTAAGAAATACGGTTCAATTTTCCAAATGCGTTTCCACTCTTTTAGAAAAGGATACAAAAGTTTTGCTGGAGGTAGGTCCTGGCAATACTTTAAGTTCACTTGCTAAACACCAGGAAAACGCAAAGCCGCAAAGAATAATGGCATCACTGAGACATCCTGAAATGGAAGTTGCAGATGATACCTTTATAATTACTGTGCTGGGCAAGTTATGGATGTGCGGCTTTGATATAGACGCATCGCTGCTCTGGAAAACGAAAGATCGTAAGCGTATACCGTTACCAACCTATGCGTTCAATCATCGGAAATACTGGATAGACCCTGGAAAGCCAGCTGCCGAAAAAGGTCAGCAGATCGCGCAGCTCGAAAAAATAGAAAGCTTCACAGAATGGTTTTATGAACCTGTCTGGGTGCAACAGGGTGTATTGCCAGAACAACCGCTGAGAAAGAACACCTGGCTGATCTTTCATGATGAAATCGGATACACAACCGCATTACAAGAACACCTTATATCAACAGGGCACAATGTAATTTCTGTCTACGAAGGAGATTCATTCTTCCAATCCAGCGAGAAAGAATATCGACTTTCCCCCGAGCAAGGGGCTGAAGGCTACAACGCACTTGTGCGCAATATCATTTCCACGGGGGCGAACGTAGACCGCGTTCTCCACGCCTGGCTGCTTACGAAAGAAGAACGCTTTCGGCCCGGCTCCAGTTTCTTTCACAGAAATAAGGAAAATGGATTCTACAGCTTGTTTTTTCTTGCTAAGGCCTTCCTTGCCGAACAGATTGAAGAACAAGAAATGCATTGGATCACCTTAACAAATGGTATGCAGCAGGTAGAACACGAGCTCGTTCTGTACCCTGAAAAATCCACTGTAATCGGGCCCTGCAAAGTAATACCCCGTGAGATGCCAGGAGTAACCTGTGTAACTGTTGATATCGACCTGGGGACTGATCCGGCATCCGGCAGATCTTCAACAAGTTCAGAAAGCGCAATGGCAGACCAACATAAGAAACTGTTGAGCACCGAACTAATTGCGCCGCCGGCCACTGCTACCATTGCATACAGAAATGGAGTTCGTTGGGAACAAAGACTTAAAGGCGCTTCTGACGCAGTGTCTGAATCAGTGAATTCTCACCTGACTGAGGGAGGGATATACCTGATAACAGGAGGATTGGGTGGTATCGGTGTTTCAATGGCATCGTATCTGTCCAAAAAATACGATGCAAAAATTGCACTAATAAGCAGAACTCCGCTTCCTGACCGTGCCAATTGGGGAAAATGGCTGAAAACCCATGGAGATGAAGATGCCATAAGTCGAAATATCCGCAAGCTACAAGCACTTGAATCCGAGGGATGCGAGCCGCTGGTACTTGATGCTGATGTAACCAACGTAGAAAGAATGCGTTCTGTAGTGTCAGAGATTCATGAAAAGCTAGGCAAGATCAACGGTATATTTCACGCTGCAGGGGCAATTCGCGATAGTTTGATTTCAATCAAGACGCAGACCGAAATTGAAGAAGTTTTTTCTCCTAAGATTTATGGCACGATGGTCCTGGCTGAGGTTTTTAAAGAACACAAACTGGACTTTGTATTACTCTACTCGTCAACCAGTACTCTTCTGGCACCTATCGGACAGGTAGACTATGTGGCCGCTAATGCTTTCTTAAACGCAACTGTCAGGAGTAACACATTCTCTCAGTCTTGCCGGAACGTGAAAGCAATCAACTGGGGTGTTTGGAATAAAGTTGGTATGGCGGCTGAAGCAGCCCAAAAAATGGGCTTGATTAGTGCACCTGATACCAGTTCTGTTAAACCTAAAGAGACGCGAAATCCTCTGTTTGATTCCAGAACGGCTGAAGTTCTCGACGAAAAGAAAACACACTACGTAACGATTTACCTATCGCCGGAGTCGAACTGGCTTTTAGACGAACACCGCACTAACGCTGGAGAGGCTCTTTTGCCAGGGACGTCTTACGTAGAATTAATGCTGGCTGCTCTCAAAGAATGTGGTGAAACAGAAAAATTTGAAATTAGAGATTTACTGTTTCTGAAAGCGTTTTATGTAAAAGATAGCAGCACGACTCAAGGACGCATTAAGCTGGTTCAGACCGCCACGGGTTATCATTGCGAAGTACAGTCTCTTGTGGAATCTGAGGAGGGAGAGCGCGGCTGGTGTTTGCATGCAGAAGCTAACCTTTTAGCTTCCAGTTCTGAGCAACCTGCAACGATTCATGTGGAAGAAACATTAAACTTCTTCGCTATAAAACCCACAGGCTCTAGCAATCCTTCGCTAAAGTCCGATCAGGAATCACACCTGCAATTTGGTCCTCGGTGGAAAGTACTTAAACAGGTCAGTATCAAAGCACAGCAAGGTCTCGCAGAGCTCTATCTTGATGATGAATTTATAGATGATCTGGAAACTATCCAAGTTCACCCTGCTCTTCTCGATCTTGCAACAGGATTTGCAATGGCGCTTATCGATGGCTATAGCGCTCAATCAGACGAAACTAATCTTTGGATTCCTGTTTCGTACCAACGTCTCAATATCCATAAGCCATTAACTCAGCACTTTTGGAGCAAGGCTTCAATTTATGAAGGCAGTTCTACCGCGTCTGGTTTCGCGCGGTTTGATGTAACTTTGTTTGCTCAGAACGGCGACGTCTTGTTAGAAGTTACCGAACTAACCATTAAACAAATGGACAAGGAAGTGTCTTTCGCGCATGAACCTTTGCCAAGTTCGAAGGAGCTCGAGCTAGAAGCAGAAGCCAAGGGTACAGGGGAAGTTAAACAATTATCCCCAGCAGAGCGTGCCTTTCAGCACAATATTACACAAGGGATATTGCCTGAGGAAGGAACACGAGCGGCGGAACAGGTTATTTCTGCGAGCGCAGCAAATGTTACCTATGTCAGTTCTCTTAGTTTGGACGAGCTGATACTGGAGCAAGAACAACTCGCAGCGGCCGCAACCAGTAGCTCAACCGATTCTGCAAAGTTTTCACGACCGGAGCTAGAAAATGAATTTGTTGAACCAACAAACGAAATAGAACGAACACTGGTATCAATCTGGGAAGAGTTGCTAGGGGTTGATCAAGTAGGTATTCACGATAATTTCTTCGACCTCGGCGGACATTCTCTTGTCGCGGTAAGGTTGTTTGCAAAAGTCAGGCAGCGGTACGATATTGACTACCCTATTTCTATTCTTTTCCAGGCTCCCACTATTGCCGCATGCGCTGAAATGTTGCAGGGAGAGCTTGGCGATGAGGCTTCGGCGAATGAAAACGCACTTGATAATAGAGGTACCGGCGACGACAACCTTCAAACAAACAGATACAAGCACTTGGTGCCAATGCACGCTAGTGTTAGCGCCACTAACCCACCGTTTTTTCTTGTCGCTGGGATGTTTGGAAACGTTCTTAATCTCCGTCATTTAGCGAATTTAATCGGAACTGACAGGGAGTTTTATGGCCTACAGGCGAAAGGCCTCTATGGAGATCAAGAACCGCATACTACCTTTGAATCAATGGCAAAGGACTACATAGCGGAACTCAGGACAGTGCAACCTCATGGCCCATACTACCTCGGCGGGTTTTCCGGAGGAGGAATTACTGCTTTCGAAATTGCGCGACAGCTTCGCGAGGAGGGTGAAGAAATTGCTTTGCTGGTTCTCCTTGATACCCCTTTACCAACTAGTCCTCCGCTAAGTTCGGTTGACAAGATATCAATACATCTTCAAAGAATACGTGCTAAAGGCGCTTCGTATTTTGCCGAATGGGCAAGAAACCGCTACCAGTGGGAACGGCATAAGCTCCAACAAAAATTCAGCAAAAGCGACGAAGCTGAAAACCCCTATGACTTCCAATCCGACACGATTCAAGTCGCCTTTTTAGAAGCCCTTGATAAATATGAGTTACTGCCTCAAGAGCTGACTATTCACTTGTTTAGACCTCGTCTGGACGAAGTCTATCGACTTCGCGGAGGACGAATATTAAACACAGATCGTAACCCTGTATTCCATGACAATGGCTGGTCTCCGTTTGTATCTAATGTGGAGGTACATGTTGTTCCTGGTGATCATGACAGTATGGTGCTTGAACCAAATGTCCGTGTGCTGGCAACCGAATTGCGTGAAATCATTGAATCCAAAAGCAAGTAATCTGAGCGAAGGCGAGTCGAAAATTGAGTAAACCGCATCCCAGTAATTCGGCCCTGCACGTTATCGCTGTAATGGTTAACTACAATACGGCTGAAATGACACTGCGGGCTGCAGAAAGTTGTGTTAACGAGCTCCAACGTACAGGTTATCAATGGTCACTTATTATTGTTGACAATCGTTCTGAAGAGACAGATATAGAAACCTTGAGAGATGGCATCAAACAAAACAGACAGTATGAGGGTGTGAACTGGCAGAAAGTCATAGATATTTATTCAACCGTAAACAATGGATTCGGCGCAGGCAACAATATTGCTTTTGAATACTGTAGGAGCAATAGCATCGCACCAGATTATTTTTTCTTAATAAACTCTGACGCATTTCCAGAACAGGGTTCGATCTCGAATCTGATTAAAGAACTCGAATCTGATCAAAGAGCCGGAATAGCAGGAAGCTATATTCACGGCTCGGAAAATGATCCACACTACACGGCCTTTCGATTCCCCAGTGTTTTGGGGGAGCTCGAAACTTCCGCACGTATAGGCATCATCTCTAAAGCACTAAAAAAATATGTCGTTAGCGTTGGCCTTCCCGAAGAAACGACAGAGGTTGACTGGCTGGCAGGTGCCAGCATGATGATAAAGAAGAAAGCCTTGGACGACATTGGTGAGTTTGATGAAGCATTCTTCCTCTACTACGAAGAAACCGACCTATGTAAGCGCGCCTTATCAAAAGAATGGAAAACTATATACGTGCCAGAAAGCTCTGTAAGTCACATAGGATCTGCTTCTACTGGTATGCGAAATTGGCAACGCATCCCCTCTTACTGGCTAGAGTCTCGACGATACTATTTTATTAAGCATCATGGCATGCTTGGATTTAGCCTGGCTACCATTTTGCGTTTGATTGGAGAATCATTGTGCAAAACCAAAGCCGCAATTGAACGCAAGCCATATCACATGCCAGCATTCTTTATCTCGGATTTGTTTAAAGACTACATGGTTTTTTTAAAGCTTCGCTTGTTTCGCTCATAGTTTCGACATAACGAATTTTAGTCTTGCGAAAGTTCAGCAGATTTTTACTAAAAAATGAAATCATTTCCCCCAGAAAAACCATTGAGCGTTTTAGTAATCGCTGAAGCAGCCAATCCTGAATGGACAAGCGTGCCTTTACTGGGCTGGTCTCATGCATATGCGCTATCCAAAACATGTAACACGCATTTAGCAACACAGATTAGGAACAAAGAGGCCATTGAAAGGACCGGCTGGAAGGAGGGGAAAGAATTTTCTGCCATAGATTCTGAGGGTTTAGCCGCACCGTTTCATAAAATCGCTCTCTGGTTGCGAGGCGGAGATAATCTTGGCTGGACAATTTCGACAGCCCTAAACAGTCTGGTCTACCCGTATTTTGAATACTTATGCTGGAAACGGTTTAAGGATGAACTGAAATCAGGTAGATACGATATCGTACATAGAATCACTCCTGTGAGTCCAACAGCACCCAGTTATCTCGCGAAGAAACTGCGAAAGATCGGGATACCTTTGGTTGTCGGCCCATTGAACGGTGGAGTGCCATGGCCAAAACAATTTCTGGCACTGCAACATAAGGAAAAAGAATGGCTGAACAATGTAAGAGGACTCTATAAATTTATGCCGGGATACGCATCATTGAGAAAGCATTCTAACGCAATTCTCGTTGGCTCAATGGCTACAAAAGAGCAGGTCCCCAAGAGGTATCAGGAAAAGACACTTTATCTACCTGAAAACGCAGTTGACAGTACTCGGTTTTCACTGAGAAACAACTCAAAATATGAGCTACCGATAAAAGCTGTATTTGTTGGTCGTTTGGTGCCGTATAAAGGCGCAGATATCGCAATAGAGGCAATGCGCGAACTGCTGCTGAACGGTAAGATCGAATTTGATATTTATGGCACGGGGCCAGAAGAGAGTCGATTAAAGGAAATTTGTACTTCCATAGGTGTTGACAAAAGCGTCAGAGTACATGGGTTTATACCTAATGATACGTTGCAGACAAAATTTGTAAAGGGCGACATTCTGGTTTTTCCGAGTGTCAGAGAATTTGGCGGTGGCGTTGTGCTTGAAGCAATGGCGTTAGGCGTCGTACCGGTAATAGTCGATTACGCCGGCCCTTCGGAGCTGGTAACTAAAGAAACAGGATTTTCAATTCCAATCGGAGATAGAAACCAGATCGTTGAAAAACTGAAGAGCACATTGACAAATATTTGTGATAAGCCCGAGTTACTATCTTCAATGAGAAAAAAAAGTATCGATCGGGTTCAACAATATTACACATGGGAACGGAAAGTTGAGCAGGATATGCAAATTTACAAATGGGTGCTTGAAAAAGGCCCTAAGCCAAATTTCCACCAACCCTTCCCCTAAATACAATTTTCGAAAATGAGAAAAATCGGCATATTGATTCCTGAGTTCCCTGGTCAAACCCATGCGTTTTTCGTCCGGGAAAGAGCAGAGCTCCAAAATCTAGGAATGTCTAGTGCTCTTATTTCCACTCGCAAGCCAAAAGCAGGTGTAGCATCACACAACTGGGCTAGCGAGGCAGAGCTAGAAACCGCCTATCTCTTTCCAATGCCGTTTCAGAGCATCTTACAGGCAACAGTCAGCTTTCTAGTCGCTGGACCAAGACGGTGGCTCAACTGTTTAAAAGTCATTTTCAATGCGCCTGACGCCAGTTTTAAAGAAAAAATCAAACTCATTTTGATAATTTTTGCGGGTGCGCATTTTAAGAACACTGCTGAAAACTTGAATCTACAACATGTCCATGTTCACAGCTGCGCAAATTCAGCGAATCTAGCTGTGTTCGCAAGGATACTAGGTGGCCCAACATACAGCATTACATTGCATGGTCCGCTGTCAGATTATGGTACAAATCAGATATCCAAATGGCAGCATGCTGCCTTTGCGATTGTAATCACGCAGGAACTTATGGCGGAAGTAAAAGAAACACTGGGCCAGGAAAAACTGCCACCTGTTTATCTTGCACCCATGGGCGTTAACGTCGATGTTTTCAAAAGACAATTACCCTACCAGCCTCCAAGTTTTGATTCCACCATAAAGCTAGTAGCCTGTGGACGTCTTAATTACGTCAAAGCCCATGACGACCTAATCCGTGCTGTCAAACTATTAACAGATAGAGATATCGATGTTGAATTGAGGATTTGCGGGGCAACAGACACATTCAGCGAAGAGTCTGGTTACTTAGACAATTTATATCAATTACGGGCCGAGCTGGAACTAGATTCGCAAGTCCATTTTCTTGGTTCAATTTCCGAAGAAGAGGTTAAAAACACGCTAGAGCACGCAAATATATTTTGCCTCGCTAGTTTGAAAGAACCGCTCGGGGTAGCTATCATGGAAGCAATGGCAATGAGTATGCCGGTCGTAGTAGCTTCAAGTCCTGGCGTCACCGAACTAGTCGATCACAGTGTCGACGGAATTTTGGTCGAACCCAGATCACCAGATCAGTTTGCTAGCGCAATTATAGAATTAGTTGAACGGCCAGAAATTATTGCAATAATGAGAGAAAAAGCCCGATTGAAGATTGTGAAAAACTTTCATTCTGGAATTAGTGCAAAGTCAATTTATGAAGGATATGACGCAATATTAAAGAATTCAAACAGGCAATTGAATAACAATATCGAATAGCAATCATATTCTGTTTAAATGAAAAAAAGCCGGAAACTGTGATCAAACTACGAATTCAAAAAATAATTTGATCAAATCCGACGCAGGATCTCATATGTGGGTCGTTGAACTAGAAATCAATACTTACGTAAACATACAATTGTAGTTTTCAAAGTTTTTGAATATTTCAATCTAACACC
>CALKKV010000094.1 GCA_937992195.1 uncultured Gammaproteobacteria bacterium | reverse complement strand
GTGCCGCCATGGGCGGCTTCAAATAAGCCCTTTTTATCTGAAAATGCCCCCGTGAAGCTGCCTTTCTTATGTCCAAAGAACTCGCTCTCCATAAGCTCTCGGGGAATTGCGCCGCAGTTTACTGCGATAAAAGGATTGGTTGCACGGGGGCCATTGTCATGTATCAGCCTGGCAATGAGCTCTTTACCCGTGCCAGTTTCACCATTGATATGCACGGGGGCTTGATTTCGTGCCACTTTATTGATCAAAGCGCGGATGCTTTGCATAAGCTCTGATTCACCAAGCAGGGTACGTTTGGTATCCGGTGCAGCCTCGGTCTCGCTTAATCGAATGGATGTTTCAATGATCGCCTGTAGCTGTTCTACCTCGATCGGCTTTGCAATGTAGTCAAAAGCGCCCAGCTTCAGAGCCTCTACAGCTGTTTTTGGATCACCAAATGCGGTGATTACCGCGACCGGAATCTCACTGTGGTTCTCCTGAATATGCTTTACGATGTCCATTCCGCTACCGTCAGGTAGTCTAAGATCAGTAAGACACAGGTCGTAAGATCTTTTGCCAAGCTGGGTCATTGCCTCTGCGACATTACCCGCCTTGACCGACTCTACGCCCATTCTGCGCAGTGTGATCGAGAGCAAGGAAAGAAGGTCTTGCTCGTCATCGATAATTAATGCAACAGGTTTAGTCATGCTGATTGCGCTACAGGTGAATTATAGGTTTCTGTATCAGCCTCAGGCTGAGCCGGGGTGTTGATTTCAGGCTCCTGAAAAGTGATCCTGAAACCTTGTTGGGTCGTGGCTCTCACATATTCGATTTCGGCGCCATTGAAATTACAAAACTCTCTGACTAAAAATAAGCCCAGGCCATTACTTTGTGAATCCGTGGTATGAAACGGCTCAAACAGCTGATCCACGTCATTGTCATCGATGCCCTGACCATTATCCGATACATCCATATAGGGGATGCCATCCCAGCTGTTTCCGATCGTCAAGTTTATTTCTAGATTACCGCTTATAGGGCGTGCGTACTTGATGGCGTTTTGACAAAGGTTGGTGAGAATCTGCTCCAGTTGGGTTGGGTCAAACATTACCAATGTGTCTTCACCTTTCAGCGAAAGCGTTACCTCTCCCGGCGTAATGGTTTCTCGAAAGGTATCCATAAATACCCGAAGCCAAGGTAAAAGTTGGATTTCTTTGCGCTCGGCTTTCCCTGGCCGACTGCGTTGTAAGACCGACTCAATAATATTGTCTATCCGCTTTGCATGGGTACGAATAATATTAATGAGCTCAGCATCTTCTTCATTTTGCGGGTCAATCGGTACCAGTAGCTGCGCAGCGTGGTTAATTGCGCTCAATGGATTTCGAATTTCGTGGGAAATCGCAGAAGCCATACGTCCAATAGAGGCTAACTTTGACTGTTGAATTTGTTTCTGGACCGAAGTTTGGTCGGCAATTTGTACCAAATAGCCGTTGCGCAAGGGCAGTGTAGAAACGCCGAGTTCTTTATTCTTTACTCTGAAGGTGAAACCTTTGGACTTAGGAATTTTAAGATAAACCGAAAGCACTTCGGCCAGTTCTCCAGTGAGGCTATTTTTGGAGTCAATGAAGTGTCCAATCATATCTCGTGCTGACTTGTTTTGAATGGCTATTTTCATTCTCTTATCAAGAAACAATACCCCCACATCTAACTGCTCCAGCACGACTTGATTAATCTGATCAAGGTCAGCAAGCGCTCGACCTTGTTCCTTTACAACGGTTTGGGCGGTTCGGGATCGATTCGCGAGAACACCAACAAAAATGACGGCACTAAACAAACCGACTATTAGTATCGGCGTTAAATAGTAAGCGCCAATTACAGCTTCACCGGCACGGAAATTAAGGTAGTCATTAAGCAATATCAATACAGCAGCGATACAGGTATACGCTAGGCTAATTCTTAAGTGAAACAACACCGCGGTTGCGGCAGCCGTAGTGATATAGAGAATTAACGTGCTGGAATCGAGTAGGTGGTGCGCAAACGTCAGGGTACTGATAAACACAATATCCAGAATAAATAACGCATGGGCCTGAATATACAGTGCCGGCTTTTGTCGACGAATATTAAAAAATGTTATCGCTGAAATAATCGCAATACCGAAAATAGGTACCCACAATGTGAGAAGCGATGTCAGACCGGCTTGCGTCCGCAAAGTGGGGGATGCGAGCATCACCAATAGTACCGTTAGCACCAGACGATAAATATTATAGTAGTACAGTATTTGCCAGCCCTCGTTATCTGAGCGAGCGTTAACTGATCTGATAAGTTGCGTATTGGTACTCAATCGGTTTATCTAGGTTGATTTCGTGTGATTTTAATAATAAAAATATCGTTCAGGAACTCGCATCATCACATATATATTTGCTTATTCTTGTTTTGTTGTTTTCGCAATTGCCCAAACGCTGAGCTGATCACAGCCACTCATTCGCAAAGTCTTACAGACTTCTTTCACCGTTGCACTGCTGGTGATGACATCGTCCACCACTGCAACTGAAACCCCAGATGCTGATTCTACAACGTTAAACGCGCCACAGACATTAGTCTCACGCGCTTTTTCGCTGAGTTTCATTTGACTTTTCGTCTGCCGCGACTTCACAACGATGTTGTCCGCTACCCGAATCTCCAATCGTTTACCAAGTTCCTGGGCGAGTATTGTCGACTGGTTATATCCTCTGGATCGTAAACTGGCGGTATATAACGGCACCGGAACAAGGATATCCGGGAGTATCGGGCATCTTTTTATCACCGCCGAAGCAAGCATACTGGCAAAAGGTGACGCGAGAGACAGCATTTCCTGATATTTAAACTGGTGAATTAAGGTGGCCACAGGTTCCACATAGTGAAATGGCACAATGGTCTCCTGCCATTCAGATCGCGTATTTTGGCACCGACCGCAAATATCACCTGCAACAAGCGTTGCACCGCATTGGCGACAACCGTTTTCGATCCAGGGTAGTAGATCCTGACATTGTTGGCAAAACCCACTATCCGAAATACATTGGCATAGCCCGCATCGAGCGGGCATGAAAACCGAAATCGCCTGATTCCAAGAATGCCTGGCTTTACTTATTAGATTGTTGCGCTGATTTTTAAATAGCTGTGGGGTGATGAGTCGATATTTTTCATCAAAACCGTTATTTTCAGAAGAAAATAGCGATTTGCTGCGCTTTATGTGAATTCTTTTAAACATTTCCATTCCTTGGTCTGTTGCGAGGTTTCTGCGCGATTTATAATGAAAGTCAACGCCGTCCTGGCATTGCGCACACTAATTGAGCACAAAATATCGCGCTTTTTCGCCTTTTATGCAAGAACCCAACTCTATTCTGGCTGATCATCTAACAGCGGAGCCATCCAATGTACCCGGATGCAAAAGAAATGATGCACCAATGCAGTATTTTCTAACTCCAGTTACCGAGGAGTTAATCGAGCGGATAACGCCGGTGATTTGCTCTGGGGAGGACTGGCGCTGGTTTGATTTTTTTTCTGCACCCGATGAGTTCACCAAGTTTAATCTTTTTCAGGACTCATTGTTTGATACTTCTTTAGACAAAGATACGACGGTGGGGCTGGATGGGATCGTGATCAATCTTCAACTTGGGTGGTGTGATTTCGCGCAAGTATTTTTGCTTTGTCGGCAATGGCTTAAGCCTGGAGGCCACCTGTTTTTCTCAAGCCTTGGCCCTGACACACTGTTTGAATTAAGAGAAGCCTGGCAAGAAATTGATCAATTTCCCCATGTGCACGACTTTCCTGATTTACATCTGTTGGGAGATCAATTGTCGAGAAGTGGATTTGAACAACCTATTCTTGATACCGAATGGCAAGGGATAGAATTTGAGGACATCGATTTACTGCTGTCGGATCTTCGCAGTCAGGGTTTTGTAAACTATCATCGCGATCGGCGGCGAACGTTAACCGCAAAGAACAGAATAAAGCGTTTAAGGAATTATTTCGCGCAAAGAAACCCTGTGCAAATGACGTTTGAGATTATTTTTGGTTATGCCAGAGCGCCAAAAGAAAAAGTGCAGGGCATCTATGTTCGCCCACCATCTTTTTAAACCTCAGCCGCTCAGTGTTTTAAAACATACGCTTTTAAAAAAGCTACGGCCGCAATCCGGGTGCATCAATAGGAAGATCTGAATTCATCACCGCCTGATATATTTCAAGCGCCAAATAAGTTTGACTCTGAAGCGCTAGCGGTGCAGCGCCAGCTATGATGTTACATTGCTGGTAACGCTCATGCAGGTTTTGCATTGGCCTGGTCACTGGTTGCGCACCGCCACCTTCAACGTTTGTCGGCTTTGAAAACTCTCGCATACTGAAAGCAGGAAAACCTGCGCCGTGTCCCAGAGCTGGACTGAGCACTTCTCCGCGTAGCTGATTGCCCGCGTTATGGACGTGGCAGTTGGCACACGACAGATTCATTTGTCCACGCTTTGCCCAAAAATATTGTTTGCCTTCGTCATAGAGCGCGCGAACCTGTTGATCACGAATGTCTATATCTATCGGTTGACCACGGAATGGGTTTTTATATACCGCGACCGCTGCGGCAAGCATACCGCTGTCTAGTTCAAGGGGCTGGCTGCCATTTTTTACAAAGCAATCGTTTATGTCGCTTTCCAATGTGTGAACTACACCTTCAAACAAAAACGGGTAAGCTGTGGGAGGCGGCTTACCTGAGAAACACTGGGTTAATGTTGAGCCGTTAGCAAGGGGTTGTTTCCATAACGCCGCAGCTTCTCGCAGTACACTATCGTATGGCGGTGCGGCTTTTAACAAATCATATCCAGCGCGTTGTCTGGAAAACTGAGGGAGCGCAGGTGCCCCTTCACTATATCTGGTTAACTCTAGTTCCGGAAAACGATTGCTAAAGAATTCACGAAATGCTTTTTGGTCCAGAGAAATTTGTTCAATGGTGGATGCCGCAAGACTCGGTTTGTTGGGCCAAGCGACGCTCACAATCAATACAGGAAACGCGGTGAGCAGAAGAAAGCGAGAGGTTTTCAATAGCAGAATAAAAGGTTGTCTAAAATTCATAATATCAGTGTATAGAGCTATTTAACTGTTGCAGTCGCCTGGCCGCGATTCCCTGCGATGTCTTGCCAGCTGACTTGTACGCTGTCTCCAGATTCAACATTGTTAAATACGGTGCCAACTACCGGGTTTCTGGAAATATACTTTCCAAGCAAAAATTCCGCTTTAACTCGGTCATTTAAGCGGAATACAACTCTGGTGATATAGTTTACTTCGGATTGTTTGGAATCGCCCGCATACATGGGATGTAGGATTTCACAAAGGGCCTCAACCCCGGATTGGTATTTAGCAAGTTTGAGTGAGGTAGGGTAAGTCAACTAAAACTCTCCCAATGTCCAGACAGCTCGATACGTCGCGTCGCTCGCCCGATTTGACCATTTTTTAACGCATAACAAGTTATGTCTCCGGAGTGATCGAGTCTCGCTCTGCCGGTTACGACAGCAACAGGTTCATCAATGTTATCTACTAGCATAAGCAGCGGATGTGAATTTGGATGCGCGACCACCACTATTTTTTCTGCTCCTGGGGCAGTGATGCGAAAGGGAACAACTTCCTTGCTGCCACTTACCAAAGGAACTTCTATTCGTATTGTTGCATCGTCCGCTGTATCAGTGCTGCCTAGAGCCGATTCTAGAACAGTAGCAATTTGATCTGCTGCAAACTCTGGTCGTGGGTCAACGTGATTGCTATCTGCAGCATAGGCGAATCTGTGTAAACAGGCAGGAAAGAGAGAGAAAGTGAACCAACAACCGAGGTGTTTTAGAAACCGTCTTTTAGAATACATGGGCTTAAATTCCGGCCTGGTAAGTTCTATAGTGTTTCCAAAAAGGTAATCACATGATCGATATCTTCAGGAGTGAGAATTTGGTGTTTCAAATATGGCGGCATAGAAGAACGTGGATTGAAAGCTGATGCATCTTCAATCACAGAGCGAAGCGCAGCGCTATCGGGAAAACGTGCTTTCATTGCAACCATGGGAGGAGCAAGATTGCCTGCTGTTGGCAAGCTAATTGGCCATGGAGAGATATTGAAGGTGTGGCAGGCAACACAGTTACCACGACGGTCATCGATTGCGATACACCAGCCACCTAACACTGGATCAATATCGGGGTTAGACGTCAAGTCTCGGCATTCCATCTGATCGGGCCATTTTGGTGAGGTTGTCTGCGCGGTCGACGGCAAACTTAGAAAAAGACAGGAGCTACATACAATTAGCAACAAGTGAACAGAATGAATTGCTTGACGGGACTGTGCCAACCATCGTTTGGTTCGTATCAAGGATTGCATTTAAGCTGGTTCAATACAAAATTAGTTTATAGGTGTTAACTGCTGATTCTAGTAGACAACAGATCGATCAACACGTCCACCTTCTAGTTCGGCAGAAAACAAATGTTGAAAACAAGAGGGAGTTTCGAAAATATAGTACCGGTGATTTTCCAAGTTTCTATATCGCATCCCGCACTCGGATATTACCCCAAGCAGAGGCATTTACTAATTAAAAAGGCTGGCAATTTCATGACACTTTACTAAACGGTCAAAGCCATAGACGAAGAGGCGAGCCGCTCTTTTATGATTTTTTGTCTTTAGAAGTAATTCTCTCTATCTGCTCAATTCTGGCTTCAATGCTTTGTTTTAAATAACTACTGTTGTTACCGTTATCTCGGAGCGCGAGTTTAAGAGAAGCCAGGGCAGTTTGGTAACGACCGATTGCAGACAGATATTCTGCGTCAGCCTGATGGGCTTCGGCCAGTTGATCGAGTCCGACATTTGCTTTGGATAGCTGTAAAAATAGTCTGAAATCATCTGGATGTCTGCGGAGCTGGTAGCGGGCAAGCTTTTTGGCTTCCGCATATTGTGAATCTCCAAGCAGTGCGTCGAGTAAATAGTGGGCAATATAAGGCTTTTCCACCTGCTTAGACGAGAGATCACTGAGCAATTGAATTCCTTCCGCCGAGTTACCAGATTCCACCAAAGCATTAGACAGTCCTATGGTTAATGCCGCGTTGTCGGGGTAGCTCTCAACTAATTTCCGCAGTGAACCGATCGCTTCATTATATCGGCGCTGCCGCACTTGCGATAACGCCAGGCCGTATTTAGCCGCCACTTTCTCGAGACCTTCAGACTGTTCGATTTGCTGAATCAGTTCCCGCTGTGCCTGTTCCGGCCGATCCGAATATAGCGCTCTGATCTTTGCTTTGGAGAGGTGAAAATCCATGCTGCTCGAATGACTTTGTTTTGGCAGCGCCGCAAGTCTGGATTCGGCTTCTGCAACCCGTGTGTAGGAAAGTGGGTGCGATCGCAAAAACTCAGGGACATCTGTGCTGGTAACTAGAGTGAACCTTTGCAATTTGTCAAAAAAAGCGGCTGTGCCCTGTGGATCAAACCCGCTGTTCGACATCATTTGAATGCCAATGGCATCGGCTTCTTTTTCAAATTCTCTGCTGTAAGCGAGTTGGTTAGAAATCAAGTTGGCATTGGCTAAGGTTACCCCCGCTACGCCAACTTGACCGCCGATTAACAAAGACGCGAGGATCGCGGCAGTGCTAGGCAATTTCGATGCTTCTGCCTTTGCGATCATCCGTGGGAGATGTCGCTGGGAAAGATGTGCTATCTCGTGCCCGACAACCGAAGCGAGCTCGCTTTCTGTCTCTGTGGTGAGGATCAGGCCGGTATGGAAAGTGATATAGCCGCCAGGTACTGCGAAAGCATTTAGGGTTTTTTCTTTTAGGAGGTTAAAGTGTAACTGCAGCCCGCCTAAATTGGCGGTGGAACCTACCTTTGCGCCCAGTTCATTGATGTAATAACGAAGCTCGGGGTCGTTAACATAGTTTTTCGAGGCAAGAAGTTGCCGTAAAAACTGTTTGCCGATTTTTTCTTCTTGCCGCTTGTTCAGATATGCTGAAGCCGCATCACCGAGCTCGGGCAGATTACTTGTGCTATTGGAGTTGCTGGTGGAGGTCGAACCAGTGTCGTCAGTTGCAGACACCTGGGTCATACATAAAGAAAGTGAGGCAATCAGAGTCGTTTTAAGTGCAATTGGCGTAACCTGACGGACCTGTGCGCGCGCAGTGGCCAGAACAGGAAACAGACGAGAGCCTAATGAATTGAGGAACATGAAGTGCATTGAAAACGAATCATACTGATTATGAACCATTTACACTGTTAAAGTTCTGTAAAGGTCTTGAGATTGTTGTTAGCGTCTACTGGTGTGGCGCCTATAGAAAATCTGCTGACTCCGCAGGTCGCCACTGTGCTTCTGTTATTTTCCATGCTTCATCATACCGAAAACGCAGGTCAAATCGCATGAGATCCGCGCGCACTTTAGAAAGAGATGTGACGCCTTCGATTGGTACTCCAGCAACGGCGACTAGCAAGAATACTTCCGCCTCGTTGTCTGACAGTAGATTGAGAGACTTAACGATTTTAAAAGTATGGATCTTGGGGTTGCGTAATATTTGAAATTGCGCAATGGCCTTGACCTGGCGAATATCTCGACCGTCGGAGTCGAGATAGTCCTCGCTAACATGGGCCATCATGTCACCAAGATCTCGAGATTCAGCAGACTGCTGAATCGCATTTAATGTATCTCGAAGTAGGGCTTCAGGATCATCATTTTCACCGCCACAAGCGCTTAAGATCAGCGCAGCTATTGCGACGATAGAAAACCTAAACCGTAAGTATTTCAACACCGTTGTCTCCCGCTAACAGTAATTTGTTGGCACCACGATGGGCGAATATCCCAACGGTGACAACACCAGGAATCTGGTTGATCAAGGTTTCCATCTCAACAGGATCCAATATATCGAGGTTTTTCGCGTCGAGAATAATATTGCCATTGTCAGTGGTATAGCCACTCCGCAGAGATGGTTGACCACCAAGTTTCACTATCGACCTTGCAACAACACTTTGGGCCATTGGAATTACCTCAATCGGCAATGGGAAAGTGCCAAGCCGATCAACCAGTTTGCTGGCATCAGCAATACAGATAAACTGGTCCGAGGCTTGTGCGACGATCTTTTCCTGTGTCAGGGCGCCACCGCCGCCTTTGATTAGGTGTAAGTGTCGGGTTGATTCGTCAGCACCGTCAACATAGATCCTGAGTTGTCCAGCATCATTGAGAGAGAGCACTTCAATACCGTGCTGTTTTAATCTTTCTGCGCTGGCTTTTGAGCTTGCAACAGCGCCGTCGATCTTTCCTTTTACCTTGGCTAGACCATCAATAAAGAAATTGGCGGTTGAGCCAGTTCCAACACCCACAACATCGCCGGTTTCGATCAGAGTTAATGCCGCTTCAGCGGCCGCTTGTTTGTTTTTTTCGCTGCTCATAGCTACATCCTGGAAATCAGTTGTTTAATAGAGAGATGTCGAGATTTAAAAGAGAGAAGCGCTCAGTTCGTTTATGGCTTTTAACATCTCAGCGTCATCGGTAAGCGTTTCAGAAATCGCACCGCGACAGGCCTCGAAAGGTGATATGCCCGCATCCATTAACTTCGCCGCGTGCACCAGTAAACGTGTACTCGCACCTTCCTCAAGCCCGCTACCTTTCAAGTTTCGAGTCATGCCCGCATATTTTACTAATTTCGCCGCCATATCTGCGTCTAGTCCGGATTCCTTGCTGACGATTTCTGCTTCCAGTGAAGGTGCGGGATAATCAAATTCGATGGATACAAAACGCTGGCGTGTGCTTTGTTTCAGGTCTTTTAACACGCTTTGGTATCCTGGATTATAGGAGATTGCGAGGCAAAAGCTGTCATCGGCTTGCAATAACTCACCGGTTTTTTCGATGGGTAATACGCGCCGGTCGTCGGCCAAAGGATGAATGACCACGGTGGTATCTTTGCGTGCTTCTACGATTTCGTCGAGGTAACAGATCGCGCCATTACGCACAGCACGCGCAAGCGGACCGTCTGACCAATGTGTTTCACCTCCAACAATAAGATAGCGCCCGACCAGATCAGCAGCGGTTAAGTCGTCATGGCATGAGACGGTAATCAGAGGGCGTTGGATCCGCCAAGCCATATGCTCCATAAAACGAGTCTTGCCGCATCCGGTCGGTCCTTTAAGCAGCACCGGAATTTTATTTTTATAGGCGGCTTCAAATAGGGCGATTTCATTCGCTTGCTGCGCATAAAAAGGTTCTTCCTGAATAAGATACCCGGACACGCTAGTAGGATCGGTCATAAATTAAGAGACTGGATAAAAGTAGAGATAGCAGGAATGAACCAGGAAAGGATCAATTTCAGCGTAATTTTACGGTGTCGCCAACAGATAGCAATGATTCACCATCACTTGCTGCATTCATACCAAAGTATACTTCGTCATCTTCAGATCGATAGCTGTTCAAAGTGTGAATGGGTTCTGGCCCTGAAAGTGTGCCAAGAGCCGGGTCAATAGTTGGAACCGAACATCGTGCACAGCGATCAAGCATACGGAACCTTGCGCCATTGATTTCCAAGCCTTTCCAAGTGTCTTCAGCAAAAGCTTCACAGCCGCTGACCACTATGTTCGGTCGGAATCGATCCATGGTGACCGGTGTTGCAAGTCTTGAATTGAGGTCTTCAAGGGATGCCTCAGAGATTACTAGCAATGGGTAGGCATCGGCAAATTTCGTGTGATCGTCTTTCCTTGCAACGCTGGGGTCGCAAAAGCGCGGCTCGGAATCAGGAAATGTTGTTAACCGACAGCTTTCACCAATGGCCTGGCTTAGCCAGTCAGCGGCTGCGTCTCCGGTATCGATTGCGGAGACTTCGTCTCCCCAGACATCGGTTTTTATGCGAGGCGCATCCGCACTGGGGGCAGGCACTTGTAATGAATCCATACCAAAACTGCTGAGCACCAGTCCATTGTTCTCAATGTGGGTTTCCACTAGAGCCATTTGCGGGTGCGTACGCTGGGTCAGGAATGTGCCATCAGGTTTCACCACCATCCAGTTTCGATCATGCTGAATACCCGTGCGTAAAACTCTGGCGCTTTCCACAGTGATACTGCCCAGTGATTTGACAGGGTAAATGTGCAGGGCAGTGACGGTAATGGTCATTAGAGTGGTTGCTATGGGAGAGTTATGCGACACTATTTAGCATGGAACACAATCAACAAACAAATTCTCGACCCAGCGAGAAAACCCTGGCGCTGCTAGAAGACTTAATTGCGTTTGATACCACGAGCCGACATTCCAACCTGTCGTTGATCGAATATATCGAATCCTATCTGTCAGGCTTTGGTATTCAAAGCGAGCTTTCTTGGAATGTGGAGAAAACTAAAGCCAATCTTTTTGCAACCATTGGTGAAGATAATGGGGCGGGAGTTGTGTTGTCGGGACACACTGATGTGGTGCCGGTCGATGGTCAGGACTGGTCGACCGATCCGTTTAAGACGACGGAGGACGGTAACAGGCTGTTTGGTCGTGGCACCTGCGATATGAAAGGCTTTATTGCGATTTGTCTGTCCAAGACTGAATCAATATTGCAGGCGAATTTACCCAGACCTGTGCATTTCGCTTTTTCATATGATGAAGAAGTGGGCTGCGTTGGCGTTGTGAATCTGTTGGAAGAATTAAAGAAAAGAACTGTCCAGCCGAGGGCTTGTGTAATCGGCGAGCCAACCAGCATGGGGGTGATCCGGGCCCATAAGGGAATGTTATTCAAACGCTGCAATGTGCACGGTAAGTCGGCGCATTCTTCTCTAGTCGATCAAGGGGTGAATGCGGTTACCGCAGCCGCGAAGACGATCAGTTACATCGATACCATTGCGGAGCGAATTAAGCAGGAGGGGCCATTCGATCAGGAATTCCAGCCTCCCTATACAACCCTGCACTGTGGCGTTATTCAGGGCGGGACGGCGAATAATATTATTCCCGCTGATTGCCGCTTTGATTTTGAGATTCGCAATCTTCCGGATCATCCAACGCTGCCAATTTTTAACGAGGTGGAACAGTTTACCCGGTCGCTGGAGCCCGCAATGAAGGCGGTGGATCCGGCTGCTGGTTTTGAATGGCAGACGCTGGCGGATTACCCGGGAATGAATACCGACCAACAAGCCGAGGTGATTCAGCTCGCGCAGACGCTCCTTGGCGACGATCGGCAGCCCGGGAAGGTCAGCTATGGAACGGAAGGGGGGCATTTTCAGGCCGCCGGAATACAAACTGTGGTGTGTGGCCCGGGTAGTATTGAGCAGGCGCATAAACCCGATGAATATGTCGATCTGTCGCAACTTGCCATAGGTGAAAAGTTTATCGATACACTCAATGCGACCATTGCCAGTGGTGCAATGAGCTGAGATGACGATCTATCTGGGCCTTGGCAGCAATCAAGGTGATCGGCGACAAAATTTAGAGAATGCCATAGCAGCATTAGAAAAGGCCGGATTTCAGCTACAAAGGGTTTCCCCCATAGTTGAGTCTCCCGCGATGCTACCGCCAGATGCTGAATCCAGTTGGAATAAGCCCTACCTGAATATAGTCATCGCAGGATGCGCTGACTGGTCTCCGCGGACTGGCTTACAGATTGCCAAGCGGATTGAAGCAGAATTAGGTCGAGGAAGCGGGCCGCGATGGTCGCCAAGACCAATTGATATCGATTTGCTTGTTTGGCACGATTTGCAGTTGGATGAGGATGATTTGGTGATTCCCCATGTTGGATTACCCCATCGCGACTTTGTTATCTCGCCGTTATTATCCATCGCGTCTGATCTGGTTATACCCGGTCTAAATAAAACCGTTTTTGCGCTTAGTCTGGGGCGTAAAAATATTCCACTTTGGATGGGCATCCTCAATATCACGCCTGATTCTTTTTCTGACGGTAATAGCTGGGCAGATCAAGATATGTTGGCAACGCATATCGACAAGCTCATTGAGCGAGATGTGCAAATCATTGATATTGGTGCGGAGTCGACCCGCCCACGTGCAGACAACGTAGATGATCAGAGCGAGTGGCGGCGATTGCAACCCGTCCTCGAAATGTTGAGAGAGCGTATAGCCGGACGCAAAGTTCGACCATTGATATCTGTAGACAGCAGACATGCCGGCGTGATGGCCAAAGCGATTGAATATGGCGCTGATATCATCAATGATGTCACAGGATTAGATGATCCGAATATGCGCACTCTGGCGAGAGAATCGGGTTGTCAGGTCGTCGCAATGCATGCAATGAGTGTGCCGGTAGATCCGACTTTATTGTTGCCCTCAGATCGACCACCGTTGGTTCAGATTGAAGAATGGATTGAGAAGAAAAAAGAACAGTGGGTTTCTGAGAATCTGGATCTTTCGAATATAATTATCGATCCCGGAATTGGCTTTGGGAAAACCTCTATTCAGGCGTATGAACTGATGTCCCAGTGCCAGGCGCTTAGGAAAAGTGGATTGCGCCTTCTTGTCGGTCATTCCAGAAAGTCGTTTATGACTGGTATTACTGATCGACCTGCTGGTCAAAGAGATCTGGAGACGCTGGGTTTGTCTATGGGTTTATGTCAACAGGGTGTTGATATGATTCGTGTTCACCAACCGTTTATTCATCAACGCGCCTATCGCGCTTGGGCGCATCTTGAGCTGGGCTAATGTCCGAGACAACAACCGTCTAGTGAAAAATAATTTCGGCTGATAATGTAAATGCGGGAATGGATGCATCAAACAACTCTCCCTGATCGTCTTGCATCTGGTAACTTCCCATCATACTGCCGACTGGTGTAGGTAAGATCGCGCCGCTCGTGTATTCGTAGCTCTCTCCTGGCGCAAGATGTGGATGCTCTCCAACAACGCCGGGTCCGCGTACTTCCTGGGTTTTACCGTCTGCATCAGTAATGATCCAATGGCGGGTTAACAGGCGCGCAGGAATACTGCCCGTGTTGAGCAGGGTCACAGTGTATGCAAATACATACTGATCCTGATTCGGATCCGACTGATCCTTTAGGTATTGAGGAATTACGTTAACGGTAATTTGTTGCATCGACAAAAAATGGTTGTGTTGTGAAGTATTCCACAGGGTCTTGATTCACCCCTGCTAGACTAAGCCTATCTCAACTCCGATATTCTCACAAAATGAAGATTCAGGTATTAGGCTCTGCTGCAGGCGGGGGGTTTCCGCAATGGAATTGCAATTGCAACAATTGTGCGGGATATCGCAACGGATCTCTGAACGCAAAGGCAAGAACGCAAAGCTCTATATGTATAAGTAGTAATGGTGTCGATTGGGCGCTGATCAATGCGTCGCCGGATATTCGTCAGCAAATCATTGATTTTCCACCTTTACAGCCTGGTCGAGATAAACGCGACACCGGAATTCGCGGTGTGGTGTTGATGGACAGCCAAATTGATCACACGACGGGGCTATTGATGCTTCGGGAGTTGGCGCATCCGCTGCCGATTTATTGCACCGACATGGTTCGGCAGGATCTAACGACCGGCTTTCCGGTAATGAATATGTTGTCTCATTATTGCGATACCAGCTGGCAGGAAATCCAGGCTAATGGCTCCGAGTTTGAAGTTGAAGGCGTTGAGAATATTACTTTTCGCGGAATCTATTTAAGTAGTAAAGCACCGCCCTATTCACCCCATCGGCAGGACCCACATCCGGGAGATAACATCGGTATTCTGGTGGAAGATCAGATCTCTGGTGGTAAATTATTCTATGCGCCCGGGCTTGGTGTTCTGGAGACGCACTTAATGCCATATATGCAACAAGCCAGCTGTTTGCTCGTTGATGGAACATGCTGGTTAAACGATGAAATGTCGACCAGAGGGGTGGGTAAAAAACTGGCAACAGAAATGGGGCATCTTTATCAGTTTGGTGATGGCGGTATGATTGAGCAGCTAGGACAATTTCCTGAAGCGCGGAAAATTCTTATTCATATTAACAACACCAACCCTATACTGAACGAGGATGGAGAAGAACGAGAAATATTAAAATCCCATTCGATTGAGGTTGCTTGGGACGGTATGGAAATAACGTTGTAAAATTGATTATGAGTAAAGCCTGGACTAAAAAACAGTTTGAACAACAGTTGCGTGCGATGGCGCCGCTTTATCATATCAACCATCCTTTTCAACAGGCGATGCATCGCGGTACGCTGACCAAGGCACAAATTCAGGGCTGGGTGTGTAACCGTTTTTATTACCAGGTCAGCATTCCAATTAAAGACGCAATATTACTGTCTAAAATTCATGATAGAGAAACAAGGCGGCACTGGATACAGCGCATTCTGGATCACGATGGACGTGAAGGAGAAGAAGGTGGTATTGAGGCATGGATTGCGTTGGGCGAAGCTACTGGCCTGAAGCGCGAAGAGATTGTTTCTCTGGAGCATGTACTGCCGGGGGTCAGATTTGCGGTCGATGCCTATGTAAATTTCGTGCGTAATCATTCGTGGGAAGAGGCCGTTTGTTCTTCACTAACAGAACTATTCGCGCCAACTATTCACCGTCAAAGATTGTCGGCTTGGCCGGAGAATTACCCTTGGATCAAGGCAGAAGGTTTAGCGTATTTTCAAAATCGTTTGGGTGAAGCGCATCGAGATGTTGAGCATGGTCTGGCTCTGACCCTGGACAACTTTACCACGCCGCCGCAGCAGCAAAGAGCACTCGAGATTCTGAAGTTTAAGTTAGATGTCCTGTGGACCATGTTGGATGCGATGACCATGGCGTATGTCCATGATACTCCGCCTTACTTTAATACAGGAGTGGATAAAGATGACTGAAAATACACCGTTAAAAATTAATACCGGTTTTCGATTGCAATGGGAGCCGGCGCAGGAGTCTCACGTACTACTTTATCCCGAAGGTATGGTAAAGCTAAGCTCAGCCGCTGCAGAAATTTTAGGACTGGTTGATGGTCAGCGAAGTCTAATAGATATTACCCACTTACTTAGTGAAAAATTTCCCGAAGCTGACCTCGCCGAAGACGTAAAGGAATTTGTTGAAGTTGCAATTACTAAAGGTTGGATAAGTTAAAGATGTCAAAAGATATCGACGGCCCTAGATGGTTATTGGCAGAGTTGACCTATAAATGTCCTCTGCAGTGCCCCTATTGCAGTAACCCGACTGACTATACGAAGTATTCCAGCGAGCTCACTACCAGTGAATGGATAAGTACGATGCGGCAGGCCCGGGATCTTGGTGCGGTTCAACTTGGATTTTCAGGAGGTGAACCGCTAGTCAGGACCGATTTGGAACAGTTGGTAGAAGCGGCGCGAGAAATGGGTTTCTACACCAATTTGATTACTTCTGGTGTCGGGATGGACGCGGAACGGGTTGCTCGTCTTAAACAGGCGGGACTGGATCATATTCAAATCAGTTTTCAGGCAAGCGATGAGGTCTTGAACGATCGTTTTGCCGGAACCAGAGCTTTCCAGCATAAAAAAGAAATGGCCCGCGAAGTCAAAGCGCAAGGGTATCCCATGGTGCTCAACTTTGTTCTTTACCGAGATAATATTGATCGCGTGGAAGAGATTATGGATCTTGCGTTAGAGCTTGAGGCCGATCAGGTTGAACTAGCCAATACGCAATACTACGGTTGGGCGCTGCATAACAGAGAGGTTTTGCTGCCGACAAAAGATCAGCTTGTTCGCGCGCGAGCATCAGCGGAAAGATACCAGGACGAATATAAGGATCAGTGTCGATTTATTTATGTGATCCCTGATTACTATGAGACGCGTCCGAAAGCCTGCATGTCAGGCTGGGGTAAAATATTTCTAAATATTGCGCCAGATGGTTCTGCATTGCCGTGTCAGGGTGCAAGGCAAATGGCGCATATCGACTTTCCCAACGTTCGCGATGTCTCGCTCGAAGATATTTGGTTTGGCTCAGATGCATTTAACGTTTATCGTGGAGAGTCATGGATGCGAGATCCTTGTAGGACTTGCGACCATAGACATGAAGATTTTGGGGGATGTCGATGTCAGGCATATCAGTTAACCGGCGACGCAAGAAATGCTGATCCAGTTTGTAGTTTGTCGCCAGACCATAAAAAAATCACCCAAGCGGTGACCATGGCCCAAAACCAACAACCCGACAACTCTGTGAAAGTTGCGTTTCGTAATCCAAAAAACTCGAAGCTATTCGAGCGATCTGAAGCAGGATAGAAAAGAAAATCACACGCTTTTTTATCCCTGGTTATGTCAGTGAATATCCCGACTTTAGAACCAATCACTAGCTCTCTGAATCGGATGGGCATGAAGGTCGCCTTAAGCACTTTGTCTTCCGGTGCACAGCATTTTCATATTTCTGCCCCCGATCCACAGTCCAGTCTGGTTTTAGCGATCCCCATTGCCATTGGCGACAATAGCGGTATTGCACATGTATTGGAGCATTTGCTTTTGACCGGTGTTAAGGAACCCGGGGGCGATAGTTTGTTTTTTCGCACGCGGGCATCAAGTAGCGCTGTAGATATGAACGCGATTACCAATTCGCGATATCTAGCTGTTCACTTTACCTGCTGTGATGCTGAGGAATATTTTTCGTTACTAAAAACATTTTTGAATGCGCTATTCGAACCTAGCTGGAGCAACGTTCAGCTAGAACGAGAAATTGCGACGATCACCAATGAAATGGAAGGGGCGCTTTCGGACAGTAATTTTAACTGGCAGTTAAAAACCTACCAGTCAATATTTGTTGAAGGATCTGCACAATATAACCCGGGAGGAGACCCCTCGTGTATTGCTGGGGTGGATCAGGAGGGGTTGATGAAATTTTGGAAAGATCATTTTTCACCTAATAATTTAATTGCCATCAGTTATGGAAGTCAGGGAAGTGAGCTCATCTCCAGGCAACTATCTTCAGAATTGTCACGGTTTGGTTGCGGCCGTGAAATAAAAATTACGCCCCCTAAACCGACTGAAGTGCCTCGGACTCTGCATTGGTTTGGCTCTCCATCTCGTGAGTTTGTAGGTAGGTCAGCAAGCGCTCTATTGATTGGTTCGAATGCGAGTGAAGGAGCAGACTTAGATGTCACTTTAATCCGAAGTTTTATTCATCAATATGATGTACATATTGTCGAGGCGCTAGAGAAAAGGGGTCTTGATGTGCAAGGAGTGCCAGACGTAAAACAAATCGACGGAGACAGCATTTTGCTTGTGCTTTTCAAAAACAGTGACACGTCTAGTTCGAAGGAGATTTGGGAGCAGATAGCCAATATTTGTGAATTAATAATTGAAAAGCTCTCAAGATCTGAGTTAACGCGCCTGGTGTATAAAGCTTTGGCGCACTATTTCACGTTAGGAAATAATAAATTTGGAACAGGTGTGGCGGCATCATTAGAATTATTAAATGCCGCCTGCGGTTCGTCTTTCGGTAGTCCACAGCATGAGGGTATTGCCGACATAAACACTAAGATCGATAAATATCAGGATCGCTCTTCGTGGATTCATCTAATTAAAAAAAATATACGGATGAATGGCAGTCAATCTTTGGTTGTTTACGATCAATCCGCTTCTTCCAGAGAATCACAGTTGTCAAATTTAGATCGACACGGAAGAACGGTGCATGAGGAACCGAGGCTTAGGGAAATTAGAAACCGAGCAGGAGGGGCTGAAATTTCTTATTTGAGGCAAGAACTCATATCGGAGGTCCAAGAAAATTGGCTGGTTCCAAAAGTTGCAACGCATAAACAGAGCACGATTGTTCACTATCGTTTGCCAAGGCCTTGGATTTCTAGCGTGAAGTTAACTATTCCACTGCCAAACAACTTGGTCGACCAGATCGGCCCATCTCATCAATTCCTAATGCCAGGTTTTCAAACGCAGCAAGCGCAGATTTCGGTAACTGCGGCAAAAGTCTCTGGTGTTCCTGCTTATCGGCTCTATTTCTCGCTGTTATCAACCGGCGATGTTAGTGAGATGCTTAAAAGACTTCAGTTTTTATGCTCTCCGCTTTGGCTCGAGCGGTTAGTGCAAGGAGTTGATCAATCTCATAAATCAGGCGATGGAGTCCGAAATTCTTTACCTTTACATAAACTCGCTATATATCGGGGCGCGAGTAGAGTTTCCAGAATTGCCAACGTGAAACTGGCTTTAGCAGGGTACGGTGAAACCGCGAATGCCCGATCTCCAGAGTGGGATCTGCAATTAGAGCAATATGCGGCATTAGATGCACAGCCAAGATCAATTCTCTTTATGGACTCCGCGTTTGAGGAAACTGAAGTTGATATAGGTGTATCGGACGTACACCCTATTTCTGCAGATGATATTGATTTTGGTGATAGTCCTGCGATCGGTCTTCTCGCAGAGACAGATCGGCGAGAAACAATCCCGGGATCGCTTAACTACTGCGCTAGAGTTTGGACTCTGGATAAGCAATTTGGCACATCTGCGGAAGAAGATGCGATACCCCATATATTTTCAGCACTTTTGACAAATCTTTATCTTGAGCCAGTGATTCGCGGCGAGAGAAGTGCCTATGCGGCTTCGGCGGACATTGATCCGGAGTTGGGAATGTTGGCGATGTTTAGTTACCGTGATCCTAACTCGAGACAAACAGATGCGTTTTTTTTGCACGCATTTGAACAGGTTATCGCAGGGGGTTATACAGCACTTGCATTTGAGCAATCGAAGAGAAGGGCGATCTCTCGATTACAGATTAAAGGGAGTTATGATCAGCGTTGCGAAAGGCAGTTTGATCAATTAGTTAGAGGATATGGGCCCGACTACTTCGATGCATTGACAAACGCGATTATCTTGATTGAATTACCGGTGTTTCAGAAGACGCTATCCGGATATTTTAAAAACTCGATGACTGCTGAATACGCGCTTATTGGGAGCGCTGGTGCGACTGGAGAGTGATGGTTTGCTGCTGCAATCCGGAGTTTTAGTTGCTGTTCTGACAAGCGTGCCTCGAAAAATTGAAATTCACCGGAGTTTCGAGAAATTTTCCCAACCAGATTGCCCCAGATAATTCAGATATTATGATGCACTAAAATGGTGCGAAACAGGGCGGCACTGCCATGATAGTGCTAGAGAAATCCAGATGAAAGACCCATCGAATATCGCTTGAGCCACCTTGCCGCAAGTGATATGTTTTAGTCATAAGATTGCGGAATAGCTAGCCTCTAACCGCTGCAAGCGTATCCCGCACGCGATCAGATCAGAAGTATAAAATAGAACTTAGCACAATTTGTGCGCTACCAAGCAGGAGTATAAGAATGCAAAGATCACTCACCATCGATCCAGAAAAATGTACCGGATGTCTGCAATGCGAAATGGCGTGTTCCTTCGAAAATGAGGGCGCCTTTAATCCTTCCAAATCTCGCATTAAAGTTTTTACTTTTCACGAAGAGGGGAGATTCGTTCCTTATACCTGCACACAATGTGATGAAGCATGGTGTATGCAAGCGTGTCCTGTAGACGCGATCAAAATGAATTTTGCGACCGGCGCAATGGAAGTCAATGAAGAGACCTGTGTTGGCTGCAAAGTCTGCACAATCGCCTGTCCATTCGGCACGGTTAATTACAACGTTGATACCGGTAAAGTTGTTAAATGCGATCTATGCGGTGGTGATCCTGCTTGCGCTACTGCCTGTCCGACGCAAGCCATTACCTATGTTGATGCTGCTGCGACTGGACTAGACAAGATGCGTGCGTGGGCTGAAAAAACTGATAACGCTGCTTCGGCTAACTAAGGAGGGAATTGACATGAGCTGGACTAAGAAAGTACTCCGCGTTGACTTGACCGCGGGAACAGTATCCGAGGAGCCTCTCAATATGGAGTGGGCAGCAGAATATATTGGTCAGCGTGGTTTAGCGACACGCTATATTGTTGA
This sequence comes from uncultured Gammaproteobacteria bacterium, assembly GCA_937992195.1. GTDB lineage: Bacteria > Pseudomonadota > Gammaproteobacteria > Arenicellales > Poriferihabitantaceae > VYFG01. The sequence continues at coordinate 1,302 of CALKKV010000094.1, read as the reverse complement.
GGAGACAGATCCTAAAGTGGATCCGATGAGTCCCGATAACAAAATTATTTTTGCCACCGGCCCGTTAACCGGGACAGCTGCTTCAACAGGCGGGCGCTATTCTGTGATTACAAAGAGCCCATTAACCGGAGCCATAGCTTGCTCTAACTCTGGTGGATTTATAGGTGCGGAAATAAAAGCAGCCGGTTGGGATATGATTATCGTTGAGGGTAAATCTGCTTCGCCGGTCATGTTAAATGTGATCAATGATAAAGCTGAGCTGATGCCCGCAGACGATCTTTGGGGTACGACTGTTTGGGAGACGGATAAAAAGATTCATCAAATGACCGGTGATCCTCAAACCCGCATTGCGGCGATCGGTCGACCTGCGGAAAAAGGCTGTCTCTACTCTGCGGTGGTGAATGATTTACACCGCGCTGCCGGACGTTCTGGCGTTGGTACCGTAATGGGCTCGAAAAACCTGAAAGCGATCGCGGTACGTGGAACTCTGGGTGTTGGCAACATTAAAGATCCACAGCGTTTCCTGACCGAGACCCTGGAGCAAAAGAAAGTACTTGCGGAAAATGCAGTAACGGGTGAGGGATTGCCCGCCCTGGGAACGCAGGTGTTGATGAACGTTATTAACGAAATGGGTTCGTTGCCGACTAACAATATGCAGACCACGCAATTCGCGGGTGCGCATAATATTTCCGGCGAAGCGATGCTTGAGCCAAGAAAGAGTGATGGCAAGCCTAATCTGACTACCAACGGCGCCTGTTTTGGTTGCACCATCGCCTGTGGCCGTATTTCTACCATCGACCGCACTCACTTCACTGTGGCGGATAAACCTGAGTATTGGGGAAATTCCGGTGGCCTCGAGTATGAAGCTGCCTGGGCGATGGGTGCAGATACCGGAGTTGACGATCTTGATGCTGTGACCTACGTAAACTTCATCTGCAATGAAGATGGTATGGATCCGATCTCGTTTGGTGCTACTGTAGCGGCGGCAATGGAGCTGTTCGAAAAGGGCGCGATCAGCACGGAACAAACGGGAGGTATGGAGCTCAAGTTTGGCTCCGCAGAGGCGCTTGCATGGGCGGCTGAAGCGGTTGCTACAGGCGAGGGATTCGGCGCCGACTTAGGATTAGGTTCAAAGCGTCTTTGTGAAAAGTATGGCCATCCGGAGCTCTCTATGACCGTAAAAGGGCAAGAGTTTCCCGCATACGACCCGCGTGGAATTCAGGGTATGGGGTTGACTTACGCCACTTCAAATCGTGGTGCATGTCATTTGCGTGGATACACTGTCGCATCTGAAGTTCTTGG
>CALKKV010000093.1 GCA_937992195.1 uncultured Gammaproteobacteria bacterium | reverse complement strand
CCCCTCAATCAAACATCGCCACGAACCGGTGTGAGTGAGATATGGAATAAATGTAAGCTGCACCATACCCACCAGCTTATTCTCATGTTCAACAACAACTAACTCATTGTTTGGGTCTGAGTCAATCGCCAAGAATGCACTTAGATAGCGTTGGTCCAGAGGTACAAGCGGAGTCTCTCTAGTTACACCAAGTGGATCATTCGCCAGCATATCTACAAGCGCCGGCAAATCTTCCTTACGGGCAGCTCTAAAATTTATATCTAACCCCAATTGCTTAATGCAAAGTTATGTTTCACACGTCAACTTCACCCCGAGCACCTGCAGCGAAGAAATCATTTGATTTACTAATTCGTTTTCAGGTGCTTCAATTTCAAACTCATGACCTATAACAATTTCATTCGCATAGTGATCAGATTCATCTTTTGACATTCCCGTTTCCAAAAAGACAGCGGCAATTGCTTTGTGACTAAGGTCTCGTTGACTACCGCAAATCGAAATTTTAATCATCTAACTCTATTTAATGCTTATTATCAAATTCATTCATTGCAACTAAATGTGTACTCTTTTCCCTGTTCTTGCAGACTTTAAGACAGCCAGCACAGAACGTAGTGTCATCGTGGCATCTTCTGCACTCGTTCGTGGATTCTCCAAACCTTGTATCACCCTGGAAAAATGAAGAATTTGCTCGACAAATGCATCTGTCATTTTTGATTCGACCGCCTCTCCTTCGATCATATTCTCCCAATCATACGGCAAACTTTGATGTCGCCATACTTTTAAATTTGGAAATTCCAGCGACCCTTCAGTGCCCATAAACCGAAAAGCATTTTCCCCGCTAGCGGGGACCGCCCTGTTCTCCCCTGTCCCTGATTCCCAGCTCCAGGGAGAAGAACTTTGATCAGATAAAACAAAAGCACCCAATGAGCCAGCTTTGAAACGCATAGCTATGGCAGCAGCATCTTCCTTTTCAAAGCCTTGAATAACATTACTTGTTTCAGCAGATACACTTTCTATATCTCCGCACAAGTACCGCAATAGATCAAAATCGTGTATCAGATTGGTAAGTACCGGCCCCGCTTTCCACCGCTTTCTCCAATCTGGCTCGTAGTAACTCGCGTGCTTTCGCATATTCCACTGACCGCTCACGCAAACAAGAGAGCCGATCGCACCAGACTGGATAATTTCCTTCGCCTGTTCAGTAAACCTGTAGTAGCGGCGGTGGTGACCTACTAACACTTGGGTTCCTCTATTTCTAGAGGTTGCAATCACTTCTTCCGCTTCAGCAAGTGTCGCCGTAATCGGTTTTTCAATCAATACCGCCAGACCGGCGTTAAGGGCAGTGATCGTCGATCGATAGTGGCTCTCTGTCGGCGTCGCTACGATCAACCCATCAAGCGCTTCTCCGTCTATTAGAGACTCAGTATCTTCAAAAAGTGGGACAGCAAACTTTGCTGCAACGGCTACCGCCAGCGGTGATGGGTCAGCGATACCAACGATAGAAACCGACGGGATTTTTTGAATCGCAAGTAAATGCCTTTGACCAATCACTCCAGCGCCAACTAAACCGAGTCGCATATTGGACATACCAGGTAAAAGCTAAATCAGTCTAATGATCATACTATGTAATAAATTTATGTGTAACAACCTAGACCCGTTAAAAAACGGAGATCGTGTGCAATAGGGCTGGCTCGCACAGTTGATTCATCACAAATTCATCACAATTACTTGAAACAAAGGAACCAGATTGAATCCGGCTAGTCGTATCAGCAACTACTAAATGGATCATTACTATGAAAAAGCTAATATCTCTATCAGTAATTCTGCTGTTCTTCACCGCGGGCAACGTGTTCGCAGACGGTGGTGCAGGTGGATCCGGCGATGCTAAACCAGTCCCTGATCATCTAATCCATCTAATAAAAACTGAAAAATATGCCGCTGCGCGTAACAAGCTAAAGCACTTTGTACGCCGCGAAAGTAGCAGTGCTGAAGGTTGGGGTCTGCTGGCAGTTTCCCAGCTAAAAACCGGCCAGTTGAAAAAATCACTGAAGTCACACAAGAAAGCACTGGCTTTAGATAAAAATAGTTTAAAGGTGAATCGGTCTCTGGGTGAGCTCTATCTGGCTATGAACGATCAAGTCAAAGCAAATGCGCAACTCGATAAGCTAAGAAAGTTATGTCAAGACTGCGAACACACCATTTCATTAGCTTCGGATATTCAAAACCATCAAAATAGTTAACAGGATTTGATCGAAAAGCGCAGCCCTGTTTGGGCTGCGTCAATAAAAGCGTCAAATAGACGTAAACATTCCCTAGGATTCAATCCGCCTCTTTAGGCAGATCGCAAACTCATCAATTGATGGTTGCAGATTCGGAATATGCTTTCTTACAAACGGCAACAACAATCCACTATATTTTTCTTGCACGGTAAGATCGTTAAAAGAACCAATCCCTTTGTTGAGAGAGAAAGTTCTGATTACGGTAAACAGCCCAAAGGGTAAACCGCCTTCCCAAACCATTCTGCTGGGTCTTGCTAACTCTGTAACCCTGACCGTAATAATGCGCTTCGTGTCAACGCTAGAGTACACTTTAATCTGTTGATTTAGCGCCAGTTTTCCGATCACTCTGTCAACAGTTTTATTCCACTCCGGCCAGCTGCGCGTGTCGGTTAGCACATGCCAAGCATCATCTGCAAAGGCATCAATTCCAATTGATGTACGAAACTCCATGTATCGCTCGATAACATTCTAAACTTGATTGTTTCGCATATAATACCCTTAAAAGAAATTTTGAAAAATTCTAAATCAGTGTGAACATTACCGAAAAAAATGCATTGACATCCGGATGAATTCCAAAAGCGCTGGATCGAGGTGAGTTTTAAAAGCTAATATCTCCATGCAACCGCCGCGAATCGGAAACCTTCTCGTAAAAATAAAATTTTAGTTAAAATAAAAAATGTCCCAACTCTTTACTCCTTTCACATTACGAGGGATTACGTTTAAAAATCGTATTGCCGTCTCACCAATGAGTCAATATCGATCAATCGATGGCTACGCGAACGATTGGCATATGGTACATCTCGGCCGTTTTGCGATGGGTGGTGCTGGTTTAGTCTACACCGAAGCCACCGCAGTGGAATCAAGAGGCCGAAGGACCCATGGAGATCTGGGGCTATGGGAAGACGAACAAATTCAAAATCTAAAACCCATTGCACAGTTTATTAAAAAACAAGATGCAATTGCTGGAGTACAGCTTGCCCACGCCGGCCGTAAAGCCTCTGAACGCCGACCGTGGCATGGAGAAACCCCGGTTGATGACCAAGATGTAGAAACCCGCAATGAAGCACCCTGGCAGGCAATCGCACCGTCCTCGATTCCCTATGCAGATGGATGGCCGACCCCTATCGAAATGCAGCAAACTGAGATTGAGGAAGTTATTTCAGCATTCGGTCAGGCTGCAAGGCGAGCAATTGAGGCAGGATTTCAAACTATTGAAATCTACGCCGCCCATGGATTTCTGATTCACCAGTTTCTATCGCCAATCGCTAACACCAGAACTGACCAATGGGGCGGCAGTGAATCAAACCGACTCCGTTTTGCCACCGCGGTAGCAAATGAAATTCGAAACACTATTCCAGAAGAAATCCCCCTTTCATTTCGCCTTTCTGCAACCGACTGGCTGGATGGCGGAATTGAAGCAGAGCAAACTATCGAGACATCCCGAGCCTTGAAGCAAGCCGGTGTCGATATGATTGATTGTTCTACCGGCGGAATTGGTGGCACAGAACGCCCAAAACGCATGGAGATCAAACAGGGCTTTCAAATTCCATTTGCGGCGCAAGTGAGAGAAAAAGCGAGCATTCCAACCATGGGCGTTGGTTTTCTGTGGGACGCGTCATATTGTGAAGAGCTTATCGCTAATGGCTCGATAGATATGGTGGCATTGGCAAGAGAACTACTCGATGATCCGAATTGGGCGTTGCACGCCGCTTCCGCACTTGATGATAACGAGAACTTCGAACGCTGGCCGGAAGAAAGCGGCTGGTGGCTAATGAAACGCGACCGGTTATTAGAGAAACTCGGCATTCGCTCCTAGAAATTAAGCCGACTTACGTATCATGCAAGGCCGAGGAGAGAAGACATATTACAGGAGCGATAACGGAAGAGCGATCACAAACGAGGATATTTACCACATGATCATGCTGCGCAATTATCAACAATGGTCCGTTTCAAGAATCGCTAGGCGATTTTCGATTCAGCCGATTGAAGCGCGGATATTAATCGGTAGACGCGCATGCGGAGGATGTTGTGGTTAAAATATTCGGTTAATCAACGGCCTTACACAGCGGGACAATCAACACCCTACTCGTTACTAAATTTAAGAAGATCTTCTTCCGGACCAGACTTCTTTGCCATCAATACTTCTTCTATGTTTGGCATTTCATCTATTTCTTTTTTGTCGTCATCCTCTATCGACAAAGCTGACGAGATATTCCCTTGTACCCCTGCGGTTTGTGCAATACGCACTTTAAGGTTATTTGCCGAATCAGCATTCTTCAACGCTTGCTTCATCGAAATTATTCCTGCGCTGTACATATCAAATAGTGCAGAATCAAAGCTCTGCATCGGATGAGCATTTCGCGCTTCGATTACCTCTTTAATTTCGTCGACTCGGCCGTCTTTAACTAAGTCGCGCACTCGAGGTGTACCCAACAGTATTTCAATCGCGGCGGCACGATTGCCATCTTGTGTAGGAATCAGTCTTTGAGAAATAATCCCTCGCATATTCAACGACAGATCCATAAAGAGTTGCTTATGACGGTCTTCCGGGAAAAAGTTAATAATGCGATCCAAAGCCTGATTTGCATTGTTTGCGTGTAGCGTCGACAAACACAAGTGACCTGTTTCTGCAAAAGCTAGCGCATGCTCCATGGTTTCTCGATTACGAATCTCTCCGATCAAAATCACGTCAGGAGCTTGCCTTAAGGTGTTCTCCAGCGCATCGCTGTAGCAATCGGTATCAACACCAATCTCGCGCTGGTTTACGATACTTTCTTTATGCGAATGAACATACTCAATAGGGTCCTCTATCGTGATGATGTGCCCTGCACTATTGGTATTTCTATGATCAATCAACGATGCCAGGGACGTAGATTTTCCTGAACCTGTGCCACCAACAAATAAAATAAGCCCGCGTTTTTCCATCACCAACTCAGGCAGGATTTCTGGTAGTCCTAAATCCTGGTACTGTGGAATAACGGTCTTAATCACACGGATAACCATCGAAACTTCGTTTTGCTGTTTGAAAATATTGACCCTGAATCGACCATAATTCTCGTCGGAAAGCGCTAGATTCATTTCTGGCTTTGCCTCAAATGCTGCATTTTGCTCAGCATCCATAATCTCTTGCGCCATTTCCTTAACCATGCCCGGTTCGAGCGTAGACTTCCCGATTTTCCGCATTTTTCCCTGCACCCGCATACAAGGTAACGCTCCAGTAGATAAATAGAGATCCGACGCATCGCGGCTGGCGATAAGTTTTAGATATGGTGCGATTTTCATAATTCCAACAAAAGATAAGCGACGCCCCATTGTCATTCGATCTATCAGATTGATAGTACTAAACGCAATGAGAGTGCCAATAGTTAACGTAAATTACGCGCAATCCATTGGATGAAATTGAATAGATTGATCTCAGATCTCGTCGCCCTGGCATTTGTGATTTTTATACACCAGTAACGCTTAATCTGTCCCCATGAGAGCGCCCTCCGCAGACAACTATAAACCATTTAACCTTAGATTTGAATATCCCGGTCAGCTACAAGTGCCTACTTGATCGAATTATATTTAATACTGGATGAACAGCCCCTTAACAGCGACAATCTAACGCTCAAGCAGGGCTTTTAGCGAGAAGCCCGTAGGGGTGCTTCCATCCCTTTTGAGAAGAAATTCTACTCAACCATGCTTCAACAAAAGGCGGCAAATCAACCTCAGCTTCGTCGGCGAAGGTCAGATATCCACAAAGTGAACAATCCGCAATGGTAAATTGACTACCAATAATGAAATCTCTGCCATCCGCAAGGGCATCATTCAGAACACCGACATCGTGGTCATAGCGATTTAGTAACCATTGCAGAGTTTCACCCTGTATTTCTGGCGCATTATGTTTTTTAAATGCCCTAAGCTGAGGTAAACACATACCAATCTTATTCGCTTCCCAAAATAACCATTCAGCACAGCGTTGCATAACTACTGCATCTTCCCCACCTAGAATCTTAAGTTTTCGCGCGATATGCAGCAATATACTATTTGATTGTACATAGGGCTGACCATCATCCAGAAGAACCGGTACTTCACTAAACCGGGAATGAGATCGAAACTCTAAAGATCGACTTTCGCGCGGTGCCTCAATATCCACCCATTCATACTGATGTTCTACATTCGCAATCGTCAACGCTAACTTGACTTTAAATGCGTGCCCGGATTCCTGATGACCAAATAATTTCAACATGTAATTGAGCAAAGAAAATACTAAATATATAAAGTAGCGCAGCACTAATTGCTAAATGGTGCGCTACCAACGGCAACAATCAAAATAGAATGCGACGAGTTAGATAATCAAACCCTGTCGATGTTAACGAACCACTCCTAAGCGTTCAATCCAGTGATTGCCTTCACTTCAAGAAACTCCTGCAAGCCCCAGATTCCTTTTTCACGTCCATTACCAGATTGCTTGTATCCACCAAATGGCGTGTCTGTATCCCCTGTTTTGTAATTGATATGAACCTGACCTGCTCTTAGCTGCTTTGCAACTCGGGTAGCATTTTCAACACTTCCTGAATGTACATAAGCAGCTAATCCGTAAACGCTATCATTTGCAATACGAATCGCATCTTCTTCATCCTCATAACCCATTAACACCAGCACAGGACCGAAGATTTCCTCTTTCGCAATCTTCATATCACCCGTGACATGGGCAAACACGGTAGGCTTAACATAGTAACCTGTATCCAATCCATCAGGCTTGCCTACACCACCAGCGACCAACTCTGCTTTGTCTTCCATCCCGGACTGAATCAGGGTCTGTATCTTGTCAAACTGGGTTTGACTGATGACAGGGCCAATTTCAACATTCTCGGATTGAGGCTCGCCAACGGTTACCGCAGCGGCCGCTTTCTTTGCCGCATCGATGGCAACATCCATTTTGCTATTCGGTATCAGCATTCTGGTTGGTGCATTACATGACTGACCGCTATTATTCATTACAAAATGTACGCCGCGATCTACCGCAGCTGAAATATCTGAATCGTCCAAAATAATATTTGCCGATTTACCGCCTAGCTCCTGTCCGACACGCTTCACACTATCCGCCGAAGCTTTGGCAACCGCAATTCCGCCGACAGTGGAGCCGGTAAACGACATCATGTCGATCCCCGGATGCGCTGACATCGCTTCGCCGACGGTTAACCCATAGCCATTGACTAAATTAAATACGCCCGCGGGCACACCTGCTTCATCTAAAATTTCGGTAAAAACCAGAGCGCTGATTGGCGCTATTTCACTGGGTTTTAGAACCATGGTACAGCCCGCGGCCAGTGCTGGGCTAACCTTTGAAGCAATCTGATTGATAGGCCAATTCCAAGGCGTGATCATTCCACATACCCCTATGGCTTCATGACAAATCAATTTACCATCCATCTCTCGTTCGAACTCAAAACTATTCAAAGACTTGATCGCGCTCTTTAGATGATTAATGCCAGTAACAGATTGTGCGCCCTGAGCCAAATAAGTTGGCGCCCCCATTTCTTCCTGTATCGCATCACCAACGTCAGAAAGGCGCTTCTCATATTGATTGAGAACACTTTCCAGTAACTCAGTACGCTCGCGTATCGACCAATTAGAATACCCACGAAAAGCTTTCCGAGCCGCGCTCACTGCGGCATCAACATCTGCAGCACTACCAACGCTAATTTCCGCAAATGGCTTTTCCGTTGCAGGATTCAATATACTGAGAACTTCGGGGTTTTTTGGAGCGACCCATTGGCCATCGATATAAAAGTTAGGATATTGCTTCATTGATTTTCGTCAGAAAAATAAAAGGTGAATATAGCTGAATTCAACGCAGAATAATCATCAGCTGCGAAGGAATCTGTGGCGTAAAGACATTCAATTAGATGGTTCGAGATTAGTCTTTCTCGTCTAGCAGTGCGCGTAATCCGGCAAATGGACTGTGTGTACCTACTTCAGTTTGATCGGTTTTTGCTCGACCAAGTTCACGAGCCGCTTCAAGTTGTCGCTGATGTTCATTGTCGTGGCAATAGACACAAAGCAGCTCCCAGTTGCTGCCGTCCTCCGGATTGTCGTCATGATCGTGATTACGGTGATGAACCGTTAGTTCATATAGGTTTTCCCGTTCAAAGCTACGAGCGCAGCGGCCACAAACATGGGGATACATT
>CALKKV010000092.1 GCA_937992195.1 uncultured Gammaproteobacteria bacterium | reverse complement strand
CGCAAAATCTGAAGAACAATTTCTTCCTGCATTTCTTCTTGAAGAAATTCTGCTTCCTCTTCTGACTGCAGTTCTTGCAATGGATCGTAGGCCAAGAACCGAGTTTGGGAGAGAGATTGATTAATTTGAATTTCCTCACCGTCAGGCTCACGCACGTCGTAGTCAACTTTGTATCTCAGGGTATACGCTGTAGCTCGGCCATTGGAATCAGTGGTGCGTACATCGCGGCTGAATTCACTATTGATCAAATCTAGAACGGCAGTGGCATCTTCATCGCTATCAACAATTGCCGCTCCGCTGCCGCGAAGCGCGCGTTTCAGTAAACTCGTTGCTTCTCTGTCGCTACCGGTTACCAAAACGGAATCTAACTGAGCGGGTAGATCAACCTTGCCGCGTAGCGCAAAGCCGCAGCCAGAGAGGCCAGCGAGCAAAATACTGGTGGTGATGGTGAGAATAAGACGTTGGCGAATGCGGAAAAGCATAGGTAATCCTGGTTTGGTGGTGTCAGAGTTATTCCCTCTCAGGGACGGGATATTATACGACCTAAACAACAATATTCACCAGTCTGCCTGGCACAACAATCAGCTTGCGGATTTCCTTGCCTTCAATATGGTTTAAAACTTTAGGATCAGCCTTGGCCGTGGATGCAATCTGATCCTCGCTGGCGTCTGCTGAGACTTCGATTTGGCTGCGTAACTTACCATTAACTTGTACTGCCAGTGTCAGGGTGTCACTCATTAGTGCACTTGTATCGACCTTGGGCCAGCTCGCGTCGATCACTTCCCCGGTTTCGCCAAGACGCTGCCATATCGTATGGGCGATATGCGGAGTAATTGGCGCCAATATCTTGTTCATCGTCACCAAGCCCTCACGAAATGCGGCCGCGGTATCCGCGTTTGCCTGTGGGTCAATTTTATCCAGCGCGTTCAGCAATTCCATCATGCTGGCGACAACGGTGTTGTACTGTAATCGCCCATAGTCCTTATCTGCTTTTTCCAGCAGGGTATGGGTTATGCGCCGCAGATCGATTGCAGATTTATCAGAAAGCGCTTGCGCCCAATCTGACTTCGCAAGGGTGGCAGTTGCTCCTTGTAACGCCTCAGCATTGTTATGCACCAAATACCACCAGCGCTTGAGAAAGCGATGCGCTCCTGCTACCGCATCATCATTCCACTCCAGCGCTTGATCTGGCGGAGAGGCAAACATGGTGAATAGCCGCACGGTGTCGGCGCCGTATTGATCAATTAAATCTTGTGGGTCGACGGTATTCCCTTTGGATTTCGACATTTTGCTGCCGTCTTTCAGCACCATGCCCTGGGTGAGCAATCGGGTAAACGGTTCGTCGCTATCAACCAGGCCGACATCACGCATTAATTTATGAAAAAAGCGCGCATATAAAAGGTGTAACACAGCGTGTTCAATGCCACCAATATACTGATCCACCGGGAGCCAGTAGTTGGCGCGCTCATCTAACATAGCGTTATCTGATCCGGGGCAGCAATAACGGGCGTAGTACCAAGAGGATTCAAAGAACGTATCAAAGGTATCGGTTTCCCGCGTTGCCGGCGAATCTGAGCCAGGCATGGTTGTTTGAATAAAGCTCGGGTCGTCTTTGATCGGAGACTTTACGCCGGAAAACGCCACGTCTTCTGGTAATACCACCGGCAAATCTTGTTCGCCAACACCATGGACCTCTCCGTCTTCGTCATAAACCACTGGAATCGGACAGCCCCAATAGCGCTGTCTCGACACACCCCAATCTCTAAGGCGATAATTCACCGTGCGCTTACCAACACCTAATTCTTCAAGTCTATTGGCAATGGCATCAAAAGCCGCTTCAAAACCAAGGCCATCAAATTCACCGGAATTACAGGTGATGCCATCCTTTGCAACAAAGGATTCCTGGTCAAAGTCATGCTCGCCCTCAGCGGGTTTAATTACCTGCTGAATAGCGAGGTTATGTTTCTTGGCAAACTCCCAGTCTCTTTGGTCATGGGCCGGAACGGCCATCACAGCACCCGTACCATATCCCATGAGAACAAAATTCGCGGCCCAAATCTCGATCTTCTCGCCGCTGATTGGATGGGTCGCTTGAATGCCTAATGGAATTCCTTTCTTCTCCATGGTTTCCATTTCAGCTTCAGCTGTTTTAACGCTTTTGCACTCTTCGATAAACGCAGCGATCTCTGGATTGCTCGCTGCGGCTTTCAATGCCAGCGGATGTTCTGCGGCGACTGAAATAAAGGTAATGCCCATAAGGGTGTCTGGGCGTGTGGTGTAAACGCCCAAAGAGGTTTCACCGTCTACTTCGAAACTAAATTCAACGCCTTCTGACCGACCGATCCAGTTGCGTTGCATCGACTTGACCGCTTCTGGCCAACCCACCAGATTATCGATTTCGTTGAGCAGCTCTTCGGCATACGCCGTGATCTTGATAAACCATTGCGGGATTTCACGCCGTTCGACCACTGCTCCAGAACGCCAGCCACGACCGTTCTCCACTTGCTCGTTGGCGAGCACGGTTTGCTCAACTGGATCCCAGTTCACCACCGCCATCTTTTTGTAGGCAAGACCTTTCTCCAGCAGCTTGGTAAAAAACCACTGCTCCCATTGATAGTAATCGGGTTTGCAGGTCGCCAGCTCGCGATTCCAGTCATAGGCAAAGCCCAGTCTTTTAAGCTGTGCCCGCATATAGTCAATATTTTCGTAGGTCCATTTGGCTGGCGGCATTTGATGTTTGATCGCCGCATTCTCGGCGGGCAGGCCAAACGCATCCCAGCCCATCGGCTGCAAAACATTCTTGCCCAACATTCGCTGGTAGCGACTGATAACATCACCAATGGTGTAGTTGCGCACATGTCCCATATGCAGCTGCCCGGAAGGATAGGGCAGCATCGACAGGCAATAATATTTTTCCTTATCCGGATCTTCGGTTACGGCGAAGCTCTGAGAGCTTTCCCAGTGCTGCTGGATTTCAGCTTCCAGCTCGGATGGACGATATTCTGCAGTCATTGAAGTGGTTTTGGCGCGTTAGCAGGGAGCGCCGGATTGTATCGCAATGCATCTAGCAGGTCACAGGGCTAGGGAATTGGATATAAATTTATACCCAGGAAAGTCGGGATTTAGACGCATCGAAATTTTAGTTTTTCGCAATTAGAGCAAATCTCGATTTTGCAATTAGAATACCGAGATGGCAGGCAAAATCCCCAGTAGCTTTATCGACAGTTTAATGGCGCGTATCGACATCGTCGACGTGATCGATAACCGGGTGCCGCTGACGCGAAAGGGTCGTGAGTTTCAGGCCTGCTGCCCGTTTCACGAGGAGAAAACCCCATCCTTTACCGTGAGCCCTGCTAAGCAGTTTTATCACTGTTTTGGGTGCGGGGCGCATGGCACGGCAATCGGCTTTTTAATGGAGTATGCCAATCTTGGGTTCGTCGAAGCGATCGAAGAGCTGGCAGAAACCGCTGGCATGGAAGTGCCGCGTGAACAAGGCGGAGGCGGGCAGAAAAAAGATGAATCGGCCGGCCAGCTTCTCGGTCTGGTGGATCAGGCAAGCAACTGGTTTCAACAACAGCTGCGCAGTCATCCCGATGCACGTAAAGCTATTGCCTATCTTAAAGGGCGAGGTCTCGATGGCAGAATCTGTGCGCATTTTGGTGTCGGCTTTGCGCCCGATAGCTGGGATGGTCTGCTCAATGAATTGGGAGACTCCGAGATTCGTCGTGATCAGTTGCTTAAAGCGGGTCTGGTCATTCGCAAGGACAATAGTGATTCCAAGTCCGGAAACCGGGATATGTATGATCGTTTTCGCGGACGCGTTATCTTCCCGATCGAAGACCATCGCGGCAGAGTGGTAGCATTTGGCGGTCGCGTGTTTGGTGAAGGCGAGCCTAAGTATCTAAATTCTCCTGAAACCGCCCTGTTTCATAAAGGCGCGGAGCTGTATGGTTTGCATCGCGCGCGAAGGGCGATTGGATCAGAAAACCGTAGCGTGGTTGTAGAGGGATATATGGATGTGGTGAGCCTCGCGCAGTTTGGTGTCGAAAACAGCGTCGCAACCCTCGGCACGGCGACCACGCGCACGCACTTACAGCGGTTATTTAGGCTGGCGCCGGAAATCGTGTTTTGCTTTGATGGTGATCGTGCAGGACGCGATGCGGCATGGAAGGCAATGCAGGTAGCGCTGCCGGAAATGCAAGACGGTCGACAGCTCGGGTTTTTATTTTTACCAGATGGTGAGGATCCGGACTCAATTGTTCGCAATGAAGGAGGTGATGCATTTAAGGCGAGAGTGAACGATGCGATGTCATTGGATCAATTTATGTTTGATACCTTGCTTGCACAGGTGGATATGACACGAATGGATGGCAAGGCCCGATTAATGAGTATGGCGCAACCGCTGGTGGGACAGCTGCCAGAAGGCACGCTGCGGGAAATGATGCGATCAAAACTCTCTTCCTTAAGCGGCTTGTCCGCTGAGCAGATGGGCAGTGTTCCAGGTAAACAAAGTGCGCCACGATTGCGCCGCAGAACACAGCCTTTAGAGGGCGCACTATCTCCATTGGCGCTGGCGATCGCGATGTTGTTACAAAACCCAAGTCTTGCACAAACAATTGAACGGCCCGAAATGGTCGAGCAGCTAACACTCAAAGGCGCTGATCACTTTCGTTCTATGTTGTCACAAATTAGTGCTTCTCCAGATATGAATACCGCACGTTTGCTTGAGTATTTCCGAGAGAGTGGGGTGCATGAGTACCTGCAAAAACTGGCCTCTTATGAGACCAGTATTGACGAAGAAGTGCTGGAACGTCATTTCAACGACACCCTGGCAACCATCGTTTCGCAGCAAGATGAGCAAAGGCGATTGGCGCTGCTGGAAAAATCGCGAGAACAGGAATTAGAGGGTGCGGAAAAGGAGGAGCTGCTGGAATTATTGAAAGGGCGCAGCCAGACCATGGTTGAAAGTTGAGTTATAGAGCATTCGCTAGCCTAATGCTTCAGCAAAACCGCCGAAACCGGCCATTTCCCTCGGTTTCTTGCCATTTCAACTGGCTAAGGGGGTCTTCTCGCCGCCCTTGAAAAAATGGCCTTTTGGCCTGATCTATAGAGCGAGAGTGATAGAAATCGAGATTCTGTGATCGCACGAATGGTGAAAGCGTGGTCTAACCGGGAAAATCTCGAAGATTTCTCTAAATATTGAATGAAATCAGCAATTTCCGCGTGAGATCAAGATTACCTTGCGATATAATCCGCGACCGCCTTTTTGAGGGTGGATGCGCGTTCGCAAGGAGAAGCGCGAAAAAACGCAAAGTTGCAGTGGCAGCTTGAGCCAAGGCCTGAGATGGTAGTTGGTTGATTAAAGACAATGTGAATACAGTGACGGCGGTGATAAAGCGCAGCTTTTCCCGGTGATCAAGACAAAATCTAATTAGGCAATTTTATATGGCTAAGAAAGCCCCCGCTAAAAAAGCAACTGCTAAGAAAGCAACAGCGAAAAAAGCCACAGCTAAGAAAGCAGTAGCGAAAAAAAACACAGCTAAAAAAGCAACAGCGAAAACGTCGACGGTAAAGAAAGCTGCCGCTAAGAAGACGACTGCGAAAAAAACAGCGGCGAAAAAAGCCCCTGCTAAAAAAGCTGCCGCGAAAAAAGCGACTTCGAAGAAGGCGACAGCAAAGAAAGTAGGCGCCGCTAAAGAGACAGCAACAGCGGAAGAGTTAGCCGCTGAAGTAAATATTGATCCAGCAAAAGAAGCGAACAAGCATCAATCTGATTTACAAAAGCTGGTTTTAAAAGGTAAGTCGCAGGGTTTCTTAACCTATGCAGAAATCAACGACCACCTGCCAGAGAACATGCATGACACCGACCAGATTGAGGTCGTTGTTAATATGATCAATGACATGGGAATCGAGGTCGTAGATAAGGCACCGGATACCGATAACATTGAATTAAAACGTGACAATCCTGAAGACGAAGAAGTCGCGGAAGAAGTAGGCGCAGTTTTAAAAACCGCCGTAGAAAGTGAGTTTGGTCGTACTACCGATCCTGTGCGTATGTATATGCGCGAAATGGGAACGGTTGAACTGTTGACCCGGGAAGACGAAATTGCGCTGGCGAAAAGAATTGAAGCGGGCAATCGACAGGTCTCGGGCGCGGTTTCAATGTCGCCGCGTGCTTTACGCATGCTGATTGATTTCGCCGACAAGATTGAAGCAGGTGAAATGAAGTTGACCGATATGGTTGTCGACTTTATGGAGCTCAATGCGCTGGACGACGAAACTGTCGCCACCCCGGGCGAGCCTGGACAAAATGCAGTAGAGGCGGAAGAGTCTCCAAGCGGTCCTGATTATGATGAGGCGATGGAGCGGTTCAAGCGTATGCGCAAAATTTGGAAGCTGCTCGAGAACGCCTGGGAGAAAGGCGGCATCGATAGCAAGCTTGCACTGAAACATCGTCAGGCGCTGAGCGATGAGATGCTACAAATTAAATTTGTGCCAGCACGTTTAGAGCAGATTACTTCTACTTTGCGAGACAGCATGGATGAAGTCCGTCTGTGTGAACGCGGTGTCGCGAAATACTGTGTTACCTATGCAAAAGTGCCGCGCAAGCGTTTCCTTGAATACTTTGGCGGTAACGAACTGAACTCAACCTGGATTGAAAAACTGATTGAGGCGAGTCCTACGGAAGCGTCGCGATTGAGTCAATACAGTGACACCATTGCCGAGTATCAGGCGCAGTTGATCAAGTGTCAGCAAAATTCTGGCCTTGAGTTGAAAGAGCTCAAAGCGCTTAGCCGTAAGCTATCCATTGGTGAAGCGAAAGCACGTCGTGCGAAAAAAGAAATGGTGGAAGCAAACCTGCGACTCGTTATTTCTATCGCAAAGAAGTACACCAACCGTGGATTACAGTTTCTTGATTTAATTCAGGAAGGCAATATCGGTTTGATGAAGGCGGTTGATAAGTTTGAATATCGTCGCGGATATAAATTTTCGACCTATGCGACATGGTGGATTCGTCAGGCGATCACACGCTCCATTGCTGACCAAGCGCGTACCATTCGTATCCCTGTTCATATGATTGAGACGATCAATAAATTGAACCGGGTATCACGACAGATTCTTCAGGAAAAAGGTCGCGAGGCATTGCCGGAAGAGCTGGCAGAAAAGATGGAGTTGTCAGAAGATAAGATCCGTAAGGTGCTGAAAATTGCCAAAGAGCCAATCTCTATGGAGATGCCCATTGGTGATGACGAAGATTCTCATCTTGGTGATTTTATCGAAGATAAAAATATCAAAGCACCGCTTGAAATCGCGACAGGCACCGGTCTTAAGTCAGCAACGACAGAGATACTGGAGTCACTTACAGAACGCGAAGCAAAAGTGTTACAAATGCGTTTCGGCATCGGCATGAACACCGACCACACGCTGGAAGAAGTGGGCAAACAGTTTGATGTAACCCGTGAGCGAATAAGACAGATCGAAGCCAAGGCGCTACGTAAGTTACGCCACCCGAGTCGCTCAGATCATCTGCGCAGCTTTCTGGATCAGACCTAGTCACGAGAAACGTGAGCGTAATCGGGAACAGAATCGTACGAACTACGATTGGGGACGGACTTTAGTCTGTCCCCCTCCATCAGATAAAATAGTACATCGGGAACACATAACGTTCCCACCTCCCTCCTAAAAAGGGCCTGTAGCTCAGTTGGTTAGAGCAGTGGACTCATAATCCATTGGTCGTAGGTTCAAGTCCTACCGGGCCCACCATTAAATCAATAGCTTACGTGATTCGATAGATTTGAAGCCATATCGGTATCAAAGAGGTCACTATTAGGTCACTATTTTTTAATTATCGCCGCCATAAAAGGCGAGCAGCTTGTTGTGAGTCTAGCGCTGAAAGCGCGATTTTTGATGGCTTTGTTAGAAGCATTAATCTGAACTTGAGCCGATAATAATGAATTTATTAGAACCCTCTACCAAAATCCCAAAATACAGGATAAAACGGGTGACCCTCTTTAAGCCAAAAACTAGTAATACTTGAGTTTGTTCTTAAGATTTTCAAAATCTTGTTTATGCTCACTCGAACCAACATGCTCTAAGTTTGAATGCGCTCCGGGATCACCAGCGTAGCTAAGTCCAGCAATTAGCTCTTCTAGTAACTCTGAGGTGTTTGACTCGGATTTCCCTACAATAATGGCAGAGCTAAATACGCTTTTTACAACATTGCCAGTAGGGCCAGAAAAACCCTTATGTATCGGGTATATCTCTACATCTGCAACATAGTTTAGCGAGTACGAGTTTAGCTTATTCGTGATTTTCACTAAACCTCTATTTAAAGAGTTAGACTTCATTCATGTTAGCTAATAACAAGCTAATTTAACGCAATCCACTTCATCGGATCGTTATCTCTTTTTACCTTAGGACACACCACTATGAAGCGGCAAGCTTCTTTTCGCACCGCAAGATCCGTTTATCCCAATCGCCATTCCACGCCTGCTTCTTGGCATCCCGGCAAATCGTAATTGCATCAACATAGTTCTTGCTTTTTTCATTAATTATCGCAAGTTGTTTAAAACCTACATGACTGGGTAAAGAAGTGTTTGGGTGCTCGGCTCTAAATGCTAACGCTGCTTGAGGGGCTATTGCTATTTGATGTTTGCATGCCTCAATAGCGTTCTTCAGTCTTATTGGGTCCGCTCGATCTTTGTAATTAACTGCCACTACTTGTCCCCACAGAAAATGAATATCCAAAATATCGGTTTCAGGCTTTATGGAACAAATTGCTTTTTCCAAGAATTGATATGCTAAATGTCGATCATCTGTTTTTGAAAACCACCCAGAGAGTGAACACAGTAAACTTATGCGCGTTATTGAGCTCGATTCTATTTTGCCTTCCGTCAGAGGTTTAGAATCTTCAGGGTGCCCGAAAGGTTGAAAAACTTTTTCAATATAATTTCTTTGATCCTTTGAGAAAGAAGAAATCCACCATACCCCTAAATTCAAAAAGCCTAGCTGCCCTTCGACTTCTGAGTTATTTGAAAAAAACATTCTTATTTCTTCGATATAGAGGGTCTCATAAAGATACAATGAACTAATTTGTCGCTGCTCATTCACATCTGGCTCGGCCAAGGGTTATCCACTTTCCTGATGAGACTAACTTAGCGATATCGATAACAGAAACATCTATCCCTTTACCTTTAAGAGAAACAGCATGAAGCATCTCGCAAACATAATTTGCGTATCCATCTCTCCTAGAACCATCATCAATTACTCCAACTTTGAAGTTGTAGTCTGAAGTCCAGACTGCGTCCTTCGCTGTCGGTTCCTTATTGCTCTTGAAGTGGGTGGCCACTAACTCTTTGATTTGTTCAAATGAGGCCGGTTGCTGACCCCAACTAGTTTCCAAGGATGCTGAGGTTACAATTACGAACACAGCCAATCTGAAGTGGTTCATGATCATTCTAGAAGTATTTTCAAAATTTAGAGTTGTTCGGTTCTAATAGATACCTGATATTATAGTTTTGTCAACTGAGTTTATTGATTAATTGATGACAATGCTTGGTCAAGTGACACAATGTCACCTTTGTTTCTTTCAAGTCCTTACTCTAAATTGTCTTTTGCAAGCACCTAACATCAAATTCGTATTTCTCTAACTCAAACATCCAAGCTGTACGGTCCATCTTGCTCAATAGTGATGGGCTAAACTCAGTATTTAGCTTATATATCTCAATACTTGCGCTCGACTGAATTTGCATACAGATAGGAAACGATTCGAGAATTGCTACTAAGTCAGGTGACAAGCGCCTCCTAAGCGCGTCCTAGCGCCGCATCTAGAGATATCCTCATGGGGTGGTCCTCTCCATTTAATTGAGAAACCAAGCACCGTCAGACACCATATTTAGGAGATGTGTGGATTTAAAGTTAAGACTCTCTGCTGGCCTGTCAGCGCTGTGACACCAGCTTCTATCCCAGTAGAGGAGTAGTACCAGCCAGAAGGATTTACTGCCCGTGAGACAGCCGTGACAGGTCCAAACATGGTTGACTCGTTGAGGTTTGAGTCTTGAATGAATTTGATTGCTTCTCCGTAGAGGCGAGAGCTATAATTTTCTGAGGTGTATTCGATTTTGCGTTTACGGCCTCTATTACCACGGATAGTAGAAACTAGATCAGTCCTTATAGCTCTTTGATTTTTTAAGCTGATGTCATGTTGGTTGAGAAAAATGAAACCCAGAAAGAATTTACTTGAAATTCATTTAGCTTATCTGTAGTCTCAATCACTAATCGGAGATGACACAACAAACGTACAAAAGTATCATTATTGGCACTTTGTTTTTTGAAGTTGGCAATTGATAGTGTTGGGATGCATAATTTGACCAAGATGTGGGTTGAAGGGGCGTGTCTTCAGGATTTAGGATGATGCAGCGTGTTTCGAGCTAGATGCCTGAGCAAAATTGTTTGCTAAGGCGAACGAGAGAAAGATTGGAAAGAAGGACTATGGATATGGGATGCAAAGAGAGGTTTTTCCAACAAGATATTATCGGTCTTAACTACAGTGTTAAAAAGAAGAAGAGGATTACCCCCCC
>CALKKV010000091.1 GCA_937992195.1 uncultured Gammaproteobacteria bacterium | reverse complement strand
CTGCCAACAAGACTTACCAACCAAAATCTTCTTGAGGGCTGTTCACCAGAAACCAGCGTCGCTGCAATCGCTGTTGCAAGAGGCAAAATGCCGAGCACAACACCGCCATGGGAAGCAGGCACTGTTTGCATTGCGTAGGCACTGAGGACGGGAAATCCAAATATCACACCGCTCGCTACACCAAGTAAGCGCAGCCAGTCCCTGCCCCGAGGTCTAGGCACCCGCATAAACAGTAAAATAATTCCCGCTACGACTGCCGCCACAACTGCGCGTCCCAGTCCAATAAATACTGGATCCATATACGGCACCACCGCCTGGGTAAACGGCAGCGTTAACCCAAAGGCGATCACTCCGAGCATGCCAAGCAGCAGCCCTTTGTTTTCCGGTTTCACGGGAATCCTACAGCCTGGCGGCTAGCTCACAGCCCTCTTTTATCGCGCGCTTGGCGTCCACCTCTGCCGCCAGATATGCGCCGCCTATCAGATGCACCTGCTTACTCTTGCCATAAGGATTAAGCGATTGATACAAACTGTTTACCGAGACCTGTCCCGCGCAGATAACCACGTTATCTACTTCAATTAATCGCTCCTCGCCATCCTGAGAAATATGCAGGCCCTGGTCATCAATCAGACGATATTGCACTCCACCAAGCATCTCTACATTATGTTTTCTCAGCTGCAGCCGGTGTACCCAGCCGCTGGTTTTACCGAGTCCCTTTCCAAGAGGTGCTGGTTTACGCTGCATCAGAGTAATCTCTCTGACTGGTGTTGACACTTGCGGCTCTATCAACCCTCCTCTGCTTGAGTAGCTAGGATCAATACCCCATTCGCGATACCAGTGTTCAAGATGGTCTTCTGCATTTGTTGGTTCATTACCTAAAAGAAACTCTGCTAAGTCAAAGCCGATACCGCCCGCCCCAATAATCGCCACGCGCTTACCCACGGGCTTGCGCTCTCTCACTACTTCATCGTATCGCAAAACAGAGGGGTGATTGTGACCAGGAATATCTACTGCTCTCGGTTTTACTCCGGTTGCAATGACCACATGATCAAAGCCTTGTTCGCGTAAAAACTCGGCTGAAACATTTTGATCTAACGCCAGATTAACCTTGTGCTTTTCGAGCATCGCCTGGTAATAGCGCAGGGTTTCTGCAAAATCTTCCTTCCCTGGTATCGCCATCGCAATATTAAATTGTCCGCCGATTTCAGGAGCAGCTTCAAACAACGTCACTTTATGACCTCGCTCCGCCGCTGTAGTCGCTGCGCTTAAGCCTGCCGGCCCCGCTCCGACAACAGCAACTGTTTTACTGTTGGCCGTCGGCTTGTAATTCAATGTGGTTTCACTGCAAGCCCGAGGATTGACTAAACAACTCGATTTCTTTCCCTTAAAAATATGATCCAGACAGGCTTGGTTGCAGGCAATACAGGTATTGATTTCGTTTGATTTCTGCGCCGCTGCTTTTTGCATAAATTGGGGGTCCGCGAGAAATGGTCTGGCCATTGAAACCATATCGCAGTAACCTTCCGACAGTAGTCTTTCCGCCTGCTCGGGCGAGTTAACCCGATTGGTCGCGATCACGGGTATGGTGACTTGCTCTCGCAGCTTTCGGCTAACGCCTGCAAATGCAGCGTGCGGTACAGACGTTACGATTGTTGGTATGCGCGCCTCGTGCCAACCTATGCCGGTATTAATAATCGAAGCACCAGCGACTTCTACAGCCTGACCCAAAGCTACCACCTCTTCCCAGGTCGACCCCTCCTCTACCAAATCCATCATCGACAAACGATAGACAATAATGAAACCGTCTCCAACGGCTTCTCTTGTTCGCCGTACTATTTCTATCGGTAGCCGAGAGCGATTTTCGAAACTACCTCCCCAACTATCGGCGCGTTTATTGGTGCGAAGACAGAGAAACTGATTAATAAAATAACCTTCCGAGCCCATGATCTCCACGCCATCGTAGCCTGCTTTTTGCGCAAGCTTAGCGCTCCTGACATAAGCCTTGATCTGGTCTTCTATTCCCTCTTCGGTCAGCGCCTTTGGTGTAAAGCGGTTTATGGGTGCCTGGATATCAGTAGCGGAAACGCTAAACGGGTGATAACCATAGCGTCCTGCATGCAGTATCTGCATACAGATTTTCCCTCCCTCTTTGTGTACCGCTTTGGTAACCCTGCGGTGGTTCAAAACATCGGTCGGCCAATTCATCGTGCCGCCAAATGGCGCTAACCATCCCGCTCTATTCGGACTAATGCCGCCAGTAATGATTAAACCCGGGCCAACCCCCTTTGCTCTTTCCGCGAAATAAGCCGCCAGCTTTCCATAGTTCCAAAACCGGTCTTCCAGGCCGGTGTGCATCGAACCCATTAATATTCGATTCTCTATTTGCTGACCGGCAAGATCGAGCGGTTTAAAGATGGTAGGATAAGCAGGGTTCAAAGCATACACTCTCAGGTTTTAGTTATTTTTCCAAAACCCCAATAGCGGGCTTGAAAAAAGACCAAATATCTTAACTTTTTAATTGTCCATAGCGTAGTGTCGGTCTAGAATCCGCGACTAAGACGCATAGCCTTTTTTACCACACATTCCAGCAAGGGACTCGCTTAAATTATGTTTGCTGTTCTGGTTCGCACCTGGGCGCTAATGCTCGGCATTCTACTGTTGATGGTAGGCAACGGCCTGCAGGGAACGCTGTTAGGTGTTCGCGGTGCGATAGAACAAATCGACCCCGCCTGGATGGGCTTTATTATGTCCGCCTATTTTATTGGCTTTCTAGGCGGCTCCAGAATCACACCCATACTGCTTCAGCGCGTCGGACATATACGGGTTTTCGCCGCGCTCGGTTCCCTGGTTTCTGCCGCCTTCATTCTCTACGCTGCATTCGTTAATCCGGTGTTCTGGTTTTTTATGCGACTGGTTGTCGGCTTTTGTTTTTCAGGTCTGTATGTGGTTGCAGAAAGTTGGATCAATGATCAAGCTACCAACGAGACCCGCGGGCAATCTCTTTCTCTATATATTTTGGTGCAGATGTTTGGCGTGGTCGCAGGCCAGGTTCTTTTGAACGTCGCCGACCCTTCAGGGTACAACTTATTTATTTTGATATCGGTATTGGTATCAATTTCTTTTGCACCCATTTTGTTATCAGTATCTCCAACGCCGGTATACGACGCCAGCCGGCCGATGTCTTTAAAAGAGCTGATGTTAGCTTCGCCTCTAGGTTGTGTCGGCGTATTTTTACTGGGAGGTGTATTTTCCGCATTGTTCGGCATGGCCTCCGTTTTTGCAACAGAGCGCGGCCTTTCCATTAAAGAAATTTCCTGGTTTGTCACTGCGATCTATGTCGGTGGTCTGCTGCTGCAATATCCCATTGGCTGGCTCTCTGACCGAATGGATAGACGTACGCTGATTATTATTGTTACCGCGATTTTGACCGGGGTGTGTTTAGTTGGTGCTGCCATCGGGCAATCTGTCAGCATATTGATCGTCATCTCGTTCATTATCGGCGCTACCGCTAATCCGCTATATCCCCTGTTGATTGCCTACACCAATGATCACCTCGAAACGGATCAAATGACATCGGCGTCCGGTGGCTTGGTATTTATTAATGGCTGTGGTGCGATGGGTGGACCGGTTATTGTAGGTTACTTAATTAACCATATCGGCCCAAATGGTTTTTTCTACTTCATCGCTACACTAGCTTCGCTTATATGTGTCTATAGTTTATTTAGAATCACTCGCCGCGAATCCGTTGCTGTGGAAGACACCAATCCTTACATACCCATCACTGCAACCGCTGCTGCTGTCGTTGCAGAAATAGCTACCGAAGTTGCTATTGACGAAATCGAAGAGCAGGATGAACAGTCGAACTAAGACGCTGTTTCGTCTCGAAGCGATCGTCGTAGAATTTTCCCCACTGTTGATTTAGGTAATTCATCGCGAAACTCTACTTCTTTCGGTAGTTTATAACTGGTCATTCGCTCTCTACACCAGCTAATTAAATCTTCTTCGCTAAGGTCAGGTTGCTTTTTACAAACAAAGATTTTTACCCTCTCTCCGGATTTATCATCTTCGATACCAACAGCCGCGACTTCTAATACTCCCGGATGACCACTCACTACGTCCTCTATTTCATTCGGGTATACGTTAAAACCAGAAACGATAATCATGTCTTTCTTTCGATCCAGTATTTTAACGTAACCTTGTTCGTTGATCGTTGCGTAATCTCCTGTTCGATAATAACCGTCTTGGGTAAATGCTTTGGCTGTCTCATCCGGGCGCTGCCAATAGCCTTTTGTTACCTGTGGGCCTTTTACACATAACTCCCCCTGCTCTCCCACGGGTACTGGATTGCCGTCATCATCCGCAATGATTAAATCTGTCGACGCTATTGGCAGGCCGATGAAGCCATTGTAGTCTTCTAAATCAAGGCGGTTCATACAGACAGCCGGCGAGGTTTCAGACAAACCATACACTTCCACTAATGGTTTACCGGTTAACGCTATCCAGTCTCGTGCCACCGGGCTCGTGACCGCCATTCCTGCTCCCATGGTGAGTTTCAACTCGCTAAAGTCGACCTTGTTAAAACCTTCCGTATTTAACAGCGCTGCGTACAGTGTATTGACTCCAGTGATATAGGTCATCTTCCAGTTGCGTAACTCTTTTATAAAGCCTTTGAAATCCCGCGGGTTGGTAATCAACACGCAATTACCACCGACAGCGACCATAAACATTAGGTTCGCAGTCAAAGAAAAAATATGATAAAGCGGTAAGGCGGTAATCGCGACTTCCTTACCGTGTTTGAATCTACCCAAACACCAACCTAAACCTTGTTGTACGTTCGAGCTGACGTTCCTATGGGTGAGCTCTACTCCTTTCGGCACACCTGTTGTACCACCGGTATATTGCAAAAAAGCGATCGTATCTAAGTCAATGCTTTCCTCTTTTAGTGTCTGCCCCTGGTTCTTCGCCATAAATGAAAGATAAGATTCAGCATCAGGTATCGACCATGACGGTATGGCTTTTTTTACATACTTTAATACTGCGTTAATTAAAAACCCTTTTACTTTAGGCAAACAGTCACCCGCTCGCGCTACGATCGTTTTTTCTATTTGTGTTTCGGTAATAACCTGTTCTAGAACATGGGCGAAGTTTTCCAACACTACAATCGCTTTGGATTGTGAATCCACAAGCTGATGCTTTAGTTCTCTTGGGGTATAGAGTGGATTGACGTTAACCACCACCATTCCTGCGCGCAAGATTCCGTAGACCGCGATTGGATACTGTATGAGGTTGGGCAACATTACCGCCACCCTGTCACCGGCAGACAAGCCATAACGAGAAACCAGGCCTGCCGCAAACTGTTTTGACTGCTGCTCGAAGTCACGATAATTGAGCTGATGGCCAAAGTTTGAGAACGCTATCGCTGTCGGGTAGTTCGCAGCGGTCTGGGTGAGATAGTCGACCAGGGGCACCACCTTTTCCGGATCTATCTCTGTGGGTACACCTGGCTCGTAAGAAGACTGCCAAAATCGATTTTGCGTCATTTACCTAATCCATTGCTATTAGTGTTTGGCTAGTAAACATCTGCCTGTTCATGCTTATGGCTGCTTACCAGATCAATAGGATAATACTCCGTGATCTTTTCCCTCGCGTCTTATCCTCCCGCGCCGATCCCTTTGTAAAATTATGCCATATCGCCCAGATGTCACGTTTACACTTTCTTTACACGCCCCTTACCCTGCGTTTGCTTGGCACTTCCCATAATACTGTTTCCCTTAAACAAGGAGCCTCTACTTACGTCTTTTGTTGACGCGTTTTAGTAAATCACTGATCTGCGTCTGATTGCCAAGATTTAACCGGAGGTTCCCCATTCACTAGAGAAATATGATGAATAAAAGAAGTTTTATTGCTATTGGCGCCATGGTCACTATTCTTACCTCGGGTCTTGCTTTTGCCGAAAAAGGCTTTCTCGGGCACAGAGGCCAGGGCATTCATCTTATGCATATGATTGACAAGATGGAACGCAAACTTGGTTTGACTGAAGAACAGGTGATTCAGCTTGAAGAAATTGCGATTGACTCCAAGTCAAAGATGAAAAATGTTCTTCAGCATCGCTCCGAAATAAGGAAACAGCTAATCTCGCTAGATCCTGCCAACGTTGAATATGATAATAGCGTCTCGTCTTTAGCTGACGAAATGGCGGCGCTTACCAAGCAAAGGACCCTGGCGATGGCTGCTGTTTACAAAGAAGCTTCGGCTGTGCTCACAGAATCACAGCGCACCGAGTTACAACAAATGATGCAAAAACGCATGGAGAGAAAAGCGCGACGCCGCGCTGCCCACTCTAGCTAATATTTCCTTTGCAACAGGCCGGCAGTTTGGTGTCCATCACCGAGCTGCCGGTTTTACGTTGGAAAGAGGTATGATGCATTGTCGCTATTATCCACAAACACTATCTCTCCGTTTTATGAAAGCCTCTGTACTAATCGCGGATGACGACACGGTTTTATCTCAAATGCTGGCCGAATATCTGTCTGCAGAAGGCTACGAGACAAGCTTAGCGGAAGACGGAGCTAAGGCTTTGGAGGTGCTAAATTCTGCACCGATCGATCTGGTGGTACTAGATATTATGATGCCAAACCTTGACGGTATTGAAACTCTTAGACAAATCAGGGCCAGCTTCCAGTTGCCTGTCATTATGCTTACCGCCCGTGGCGACGATCTGGATCGAATATTGGGTCTTGAGCTTGGCGCTGATGACTATGTCTCCAAGCCCTGTAATCCTCGTGAATTACTAGCGAGAATCAAAGCGGTACTGCGACGCACTAACCAAAAGCCAGATGATACGGCCCCTGTTTCGGTTGGCGAAGTGTTGCTCGACCCACGATCCAGAGAAGTACGCGTCAAAGGTATTCTTGTCGCGCTAACGCAAACAGAATTCGATTTACTTCACCTCCTGCTTCGTACTCCCGGCGAAGTCGTTAGTAAAAACACCATTTCTATGGAAGTGTTAGGCAAGCCCTTAAGTCAGTGGGATAGAAGCATCGATGTGCACATCAGCAATCTGCGCAAAAAAATCGGTTCCGGTGCTGACAATACCGACAACCGGATACGTACACTTCGGGGCGCAGGTTATATGTATATTGCTCCTGGCAGCAGTTCGAATCAGAACAGACTATAGTTATAGTCATGCGGCCTTTATTTTTACGTATCCTGGCCGTTCTAATCGCGTCTTTTATCGGCGTCTTGATCGTGGCCTTTTTACTTTTTCGCTGGGCAGACTCTGATTTTGAATCCGATCATGAGCGCCTCAGAGCATTAGCGCTGGTTTCCTCTGGAAAGCTTGTTGATGCTTACTTAGCGGGGAAACCTAAACCTGCCTTACAGAGACTAGAACGGCGACTTCGCGCTAAAGCCTGGGTAGTTGATCGCGACAACCTAACGCTATTCGGCCCCGAGGTACCGGAGTATGTTCTTTCCAAAATATCGTCCTTCCCGGCTTTTGTATCAGTGCCTCAGGGCGAAGGACAATCTGTTTTTATCTTAGGCAACCAAATTGTTCGCCAGAATAAGACCTATCAGGTGATTATTGAGTCTAAAGGCATCAAAATGCGTCAGGGTCCCCTGTCCATTGCTCATGGACCCCGGCTGTTTCTTCTGCTTTTGAGTCTGATCGTGGCGAGCGCCCTTTTAAGCTATTGGGTTCTTCGACCGGTTAAGGCGTTTTTGGAGACAACCAGAAAGCTAAGCGGTGAAAGCCTCGATGCCCGCGTGTCTCCTGCTATTACCGGCCGCCGGGACGCATTTGGTGACCTGGGTACAGAATTTAACAAAATGACCGAACGACTGGCTTTGGCCCTGGAAAGCCAGCGCCAGCTGTTAAGAGATGTTTCCCATGAGCTCAGGAGTCCTTTGGCCCGAATTCAGGTAGCTGCCACCCTGTTAGACCAAAAGCTGGGAGAGCAATCTGAAATACAGCGTATCGAAAGCGAAGTAGCGCGATTGGACGAATTGATAGAACGGCTTCTCTCCCTTTCCCGGCTGCAAAATGACCAGGGGATGCAGGTAAGCAGAATCGAGCTGCAGGTCCTCTTGTCTGAGTTGATAACCAATGCGAACTATGAGTTTGCCCAACAAGATAAGCAGGTCTCGCTGCAACTAAACGACGATTTAAATTTACAAGCAGACCCAGAGCTGATCGCCAGTGCTATTGAGAATGTTATTCGTAACGGCTTACGATTTACATCGAAAGAAGGTGGTGTGCTAGTTACCTATTTTGATCAGCCTCTTGGTTCGACCCCCGGTGTCAGAATAGAGGTTTCAGATCACGGACCTGGGATGGAGCCATCTGATTTAACAAATATGTTCGAACCTTTTTTTCAGGCGGACAGTTCCCGACAAACATCGAACACGCACTATGGTATTGGCTTAGCGTTAGCGCGTACTATCGTTTTGCTGCATAAAGGTAAGATCGAAGCAGAGAATAGAAAACAAGGCGGTCTATGTGTTTCTATTTGGCTTCCGTTAGTACCGGTATAACATATCGACAACATTATTTTTTAACGCTTAAATCTCTACTTTTGTTTTGGTGTCAAATACAAGTTATTAATCTGATTAGGGTTTCTATTTTTTCACCACTCACTCTTCTAAAATGGATTGAATATTTTCTTGTTTATTTCTTCTTTTTCTGTGGATTAAATTATTTTTAACCAGTAGACTCGTTCCCCCCCAAGAGTCATTCACCTTCTTAAAAGCGGTTTGTTCTCTTAACTCTATATGTATTTAACCCTATAAATACCGATAGTTTGGGACTTAACCGGCCGTTTGAATATTACAAACAACCTTTGTATCGCTCTTGTGGCTAAGGTGGAGAAAAATAAGATTAATAAATTTTGCGGTGACGTAGATTTTGAGTAGCACTGAGCTTTGGTCTAACTGTATTCGTCAACTTCGGTCTGAGATACCAGACGAGGAAATTGACACATGGTTACTACCTATGCACACCATCTTAAACGAAGAAACACTGAAGCTGTTGGCACCCAACAGATATGTGCTCAATCATGTTCAACAAAACCTGTTTCAATATATTGAGAAAACCATCCTTTCTATGGATATCGGTGTCAAGATTGTTCAATGCGAAATAGGTAGCCATACCAACGAACACATCGTTAATAGTATCTCTGGCAACCAAAACGGCGCTACCAACCGTAATGGTGCAAAAACTTTCACTAGCGAGTTCAGCGGCGAGACTAAAGATTCTAAAGGGCCCTATGAAGGTGGTCGTATCAACAGGGCATATACCTTTGGCAATCACGTAGAGGGTGTGTCAAATCAACTTGCGAGAGCAGCCGCGCAGCAGGTTGGTGAAAATCCAGGTGTATCCTATAACCCGCTGTTTATTTATGGCGGTGTTGGTCTAGGGAAAACACATTTAATGCAGGCAGCCGGTAATCTAATTTTAGACAAAAAGCCACGGGCGAATGTGGTCTATATTCGTTCGGAATTGTTTGTAAACGATATGGTGAAGGCGCTCAAAAACAACACCATGAATGAGTTTAAACGGTATTACCGCTCTATCGATACTTTGTTGATTGACGACATACAGTTTTTCGCCCGCAAGACCCAATCCCAGGAAGAGTTCTTTCATACCTTCAACGCCCTTCTTGAGGGACAGAGGCAAATCATAATTACCAGCGATCGGATACCCAAGGCGATGACCGATGTAGAGGAACGTCTGGTTTCTCGTTTTGGTTCTGGCCTAACCGTCTCTATCGAGCCTCCAGAGCTGGAGACACGGGTTGCGATTTTAGGTAGGAAAGCCGTAGAGAAGAAAATAGATCTGCCAGAAGAGGTCGCTTTCTTTGTCGCGAATGCTGTTCGGTCTAATGTTCGAGAGCTCGAAGGGGCTTTGCACCGCATTATCGCAAGTGCAGGGTTTACCGGCAGACCAATCGATATTGATCTCGCTAGAGAGGCGCTGAGAGATCTTATGGTGTATCGGGAATCACGTATAAATATCGATAGTATTCAGCAGGTTGTGGCTGAATATTACAAAATTCGCGTGGCAGATATTCTGTCTAAAAAGCGTACGCGAGATATTGCTAGGCCCAGACAATTAGCCATGGCCTTGTCTAAGGAGTACACGAACCTTAGCTTGCCGCAAATAGGGGATCGCTTCGGTGGTAGGGACCACACCACTGTTTTACACGCTTGTAGGAAGATTGAAGAGCTTGTCCAAAATGACCCGAAGATCCAGGAAGATCAGCGTAACCTGCTTCGGCTGCTAGGCGCCTAGCAGCCGACTGACTATGGCATATCATGAATATGCTGCTGCCCTTTTTTTTGACCTGTCTTTGTAGACAGGCACCTTACTTTAAAAAACCACTGGTTTTCTGCGGTCGTTTGTAGTTTACCAAAACCGAATAAGACCGGTGGATAAATCCCTCGCTTTCTCTGATTATCCTGTGGATAACCAGCTTATTTCGGGGTACATTCTGTGGACTGTTTTTGTACACATACTATCCTCTAG
>CALKKV010000090.1 GCA_937992195.1 uncultured Gammaproteobacteria bacterium | reverse complement strand
CGCCACCACCGCCACCACAACCAATTAAAAGGGTGCTTAAACTCACTCCCAGCATCATTAGCAATACTTTTCTTCTCGCGTTACTCATTTTTATTAAACTCCTGTGTGACTGCTTTAGGTGTTAGCAACTAGTCGATTAATAGCTTGGCTTCATCCGTATTGATATTTGCGAAACAATCTCTCTAGAAAACCGGCTATGTTTTATATTCTGACTTAACGATATCACAGCGCATCACATCGGTCAGGGTAATAGGTCACAAGATAGGTGAATTTGTTCTCTGATCTCGCAGTTTATTTGTTGTTGTCTAGCATTTGTTTGAATAGGCTTCGTCGATGATTGTTAACCGCTCTTATTTTTTCTGCGCGGAGTGAGCCGACTCAGGTAAAGCGTTGGCTTAGGTAAAACTGGTATGACTCTGCTTTAAGTTCAAGCGCGATCTTCTCTTTGCCGAAATCATTTAAATTCCTCTCCTTGGGTTGCTTGCCCAGTGTCATATGCCGCGCCATCTGCACAGCTTGAATAACTTAGTGCATCAATGTGCTCGCGATATCTTCAATACCGTCATATTCGAACAATCGATCGTAGAGAAGAATGCCGCCGTTGATATATCTCGCAGCGTATAAAAACTCCGCCTCGGTATTTGTCGGTACTTACTGGATGCCGGCGGTCAGCGCATCCATGGCTTCTTCGACTAACCGACTGTCTGCTTTGCTGCTGATCAATGCCAAATCCGATGCAATGGAATTTTTATAGGGCTCCTTGTCTTTAAACGCAGTGCATTTTTCCTCAGGAGGGAAAACTCCTTTTTCTAAGAGTACTAGATTTTTTCAGATTTCGTAATCTGCAATAAACTGACCAAATGGTTGAACTTCAGTATCAGATGAGCAGCCAGCTAGAAGGAAAACGCAAAGGATCAAATGGGGTTTCAAAAACCTCGACTTGAAAAAATCTAACATCTGTTTTTTCGCAGTCGAGGTATAGAAAGCTTATGTCCGGTTACTATCACCAGTTTTCTGCTTTAAAGATCAAACGAATTACAGCTGCGCTAGTGTGAAGTCCTGAAATCCTTTGGGAACACTGAGAGTCGGAATTTGCGCTCTTTTGGTAAGCGACGGCACCGAGTTGGAGACATAGGCGTTTAACTCGCTCATGGTGATGCGCTGATCACGAAAGCTATCGGCATCTCCTGATAAACCGCTCACCAGAGAATAAGTAAATACACCATGGCCCAAGCTTGAAATCTCTTGCGCCAGCGTGGTCGAGTCAGTAGAAGACATGACAATAATATCTGCGTCTTCCGCGTCTTTCACAAGCCGGCTGTTGAACGCGCTTTCCGAGTAACATGTGTCCACTAATAAGATTCTGCGGCCCAGTGAGTTCTGCACTGCGTTTTGTATTTCATGCCATGAAACCACGGTGGATTTCTTCAGTCTGTCGTTTGATGAAACTGCGGTATCTTTTGGCAGAAAGTAATACTGATCATTTTCTATCACACCGTGACCGGCGAGAAACAATACCACAGTATCATTCGGCCCCATTTCAGACAGTGTGTCCAGGGCATCAATAATATTGTCGCGTGTAGCACCAGTGCCATTTGTGTCGCTAAGAAGGATGGTCTCTACTTTGTCAAAATTCTTGCCTTCCTGTTTAATAAATGCCTGGGCAATCGCTTCGGCATCTGCCGATGCAAAGTTCAAATTATGATCCGGCATATTGACATAGTTATCAACACCCACAGAGATAACTAAAAGCTTTTTATCGTCGACTTTACTGACCGTTGGTTGGGCAATGCTTTTGTTTGCAGCGGCAACAACTTGCCGATTAATAACCAGGTTGCGTTCCTTGCTGGTTTCGCCGTTGTCCGCGACAATTCGAATTTCGTTTCTGCCTGGATCAAGCAATATTGGAAATGTTATCTCTTCGTTTTCCAGTTTTTTTCGCGCCAGGCCACGGGTGGTTACGGGGCTGACAATCTGTCTTTGATTGTTCGTTACTGACCAGCTAATCTGGTTGTTCGTACCGGCCGCTATTTGCAGCTTTAGATTAATACTTTCAGCGTCGGTATTTGATTCGTTTTGCGGTGACAACAGGGAGAAATCAACGGGTATAACTTGCTTTGCTACCACTTGGTCAACCGAAAATGAAGAGCTGCTACTGTTCTCTAGAGCGCTATTGAGACTTTGCTCACTGATCACTTTATTTATCACGTCTGGTCGATACAGCTTACCCTTAATCTGATCAGCCAGTACGTAATCGGCGTTTCTGTCTACACCCTGATTGATCACCCAGCCGACATATCTGTCGCCATTCGGGGAAGAAGTGTAGTGCCCGGTTTTTGTCCAAGCAATCCATTCGCCATCGGTTGCGACAAAGAACGACAGCAGCAAATCACCGGTGCCAAGATTCCATAACTTGAAGGTTTGATCACGGCTACCGGACAGCATCATTTTGCCGTCTTTCGATACTGCGATATCCGTAATATCGCTACTGTGTCCGCGATAGTCAGTTATCTTTGCGCCTTTTAAGGTATGTAATGACAGGTAACCGCCTTCGCCACCAGATACAACGTGTTCTCCGTCTGGGGTGAAACTATACGCGGTATGGATGTGTCCGGTCTTTTTGTCGCGCACAATTTTGCCAATGACTTTTCGCTTGCGTTTGATCAGAAGATCGGTGAAAAAAGAACTCTTTCCCGGCTTTACTCGCTGTAAAGAAAGTTTACCCATTTTTCGCACGGTGCGTTGCAGTCCGGAAGATTTGCCGGAGAACGGCAGCGGTATGCCAAGCTCATTATGAATGGTGCTGAGCTCGATTTCTCCGGTAATCAGTGCAAGCTTGTTGAAATCATATTTTTTGCCGCTCCAGTCGATAGGCTGATTGCCCCAGAGCAGCTTACTGCCATCTGCAGAAAACGCGACACTTTGTACCGGTCTTCCAGCGCCTGTGAGTCGGTAAATTTGTTGTGCATCCGCTAGCGACCAGCTGTCGATTTCATGACGAAAGCCACCCGAACTAAATACGGTGTTTCCATCGTTCGACAGAATTAACGCACGCGTGGTACGGTTATGTTCTCGATATCGATTTAACACTTTGCCGTTACTAGTATCAATGACCGCCACCCAGGCATTGACGTATTCACCAACAGATGAAGCAACGATTCGTGTGCCACTAGGGTTAACCTCCACGCCGCGAATGCGGCGCTTAAAACTCACTGACTTAACCGCTTTTCCAGTTTCGTAATTCCATATTTTGACGTTTTTGTCTGCACCACCGGTCACAACAATAGGTCGATCGGATTTTGGCGGCAGTTTAGCGGCATAAATGCGGCCTTTATGCGCGCTTTGAATTGTTTTAACGTTTTGCCCCGAAGCGATATCCCAGATGCGTAGAGAATGATCCCAGCTTGAGGTAATCAAGCGGCTTTGATCCGGGGTAAATGCAACGTCAGAAATACCGTCTTCGTGTCCGCTAAATGATTGGCGCACGCTCCAGTTAG
The DNA here is from genome assembly GCA_937992195.1 of uncultured Gammaproteobacteria bacterium. Taxonomy (GTDB): domain Bacteria; phylum Pseudomonadota; class Gammaproteobacteria; order Arenicellales; family Poriferihabitantaceae; genus VYFG01. The sequence continues at coordinate 1,083 of CALKKV010000090.1, read as the reverse complement.
CGGTATCCCAGATAATGGCCAGCGGATTGTCTTCCAAAGATTCTCCAGCCGCCAACATCGTGCCGTCATGGGAAAACTTCAGGGACTGTAAAGCCTTGCTGTGACCTTCAAGAATTTTGACTAGCTTCCCTGTTGAGAAATCGTGAATACGAAGAAAACCTCGCTTTTCTGCGCCATTGTGTTGGTGTGGAAAGAACACAGACACTGCGAGCCACCTGTCATCCGGAGACAAGGCCATCGCGTTGATTGCACCTTCGAGGTCTACGGATACCTGGCCGCGTATTTCTCGAATTGGCCGCTTAGTTTTGGCATCCCATAGTCGAATGACCTTATCATCACCACTGCTCACGAGTATCGATTCGTCCGAGTTCAGCAACAGGTTGCGCACCGTAGCGGTATGGCTTCCGGTATTCAGGTGCAGCAAAGGAGTGCTATCGGCAAATGCTGCCGATAGTGCACCCAGCAGAGCTGTAAAAACGGATAGCAATCTGATTAGGTTGATCATGACGCGGTTGTAAATTGTGTCCAGTTCATAATGTATGTATGGTAGCAGGGGATATTGCTTTGCGGTCTGGTAATTTTACCCAGACAATAAAAATCCGCAGCCGGCAATAAAGAATAAACTAGGGAGTCTCTACAGAGGTCTGGGCGTGGTAGATTGAGATGAAGAATATTCGAGATCAGGTGCTAGAAGCACGTAATAGCAGGAGTCGGATGCCGCGCACTATTGCGGAGTTTTGCAATGATGACAATAAATATTTTTCTTTCAACCTTTCCGCTCTTGACTTGTGTAGAGGCTCCCTAGCTACAGTCTGATGTAAAGACTGCGAAACTTGCTTTTCCCAGAAATAGACTCTGTATTCATCGCGAAGTGATAATTAATACTAAAAACCGCATCACATGGTTTGTGTGTTTTTGTCTGATCTGCCTTGCCGCGCTGATGTTGGTCCAGCTATTGAAGCCTTCGGTCGAAAAAGAAGCGCCGCAAACCGCGAGGAAAAAGCTCAATATTTCCTGGTTCGTTTATCGAGACAGTAATAGAGACGGTATCTACAATGCCAACGATCGCCCTTACGCCGGACT
>CALKKV010000089.1 GCA_937992195.1 uncultured Gammaproteobacteria bacterium | reverse complement strand
GGAACGTTCCGGTTCTTGTAGATAAATGTCGAGCCACGGGAAATAACGTGCAACCCATGAAAGCGAGACAAGTTTGTAATAAGGTCTTCCGTCACACCGTCCGCAAAGAAGTCATTGCTGCCCGACTCACTGATGCTAGTAAACGGCATTACCGCAATAACAGGCTTATTACTTAGCGCCTTATAATCAGACTCACTCTCGTCATACCGCATTGGTCTGGGGCTTGCAGACAATAGTGCTTCCGATGCTGAGGGGTTTACCCGGTATACTTCAATCGGGTCAGGAATATTTTTCAGATTCAGCGGACCCAGATACTCAAATCCTAAATGTAGTTTGTGTTTTACCTGTTCATAGACTGCACTGGAGATACAGATACCGCCCTTACCAGCCTGGCTTTCTATCCGCGAAGCAATATTAACGCTGTCTCCAACATATTGATTGGTCACCCACATTACATCTCCGATATGTACGCCAATCCTAAATTCGATGCGCTTTTTCTCTTCGGATTTTTCAGAATCTTTTTTGGTTAACTTTTCTATTTCAGCTGCCAGTCGCACTGCATCAGTGACGCTATCGAAAAGGAAAAATAGGCCATCCCCTCTGGTTTGCGCTAGTTCGCCATTATATGCACGACCCAATTTTTCAAACTTACGAATAAGATTGCTGACGCGAATTGAGGTTTCGACTTCGTCCTGCGCCATCAGGCGCGAATAGCCTACGACATCGGCAAACATGATTGCTCTTAAGCGACGCTTGTGATCATCACTAGTTGATTTCAGGGTTACCATTGATAGGTTGGCGGCACGTCTTTCGGCTTAAAATTTTTTTGGGTGCTTATATTAACCCTTTACTATTGGCCAGCACCATTCCGGAGTGGCTCTTGGACCAAGACAAAGCTTTGTGTCGGGGTTCATCGAATCCGATAATTCTACCCTAATCTGTTCCCATTCTTCTGCTAAAACGCCGACATTTATTAAATCAAAGTATTTACCTTTGCCAAACCAGGCTTGTCTGGCAATGCCTTCCTCAACAAAACCACACTGCTTGATTAAGGTGGCGGAGGCCTTGTTGTCAGCACGGTATACGGTTGAGATACGATGCAATCTTAATTGTTTAAAAGCCATTTCCATCATCAGGCAAAGCAATCGAATACCAATTCCAGAACGTCTCCAATCGCTATCAACGAAAACAGGTACGATGGCGCTACCATGGATATTGCTCACTTGCTCGAGTCCGGTCATACCGACGGCACCGCCATTTTCGTCTTCTGCAATAAACCAATAGCATCGATTCTTCGCACGATCACGAATTTGATCTGAAATAATTTGCTTGACCTCGTCTTTATTGATCGGCAATGGAACTTGCCGGTCGAAAATTGAAACGTCTTCAACTTGCTGGTACCAGTTTGCAATTGAATCGAGATCGCTTTGTTCAATTGGCCGCAAGTAAAAGCACTGTTGCGCCGTATTGTTTTCTGCTTTGGGGTCTAAATTTTGTAAGGTCATCCGGTTGTCCTATCTGTTGTACCCGTCACTTATATAGAAGCAATTTCCAACATAGCACTAATAATTGCAGAATACTATGCAACAGTTCTCACAAAAAAAACTTACCAAAAAACTGGTGCCGGATCAAAAAACGGCCCTTTTATCAGATACGACTTAAGATCGAATACCGTACCCTTTGTTGAGCAGTTTCAGATTGATCATAAATAATACAGCGGTAAAAGCGAGGATAATCAGATAGGAAAACCCCAGGTGGATGTCTGATATACCAAGGAATCCGTAGCGAAAGCCATTGATCATGTAAAGAATAGGGTTTAAGTGAGAAACACCCTGCCAAAAATCTGGAAGCAGTCGGATGGAGTAAAAAACGCCACCAAGATAGGTCAGTGGTGTCAGTATAAAGTTTGGGACAATCGATACATCATCAAATTTCCGTGCAAATAATCCATTCAAAAACCCCCCCATAGAAAATAACAAAGCAGTCAACAGACTAATGCTAAACATCACAAATACATTGTGAATACTGAGTTGACTGAAAAACAGTGCGACCAGGGTGACAACCAATCCAACCAGCAATCCGCGGGCCATACCACCGGTTACATAACCAAGCAGGATCACGCTATTTGGGGTGGGGGATATTTGTAGTTCTTCGATTGACCGTTGGAACTTGGCGCCAAAAAAAGAAGACGAGACGTTGGCATAGGAGCTGGTAATCACCGACATTAAAATGAGTCCGGGGACAATAAAATCCATGTAGCGATAGCCTTCCATTGTGCCAATGCGTGGACCGATTAAGCTGCCAAAAATAACAAAGTAGAGTGATGTGGTGACAACAGGTGGGAGCAATGTTTGCTGCCAGATACGCGTAAATCGAGTCACCTCTTTATAGACAATAGTGATATACGCAATCCACATTTGACTCCAACTCATGCAGATTCCTTCTCGTCGTCAGTTGTCATATCGAGAAATAACTGCTCGAGGCGATTCGTTTTATTGCGCATGCTTTGCACTTTAATTTGCTTGGCGTTAAGTTCGCGAAAAACTCCGTTAATGCCCTGCTGTTTAGAGATATCTACCTCGAGGGAGCTGGGGCTGGTTAATGTCCACCTGCCGCGTTCGAAGGTTGGCAATGAATCAATGGAATCTACCAGATCCAGTACGTAAATCTCGCGTTGAGATTTTGCGAGAAGCTCGCGCGTACTGGTATTTTCTACTACCAAACCCTGGTCGATGATTGCGATATTGCGGCAGAGGTTCTCGGCCTCTTCAAGATAATGCGTAGTCAAAATAATAGTTGTACCGCTATTATTTATTTCGGAAATAAAGTCCCACATCGACCGTCGAATTTCAATGTCTACACCGGCAGTTGGTTCGTCAAGAATTAACAGTTTGGGTTCGTGCATAAGAGACCGTGCAATCATCAAGCGACGCTTCATGCCACCAGACAATTGTCTTGTGGTGTCATTGCGTTTGTCCCAAAGGCCAAGCTGTGTTAGATACTTTTCAGCACGAGTTTGCGCAAGCTTGCGATCGATTCCATAGTAACCGGCCTGATTAACGACAATCTGTAGCGGAGTTTCAAACACGCTCAGGTTGATTTCTTGCGGTACAACGCCGAGCATTGATCGTGCTAGAGGAAAATCAATGTCGATATCATGGTCAAGGATTTTTACGCTTCCAGCAGTTTTATTTACTAGTGAACATATGATGCCGATTGCTGTAGATTTACCCGCGCCATTTTTACCGAGGAGCGCGAAAAAATCTCCCTTTTCTACTTCAAGGCTAATACCTTTTAATGCACGAACGCCGTTGTCGTATTCTTTTTCGAGATTTTGAATGCTGAGTGCAACGGTCATAGGATTGCTTTAAGCAGCGAAGTATATTAAGAAAACAACGGTGAGTCGAAACACGAACGTGTAAGCGAGTTTTTTACTTTGTGAGTGTAAGGGTTGTGACTTTCCCAGGTTTGCCACTAACTATTTTAACTGGAACAGGGTTGTCACCTGACTTTAGCCAGATCTGTACAAATCGGTTTTTATCATCGGGCCTTACGCTTTTGATTAACGTAGTGTTGAAAGTGCCTGCTGGTACGGTAACCTCTTCCTGAGCAGCCTCTTTAACAACAAATAATCGCGCGCGTTTTGGACTTACAGAAAGAAATGGTTTGCCGATAAGTTCGTCAGTCTTTGACAAAATCATGCCGAGGGGGAAGGCGTCTGCATCGACTCGAGTGGCGGCGTCGAACTTGACATTGTCAGCGTCTTTATATTCTACCTCCCGTGCTTCTTGATTGATCATAAATTCTCGGATTGTTTCTCCGGATTGGTTCAGAGATTCTTTCCCTGAGAGCAGGCTTACATTACTGTTAACCGACGAAAACTGCGTTTCGATGGTATAGCTTTTTAAGAATAGTTGCGCGACCAAGCTGAGATCGCTGACTGCCTTTATTGTGTAGTTGTCTCCGTTTCGAATAACTTCGATATTTAATGCTCCTGCGTCAGTGCCACGGTAGTCTACGCTATAACGCAGGGTTTGGCTTTTGAGTTCAATTGCTATGGCGTGCTGACTGATCACAGCAGATGCAATGATCATCGCAATTAGATATTTCGCTATAGTTATTGGGAACCATATTTTCGAAAATTTCTTTTTCATTTGCTTTGTTGTTGTGCAGTCAATTTGTTACTGAGAAACCGTTGTTATCTTTAATAACGCCATCCTGAATTATTAGTTTGCCGGTTGCCAGCATCTGAATAGCTTGAGGATAGATACGATGTTCTTCTTTTAAGACACGTTGCTGCAAACTCGCGGCTGTGTCACCTTCAAGAACAGGCACTCTGGCCTGCAATAGATTAGGGCCATCATCCAACGCTTCCGTAACCAAATGCACGGTGGCGCCATGCTCCACTTCACCAGCGTCTATTGCCCTTTGATGGGTGTTTGTTCCCTTGAATTTGGGTAGTAGAGCGGGGTGAATATTCAGTATCCGGTCACTAAAGCGCGCAACGAAACCGGCCGACAAAATACGCATAAATCCTGCAAGGATCAGGAAGTCCGGTTGGTATTTTACAATCTGATCGGCAAGCGCTGCATCATACTCTGATCTGTTCTCATAGTCTCTATGGGAAGCGATATGTGTAGTAATCCCGGCTTTTTCCGCCCTTTGTAGGCCGAATGCTTCGCTATTATTGCTAAAAACAGCGGAGATAGATGCCGACAGCTCTCCCGCATCAATTGCATCAATCAGTGATTGCAGATTTGTTCCACCCCCAGATATCAGTACTACGAGGTTAAGTCGATCGCTGGCTGCAGACATAAAGCAGAGTAACCCTGATTTGGTTTTTCTTTATAGGTATTGTACTTCTGGTTCACCTTCGGCTCTCGCAATCCTGCCGAGAGTGAAAACGTGTTCTCCCTGATCCTGCAAAACCCGGGTAGCTAGTGTTACATCTTTTTCAGCGACGCTTACGATCATACCGACACCACAGTTAAATGTTTTCAACATTTCCGTCTGATTAATGTTACCCAATCGTTGCAACCATTGAAAAATTGCGGGCAATGTCCAGCTATCGAGTTGGATTTCTGCTTTGAGATTTTCAGGCAAAACCCTTGGCAAGTTTTCGGTCAAACCACCGCCAGTGACGTGACAGATCGAACTCACTGAAACCTCATTGATTAACCGCAGTATGGATTTCACATAAATCCGAGTTGGTGCGAGTAGTGCTTCGCCCAATGTTGTCTCAGCGAATGGCGTACTAACGGATTCGCCGCTGCGCTCCAATACCTTTCTAATGAGTGAGTAGCCGTTTGAATGGGGCCCTGATGAAGCGAGTCCCAGAAGGACATCACCCTCACGCACATTCTGCGGAGACAGCATTTTAGATTTTTCAACAACGCCGACCGCAAAGCCAGCTAGATCATAGTCTCCAGGGGCATACATCCCAGGCATTTCTGCCGTTTCCCCGCCCGTCAGTGCACACCCTGCAAGCACGCAACCTTCAGCGATGCCTTCAATTACCGCTTGCGCCTGCTGTAACTCTAGCTTTCCAGTAGCGAAGTAATCAAGAAAATACAGAGGTTCAGCTCCGGCCACTACGATATCGTTGACGCACATCGCGACCAAATCAATACCAATAGTGTCGTGACGATCAACCATTGAGGCGAGCTTGAGTTTTGTGCCTACGCCATCGGTGCCAGAGACCAGAACTGGGTTCTGATATTGGTTCAAAGGCAGTTCAAATAATGCGCCGAAACCACCGATTCCACCCATCACACCAGGACGAGTAGTGCGTTTGATTGCGGGTTTGATGCGCTCAACCAGATTGTTTCCGGCGTCGATATCGACACCACTATCACGATAGCTCAGTGGAGCAGGGGTTTTTGGAGAGTCGCTCAAGGATAGAAGTCTTTGGATGTGACCGCAGATTATGCCTGAAGCTGCGGATTTTGAGAATTTTATAAATTTTCTTTAGCTTGAATTTAGGGATGACGGTGTTTTCAAACAACCGTAGAATTGGATAACCCAATTCACCGTTCAGCAGGGCGAATATTGCTCACTCATATCCCCAATATCCTGACACTATTACGCATAGCGGCTTGCCCTGTGTTGGTGTTGGTGCTGAATGAGGGAAATTACCAAATTGCTTTGATATTGTTTCTGATTTCAGGGATCACTGATGGACTCGATGGGTATATCGCTAAACGTTTTAACTGTATTTCAGCGTTGGGTAAAATCCTTGATCCCATCGCCGACAAATTACTGATTAGCTGCGCCTATGTGATGCTGGCGTTACTTGGCGATATTCCGTTTTATTTGCTTGTGCTTGTGGTCTTCAGGGATATCGTGATTATCGTCGGCTACTTTGTTTTGAAAATGGTGATGGACGAATCCGTGCCAATTCGGCCGATTTATTGGAGCAAAATCAATACATTTTTACAGATAGCTTTAGTGGTATTTGTATTGTTTGATCGCTCGGGCTGGCTCTCTCTACCGTTTTTTCTTGATGCGCTGATTGTCGGTGTGGTGATTACGTCAGTAGTAAGCGGTTTACTCTATGTCTGGAATTGGGGTTTCAAGCGTGATTTGCTCAATCAGGCTGACTCATGATTGGTCAAACCATTATTCCGGTCAATGCTGAAAATGAATTTACCTTTGCAAACTTTATAACTGGTGAGAATGGAGCGCTGGTTCAGCAACTTGAAGACGTAGTAAGTCTGGCTGAAGATAAGTGCACTGGAGAAGGTAATTTTCCAGATGTTGTTTATCTCTGGGCAGAAAGTGGTGCAGGGAAATCTCATTTGATTCATAGCCTGTGCGAGCAGGCGCGATCGAAACGGTCCGAATGTCATTTTCTGTCGTTATCGGAGATCAACATTCTGGATCGCTTAAAAGAATATGATTTTGCTACCAGAGTAGTCTGCGTTGACAATCTTCAGGTGATCAGCGGAAATCGAGAATTGGAGATCGCCTTTTTGTCCTTTTACGAACGATTGCGAACAGCAGCGGGGTGCCTGGTAGTTGCCGCCCGCAAGCCACCGAATGAATCCGGGTTTGTATTGGCTGATCTTGCATCCAGATTAAATGCCGGCGCAATCTGGCGGGTAGTGCCGATGACTGATCATGATAAAAAGGTCGCACTCAAGCGCAGAGCTGAAGCCAGAGGGTTTACCTTGAATGGTCAGGTAATGGATTTTGTGATGACCCATTTCGACCGCGATACGGTGTCCTTATTTGCATTGCTAGATCGAATTGATCGTGCGTCCCTTGCGCACCACCGAAAAGTTACTGTGCCGTTTATAAAAGAAATAATCGGCTAACGTTGCACTACGAGATTGTTTTCAATTGGGGCATAAAGCCGTAGCCAGCTTTGCGACCCGTTCTCCGGCAATTCGTGCAAACTCTGTTTCTTCCTGGCTCAGCGGTTGATTGCTATTGCTCCCAGCGACATGACTAGCGCCATACGGCGTTCCGCCAGTAGTTGTTTCAGATAGTGCGGTGCCGCAAAACGGGATGCCGGTAATCACCATGCCGTGATGCAATAGCGGTAACATCATTCCAAGCAGCGTACTTTCCTGGCCGCCATGGAGACTGCCAGTAGAGGTGAAGACAGCCGCTGGCTTATCTTTTAACGCGCCAGTCAACCACTGTGTTGCGGTCTGGTCAAAAAAATACTTAATCGGAGCCGCCACCGAGCCGAAACGAGTCGGGCTGCCAAGAATTAATCCGTCACATGCAGAGAGATCTTCTACCGTGGCATGGATATCGCCTTGTTCAGGTATTTCAGGAGCAGTGGATTCGCTCACCGTGGAAACCGCGGGCACAGTTCGCAGCACCGCTTCACAACCTTTAATACTTTCCACGCCTTTGGCCACATGTTGCGCCATCTCTGCAACAGCGCCATGTCGGCTGTAATAGAGAATCAGAATCTGCGCCATTGCCAGAGGTAATCAAACATCAATGCTGGTAAGTAAAAACTCCATCAGAGCCTTTTGCGCATGCATTCTGTTTTCTGCTTCGTCCCAAACAACACTTTGCGGACCGTCGATGATTTCTTCGTCAACTTCCATACCGCGATATGCGGGCAAACAATGCATAAATAAAGCATCAGCTCGAGCGCGAGACATCACGGTTTTGTTGACGCATAAATCTTTGAAGTCCACTTCGCGTTTTTCTTTTTCCTCTTCATGCCCCATGCTAAGCCATGTATCCGTAACAACTAGGTCAGCATCGGTCGCAGCCACTAACGGGTTTCTTTCAATATTCACATATCCTTTACACTGCTCCAGCAGTCGGGGGTTTGGGTCATACCCTGCAGGAGATGCGATTGTAAGATCAAATCCCAACAACCGCGCCGCATTAATCCACGAATTACAGACGTTGTTGCCATCGCCCACCCAACAGACTTTCTTGCCGGTAATATCTCCTCGATGTTCAACCCAGGTTTGCAGATCTGCGAGTAACTGGCAGGGGTGATTAAAGTCTGATAGCGCATTTACCACTGGCACGTCGGCATTTTCGGCCAGCTTTTGCAGGCGAATATGGCTGCCCGTTCGAACAATAATCATCCGCGACATCCGAGACAATACTCGAGCGGTGTCTTCTAACGGCTCACCTCTGCCAAGATGAGAGTCACTGGGAGCAAGGAAAATTGCATTGCCGCCAAGATGATGAATTCCTGCTTCAAATGAGACCCGCGTTCGCGTTGAGGATTTTTCAAAAACCATCACTGCGGAATGCCCTTTAAATAAATTCAGGCGTTCTCCAGCAGCAAACTGCTGTTTCATTTCGATCGACCGATTGATAATCCGCCATAGTTCCGTGGCGGATAAATCCATCAGGCTTAAGTAGTGTCTCACTGTCATTTTTGATTGACTTGCGGTTACCAGAAACAAAAAAGCGCCCAATAAGGCGCTCAACATCCCAAGATTCTACAGAATCAGCTGTCGGAATGCCATTCCTTCAAGATCTGCGGGGGGAAGAAAACCGAGTGAGTGATATACTCTTACTTCCCGCTAACCGATAATTTTCCAGCTCAATGTCTGATATTAACAAAGCCGTACTTGCCTACTCAGGCGGTCTCGACACCTCAATTATTCTCAAGTGGTTGCAGGATGTGTACGACTGTGAGGTAGTGACTTTCACTGCCGATATTGGACAAGGAGAGGAGTTGGAGCCAGCGCGGAAAAAAGCCGAAGACTATGGTATCAAAGAGATATTTATCGAGGATTTGACCGATGAGTTTGCCAGCGATTATGTGTTCCCGATGTTTCGCGCGAATACCATTTACGAGGGCGAGTATTTACTCGGCACCTCCATTGCACGGCCGCTGATTGCAAAGTATTTGGTCAAAACAGCTGAAGCGACCGGCGCTGATGCAATCTCTCACGGCGCTACCGGAAAAGGAAACGATCAAGTTCGGTTTGAGCTGTCTTCGTATGCATTGAATCCGGCAATTAAAATCATTGCGCCATGGAGAGAATGGGACCTTACTTCTCGAGAGAAGTTAATTCAGTATGCCGCCGACAATGGTATTCAAATCGAGAAAAAGAAAGGCGGTGGCTCGCCATATTCTATGGATGCGAATTTGCTTCATATCTCTTATGAGGGCCTGGAGTTAGAAGACCCGTGGCAGCAACCGGGTGAAGACATGTGGCTCTGGACCACCTCTCCACAAAACGCGCCAGATAAAATTGAAGAGTTAACCCTCACCTATGCTGCTGGAGATATTGTTGCGATCGATGGTAAATCGATGACGCCAAGGCAGGTGATGGAATTTTTGAATACAGCAGGTGGCAGAAACGGCGTCGGTCGCGCTGATCTGGTAGAGAACCGTTATGTTGGTATGAAGTCTCGCGGTTGCTATGAGACCCCGGCTGGCACCATCATGTTAAAAGCCCACCGCGCGATGGAGTCGATCACTTTGGATCGTGAGGTGGCGCATTTAAAAGATGAGCTAATGCCGCGTTATGCGAAACTGATTTACAATGGTTACTGGTTTGCGCCAGAGCGCCGCATGCTGCAGGCGATGATTGATGAATCACAACAGGTAGTAAACGGTCGTGTTCGCCTGGGTTTGTACAAAGGTAATGTAACCGTCCTGGGCAGAGAGTCAGATGACTCTTTGTTTGACGAAAAAATAGCAACGTTTGATGAAGATGCAGGGGCGTATGATCAAGGGGATGCCACTGGTTTTATTCGCCTGAATGCGCTGAGAATGCGCATTGCAGCGCAAAAAGGACGGTCTGTCTAATCGATTGGCAGTGACTGGAACGAAAAGAGAGCCTACAGAAGAGAACAGGCTTTCTGTTGTTATTCCTGTTTTTAATGAAGGCGATGGTGTCGTTCGTTGTCTGAAACGTTTACGGCAGCTTGATGGAATTCATGAAGTGGTTCTGGTTGATGCCAGTGATGCATCTGAATCTCTGGCGATTCTCTCGAGCCTAAACTTGGAAGAAGGCGTTATTCTGGAGCAGTCTCCTCAGAAAGGACGTTCCAGGCAAATGAATTTGGGTGCTTCTATTGCTACAGGCCGATCTTTACTGTTTCTTCATTGTGATACTGAACTTCCTGAAGATGCGTTCAGCATCGTAGAAAATTGTTTGCAGAATAATTCCTGGGGTCGATTTGACGTTGATCTGAATGCACCAGGTTGGAATTTTCGCATCATTGAAACCATGTTGAGACTGCGTTCCAGAATGACCCGTTTGGCGACAGGGGATCAGGCTATCTTTGTCAGGGCAGATTGGTTTAAAGAACAAGGGATGTTTGCGGATATGCCCTTGATGGAGGACATTGAGTTCTCCCGCAGAGTTGGTGCTCAATTTAAACCTGCATTAGCGGCAGTCGCGGTTAAAACGTCTGCAAGACGCTGGCAAAAGAATGGAGTCTGGAAAACAATCTTATTGATGTGGAAGCTGAGGTTTTTGTTTCGTGTCGGTGTGGATGTGGAAAAACTGGCAGCGATGTATCAACATGCGAGATAAGTTGGATCTCCCTTTATATCTGTTTGCCAAGGAGCCTGTGGCGGGAAAGGTGAAAACCCGTTTGGCTTCAAAGCTAGGCCACGATCAATGCGCTCGATTAGCGGCTCAAATGTTGCGGCAATCCGCTGAGAGAGTCAGTCTAGACTGGCAGGGACGGATGGTGCTTTGCGTTACGCCTCGAACAGAAGCATCGTTGTTTCTCGAGATGCAGAAGCGGTGGCAATGCGAGTCTGAATTGCAGCAAGGAAATAACTTAGGTGAAAGAATGCTTCATGCTATGCAGCATGGAATAGAGAGGGTCGGTGCAGCGGTGGTGATGGGATGCGATGTTCCGTATATCTCTGGCGAAATTTTACGGAAGGCGTTCAAAGAGATAGCGGCGGGGGGAAATATTATCGGCCCTGCAGAAGATGGCGGATTTTACCTCCTGGGCTTAAATCAGCTGGAACCTCGCTTGTTTGAAGATATTATCTGGGGTGGCGATCAGGTGCTGTCTGGTGTGATGAATAACGCAACACGTTGCGGGATAGAGTTTTCTTCGTTGCCTACATTACGCGATATTGATTTGTGGGATGATTTGATTTGGCTTGCGGAGAGAGATGAAAGGTATTTCGAGTTCGTTAAGGATTATTTTGACTCCAGGATCAAAAAGCGCTTTCGCTAAGTAGATTTTTATTTTGTAGACAAAGGCATTGAGTAAAGCAGAAAAACACCAGCGCAATTTAGATCCATCCTTACGTTTCCAGTGGCGCTTCCTGAAGCCGCGGTTTTGGGGGACATGGGTTGCATTCGCGCTGCTATGGATTGCGATGTTTTTGCCCAGATCCTGGGTGATGAAACTGGGAGGTTGGTTTGGTGATCGATTCCGATTGAAGAATCAGAAACGTCGCCGAATTGTGGAGGTGAATCTGGCGCTATGTTTCCCTGAAAAATCTGAGCAAGAGCGGCAGGAGATGTGCGCTGAGCATTTTCGCGTCTACTGTCGCTGCCTGTTAGATTCGGGTTTGGCGCTGTTTAGCTCGGAAGCCAGGGTACGAAAGTTGATAAAGTTTGAAGGGCTGGACGACTACCGCCAGATGTTAGCCGATCATAAAGTAATCACCATCGGCTGGCATCTAACTACAATGGAGTTTGGCAACAACATACTTGGTATGGCCGGGCCCGCGGTATCAATGATGAAGCCCATGAATAATCCTTTGCTTACCTGGTTATTTGCCTATGGGCGAACCAGAACCGCAGATACGGAGCTGGTAACTCGTGATCGAGGGATGCGGCCGCTGTTGAAGGGCCTTAAAGAAGGACGGCAATGTGTGTTGTTCCCGGACGAAGATTTGGCGGAGGGCGGTCAGGGTTCCACCTTTGTTCCATTTTTTGGTATCGAGCGTTCGATGGTGACAACGCCTGGACGATTGGCCAGATCCTCACGTGCAAAAGTTGTAACTTGCGCCACGCGATTGGACAGCAACACGGGGCTGTATCACTTCTCGTTTGGGCAGCCGCTTGATGAAGCGGCTTACGACACTCCCGAAGCAATGGCTTTAGCGATTAGCCGATCCATGGAGTCGTTGCTTAGAGAAATGCCTGAACAATATATGTGGACCTTTCGTTGGTTTAAAACACGCCCTGGAGGTGCGCCTAGCCCTTATGATCCAGTATCCCAAAAATGAATATTCTGGTGATCAAGCAAACCTCTCTTGGAGATGTATTGCATTCAACAGGACACGTCCGCGCTTTAAAACAACGCTTTCCCGAAAGCCATTTAACCCTGGTGACCGCTACCAGTTCGGCAGATATTTATCGGCATAGTCCGTATGTTGATGAAATGATTTTATTCGACCGATATCGCGTGAAGAAAGAACTATTTATGCATCCTTTATGGTGTTTTCGCCATATTCGGGAGGTGTTGCAGCAAATTCGCAGTAAGCACTATTCCATGGCTTTCGATTTGCAGGGGCTGGCCCGCACAGTGGTTTTTCTATACTTCGCAAGAGCACAGAAGAAGTATGTGAAAGGGCGATGGCTCGGGCTATCAGGTTTTAGGAATAAGTCGCTGCATGCGATTAGGGAAATGGATGGTGTGTTGGCGCTGGCAGGGATAACTGAATTCGATACTGAAATGGAGATGGCGACTTCTTTGGAGAATGAGCAGGCAGTTGATGTATTGCTCAACCAAATCAATCCCAATTCTTTACCTTTGGTGGTTCTTAGCCCTTTCTCCCGATGGCAGTCGAAAGACTGGCCGTTGCAACATTTTGCCGAGGCTGCGGAGCGGTTGAGTAAAGACTATCAGGTGGTATTTACCGGAGCGGCCGACCGGCAGCAGGAAATTGAATCGCTGATTTCCGAAATAGACGCAGATAATATTGAGAGTCTCGCAGGAAAAATTAACTTAATGGAATTTGCTGCGCTGGTAAAGCGAGCGGCTGTTATGCTGACTGGAGATAGTTTCCCCATGCACATCGCCGGCGCTTGTAACACAGCTGTGGTGGCATTATTTGCACCCACAGACGAAAAAAAAGTAGGCCCGACCAGAGTATCTGCTGAAGTTATACGGGCACCAGATTGTCAGCAATGCGATCGCCGAAATTGCCAACGCGCTTGTCTGTCTCGTATTTCAGTAGAGCAGGCTGTGGAAGCAGTTATTTCTAAAATATAGATAACCTTGTTCTAAGACGTAAGTCTTGGTGGGGCGTATTGTTTGCTAGCGCAGGGTATCTAAGGTTACCGAGAACCTGCCTTCGATCGTAGCGCGCAAATTGATGAGAGGCTTTTTTATACCCACACTTCCTTTTCTGTTATCTGTTACCAAAGTTCCATACTGCTGTAAGGCAGAGATCAAATCGTCAGGGCTCAGATAGCGATTAGTGATATGTAGAGACGCACTTTGAAGCACTGCAGCAGCCCCTGCCGCATAGGGCGCAGCAGCGGAAGTGTCGCCGAAATTTCGAAAGGTATTTCCAGGGTATGTTGTTCTTGTGGTAGAGCCTGGAGCGAGCAAAGCGGTGAACTCTCCTAGATCTGATTGTTCGTCAATTGAGATGGGGTTGCCGGTGTCAACCACGGCGCTAATGGCATTTACTGAAGAAAGACAGGCTGGCCAGTCCACCCCGTTTCTGAATCCCGGGCTGCCGCCGCCTTTGTTGCCATAGTTTCCCGAAGAGGAAATCACAACAATACCTTTGGCTTTTAATGCCTCAAATTGCGACTGCCAGCTTTTGTCTTTGGGTAGATAGTCGCAGTTATCGTAAACGTCCTGGTTGTCCGTGTTGAACTGATTGTACTCAACGTCATGGTAATTGCCCGTTATCAACACGACTTTAATTGGGTTGTTCGGATCATCGTTCCAGTGCTGATTGATCCAAATTAAAGAATCCCTCATGGCGAACGCGCCGTACTTACCGTTTTTGCGCGCCAGATTAAGACTGTATAGTTTTGCTCCAGTAGCAACACCCCGGAAATAATCGCCTCCCTTATCTGTTTCTAAACCAGCGGCAATTCCGGCCACTCTGGTTCCATGCCCGCCGCGAAGAGAATCGCAGGGTAAGCTATCTCCCTCTCGATTATCCAATTGTCCAAAATCCCAGCCGCCTATAACTTTGTCATTTTTCCAGGCTTGGACTGAGCAGCTTGAAGAGCCACCGAGTTGAGGGTGGGTTACATCGATTCCTTCGTCAATAATTGCTATTGAAATGCCGCTGCCATCTAATGTCACGCTATCGAGGACAAGATAATCGGCGTTGATCAACGGAATTCCTTGTCGAGTACTGTAGGTCTTGCCGACCAATGAATAGAATAAAACAATTCCCGCAATGATTTTGTACGCACTAATCTTTTTCATGGGTTTCAGGTTTTAGAATGCAGTTCCAACAGCAGTGTATTTTAACTCCCCAAAAAAGATCGATTTCATTAGTGAGTTGACCGAGTTAAAACAATTATGTCGAAGTCATCTTGTCAAACTCAGCTTGAGATTCTGTCGCCTCCTGGGCGAGCCAGCTGCGAAATGCGGCGATTTGTGGCTCGGATTCTCGACCATTAGTGCAGACAAAAAAGTAGGATACATTTGATTTGCTGACTACCTCAGGAAAGAGTCTCACAAGTCGGCCGGCTTTGATGTCATCTAATACATGGGCGCTGCGCGCGAGAGCAATACCCTGATGATCTATAGCAGCCTGTAGTGCAAGACTGGTTTGCGGGAATTTGGTGCCGGGAGGCATCTTCTTGATCGCAACGTCGGCATCTCGAAACCAGTCTCGCCAACGTGGCAGGATGTCTATAGCGCTGCGGCGTAATAAGGGTAGCTCGAGCATATCGATGGGTTTTTCCGGAGTGCCATGTTCTTTTAAGAAGTAGGGACTACAAACCGGAAATACATATTCGGTTAGTAGCAGCTCCTCGTATAAGTCCCCCCAACTGCCATATCCGAGTCGGATGCCTACATCGGTCGTCTTTCGATCAAAGCCAATAATTTCATCGGAGGTGGAAATCCAGACATCGATATCCGGGTAGTCGTGGTTAAAGTGACCCAGTCGCGGTACGAGCCATTTGAAGGCAAATGATTGTTGCAGGGTGACTCTCAGCGCTGACTGGGTTTCTTCTTTTTCATTGATATCCTGCAACGTGGTGGTGATACGGCGGATAAAGTCGCGAACGACAGGAACCAGGGCATGACCCGCTTCGGTGAGCACCAGTCTTCGGCCTCTTTTTTCGAACAGCTTTACTTCCCAAAGCTGCTCCGCGTGTTTGATCTGGTGGCTAATGGCGCTCTGTGTGACATGCAGCTCTTCGGCCGCACGGGTGTAGCTCAGGTGGCGCGCTGCTGCTTCGAGTGCGCGCAGGGCGGCGATAGGAGGGAATCTAATCGCCATTTGTTGCGGGAAGGCTGAATATCAACTGAATTTATACATGAGTAATAGCTCATGTATTGTATGAGTATATTTCGTTTGTTTTCAAGCTTCACAGGCCATATATTCTCATCATCGACGAAGGTCAGGTCACAAGATTCTTCATAACTTATATCGTTTTAACCGGGGTGTAAAAAATGATGGATAACGTTTTTATCAAAGTTGGAAGTGCGTACTTTTTGGCGCTGACTGTCTTCACAATAATTTTGATGGTGTTTTAGGGATAGTCCCGAAACCCGTCACAAGGAAATAGCAAATATGAATAATCAAGCAAATGTTGTTAGCGGTGACTTCCGCAGAAACTGGGTGGCACGTTCTTTGAGCAGCCTGCAAAACTGGAATGCACGTCGACGTGCAATTCGTGAGCTGTCTGCAATGCCAGATAGCCTATTAAACGATCTAGGCATTTCACGCTATGAAATTGCCGATGTCGTCAATCAACGCGGCGCATTTGCCAAGTTGCCGACGTTATCAACTCCTACAGCGGTTGTAGCTCCGCTAACCAAAGCTGCAGCGTAAATTAAGTTTTTTTCCTCCATTGGTGTTTATTGGCTCCCAACCCGGGAGCCTTTTTTTTGGGTATTATATACTTTACAAACCTACTGTGATTATGTATAGTTAGATTGGTAAGGAGGTACGGGCGGACTCGAGCCCTCAGTATTCCAGATGCAAGCTGGAACCGATTATCCTTTTTCAACCGTACCACCTGCCATTATATATTTGGATCTAACTATGTGTGATTTGACCGCCCCGCAGTTTCAGAGTGAAGACGCCGCCCGAGAGCATATTGAGCAGAACAGGTGGCCTAATGGCCCTGTCTGTGCGAAATGTGGTTGTGCTGATCGGATTTATGCAATTGAACCTAGCAAGGAAAAGAAAATCCGGAAAGGTTTGTATAAATGTGGAGATTGTGACGGTCAATTTACGGTCACGGTTGGAACAGTATTTGAAAGAAGCCGTGTCCCGCTAAATAAATGGCTAATGGCGATTCATTTGATGTGTGCAAGCAAGAAAGGCATTTCAAGCCACCAACTTCACAGAATGTTAGGTGTCACCTATAAAACGGCTTGGTTCATGGCGCATCGCATCAGAGAGGCTATGAAGGAAGATCATTCCGAGCCTATGGGTGGAGAGGGAGAAACCGTTGAAGTCGATGAAACTTTTTGGGGCGCTAAGCCTAGAAAATTTGGCAAGAAAGGGCGGGGTTTTCACCATAAACAGAAGATATTCACGCTGGTAGAGCGTAATGGCAAAGCCCGTTCATTTCACGTTCCTGCGGTGAATGCGGCAACTCTGCGACCTATCTTGACGGATCAGGTAGACGCTGCTAGCGATATTATTACTGACGAGGCGGCGGTTTATACAAAAACAAAAGACGTACTGGCCGACGAATTTAAATCACACAACTATGTAAATCATGGTTCTGGCGAGTATGTGCGGGAAAACATTCATACGAACACGATTGAAAGCTACTTTTCAATCCTGAAAAGAGGTCTGGTGGGTACGTTTCACCATGTCGGACAGCAACATTTACAACGCTATGTAGGCGAATTTGATTTCCGGTACAATCATCGAAAAACGACGGATATGGAAAGGGCTAAAGCAGCATTGAAAGGAATTTCAGGCAAGCGGCTACAGTATTCTTGAATTGTTGAGAAAACACAAAGCAAAAATATGCAACTAGATAGGAATAGGCTTAAAGCGGCAGTTCATTATATTTGTCGAAATAGCCCACCAGAACAACTTGGTGCAGTTAAGCTGCATAAAATCCTGTGGTTGGCAGATATGGGTATGTATGGAATTCGTGGCGCACCAATGACTGGAGAAAGTTACAAGCGATATCCGCAAGGGCCATTTTCTACGCATTTAGCTGAAGTGTTGGATGAGTTGAGTTCTGATCGAAAAGTGGAGATTTCAGAAATTGACTTTTTTGGCAAAATTAAAAAGCAGTATTTAGGTGTGGGTCAACCAGACATTAGTCTGTTTAATGATAGAGAAATTTCTATGCTTGAGCGGATGAGGAAGCACGTATGCGAGGAACATACAGCCACTTCGATCAGCGAGTTTACTCATGATGATATCTGGGAGATGGCAAGTGAGTACGAGGTTCTGCCGTACCATGTGAGCTTGGTATCGAGATATTTGCCAATAAATGAAGATGATATCGCTTGGGCTAAAGAGGTTGCGCAGGAGCAGTCATAAGTGGCGATAGTAGAGCAAGCAAGACCAGAAGCGAGAACAATCGTAGAGGCCGAGCTAGTAACAGCGAGGGTAAAGCGACTGCAAGCAGATTGCTCGAATTTCGATGAAGTTTGGGATGGGTTGTATTGGAGATTAGCCCGAGATCCTTTTGTTGGGGCTACGCGTGTTCCGGACACAAAGCCAATACTTTATCTTGTTAAAACACCTCCTTGGAGGCCCGGCGGAGTGCCAGTGTTGAGGCTGGCCTACAGAGTTACACAAACCGAAGTGATAATTGAGCGACTAGCAACACAAGATGAGCACTGATAAAAAACCAGACCCCAAAAAGGTCTTAGAACGAATGCTCATTACCCCGCCAGAAAAGAAAAAGGCTGGAAAAAAGAAGCAAACCAAGAAACCCGCCAAATGAGCGGGCTTTGTATGTTATGGTTTTGTGAAATAAGAGGCGGCTACCGTCCAAATTAACGAGTATTACCTGTTAGGCAGAGATCGATAGTGTTGTCGCACGAACTCGATTTGTCCAAATCGGTAACGAATATAAGCCCGCACAAAGACGGGCATTCCTCTTTCCGTATACATGAAATTAATTCCATTTTTGATTGATAGTGACAGACTATCGCCGTGAGGCCATCCATTGACCTCCTGCTGTCTAAGGTCTTAGATGTAAATCAAAAAAAGAAACGGTAACCGCCAAGGGTTATTTTACACAAATACGCTAAGGGTTTGTTATGTATATAACACCCTTTTTTTTGCCTACAGGACGTAGGTACATCGCGGTCGCATGGATGCGAAAGAGCGATGTAAGGCGCCAAGAGATCGCCTGAGGCCAGAAGAAGAACCGGAAAAGCGAAAACTACCGCCAGTACATCGCGATCCGAGCAAGGCATTGTTAATATCTGCGCTATACGAACTTTCAACAAAAAAGTTACACTCGCCCCGAAGTCACCTACGAAAGCACCATGCTTTGGATTAAATCCTTTCATATCATTTTTATGATTACCTGGATGGCAGCGATGCTTTATCTGCCGCGACTATACGTTTATCACGCGATGTGTGATGACGAAATTGGCAACGCACGTTTCAAGATTATGGAACGTAAACTGTATTTCGGTATTATGACTCCCGGAGCGATTCTGACGCTCGGTTCCGGAACCTGGCTCTGGCTAGGATATGGGTTTAGCGGTGGTTGGCTCGCCTGGAAGCTCGTGTTGGTTGTGGCTCTGGTGATCTATCATATTTGGTGTGGCGTTGTGTTGAAGGTATTTCGCGACGATCGTAACCGTCGAGGTCACAAGTTTTATCGGCTAATGAACGAAGCCCCGTTGTTGGCGCTGATTCCTATTGTGCTGCTTGTTGTGATCAAACCGTTTTGAGATAAATCGATTGTTTTCTGTTGTTCTATTCGAGCCGGAGATCCCTCCGAATACGGGAAATATTATTCGCCTTTGCGCGAATACCGGCTGTGCATTGCACCTTATCGAGCCACTAGGGTTTAGTATGGAGGAGAAGCAAATGCGGAGAGCGGGATTGGATTATCACGCGTTAGCCAACGTGCAAACATGGAAAGACTGGTCAGCATTTCAGGGCAGTCACAATCAGCGAATATTGTCTTTTTCAACCAAGAATCAAAAAACCTATTCCTCTTTTACTTTCGAGCCAGGCGACACTCTGCTGTTTGGTTCAGAAACGCGGGGACTGCCGGAAGAGTTGTTCAAATCTATACCGCTTGAGCACCGATTGCATATTCCCATGCTCCCTCAAAGTCGAAGCTTGAATTTGTCCAATACCGTTGCCCTTGCCGTTTATGAAGCCTGGAGGCAGTGCCATTTTAGAGGAGCAGTTAATCAGTGACTTGGGGCTTGTTCTGGTGGATAGCTAGACACCCTCGGCCTTAGGGTCCCGACCTAACAATCTTTTCACCGCAATATCTGGCGGAACGTCATTGTGAAGCACTTCATAGACCTGTTCAGTGATCGGCATCTCGATCTTGAGCCCTTTTGCTTTTAAGTAAAGCTCTCGAGTAGTACCGATGCCCTCAATTTCCTGACCAATTTCAGCAATAACCTGCTCTCTACTTTGACCAGCTCCAATTCCCAGGCCAAACCGTCGGTTTCGAGATTGGTTGTCGGTGCAAGTTAAAATGAGATCACCGACTCCAGCGAGACCACTGAACGTTTCTGCTTTCCCTCCCAAAGCACAACCAAGACGAATCATTTCGGCCAGGCCGCGGGTAATCAAGGCTGCTCTTGCATTGGCCCCATAACCCAAGCCATCGCTGATGCCAGTTGCCACTGCCATAACGTTTTTGATTGCGCCGCCAAGTTGCACACCGACAATGTCGTCGCTGAAATATACTCGCGTCGTCGAAGTTCTAAACCAGGCTGATAGCTGTTCCGCTGCGTTGTTATCGTTGCAAGCGATACTTAAGCCAGTTGGCATGCCTTTGGCGGTTTCCGCTGCAAAACTCGGTCCAGATATAACACCATAGGTTTT
>CALKKV010000088.1 GCA_937992195.1 uncultured Gammaproteobacteria bacterium | reverse complement strand
AGAGGATTCTCCATCGGCGACGGTTCCTGCTTTCAGTGTAGATAGTGGGTTGACGTTTGAGCGTCTTTTCGATCAGTCGGGTACACCTTTTTATCAAACCCTGGAACCCAGATTGTTCTATCTGAACGTTCCTGAAGAAGATCAAGATGCGTTTCCTGTTTTTGACACAAGCGACACGGAGTTTTCAACCTTCGGGCAGCTTTTTCGGGAGAACCGCTTTTTTGGCGGCGATCGTATTGGAGATACTCAGCAAGTTGCGCTTGGTCTAACCAGTAGAGTGGTCAATGATGAAACCGGAAGCCAACGCCTAAAGTTAAGTATTGGTCAGATCTTCTACCTTGAAGATCGAAATATTCAGCTTCCGGTCACCGAGACCACCACTGATGAAGATGGTGAAGAAGTCGAGACTGTAGTTGAGGGGACTCCTGAAACTGAATCGCGCTCCGATATTGTCTCTGAATTAACCGCGAACTATACCAAAGACTGGAGTTTTACCGGATTCACCAGATGGGATGTAGATGAAGGCGAGTTAGGTGTGATTCGACTTTCAGCTGACTACTTTAATAGCGACCGAAGAAATGCTTCATTTGCCTATAGCGAGACAACAGACGTCTCTCAGCAGGTGAACGTAGATTTCTCAACACCGTTGGGGCCGCGTTGGCAGTTAGACGTAGAGACAGCGTACTCAATAACAGATAGTGAACTACGTTCGTCCTTACTCGGATTGACGTATGATGGTTGCTGCTGGGCCGTACGTGTTCTTAATCAACGATTCCTCGACGGCGATGGAGATTTCAGAAATCGTATTTTATTTACGCTGGAGTTAGACGACCTTGGTCAAATTCGCTCTAATCTCTAATTCAATTACATGCTAAAGCTTTCGTGCAGATTTTGAATATAGATCAACAGTGTCAATTGCTTTACAGGGCTGACAATGAACTCCCTTATTGTTAAAGACTCATACAGAACGTTAGCTTGTTTATATCTAGAACGGCAAGCTTTAATAATTTATCTTTAGGTACATTAGATTAGTAGTTTTTTAATGATCAGTTTTTACCGTTCTGTGTCCTTACATCGAATTCTCTTGAAAAAAACTTTATTTCTTGTTTGTTTTGTACTGTCTATACTGAATGCACAGTTAGGAATCGCCCAGTCAGGCAATATTGATCGCTCTCTTGCGCTGATTGGTGACTCTGTTCTAACACTCAATGAGTACAGGGCGAGGCATCGTCAGCAGCGTCTAGAGACATCCGACTATCCTCGGTTTGAAGGAATTGTGGATAAGGACTTGCTGGATTTAATGGTAAACGAACGAATTCAGGTGATCGAAGCTGAGCGCCGTCGAATCAATGTTTCTGAAGAAGAGATTGATAGGGCAGTCGAATTTGTAGCTCAGCAGAATAATTTGTCCTCTGCTCAGTTGGTATCCCAGCTTGAGGCAGATAATTTTACGGTTTATGAATTCAGAGAAAGTCTCCGCCAACAGCAGCTGATTCGTAAATTGAGAGAGGCTGTAGCTAGATCCCGTGTTTCTGTCTCGGAAAATGAAATAGAAAATCACCTTAAAGCGCATGGAGAATTGCTGGAGGCAGTAGATGATCAGTTTGAGGTAGGACACTTGCTTGTTTCAATTAGTGGTAAATCCGAAGAAGCCATAAAAGGAGATTTAGAGAATATGGAATTCATCCGCGAACAAATCGTTGGTGGACTGGCTTTTGAGGAAGCGGTAAGAAAATTCGCTGATTCTGGTAGAGAAGAGGGTGGATATTTAGGATGGCGGGCGTTAGACCAATTGCCTGAGTTGTTTGTTAACGCGCTGACCGAGATGGACCCAGAGACTAACAACTTGTCTCAAGTCTTACAAAGCGACAACGGTCTGCATTTGCTTAATTTGATCGACCGTCGCGGTGGAAGCAATCAGGTTTTACAGCAGAAAATACGCCATATTCTGGTGAGGCCAGAAGCAAATGAAACACCCGAGGAGGCGCTGAAACGCACAAATGAATTGTATGAGAGCCTTGTTGCTGGGGAGTCCTTTGAGAGCGTTGCGCGATTACATACCAGCGACGATACTACCAGATTGAAGGGCGGTGACTTAGGTTGGGTAAATCCCGGGCAATTGGTACCACGCTTTGAAGAAGCAGCCAGTGCTCTGCCACTCAACACAATTAGTCAGCCGGTAAGGACACAATTTGGTTTTCACATCATTCTGGTTGAAGATAGACAAGAAGTCGATATGGTTACTGAAGTTGCTGAGGTCAGAGCACGTGAGGCTGTATTTAGACGGAAGGCCGAAGAGCTTTATAAAAACTGGTTCAGAGCAGTCAAAGAGCGCACATTTATTGAATACATCGGTGGATAAGATGTTTGAACGACTTAGTGAAGCTATAGCCGCTCTGCTGCCAGGTCAAGCAGGTGAAGAGCTAAAGAAAAACATAGAGTCTCTTATTCAAGGGCATTTGGAACAAATGAATCTGGTGAGTAGAGAAGAGCTTGAAGTGCAGCAAAAGATATTAAAACGTTCGCAACAAAAGCTTGCGGAACTTGAAGAGAAACTGGAAGTACTGGAAAAAAGTACTAAAAGCCACTAAACTGTTACCTGTGCGGTGTGAATTAGCTACTGATTAATATCTGTATATCGGGCCATAAGGATTGGGCCTTACTTGAGATGCAGCTTTTTCTCATCGGATAAGCCCGTTTTTACAAACCGGTAAAACTTTTTCTGGATTCAATTTATGGAGACAAAGGAATGTCACTATCTGTTATTCGCAGCTGTGCCTGTTCGGGCGCGACGGCTCCCCCTGTTAATGTTGAAGTTCATCTTTCGAAAGGACTGCCTTCATGTTCAATCGTTGGCCTTCCCGAAACAGCAGTAAAAGAAAGTCGAGACAGAGTAAGAGGAGCTATCCTAAGTTCAGGCTTTGATATGCCGCGTATGCGGATTATTGTGAATCTCGCACCAGCAGATCTACCCAAGGAGGGAGGGCGTTTTGATTTACCGATTGCCCTAGGGATATTGGCGGCATCCGGTCAGATTCCTAACTCAGAATTGGATCAATATACGTTTCTTGGTGAATTGGCCCTTAGTGGTGAAGTTCGACCTATTCGTGGTGCATTAGTCGCTGCAATGGCGATGAATGATAGTCAACAAATTATGGTACTTCCAAGAGAATCAGGCGAACAGGCTGCGTTGGCAAATAAAATTCAAATAGTTGAGGCTAGTTCGCTTGCGCAAGTATGTGCAGTTTTGAACAAACTTTCTAGTTTCCAAGTGGTCACCGCTAGAGAAAGGAAATCGGTGAAGCATTCGGTTGATTTTAAGGATGTAGTAGGGCAAGCCTTTGCTAAAAAGGCGATGGAAATCGCGGCGGCCGGTCATCATAGTCTCTTAATGGTTGGTCCGCCGGGGGCCGGAAAAACAATGTTGGCAAGTCGACTAAGTACAATACTACCGCCAATGAGTGAACAGGAGTCGCTGGAAGCCGCAGCAATACGATCGGTAAGTAAACAGGGTTTCGAAGATATAGATTGGTGTGTTCGACCCTTTCGTGCTCCTCACCATAGTGCCTCGGGAGCCGCTCTCATTGGTGGCGGCAGTATTCCCATGCCCGGAGAAATATCGTTAGCACACAATGGTGTTTTGTTTTTAGATGAGCTGCCGGAATTTAATAAACATGTATTAGAGCTTTTGCGTGAACCCATGGAAGCGGGACAAGTTAACATATCAAGAGCAAGAGGACAGTCCTGTTTCCCTGCTAAGTTTTTATTTGTTGCAGCTGCTAATCCTTGTCCATGCGGATTTCTTGGCAATCTAGATAAATGCCGATGCAGACCAGAGCAGGTTGATCGCTATAATCATAAACTGTCTGGCCCTCTGCTTGATCGTATCGATATGCAGCTACAGATTTCAATTGTTTCCAGAAGACAGATGAGACAAGCTAACGGGTCAGATATAACCAAGGAAGAAAGTAGCGCAGTAATATCATCAAGGGTTACGGCTGCCAGAAACCGTCAAGTCGCGCGCCAAGGAAAATCGAATGCGCACCTTACCGCTATGGAAATGAAAGTATTCTGTCCTCTTGGAGAAGCGCAATACGATCTACTGGAACAGTTAGAGAATCGGTTCGATCTATCAACTCGAGGCTCCCACAAATTAATTAAATTGGCGCGTACGATTGCCGACCTCAACGGAGAGGCACAAATAACTTCGGAACACTTGATGTTATCGTCACACTTTCGAAAAAGGAAAGAAGAAGAGAGACAGAATTAGTTAAGTGTTTTCAAGTAAGCGTTCGCATTACTTCTATGGCGTTGCATTTTTGCTGCATCCATCTTTTTCGCCATACTACACATCATCGCCCAACGTGGATTACCAGATAGTTTTTCACTATTTTTATCTATCCAGCGCCAGTAGAGCCCATCCCAAATTTCGCACCATTCTCCAGTTTGGTCGTACCCCATTTTTCGTAAATATGAAGAACCGGAAAAGTAAGGCTTTGTTGTGATCAGCCCCCCATCGGCATGTTGACTCATCGAGAATACGTTTGGAACCATTACCCAGTCATAGGCATCGACAAACATGGTCATGAACCATTGATAGATCTGAAGCGGTCGAAATTCACACAAGAACATGAATCCTCCCAGTACCATCAGTCGTTCAATATGATGGCAATATCCGGTCTTTAGCACCCTTCGAATCACATCATCTAACGGCGTAATTCCTGTGTCGCCCGTATAGAATCCCGCGGGGATGTCTCTGTGATGTTGCCAATAATTTCCGATTCGCATGGTGACACCAAGATCTTCATAGGTCGCCCGCATGAACTCTCTCCAGCCTATTATTTGGCGTAAAAATCCCTCTAGGCTGTTAATGGGTACTTCATTCGCTTCCGCATATTCAATTGCCTGATCGACTATCTCCATTGGCTTTAATAGGCCAATGTTCAACATAGGCGTAAGAACACTGTGATATAACCAGCTTTCATTTGCTACAAGAGCGTCCTCATAGGCGCCAAAATCCACCAGTCGTTGGCGGAAAAATTCGTGCAGCCATTCTTCAGCTTCGTGATGCGTAACTGGAAAATAAGCCGTTGCTATTTCTCCTACTGAGTCAGGAAAATTTGCTGAAACGTATTCCTTTGCTTCCACAACCCATTCATTTTCTTTAGGGATGGGCAGAACAGGGATGTTTTGTCGTTGATTCTTTGGGATTTTTTTTCTGTTTTGTTCATCAAAGCTCCATTGCCCTCCCTTCGGCTTTCCATATTCCATCAACACATCTAATGTGGATCGTTGATGCTTGTAGAAATCCGCCATAAACCATTTCTTTTTTCCCTCACGGTATTGTCGGTTTTTCAGAGAATTGTTAATGAATAATTCTGATTCAATTAGTGTTATCTCGATATTAAATTTCTCGGACGTTTCTTTGAGGCGTTTGCTTAAGGCAAAATCGACCGGGTCCATCACAATTATGCTGGCGTTTTGATACTGTTTGAGCGTGGTGTTCAATACCTCCGGCTTCCAGTTTCTGTAATTGACCTTGAATTTTTGCTGTTTTAACTGCTGGGCATAAGCTTTCATCGATGACCGATGTAGCATGAGTTTTTGTCTATGATGGTTAATAGGATATTCTCGATCTTTGAAAAATAAACTTTCCTCTATCAGTTCTACTGTGTCTGGGCGAAGAGAAAGACCTTGATGTTTCAGGAAAAGTTGGTTCGGGAATATAATGAGAGTCTTGGCCATACTTCTAATTATTGCCTATTGCGAGATGAAAATAGCTGATCAAACTAAAATTTGCCCAGTATGTATGCGCTCTTTTTCTAACCGTAAACGTTGGGAGTCGAGAAAATTGTGGAGTAGCATCATTTACTGTTCCGAGCGGTGTCGGCGAGAGAAGGCGTTTAAAAAACAGTAGAAACATTCTAAATCAGCCTAGAGAAAAATTTATCATTGTCGTTTTTTCACGATAAATCGCCGTCTTCCTATACAATCTTTCGTCTTTGAATTAGGGTTATTAATGATGCACTTCGATCGAGAAAGTATCGAACAACTCGATAAGCGGTATCGCGTAAATTTAGTGAACTCAAGCGCAGGAGTTAAGTCCGCAAATCTAATAGGAACAGTATCAAAGGCGGGTGAAGAGAACGCAGCAATCTTCAGTTCAGTTTCGCATCTTGGTAGTTCTCCGGCTTTGATCGGATTAATATTGAGACCGACCATTGAGCTCGAACGGCATACATGGCAGAACATAGAATCCACCGGGGTATACACCATTAATCAGGTATCAAAAGACTTCGTTGAAAATGCGCACTACACTTCAGCAAAGTTTGCCCGATCACAATCCGAGTTTGTCGAGTGCGATCTGGCGTCTGAGTACATTGAGGACTTTTCCGCGCCATTTGTCAGGATTAGTCGCATAAAGCTTGGTATGCAGTTCCTCGAAACAATCCCGATAAGCCACAACAACACGTCTTTAGTCATTGGTCAGATTGAGCATTTGTTAGTAGAGGATGAGCTTGTTACAAATGAAGGGCTTATCGATCTGGCGCTGGCGGGCAGTGTTGGAGTGTCTGGTCTGAACAATTATTTTTCTCTCGACAATGAAGTGACTCTGCCTTACGCCAGACCCGAAGAATTACCAAAGTTTTCCTTCAAAGGATAATCCGTAAAAATTGATAAACTATTCTAGCGCATAAGAAAACCTTTCCTTGAGAGCAGGCCAACGAATAATGGGAGATAGATAGTCGGGAGATTAAGGGTTAATCCGAGTAAGTTTATGAAATAGACAGATCATTCTTCGATAACTACATCGATTAAAGTATCTGTACATCACGCCGTTCGAAATGATAATACTCTTTTAACTAATTCATCATCCCCATAGAATTTCTTCATTCTTCTTAGTCGGTGAGTGACTTGAAAGAACTATAAGATAGAGAGATTGAGTTAGGTCCAAGATATATACTTGCAGTAATACTCATTTGAGTTAAGTAGATACGAATGCCATTATTTTTCGCGTGACCATATAACTTATCATAGATTTTATTTTGTCGAATATTTTCAATATCGCCCGAGTAACTTACCATGATGACATCCATTGATAAACCATTGTCAATAGCTTTCGCTCCTCGATCACACAATCCATCCAATGCGGATTCAAATCCTCTTCTAACCAATATCTTTTTTGATTGACCCTGTTGCCATTTGATAACAGGATTCAATCCAAAGAATTTTGCTACTGCGTAGTCAATAGCGCCCACGCTTTTCTCATTTCGCATCTTTCCGCGTTCTCTCAAATACCCGAGGTCACGAGGAATCACAAAAGTCGAAACACTATTTCTCCGTTTTTCTATCAGGTCTACGAGCTTCTCAAAATCTATTGGGTGTTCTCTCGTGGCTTTATTAATCAAGTTGATCGCATAATATGCCAGTAGCGCTTCTCCACTGAACACAGATAATGTATCTATAATCTTAATTTTGTTTAGAGTTGGTTTACTACTATTTGGACTCTCGCTTAGTGCCTCAGGTAATTGATTAACGGCATGTATTGCATTCTCAAATATCCTGCTCCGCGTACTTGATATGCAAAGGACGATCAGGTTTTCATACTTGTCGACGATATTTTCGATAATAAAATTTCGAATTGCGTCACTGCTAGTTGGGAGAGTTCGTGTAAATTGGGAGGGGTCTAGATCTCGATCGTTATAAAACGAGATCGCCATCTCTGTGATTCTGCGGTCGCGGAAGTGTTTGTCATTAATCTGAAACCCAATAGGAAGTATAAATAGGTTGCTAGATTCTTTAAACTCTTCAGGCAAGTCACATGCTGAATCTACAATGATCGCAGTGTTAGAAGAGTTCAGGTGCATGTCATTGAGTTTAGTGAGATTATCATGATTGTACAAATTTCTTGCAGTGATGGTTCCAGTAGTTGTCTTCGCAAGATAGGAGCTAACTATTCCGGCGTTTTACAGCGCCTCTTCTTACGATCAGGCCGACAAATAACAATAGATAGGTTATTGCGAGATAAACTGGTAATCCGTGGGAGTTTAGGAAAAGAATAGACCAGCCTCCGGTTACTGATCCAATTAACGCCCCCGCCCCCCACATTGTTCCAAAAGACGCAGCACCTTTTACTAATTCATCGCCGCTAAAACGGTCGCCCAATGAAGCCAAGGCAACGGTATAAATCCCATACCCAGCCGCACCAATTGCGACTAACACCGGCCACATGAATATTGAGCCTAAAGTGAGAGGGAGTAGCAGTAGAAAAATGCTGGTGGTTACCGCGCATCCGGAGAGGATCAGACGTTTTGGAAAGCGGTCAGCAAGCCATCCAATTGGAAACTGAAGAAACATGTTTCCAAAAATCATGGTGCTTAGCAACGCGGCAGATGTTGGCAGATCCAGACTGTTTCGCAAGCCATATATTGGCAACAGTGAGAGTGTAGCAGCGTCAAGGATGGCGAACACACCTACGCAACACAGAAGCATAGGTGCTTTTGGCGCAAAATCGAAGAGACTTAAAGGTGTCGTTTCATCCGGATGGTAACGATGTTCTTCACGGACAAAAGAAAGCGGAATCAATCCGCCGAGAAGCGCTAAAGAACCAATAATAAACGGCAGCCAACCTTCAATTCCGACCCAGCCTACTATAAGTGGACCAGCACCAAAACTTGCAGATAATATACTTCCGTATATTGCAACGACCCGGCCTCGACTGTGTTCATCTGCATATTTCACAACCCAAGCTTCGCTTAAGGTAAACAGTACTGAAATACTCATTCCTTGTAAAAGCCTGAGTACGAACCAGGCCTCCAATGTATCGAACAGTTTGTATAAAAGCAGGACGGCTATGGTTACCCAGACCGCCGCGTAACAAGTTCGTCTAGCGCCGTAACGGCGAGCAATAACTGGGATAATTGGAGAGAACAGTAAAATACCTAACGGACCCATCGCTGAATTTACCCCGATCATTCCTGATGAAACACCTCGACTTTCCAAAATCAGTGACAGCAGTGGATAAGATATTCCAAAGGCAAAGCCAAACACACTTATTGCTGCACAAGCAGCGATCAGGTTTTTATGGTTCTCATTCAATTCGTTGGCTTAAAGGAAAGTGCGATTAATTTGATCAGCAACCGCTTGGAAGAATACCTACTGACTTATTTACAGAGACACAGGTGGGGGTTTGCGCTGAATATAAGGATAGTATCAGCTGTTACGAAAGCGATTCCTGGAGCGCTATCGCTAGTGTTCGGATGAATCGATGGTGTGAAACTCTGGCCATTTAACTTTGACGATGTCTCTATGACTCGACAACGAATAACATTGATCCACAATGGGCGGCTTGGTTCTATTAGGTAGTTTTTCTGCCCGTTCTTCCAATGCAAGATGCATTGTTTGATAGGCAGTAGTTGCGATTGGAGTAAGTAGTTCGTATAGATGGGTGCAGCTCATGGTGCGAGGCATGCGTTGACGAACTTCTCTTAGCCAGCCAGGACCAATTCGAACACCTTGAATCGCTGCAATATGTTTCTCCACATCGCGACATATTCCATAGGGTGTTTCATCCATTGCAACATCGACTTTATGGATGAGAAAGTCGAGATCAAGGGTGAGTCGCAGGCTCATCTTATGCACCGGTTCTCCTGGATTAATCCCATCCTTTTCATGGTTTGGAAACCAAATAGGTTTTGTATCCAGAAGATGTGCTTCTATTTCCCATAAGCCTTCATCATTTTGAAAGCCTAGAGATTGTACTTCTCGGCGGTGCAGAGGAGTTCGATTAGGTGATTCAGGTAAGGGCATATCCGTTGGCCGGCTAGTATAGTTCTACTTTATGAGTGGGTGGCGTCATTGGCAATACTTCTGGAGATAACCCAGCGTTGAATCTCGCTGGTGCCCTCGTAGATTTGGCCAACACGAACATCGCGGTAAAAGCGCTCAACAGGGAAATCCTGGAGGTATCCGTATCCTCCCAGTATTTGGATTGCGTCGCTACATATTTTTTCTGCGGTTTCTGATGCAAATAACTTTGCCATGCTCGCTTCCTTGAGGCAGGGCAGGTCACTATCTTTTAGTCTCGCGGCGTTCCATACCATCAACCGCGCCGCCTCCAGTTGGGTAGCCATATCAGCCAGCTTAAACCCGATACTTTGGTGTTCAATAATTGTTTTATTGAAGCTCTTGCGTTCCAAAGAATAAGAGAGCGCTGTCTCATAAGCTGCGCGTGCCATACCGACGCACTGTGCGGCAATACCGATTCGTCCTGCTTCCAAATTAGCCAGTGCAATCCTGTAGCCTTCTCCCTCACTGCCCAGTAAGTTTTCTGTTGGCACATGACATTGATCAAAAATAATTTGAGCCGTGTCAGATGAACGCTGACCCAGTTTGTCTTCAATTCGAGCTACCTGGTAACCTTTTGAATTTGTTTCAACAATAAATGCACTAATTCCCCGTTTACCTGCGTTTGGATCGGTCACCGCGAATACAATGGCAATGTCAGCATTTTTACCCGAAGTGATAAATTGTTTTGTCCCGGAGAGCAGATATCCACCATCGGTTTTTACCGCCCTGGTTTGAATGGCTGAAGCGTCAGATCCTGCTGCTGGCTCCGTTAAGCAGAAACAACCGAGTTTTCTACCTGAAGCGACATCCTTAAGATAGCGCTCTTTTTGGGCATCGGAGCCAAAAGTTGCGATGGGTCCACAGACCACGGAGTTGTTGACACTTAAAATCGTCGAACAGGCTCCGTCAGCCATCGCTATCTCCTCCAGAGCAAGTGCAAGGGAGACCATGTCTGCGCCAGCACCTTCCCATTCCTCGGGCACAGTCATGCCGAAAATACCTAGCTCAGCGGCACTTTTCAGTTCTGTTGACGGAAAACGACTATGCTTGTCTCGTTCCGCTGCTCCAGGCGCCAATATTTCTTGTGCCCAGCTCCGGATGCTATCCCGAATCAGCTGTTGTTCTTGAGTTAATTTCATTTAGTCAATAAGATAAAAGTCTTATTTAATGTTTTCTATAGCTATTGCAGTGGCTTCGCCACCGCCTATACACAAGGCTGCAATTCCTCTTTCGAGTTGCTCTCGCTTAAGCGCATGGATAAGCGTAACCAGGATTCTTGCGCCAGATGCGCCGATGGGATGGCCCAGCGCACAAGCGCCACCATGAATATTGACTCTCTCAGAATCCAGGGACAACTCTTTGATCGCTGCCATCGTCACAACGGCAAATGCCTCATTGATTTCAAACAAATCGACATCTGATGCAGACCACCCGATTTTCGTCAGGCATTTCTCTATCGCGCCGACAGGAGCTGTTGTAAACCATTCTGGCGCATGCGCATGGGTTGAATGACCAACAATGCGGGCGAGAGGGGTGTAACCTTGAGCATGCGCGGCAGCTTCTTCCATTAAGACTAGTGCAGCTGCGCCATCTGAAATGGAGCTTGAATTTGCCGCGGTAACGCTGCCATCTTTACGAAACGCGGGACGTAGATTGGGGATCTTGTCGAATTGTGCTTTAAACGGTGATTCGTCTGTTTCTACTGCAGATTCTTTTCGATTAATTTTTGAAGTTACTGCAGTAACTTCTTGATTAAAATAACCATTGTTTACTGCTTTCTGTGCTTTTTCAAGAGAAGCAATCGCAAATTTATCCTGCTGACCTCGGGTAAACTGGAATTTGTCAGCACAGTTTTCGGCAAAGGCTCCCATCAGCTTTCCTTGGTCATAAGCGTCTTCCAGGCCATCAAAAAACATATGATCCAGCATCTCTCCATGTCCCATTCGCGCTCCTTGCCTGGCTTTCGGAAGCAGATAAGGCGCATTGCTCATACTTTCCATACCGCCAGCCACCATAATGCGATT
Source organism: uncultured Gammaproteobacteria bacterium (assembly GCA_937992195.1). Lineage (GTDB taxonomy): Bacteria > Pseudomonadota > Gammaproteobacteria > Arenicellales > Poriferihabitantaceae > VYFG01. The sequence goes on along the minus strand of CALKKV010000088.1, from coordinate 18,559 downwards.
GGTGCCAGCCATGATCAGATCATGGGCAAACATCACAGCTTTCATTCCGGAGCCACACATCTTATTGATCGTGGTGCAGCCCGTTGCAGTGGATATCCCGGCACCAAGACTGGCCTGCCTCGCAGGAGCCTGCCCCTGGCCGGCAGACAACACATTTCCCATGATCACCTCATCGATAGACGCGCTGTCGATTTGCGACTGAGCAACGGCTGCTTGAATCGCGGATGCGCCCAATTGGGCGGCAGTAAGAGAGGACATAGCGCCTTGGAAAGCCCCCATCGGGGTTCTCTTTGAGCCAACAATAACGATATTCTTATCTCTCATTATAGATTAAATAAATTCTGTAAACATATGATATTAAATAAATATATTTTTCAGTTTAGAAAAACTATCGATGGTTTTCGTTGGCTTTTGTGACCAATGATCAAATTTAACGCTCTGATTTCTCTGAATCCATATCGCTTTCATATCCGTCGCAATTGCTCCGCAGACATCAAAACCATTGCTCGAGACTAGCCAGCATTCATCCCTTGGCGCGCCACAGGAGTCAACGAAATGTTGATAGATAACAGGATTGGGTTTGAATGTTTTTTTCGGGTCTACACTTACCGTCCCGGTAAGGAAGGGAGTGATTTCAGCATGATCGAGCAAGGTTGCTAAATCTGCAGGCCGACCGTTTGAAAATGCATACATTTTTATTCCAGCATTTTTTAGCGACTCCAAGCCATCCATCACATCATCAAAAGCAGGCAGGGTAAGGTATCGCTCCATTAACCTTTTTCGATCTGTTTCGGAGAGCGCGCAATCCAACTGCTCTTCACAGAATTCCAGCGCCTGTCTGGTGCAGACATTGAAGTCTTGATAATGATTCATCAAACCGTAACGCCAAGTGTACTCAAGTTGCTTTTGTCGCCACAGATTGGAAAACGCGGTGGCTTTGTCGCCAACAATTGCGGAGAGAGTCGTGGTTACACCGGCTGTATCAATCAGTGTGCCGTAAACGTCAAATGCGAGGGTGGTCATAGGTTGGAAATTTTGATTTGAGAGGTAACGCGACCGAGTGTGTCATGACGTTTACGTAAACGTCAACTTCAACTTCAATAATTAGCGCAACAGGATTGTGGGCGGAATCTGTCTAAGTGTAAGGTATCAAATACCGTGGTGTGAAAAGTGGTAGTCAACATCACACTGTATTCAGGTTCATATTGTCTTGTTGCCAGGCAAGAGGGAATGAATGGGTCAAGCAACGTCTCGTGGAGGCATTTTAGTGATTGAGGTTCAGGCTATCACCCCGGCAATTGGTGCAGAGTTGCTAGGAGTGGATTTTTCGGGGTCTGTCTCACCCTCTCAATATGACGAGATTTATCAAGCGTTGATTGATCATATTGTTATTTTTATCAGGGGTAGTCAAATCACACCGCAAAATCATCTGGCATTCGCCGAGCTTTTTGGCGTATTGGATAGTCCTCATCCCATTTACCCCCATGTCGAAGGACACAAGAATATCGTACTGTTGGAGAACAACCTACAAACACCACCTGATACGAATAGCTGGCATACTGATTTAACTTATAAACCAGCACAGGCATTTGCTTCAATACTGGTCGCGCGTCAGGTGCCTGAAGTTGGTGGGGATACCCTATGGTCAAGCAATTACGCTGCCTATGATCGTTTGTCGGAAGGAATGCAAAGAGATTTGGAGGGTCTGGCAGCGGTACATGATTTAGGGGATTTCCGAAACACTTTCGGTCAGGATTCTGAAGATCAGAGTGCGGTGGAACACCTGAATCATGGTGTTCAAAAAATGGGCAGTTATATCCGACCTCTGGTTGCAGAGCATCCTATTACAGGGCGAAAGTTCCTCAACTTTAACGAAGCTTTTGTCACCCATATTCTTGGGCTTTCTTCGAACGAATCGAATTCCCTCAAAGTGTTTTTAGCGAATCATATGAACAAACCGGAAGATCAGGTACGCTGGCGCTGGCAGAAAGATGATATAGCGATGTGGGATAACCGTGTTTCTATGCATTACGCTGTTGCCGACTACCTGCCTCAGTCTAGAACTATGAATCGAATTACGGTACTACAAGATCGTAAGGAAAGGGCTAACTAATGGGCTTTTCGAAGATTTTTGTATAGAAAACAGATATATTTATCCCTGTTTAATATAGATGTAATAGATATGGGATAGTCTTCTTTCCTATATCAATAACTTGTTTTCCCGATCTTTTCGGGACTATTCTATGTTGCAGTCTACTATTTATATGAAGTCAAAATAAGTTACAAAGATAGTGGCTAAGAAGGCGAATTGAACTTAGTGATTTGTAAACACCACCAATGAGAATAAGTACTATGAAAAAAACTATATTTTTAGCTGCGGCGCTATTAGGTAGTACCAGCGTATTTGCTGCTACCGAATTAACCGTCTACACCGCGGTAGAGGCGGAAGATCTAAAAAAATACGCTGAAAGATTCAATGAAGATCATCCGGATATAAAAATTAACTGGGTTCGAGATTCAACAGGTATCGTTACCGCCAAGCTGCTCGCAGAAAAAGAAAACCCTCAGGCCGATGTTATTTGGGGCTTAGCGGCAACCAGTTTATTACTAATGAAAGGCGAGGGCATGTTGGAAGCGTATGCACCTGCAGGACTTGATGAACTGGATAGTAAGTTTCAGGACAAAGCTAGCCCGCCTTCCTGGGTTGGTATGGATGCATGGGTTGCTGCGATTTGTGTGAATACAGTAGAAGCCGAAGCAAACAATCTACCCACCCCAACTTCATGGAAAGATTTAACCAATCCAGTTTACGAAGGCCATGTTGCAATGCCAAACCCGAACTCTTCAGGGACCGGTTTTCTCGATGTGTCTAGCTGGTTGCAAATTTTTGGTGAAGAAGAAGGTTGGTCTTTTATGGACGGTTTGCATAAGAACATCCATCACTACACCCATTCGGGTTCAAAACCTTGCAAGCAAGCTGCATCTGGAGAAGTAGCGATCGGAGTGTCTTTTGCATTTCGAGGCGCTAAATCCAAAGCAAGTGGTGCTCCACTTGAAATCGTAATTCCTTCAGAGGGTATTGGTTGGGATATGGAAGCAACTGCAATCGTAAAAGGTACCGATAAGATGGATGCCGCAAAAACGCTTGTGGATTGGTCAATCACTGACAAGGCAAATAAGATGTATAACGAAGGTTATGCTGTGATTGGGAAGCAGGCGCTAGCTAAACCGGTAGAGCATTTCCCGGAAAATATTCCCGAGTCCATGATTGATAATGATTTTGAATGGGCTGCGAACAATCGAAAGCGTATCTTAGCTGAGTGGCAGAAACGCTATGACTCGAAGTCTGAGCCAAAGAGTTAATTTATACTAACTTCTGTTAGCCCGCCTCTTTGTCGGTTGATCTGACAAAGAGGCGGTTTACTTTACAGCGATTGGATGTATGGATCCCTACAGGGTCTTTGAGTTAAGTAACAAATTTCCCCCATACTAATAAGAAAATGCGTTCCGCAGACCCCTATTTACGAATTCAAAATCTCACCAAAAAGTTTGGCGAGTTCACCGCGCTGTCTGACATCTCGTTAGAGATCTTTGAGGGAGAGTTTGTTTGTTTTCTTGGTCCATCTGGCTGCGGTAAGACCACGCTATTGAGAGCAATCGCCGGACTTGACATCCAAACCTTTGGTGAAATAGAGCAAAATGGAAAAGACATTTCTTCACTTCCTCCAGCTGAACGAGACTTTGGTATAGTTTTTCAATCCTATGCGTTGTTCCCGAATTTAACCATTCAACGCAATATTGCCTTTGGGCTTGAGAATTTAAAAAAACCAAAGACGGAAGTAGAATCCCGTGTTGTTGAGCTTCTTGAACTAGTAGGTTTGTCTGATCAAAAAGATAAGTATCCTGCGCAGCTGTCAGGTGGGCAGCAGCAACGCGTTGCGCTGGCAAGAGCAATCGCAATCTCCCCAGGACTGCTGTTACTTGATGAACCGCTCTCGGCATTGGATGCTAAGGTCAGGGGCAAGCTTCGACATGAGATCAAGGATCTACAAAACCGGCTTGGAATCACCACGATTATGGTGACCCATGATCAGGAAGAAGCGCTGACCATGGCCGACCGTATCGTTGTAATCAATGAAGGAATCATTGAGCAGGTCGGTACGCCGCAAGAAATCTACAATGCGCCTGAGACAACGTTTGTCGCAGACTTTATTGGTTCAATGAATTTTCTAAGCGGAGTTAGAGCGGGTGAGAATAGGATTGAGGTTGGTGAACAGGTGTTCACGATAGATAATGCGCTATGGAAAGCTGATTCCGAGCAGAATCATGATGTTGTCATTGCAATTCGACCCGAAGATATTGTTGTTGGCGCTGCTAGTGAAAACTGTATTGATGCAAGTGTGGATTCGGTCGAATTCCTAGGCCCTTTTGTGCGTGCTGAATTATCCTCACCCGCACTGTCAGGGCAGTCTATTCAAGCTGATTTTTCTGCGAATAGAGTAAGAAGTGAGCAGCTTGAGGTTGGTTCCAAACTGCAAATCTCTCTGCCTGTGAATAGTATTCGAATGTTCAATAGAGCGTCTCGCGTATAATGACTTTATCTCAAGCAAGCATAGTCAATTTGCGCTTGCGTTTTAGTGTTGTGAGTGGCGCTTAATATGGCGATTGCGGAAAGTACGAATCAGGTTTCTACAAACTGGAAAGAAGTAAAGTCCCGGTCGAGTCGGGATGATCGTCAAATGCTGGTTTTTATGGGCATTATCGCTTGTTATTTAGTGGTAGCTCTAGCGTTCCCTTTATACGCAATTCTTTCAAAAAGTTTTGAGAATAATGACGGTGCATTCATAGGGCTCGCAAACTATATCGAGTATTTCAAAACGCCGGCGTTAACCTACTCTATTCAGAATAGTTTATTTATTGCCAGTATCACTACTTTAATCGTGGTTAGCGTGGCGTTCTTGTTTGCCTATGGTTTATCCAGAAGCTGTATGCGATTTAAGAGTGGGTTCAGAGTGATAGCACTGGTGCCGATACTGGTACCTTCTTTGTTGCCTGGAATCGCGCTGGTTTACTTGTTTGGCAGGCAGGGGATGCTCAAAGAGCTGCTGTTTGGTCATGATATTTACGGTCCGATTGGTATTATTATTTCTGAGGTTTTTTTCACCCTGCCTCATGCGTTAATTATTATCATGACAGCGTTATCCATAGCGGATGCCAGGCTCTATGAATCGGCCGAGTCGCTCAATTCCAGCAAGCTTCGAACTTTTTTTACTGTAACCATTCCAGGGGCTCGGTATGGATTGATCAGCGCTGCTTTTGTGGTATTTACTCTGACTATTACTGATTTCGGTGCACCCAAAGTTATCGGTGGAGATTTCAATGTTCTAGCGACGGATATTTACAAGCAGGTCATTGGTCAGCAGAATTTTGAGATGGGGGCGGTGGTAAGTATGATTCTCCTGCTCCCTGCAGGTATTGCTTTTTTCGTTGACAGAATCATGCAGCGTAAACAGGTCGCGCTGCTTTCAGCGAGAGCGGTAGCATTTGATCCTAAACCATCGCGTGTTTTTGATTGGGCGATGTTTGGCTGGGCAAGTGTGGTGAGTGTTTTTATACTAACTATCCTGTTGACCTGTCAGTATGCGGCGATTATTAAGTTCTACCCTTATGACTTAAGCTTTAGTCTTAACAATTTTGATTTTGACCGTATGGATGGAGGCGGTTGGACTTCGTTTTTCAATTCCCTAAAGCTTGCTTCATGGACCGCAGTCGTTGGAACCGTAATCGTGTTTTTCGGTGCCTATATGGTAGAAAAAGGTAGAGGTTTTAATGCTGGCAGGGGGGTGTTTCAGTTTCTTGCGATGTTGCCGATGGCCGTGCCTGGCCTGGTTTTGGGATTAGCATATATCTTCTTTTTTAACGATCCGGATAATCCGCTGAATTTTCTTTACCACACCATGGCAATTCTGGTCATCAGCACGATCACGCACTTTTATACGGTTGCTCACTTAACCGCTGTAACTGCGCTTAAGCAAATGGATAAGGAATTCGAATCAGTCGCTGCATCGTTAAAAGCGCCTTTCTATAAGACGTTTATGCGAGTGACGGTGCCGGTATCACTGCCGGCAATATTGGATATCAGTATTTACCTTTTTGTCAATGCGATGACCACAGTCTCCGCAGTTGTTTTCTTATATGGCCCGCACACGGCGCTTGCTTCTGTGGCTGTTTTAAATATGGATGATGCTGGAGATATTGCGCCGGCTGCTGCTATGGGTATGATGATATTTTACGCAAACGTCACCGTAAAGATACTGCATAGTTTGATTTCAAAAGGTATTTTAAAACGTACTCAAGCGTGGAGGTACCGCTAGCAATAACTCTGCAATCGTAGAATTTTTTTAGCCAGAAATAAATGACCGCAGACTCACAAAGTGCTCTATCAGTCATACTCCACATGATGGGGGCGATAAGTTTGTTGCTATGGGGCAGTTATACCGTTCGAACTTCCATGGAAAGAGCGTTAGGTGCAAGACTAAATCAGCTTCTCAGCACTTTGTCTCGTTCCAAGTTCAAAGCAGTGATTGGTGGTGCAGCGGTCGCCATGATGATGCAAAGCGCTACTGCGACAATTCTGTTGTCAACGGAATTGCTAGGTGCAGGCGCAATATCCCTGGTTACAACGATGTTGATTGTTTTAGGGGCAGATCTTGGGTCGGCAATGGCAACCAGAATCCTGTTTCTGGATCTGTCTTTGTTGCCACCTGCGTTACTGGTAGTGGGTATGCTGCTGTATCGCTCGGCATATACTTGGCGTATTAAGTATTTTGGGAGGATTGTAATTGGTCTTGGTTTAATGCTGTTGTCAATTCAATTGATGAAACAGATTACAGCGCCACTAGCAAATTCATCAGTGCCAACGGAGTGGCTACTTGTTCTACAGTCATTGCCTTGGCTATCCATGCTCTTAACTGCCATAGTGACCTGGCTTTTCCACTCAAGTGTAGCGATTGTGTTGGTAATAGCATCGTTGTCGCAAACCGGTGTGATCGATGCCGAGCTGTTTATTCCAATGCTACTCGGCGTAAATATTGGAGCAGGCCTTATCGCTTTACCTATGGTTGCGAGGTCCACCCCGGAGGCAAAGAGTGCTGTGATTACAAATATTATAATTCGCAGTATTTTGGCAGTAGCTCTTTTCTTCAGTACTGCGCTATGGATTTATCTGTTGCCGAGTTTATCCGCGGAACCTGGTGCACAAGTTATCATGTTGCATATTACGTTTAATGCAATGCTATTGGTTTTGTTCTTGCCTTTTACTTCAATCATCGTTAACAAGACACTTGCCTGGATACAAAGTCGGGATAGCAAAACAATGGATCCGCTGTCCGCTAAAGCGGGATCAGGACTGGATCCAGCTTTATTAAAGAAACCCGAATTAGCCATTTCCTGTGCAAGAAGGGAAGCGTATCGCTTAGGGGATATTACAGAAACCTTATTTTCCCGCGCGTTAGAAATGTTTCAGGCTGAAGATCAATCAGAAATTGAACGATTTATAGAAATCGATCGAGAAATTAATGCAAGAAACAGAGCGATCCACCAGTATCTTTCGGAAGCGCGCCGCAATGTTTCTGATCAGGCGGACGAAAAAGCATTAGATAAAATTCTGCATTTTGCCTCTACAATGGAAAATATCGGCGATACAATCTCCCATAATCTGTCTAGACTTGCGGGAAAGAGACTCGGACGTGGAGTGGCATTTTCGCCAGAGGGTTTAGACGAGATTACCAATATCCATAATCAGGTCTTGACCTTACTCGATACCGAAATCAACTCATTTGCATCGAATCAGTCAACCAAGCCAAAGAAAACACGAAAAATGGTCGATTATATTCGGCAACTCTGCAACGAGAGTATTGCCAGACATCGTCGTCGTTTGAGCGATCATAAACTGAGTAGCATGGGATCAAGTTCAATTCATCAGGATGCGGTTCGCGACCTGTTGCAAATTGCCCTGTTGCTAGAGCATACCCCATCAGTAGATTAAAGCTTTTTTCTTTCAGTTCATCTGGTACCGACTAATCGATGAATTCTTTTTAACTATCTATGTCTGTTTCAGCACATCGCGGCGAAATTCTGCACTTTCTTGGCAATCCAGAAATCGAAAGAGCAGCCGCAATCGCGCATTTTCAAGACGGGCTATTAGTGATCGAAGACGGAGTGATTCAATATTGCGGGCCAGCGAATCAACGAATTGAAACACTTCCTTCTGAATGTCAGATCATTGCACATCACAATGCACTAATTTTACCGGGATTTGTTGATACCCATATTCACTTTCCTCAAGTGGAAGTAATGGCCGCTTATGGCACCCAATTGCTCGACTGGTTGGAAACCCATACATTTCCTGCGGAAGCAAAGTTTTCTGATGAAACATATGCATCAGAGGTTGCACGTTTTTTTCTGGATCAGCTCCTTGCTAACGGAACGACCACCGCTTTGGTTTTCGGAACCGTACACCCGCAATCTGTCGATGCATTTTTTACTGAAGCCGGAAAACGGAATTTGCGTATGATCTGCGGAAAAGTAATGATGGATCGTAACGCGCCAGAAAACCTCAGAGATACGCCAGAACAAGGCTATAAAGACAGTAAAAATTTAATTGAACGGTGGCACAACAAAGGCAGATTAGGGTACGCGGTGACACCACGCTTTGCCCCGACTTCGAGTGAAGCGCAGCTGGAAACTGTACAAAACCTGATCGAAGAGTTTCCGGATGTGCATATGCATACCCATCTGGCAGAAAATCGGGAGGAGTGTGAATGGGTTGCCTCGTTGTTTCCTGACAGTAATTCGTATCTCGGTGTCTACGATCAGTTTAAGCTGCTTGGTCGCCGATCGGTTTTCGCCCATAGCATACATTTATCGGATTCCGACTGGAGGCGTTTGGGAGAAACCAGCTCCTGCGTTGCCCATTGTCCAATGTCAAACCTGTTTATAGGAAGTGGACTGTTTAGCTATCGCTCTGCACTGGAAGCCAAAGTACATGTCGGCCTTGGAACGGATGTCGGAGGAGGGGATAGCTTGTCTATTCTTCGTTCAGTCAATGAGGCATATAAAGTACAGCAGCTGCAAGGCTACAACCTTTCTCCGTTTCAATCGCTATATCTCGCAACGCTAGGTGGCGCAGAAACCCTCGATCTTGATCAAAAGATTGGAAACTTCACGGTTGGAAAAGAAGCTGACTTTGTCGTTCTTGATTACGCAGCAACGCCATTGATTGATTTCAGGATTAAGCACTGTCGGTCAATAGCGGAACGAATCTTTGTTTTGCAAATGTTGGGTGACGACCGCGCCGTGCGACAAACTTATGTGCTTGGAGAAAAGTCAAAGCCGGAATGAAATTAATCTTGGGCGCTGAATATCGACTGCAAACGTTTCTGCGGCCAGGTTTAATTAGCTTGTTGTAGTTTTTTTGCTGCTTGTTTATGTCGCTGCATGATATCAGCCAAATCAAGCGCAACCAGTTCTCCATTTTGCACCCGCCATTCTCCTTTAACCATGACTGCGTCAGCACGTTCAGCACCGCATAATACAACGGAGGCTAGCGGGTCGCCGGCCCCGGAAAAACGCGCTTGGTCGAGTCTAAACAAAGCGATATCGGCTTGTTTGCCCACTGCAATTTCACCAATGTCCTCTCTTCCAATACATTTAGCCGAACCGGATGTGGCGAATCGCAAAGCATCAAGATGCGTCATTTTGGCAGCGCCATATCCAAGACGTTGTAATAATAAAGCTTGTCTGACCTCCTGAATCATATTCGATCCATCATTCGATGCAGATCCGTCAACACCGAGTCCTATCGGGCTACCAGCAGCCTCCAGTTCCAGCGTTTTACATAGTCCAGAACCTAGAATCATGTTTGAGCTAGGACAGTGTGTGATCGCTGTGCCGGCTTTGCCCAAGCGTGAGATTTCCTCCTCGTTAAAGAAAATACCATGGGCGAGCCAGACATCGCTATCTAGCCAGTCTACTTGTTCAAGATAATCAAGTGGTCTTAAACCAAACTTCTTCTCGCAATACGCGGTTTCGTCATTGGTTTCAGCCAGGTGGGTATGTAGTCGGACACCATGTAGACGCCCAAGAGCGGCGGTCTCGCGCATAAGATCCGTTGAGACGCTAAATGGAGAACAGGGAGCGAGCGCAATTTGCAACATTGATCCCTCCGAGGCATCATGATACTGATTTATCGCCCGCATGCAGTCTTCCAGAATGATTTCTTCTGTCTGCACGGTGGACTGTGGTGGCAATCCACCGTCTTGTGTACCGACACTCATCGATCCTCGCGTCAGTATTGACCGGATTCCTGTATTTGAAATCGCTTCTACTTGCGCGTCCAGTGCGTCTCTAGATGCTTCTGTGAAAAGATAGTGATGGTCAGCGGAAGTGGTACAACCAGATAACAAAAGCTCGACTGTTGCGAGCTCAGTCGAAACTTTAACCATTTCTGCGTCCAAGTTTGCCCAAACTGGATAAAGACTGTTTAACCAGGCAAACAGCTCCTTGTTCAAGGCAACCGGCAGCGCTCGAGTTAAGGTCTGATAATAGTGATGGTGGGTATTAATGAGGCCGGGAAGCAAGACCCTGTCTGAAGCATCGACAGTTTGGTCTACCGCAGTCCGAGGCTGCTGCCCAGAAGATAGTAGCTCCACGATACGAGTGTCTTCAATGACGATACCGTTGTCAGCGGGGGAGGCGCTGAAGACTGCTAAAGGTGATCGTATCCAGGTTCTCATATGTGGCAAAACAAAAGGTGTTATGTCATCTTATTTTAGCCTAAACTCTTCGCCATTCTGGCCTTTGGCCAGCTTTAACTGATTCAATTGTGACGACAGAGCCAAAAAATAATCTGCTGGAACTTGCAGAAATGACGAGGTCATTTCCTGGGGTATTAGCCAACGATAAGATTAGTTTCACCATTGCTCCGGGAGAGATTCATGCACTTCTTGGGGAGAATGGCGCTGGTAAATCTACTCTGGTGAAAATGATCTACGGCATATTGAAGCCTGATGCCGGGGAGATTCGATGGAATGGAGAAGTAGTCGATATTCCTAACCCGGCCTATGCTCGTAGTTTAGGTATTGCAATGGTATTTCAGCATTTCTCTCTATTTGATTCACTTAGCGTTCTCGAGAACATCGTTCTCGGTATAGATTCCAGAGATACCAGTAACCTGCGATCTCAAATTGCCGAAATATCAGAACGCTATGGCTTATCTTTAGATCCAGACCGCCATGTTTATACCCTTTCGGTGGGCGAGCGCCAGCGCATAGAGATTATTCGTTGCCTTTTACAAAACCCAAAACTGCTGGTGATGGATGAACCAACGTCAGTGCTGACACCGCAAGAAGTAGAGAAACTGTTTCAAACGTTACAGCGGTTAGCGCAAGAAGGCCTGTCGATCCTGTATATCAGTCACAAACTGAATGAAATTAAAACATTGTGTCAACGTGCCACAATCTTAAGAGAAGGCCGGGTCGTAGACGCAGTTAAAATTGAATCAGAAACAGTGTCTTCGCTGGCGTCGAAGATGATGGGTAAGGAACTCGTTGAAAGCGCTAGTTCAACCGTATCAACAACAGGTGACGTTCGGATGCGAATTGATAATCTCAGTCTCCCTGCAAAGGATGAATTTGGCATTCCGTTACGAGAGATTAGTATGGAAGTAAGAGCAGGGGAAATTCTCGGCATTGCCGGAGTTGCGGGTAACGGTCAGGATGAATTGCTGGAAGCTATTAGTGGTGAATTACTATCGAATCGGCCTGAAGATATTTCGATATCTGGCAAACACTGCGGACAAATGAATCCAAATCAGCGGCGTATGTTGGGTTTAGCTTCCATTCCTGAAGAACGCCTCGGTCATGGTTCGGTTCCGGGTATGAGTCTAGAAGAAAATGGATTGTTGACCGCTTTTATGCGACTTGGGTTATTAAGTCAGGGATTCATTAAAACGGAAGCATGCAAGGAATTTACGCGAAAAGTGATCCAGCGATTTGAGGTCAAGGCTACGGACGTGAAATCACCTGCGGTCAGTCTCTCTGGGGGAAATTTACAGAAATTTATCGTTGGTCGAGAAATTACACAGTCTCCTGAACTGCTTGTAGTTTCGCAACCGACATGGGGCGTTGATGCTGGCGCAACGCAAATAATCAGGGAAGGATTGCGTGATATGGCGAGGAAGGGTGCTGCGGTTGTTGTGATATCTCAAGACTTAGATGAGCTAGTGCAAATTTCCGATCGCCTTGGCGCAATATGTGGCGGCGCTGTTTCGCAGTTTTATCCGACGGAAAGTTTGAGTATTGAAGAGATTGGATTGCTGATGGCAGGCGCCAAACTTGATTTGGAGAATCAGAACGTTGCTTAGATTGGTCAAACGCTCTGAACCATCCAGATCAATGGTATTTGTATCGCCCTTGATCGCTCTGGTGCTGACATTGCTGGCCGGTGTTGTGTTGTTTAGCGTCATGGGGGTAAATCCACAGGCGGCACTTTATGCCTTCTTTATTGAACCCTTAACATCGAAGTATGGATGGGGCGAGCTTGGAGTGAAAGCCACGCCGTTAATTTTGATTGGCGTTGCGCTATCAATCGGGTTTCGTTCAGGGGTTTGGAACATAGGCGCAGAGGGCCAGTTAACCCTTGGGGCAATATGTGGCGGTGGAATAGCACTGTTGTTTTACGACACCGAGGCTTTCTTCGTGTTGCCGCTTATGGTGGTTTGCGGGATTCTGGGTGGAATGTTGTGGGCCGCGATTCCGGCCTGGCTGCGAACCAGCTTTAATGCCAATGAAATCCTAACAAGTCTGATGCTGACCTATGTCGCGACCCTGTTATTGAGTTTATTGGTGCACGGACCTTGGCGAGATCCCGATGGTTTTAATTTTCCTGAATCACGGATCTTTAGTGACTCTGCAACCTTGCCAATAATTTTGAGTGGTACACGGCTTCACATGGGCTGGGTTTTTGCCCTTGCATTTGTTGCTGCAGCCTGGGTCATGCTGGCCCGAACGATAATAGGATTTCAGGTGAAAGTAGTGGGGGAGGCGCCTGCAGCAGCACGGTACGCGGGCTTTAGTGTTAACAAGATGATCTGGTTTAGTTTATTGCTCGGTGGTGGAGCAGCGGGATTGGCTGGTTTGGTTGAAGTCTCCGGACCAATCGGGCAGCTGTTGCCAACCGTTTCTCCTGGATATGGTTTTACCGCGATCATTGTCGCGTTTGTCGGACGGTTGCATCCCGTTGGTGTTTTGTTTGCCGGATTACTGATGGCTTTGTCTTATCTCGGTGGTGAATCTGCGCAGATATCAATGAATTTACCACTCGCTGTGACCGGTGTCTTTCAGGGGTTATTGTTATTTTTTCTACTTGGTTGCGACGTATTGATTCAATATCGTGTGGTGACAAGAACTTTAATAAGTAAGCGAGCACACTGAAATGGATATTATTATTGCTTCACTTTTGACGATCATCACCGCGGCCACGCCACTGTTATACGCATCGATCGGTGAGATGATCACCGAAAAATCAGGCGTGCTGAATCTCGGTGTAGAAGGGATGATGTTAATGGGTGCAGTATGTGGATTCGCAGTAATCCATTTTACCGGTAGCGAAACACTGGCAATCCTGGCAGGCTTAAGTGCCGGCATGGGTATGGCGGCGATATTTGCTATGTTGGTCTTGGGATTTCAATCGAGTCAAGTTGCCACTGGTCTTGCGCTAACGATATTTGGTATTGGGTTAAGTGCTCTACTCGGACAAGACCTGGTCGGCATCGCCTATGATGGTTTACCCAAGATTGCGATTCCTTTTCTATCCGATATACCTGTTGCGGGCCTATTGCTTTTTCATCATGATGTCATGGTTTATGGATCTGTAATTATTGTCATTCTCTCAGCTTGGTTCTTAAATAAAACGAGAGCCGGGTTAATCTTGCGCGCTGTAGGTAATTCCCATGATGCAGCCCATGCGATCGGCTATCCAGTAATTAGAATTCGTTTTATGGCGATTTTATTTGGTGGTGCGATGTCTGGACTGGCTGGGGCTTATCTTTCGTTAGCGTACTCGCCATTATGGATAGAGAATATGAGTGCGGGCCGAGGATGGATTGCTTTAGCACTAGTTGTTTTCGCGACCTGGCGACCCTGGAGGGTGATGGCGGGGGCGTATTTGTTTGGTGGCATTACGATTTTGCAACTACATTTGCAAGCGCAAGGGGTAGGTGTACCAGCGCAAGTGATGTCAATGTTGCCATATCTCGCTACGATATTGGTTCTAGTGTTGATCTCGCGAAACCAGAGTAAGATCAAGTTAAATGCACCTGCCTGCATTGGTAAGCCGTTTCAGCCAACCTCCTGACGTTCGAGTGTTCAAATTGTAATCTCCTATTAAATTACGATGTAAGATATTCTGATGGCAGATGATCAATCGCGATTGCGGACCCTGCGTGTCGTATCAAATAGAGTTTTCTAAGTGGGGTGTAATTCAAAACCTGCGCGGAACTGGATTATCGATAGAGGTATCTGTACCAAAAATCGTTAACAGTAACTAAACCTGGCCAAACAACGATTTCCAGCAGGGGAGTATGTCTCCGTGCTGAGGCGATGCCTCATAGACCCCTCTGGCAATCGCTCGGGATAAACAGATGGATGCAGCATGCCCGATTTCAGCTTGCTCATGTAATGGGTCATTCAATTTAATTGCTTCTGTGGATAATGCAAATATGAGATCACCATCAAATAAGGTATGAGACGGAACAGTGGCTCGGGCAATTCCATCTTGTGCCGCAACCGCCAAACGTTTGGTTTCAGACTTCGTGAGCACTGCATCGGTAGCAACGATTGCGATTGTCGTATTAGATCTGGGGTTCGCTTTGGCAGTGTCTGTATTTGACGCTTCTAAATAAGCTTGATTTGATGTCACCACACCCATGCCGCCAAATTCGCTCTTTAGCTCAAAGGCGCCTGACCAAAAAGCGCCGCTATCAGACATCGCCACGGAGCCGCGAGGATTTGCAGCAACCAAAGCAGCAACGGTTACACCATTTTCTAGCACCATTGACGCAGAACCCAGGCCACCTTTCAGATTTGATGTTGTGGCGCCAGTTCCAGCACCAACTGACCCAAGCCGAAATGTACTGTCAGCAGTTTTCAATGCTTCACGCCCCAGATTGTTATAGGGGTTTTGTTGCCAGTTCTTATCTCCACCGTTTAACAAATCGAATAATATTGCGGCGGGTACGATAGGAACTCTAACATCTCCTACTGGGTATCCATGGTCACGCTCTCGTAACAAATCGGTTACTCCAGAAGCCGCATCCAGTCCAAATACAGATCCACCTGAGAGCACAAGTGCATCGATTTTGTCCACCAGGTTGTGCGGCAACAAACAATCCGTTTCTCTCGTTCCGGGAGCGCCACCCATCACGTCGACACTCGCCACAAACGGTGATTCAGCGGTTAGCACAGTTACGCCACTTTTAAGAATCACATCATCAGCATTCCCAACCAGGATTCCAGGCACATCTGTAATCAGGTTTTTTGAACCAGTAGAGGGCAGAGTGGGCGACTGACACATGATGAAACTGAGAGATAGTTGGATTGACGTGTTTAGGAAATTGCCCAAAGACAAGAGTTAGGAAGCTTCAAGTATAGTCTGATCTCAGTGATGATCGAACACACCAGGTAAAGTCACCGAATCTAAAATGCTCCGTGTAATCCAGTCTTGTATGCCAATCTTATGGCGTACTCTGCGGAGAAATCAACAGAAGATGTCAGATGCAATCTGTTAATTTAGCAGGAATTTTTTATTGGTAAATCCCGCGAATGAAAGAGTGTTGAAGTTGCATAAATTCTCTAAAAACACACAGGAAAGCGATAATTCACTTTAGTACGATTTCTCAGAATAAGATTAACGTATTGAGTGTGAGCTAAAAGTGTGAATCAAGGGGAGGGATTAGAGCAGAGAAGCTTAGCGTTTACTGATAGGCCGAAAGGTTAAATCTTCTGCTGCTAGCAGTTTGCAATAGAACCTAATGTTCCAGTTAAACGTACCAATTAAATAGGATTATGCTGAAAAACAAGCGGATATAAAATGCGCTTTTCTTTGTTGTGATGTGCTGTCATAAGCGCATCAATCTGGGTAATCGCGTTTGAGACGATAGTTCGATGCAATTTAACTTTGCCACTTGGATGGTTGATTAATTTTCCGATCCGCCTGTTTAATCGATTGTTCTCAGATCGAAGTTGAATAAAGTCAGCCGGCTTTTCAGCAGGGACGAACTGGTGATCGAGAGGTAGATAAAGCTCTTCCAGAGATAACATGATGTAGTTATTCAACGCTTTTTGATAAGCGTGAAACTTCTCCATCGCTACATCGATTGGACCGTTTCTAAGCGATAGGCTTGCGATAAAACTCTGCTTACATATGCGTAGGAAGTCAGCATCAATTCTATTTAAGACGTGATTACTTAAAATCGGTTTGTTCAGAATTTCACTTTGAGAATATGCAGAGTCAGACTGACCACTAGATCGAGACTCCACCAACGTTTTATCAACCATTTCTTTCCGAGTATTTGACTTCCTTAAAGAAGTTCTTTTTTAAGATGGTGATATCCTAAACTCGTCCATTAAACCCTTGCTGAACCATTCCTATATGAGAGCTGAACCTGCCGAAAACTCGATGTGGGTACTGGTGAAATAGGCTTTTTAACCTAGTGGTCTAAACAGCAATAAAAGAGTTCTCCCATTACAAAGTCAAGATACAGCGAATAACAATTTACCAGCAGTGTGAAGCAGGCTGCAGCAAGTGCTTCCACATACCAGGGTTGTGTTGATTACATGAGCGATGCTCTGCTCTATAGTGGACGTGCAAAATTCGGTGGAATGGATCTACAACTAATATAACTAAATGGCGAACGGTACTTGTTGCCGATAATTTCTTTGTTTCTAGATTCTGCGAAATGGTTTTTGCTATATAAAACATGCTGCTGTGTTTTATGTTTTATAAAACACAGTTTTTAATGAAGTCACTATTTTATAACGAAGGTATCACTATTTTATAACGAAACAGAATCAACAGTTATCAATAGAGTTTAGCCTCCGGTCAAACATTTCTTACCGACCGTCTGAAACATAAGTTTATTTCATGCAATTGTATTGTTTGGTTATTTTTACGATAGTATTCTCTTTTCTCTCGGCAGGAAAAACCCTGATCATTATCAGATTTTTGCGGATGGAATGAAAAGAATCAGATCGTTCTCTTTGTAACGTTCTTACAATCCGCAGCTCGACGTTTGACTAGCGATAAGAAAAGTATATGAAACAGAAAGCTTTCAGTGTCCCGAACTCGATACTCTTAAATCAATTCCTGCCACATAGCGTTTTCCATCCAGTATTTCCCATACAGGATAGCGAAAGGCGTGAAGACATTATCGTGACCTATTTCGACGGGCAGGGATCGTGCCTAAATCACTAAAATTATTTCAGAAAATTACTATTCAACAACGTAAGAGGCGATTTTGATTGTTAGCTGGAGGCAAACAAACACGAAAATCATACATTTTAACTATTAAAAGACAACCCATCATGTACTTAAAAAATGACGTTTGTTCGCGTAAAAGTGGGAGTAAGCATTGCGACATTCCCTCACACGCTTGCTCGAACACCGTAAGACTTTTCTTTTCTTTATTACTGCTTTCGCTTTTCTTCTCCACAAACGTGAATGCCCAAATACCTGATGGGCCTGCGTTCGTGCGTGATACGCACTTAATCGAAAACGGTGAGTTCACTCGTCCAATGCAGCCTGCCGTACACACCTCTCGTGACGGGCGAATCGCGCTGCGTGCAGAGGCCGTTTTAAGCTTTAATCTATTCGCACCGGAAAAACTCGATCAACCGTTTAGCGTCTCGGAACCGGGAATCGATAATGTCTACGCAAATACCGTCAGTATCAATCAATCAATATTTCGCCGCACTGAAGGGGTAGGTGCCTTTCGCCACATTGCGTTGTGCGAAGCGCCGCCAAGCGAAGCAACCCCGATTAACCCTAAAGTGTGTAATGGCAATGACGATTGCTATGACCTGACGGTGATTGCGGCGACGCGCCCTTCCTCTAACAATATTCGCTTTGTCGGTATCGACGTTCGAGTGCGCGTTGAAAACCCAAAAACAGCGCAAGCGCGAATTGCCGAAATCACACATGAGACGCCAGTCTTAGGCTCAACGTTTCCGTTCAAAGATTTCTTCGAAACCACCACACCAGCGGATGGGCGACTCATTGTAGGCCGCACCGCAGGCAGCACAGTCAGGTGGGTCGATGAAGAAGGGGACGATCGAAGTAGTGGCATCGACTCGGTGTATCTTGTTAACGATAATCCCGATGCGTTCGAGCCGTGCGATGTACGCCAATTTGATAAGGTGTACCCGCTTTCGTACGCGCCCTACGACGCGACAATCAACAATCGCTATGGTTTTGCCATGCATCCGTTTCGGGCGCCTGATGG
>CALKKV010000087.1 GCA_937992195.1 uncultured Gammaproteobacteria bacterium | reverse complement strand
ACGATCCACAGTTATACCGGTGATCAGCCAACATTGGATACCAATCACTCTGACCCTTATCGTGCAAGAGCTGCGGCGGTATCAATGATTCCAACGTCAACAGGTGCTGCACGCGCGGTTGGCCTGGTGCTTCCCGAACTTATGGGCAAGCTGGATGGTTCTGCTATACGCGTGCCGACGCCAAATGTATCAGTGGTCGATCTGTCTTTTGTCGCGTCGCGAAACACCGACGCAGACGAAATCAATCAACTCTTCTCCGAAGCAGCAAATGCTGATCTTGAAGGGATTCTTGATTTATCTTCTGATCCTTTAGTTAGTATCGATTTTAATCACGTCCCGCATTCATCCATTGTTGCTGCAAACGAAACCAAAGTTCAGGATGGCAACTTTGTGCGCGTTCTAAGCTGGTATGACAATGAATGGGGTTTTTCTAATCGCATGCTGGATACCGCGGCATATTTCAATAATATTGCCAAAGGAAATACCGCGATCGCTGCGTGATCTGCTTTAACTACCAATTCATTCGTGATCAAGTCATAGGTTGCCAGTCTTTTAAATCACCAGGGACAGCTTAAGCTGCGTATTTTCCAGAAACCTGATAAATTGCGCGGTCTCGAACTGTAACAATCTGCTAGTTTTTGAGTACGGCATTTGTAGTGGCTATACCGGCCCTATAGCAGGAGATGCCAACATAAACTAAAGGTGCAGCCTATGACCCAATTGCAAGTGATTCATCCCACACGCTCGCGTTTTCAATCCTCTGACGGTGCGTATCAGCACCTGTCATTGACACCGATTAATGGTGCGCTGGGAGCTGAAATTCGGGGTGTTGACTTAAGAAACGCGCGCAATCCCGAATTAATTGCTGAAATCAGCATGGCATTGAGTCGACATAAAGTTGTCGTTTTTCGTGAACAAACTTTGGACCCAAAAAATCTTGTGCAACTTGGCAGTCAATTTGGTCCGTTGCACCATAACCCATTCGTAAAAGGACTGGATGGCTATCCTGAGGTCATAGAAATCCGTTCGGAAGAAAATCATGAAAAACAATTCACCGGACTTTGGCACAGCGATATCAGCTGGGCGCACTCGCCTTCGATGGGGTCATTATTGTATGCAGTAGAACTGCCTGAATGCGGCGGTGACACCTTGTTCGCCAATATGGCGCAAGCGTTTTCTGCTCTCTCTCCGGGAATGCAGAATCTGCTACAACCGCTTCGGGCTGAGCATCGGGTAGATCGACACCATAACGCAAAAAGTGATTTTGCCGAACTTCCCGAAGACGCTGTCTATCACCCTGTAGTGACTACACACCCAGAAACCTCGGAAAAAATTCTCTTCGTCAACGAGTATTTTACAACGCGTTTTGAAAATATGTCAGAACAGGAAAGCCTACCCATCTTGCGCTATCTGTTTGACCATTCAACGCGGCCAGATTTCACATGCCGGATTCAGTGGCAACCTGGAACCCTGATATTTTGGGATAACCGCAGCACAACGCACTACGCCACCAATGATTATCCGGGTCAAAAACGGCTAATGCACCGAGTCACCATTGCAGGACAAGCGCCTAAGTAAAGTTGGTTGGTTCTGGTTTTACGACTACTGCATCACATTTAATTGTGTAGTATCGAGAACACCTCTCTACCTAAAAGGAAATCTTTTTGAACCGCCATCTCACCCCCACACGCGATCAGCGTCCAATGCTCGGTATCGCGTTGATGTTGCTTGTTTATTTTCTTTTCTCTCGCATTGATGTCGGCGTCAAATGGTTAGTTATTAACAGAATCCTGAAGCTACAAATTACTTTTATGCACTATTTGGGGTACTTCGTTATTTGTTCTTATGCGTTTAAATTCAGCGGATAATTTCAATCAACTTGGATAGCGCAATCGAAACCATCGGCTATCCGCGTGCCGCCTTAATCGGAAACCCATCTGATGGTTTTTATGGAGAAACTGTCGCTTTTACATTTAGTGATTTTTCTGCACGCGTAAAGTTATTCCCTTCTGAGCAAATAGTTCTGCAAACACACACTGCAGACGCAATTGAGTTTTCTTCTTTAGATCATCTAGTAGCCGAGACACAAGCCCATGGTTACTCACCATCTATTGCATTGGTTCAAGCAACTGTGAAGAAGTTTCGGGATCACTGTAGTCAGATGCAGTCGATGAACTTATATCAAGGTTTTTATCTACAAGCTGAAAGCGATATCCCTTATCAGGTAGGCATCGCCGGATCCAGCGCAATCATTGTTGCTGTGCTTCGTGCATTGATGCGCCATTATAAAGTTCCGATTGAAAAACCAGTTCTAGCCTCTCTGGCGCTATCGGTAGAAACTGAAGAATTGTGTATTCCCGGCGGTCTGCAGGACAGAGTGGCGCAGGTTTACCAAGGCTTGGTACATATGGACTTTAATAAATCGTATTTTCATCAACAGGGATACGGTCAATATAAAAACCTCAACCCGGATACACTGCCTTCTTTATATATCGCCTGGAGATTATCAAGCGCGGAAGGCTCAGAAGTATTCCACAATAATATTCGTGAGCGGTTTGATAACAATGATAAAGAGGTACTTTTGGCGATTGAACACTGGAAGAAATTAACCCAAGAGTTCTTAGAAGGTTTAAATTCCCAAGACGTAAACGCAATGCAACGCGCAATGGACGCAAACTTTGATCAAAGGGCACAGATATATCAGATCAGTTCCGATAACCTTGAGATGATTCGCATCGCCAGAGAATGCGGTGCTTCCGCAAAGTTTGCTGGCTCTGGTGGCGCAATAATCGGCATATATGATCATGCGGAGATTTACAATACACTGCAGCAGCGCTTTGCTGACAAAAACATACAAATACTAAAACCCAAACTCGTTAGTCATTCAGATAATGAAAGTTACTAAAGCGTTAATTCCGGTAGCAGGACGAGGCGTTCGCATGTTGCCCGCCAGCAGCACAGTGTCAAAATGTATGTTTCCGGTTATTGATAAGCCTGTTGTTCACTATGTAGTTGAAGAAGCAATCGACTCGGGAATCGATGAAATTGTTTTAGTATTAGGCAGCAACCGAGAAGCGATTCAAAAGTACTTTACTGATCCGTCGCTCGCGCACCATCAATTTTTTCAAAGCCATTGTGAGATTCAATTTGTAATTCAAGAAAACCCCAACGGTCTGGGTAGCGCTGTACGATGCGGCAAGGATGCAATTGGCGCCGTTCCATTTGCCGTTCTGCTTGGAGATACCATTGTACGCGCGAACCAGCCGGCAATCAGTCAACTGATCCAACACAGGCAAGACGAGTCGGCGGCAGTACTAGGAGTTGAAGTCGTTGATGATGCGGTTATACATCGCTATGGAATCGTCGCGGGCGAGCAGATTAACGAACGACTGCTATCGGTCAGCAATCTTATTGAAAAACCAACTCTGAAAGAAGCGCCATCGAATCTGGCAATTGCTGCCAGATACTTGTTGGACCATCATATTTTTGATGCACTTGATAAAACGGCAATTGACGAAAAAGGTGA
>CALKKV010000086.1 GCA_937992195.1 uncultured Gammaproteobacteria bacterium | reverse complement strand
TCAAACTATATAATTTCACGTATCGATTAAGTTTTTCTAATGTATAAAAAGCTACCACCTCTAAAAGCATTGCGCGCGTTTGAGGCCTCCGCGCGGCATGGCAGCCTAACCAAAGCGGCAGAGGAACTGTTTGTCTCAGCTGGCGCTGTTAGTCAGCAGGTGAAGCTGCTGGAGGAATTTATTGATCAGCCACTATTTGAGCGTCGTCATCGACAGATCGTACTAACCGAAACAGGAAAGTTACTGATGCCTGGAGTGAGCGCCGCATTCGACCAAATCCAGCTTAGCGTCGACAAGGTGATGCATCATCAACGAGCAAAACCGCTAACAATTAGCGCAGCACCCGCCTTTGCAGGTCGCTGGCTTGTACCGAGACTGCAGAGTTTCAATCAACAATACCCTGAAATCGATGTCAGGATCGATACTTCATGCGGACTAAGTGATTTAGTACACAGCGACATTGACGTCGGCATCCGGTTTGGCAGCGGCCACTATCCGGGACTGCAATCAGATTTCTTGTCCTGCCAAGAAGTCTTCCCGGTTTGTGCACCAGGTCTGGTGAAACCGGAAACCCCGCTAAAGAACCCAGATGATCTGCAGCACTATCAACTGCTGCATTATGATTATCCGACGCCCAATACAAACTGGCCGGACTGGCAGATGTGGCTAGCTGCCGTTGGCTCAAGCTCGGTAGAATCACATCGTGGATTAAGATTTCTCGAAGTTAACTTATTGATCGACGCGGCAATTCAGGGACAAGGTGTTGCTCTTGCGGGCAGTATTAGTGTCGAAGCGGCATTAGCTTCTGGAGCATTAATTCGGCCCTTTGAAATGAGCATCCCGCTTGATCTTGCTTATTATTTTGTCGCCCATGAGAGCAAGATTCATCAGCCAGCGATTTCTTTTTTTCGCAAATGGCTACTGGAAGAAATCAGTTCTGACCAGAACACATAAGACGGTGTTAAGACGAATCTCCGATTGAGACAGCGAGAATCCTGCTGATTGCCGCGAAGCTAAGACCTGACTCTTGACGCCATTGGTTCACTGCCTGTTGAACCTGTTTCTTCGCCCCTTTGGAAGTAGCTGGCTTGTCAATCACGCCGGCATTCATTAAAGCACGATTGACATCCTGGGTTAATAAAAAACCGTCTTTACCAACGAACCGCAAAAAATATTGACAGCTATTTCCACCCATACGGCTGCCGTACTTTTTAAAATACTCGAGTAGTCCAATATAATCTTCGTCCGGCCAGTTAGCGATAAATTTACCAAACGAACCATGCTCGATAATGATGTCAGAAATCATGGTTGCGTTATGCGGCACCGTAAGGATTTTTTGGCGATTGCGTACAATGCTCTCGTCAGTACACAACCGGTCCTCATCTTCTGGTGACATGTGTCGACAGGTTTCAATATCGAACTGCCAGAATGCTTTCTCGAAGTTGTCCCATTTATTATCAATGACCCGCCAAACAAAACCTGCTTTAAAAATAGATTTTGTCATCTCAGATAGATATCGATGATCGGGTGTAGCACTCAAGGCTTTGGCATTCTTAAGTCCTGTGGGTAGTCGAGTCTTCAGTGCAGCGCTTCCACCGCTGTGGTCTTCAGCCTGCTGAACGATCTTTTGCCAGGGTGTCATTGGTTGAAAGTTATTATTCTAAATTGAATATTCGACCGGCAAATGCATTGAGCATTCACCTAAGAAAAGTAAAATCTATTACTTAAATGGTTCGCCAGACACCCACATAATCATCGACCTCCTAACTCCCTTGGTAACCGGCGTTACTCGATGGGGTAGGTAGCTAGGGAACAAAATAGCAGTGCCTTGTTCCCTTCCCGCGAAGTTATTTTTCTTTCCAGTAAAAAATTCCAGATCACCTCCCTCGTAAGAACCAGGGTCAGACAACAGAATGGACATTGATATCTTCCGTTTTGAGAGTTGGCCCGCACCCAGATCAATATGCCAATCAAAATGACCGCTGTTCTCCGCGTCATATTGCGTAATCTGCACGCGTTCGGTCATCGAGGTCAGAGAAAAATTCCAGGTCGCCTTGTTTGCCTGATTAGTCAACTCCCCCAATTTGCGATACACCCAAAGATGCGGGCGTTCGTTTGGGAGCCAACAAATTTCGCTGGTGCGAAATCCCGGATTAAGAATGCGATCACCTTTCTCTGTTCGAATATAAGACGGCTGCATATCCATATTGTCAGCAACGTCGTTAAGAATTTTTAGCTGCTTTGGATTTAACGCCTGTTTGATTTCATAGAAATCTTTCAAACCTGAGACGCTTTCGAATTCAATAAAATCAGAATAGGTTTTCATTTCTTTACAATAATTACTTTAGTACGGTAAACAGCTTTAACTTCCAGTATTTCTTGCTCGACTTTCCAGATACCTGTCTTTAGCCTGCATCCACCAATAGCTAACCTGTACCGCGGCCTGACCAAGCAATCCGCCATTCCATACCAGATCGTAGTCAGAAAAATCGCGCCAACGCGGGTCATTATCGCTAATGGCTGAAGCCACAAGACTACCTGCCATCGCGGTGGTATTCAAACCGTGGCCACCAAACGCGGTCGCCATCCACAACCGGTCTTCAGATTGCTGAATTAGCGGCATCTTGTGACGACAGTATCCCATCAGTCCCGACCAACGATAGTCAATCTTAAGGTCTGCAAACGCTGGAAATACATCCGTGATTGCGGCCAGCATTTGTTGATCAAGTTTAGCCGGCTGGGTTCTGGCGGTTGTAATTTTGCCCCCCCAAAGTAACCGATCTTCATCAATGAGACGGTAGTAATCACAGGCATTTCCGGTGTCGGCAATTCCACAGCGGGTTTTCACCCAATCCAGCTGCTCCGGCCGCAAGGGTTCACTTACCACCACGTGGGTGGATACCGGCAGAACGGACTGATGCAGCGGCTCGTATAATCCGTTGTCATAACCACTTGTGCATAAAATAACATGTTCGGCTTGTACCGCTCCAGCGGAGGTAGTCACATTGTGTCTGCCGGAATGCTGATTTAGTTCCAAAGAAACAGCGGGTGTATTTTCAAAAATACGCCCACCACAACCAACGATTTTCTCGGCCAGCGCAATTGCATAGTTCAGCGGATGAATTTGAAAACCACGTGGTTTGTAAATACCCTGGAAATAACGATCGGTGTCGATTCGTGACCGCATAGTCGAAGCATCCAGATACTCAACGGGATCATCATAATCCTGAGTTAATCGGTCTGCGGTTCGTTGCATACTTTCAACCGCAGGATATCGACTCACTGAATACTTGCCTTCACCCATCAGACAATGTGGAGCAAAATCTTGAATATGCGTTCGTATGGTTTCAGCGCCAAGGACAGAATACTGATACAGTCTCTGCGCACGTTCTTTTCCAGAAACGCGCTCTACATCATCAATGTCACCGGCAAAGCCGGGAGACACAAAGCCACCGTTGCGGCCTGACGCACCCCAGGCAATCCGCTTCGCTTCTAGCACTACCACCGCAACACCGCTTTGACATAGCTGCCAGGCAATGGACAACCCCGCCAATCCTCCGCCGACAATGCAAACTTCGGCTTTTACATTCTCACCAAGGGCTGGCTGCTCAAGAAACGGCATCTTCGAGCGTGCGTACCAAGTAGGTGGATATTGCGTAGTATTGTCCTGCATCGATCGCTACGCGCTGTTAGTCAAGTCCAGCAGTCTGCCAGGCAGTAAAACCGCCGTCTAAACTGTAGCAGCGATCAAAACCTTGCTGATTTAAAAAATCTGCAGCGCCCTGGCTGGAGTTCCCATGGTAGCAACACACGATGATGGGCAGCGTTTTGTTGGTGGCGGAGACAAACTCACCAAGGTTATCCTGAGACAGATGCAGCGCATTTTGAATGTGTCCTGCCTCGTACGACGCAGGATCTCGCACGTCGACAACAACAGCACCCTCATCATTTATCAAACCAAGGGCTTGATTCTGATCTATTCTTTCATATGGCATATCACATACATCCTAATATCGAGCGCAGAACTGGCCCTCGTTGGTCTCATCTAGTTTCAACCGATAAAATTTAAACAGCAAACTGCAGCGTTGCAATGGCAAAACGGAATTTCGGTTTTCATTCATCGGCGGGCACGCGTATTTTTAACTGTCCGTCTCGCTGAACCAGCTCCAGATGGCGCAAAAAACTCATGCCTAATAATACCTCCGGCCCCGACATCCCCGGATTTATACTCGCCGCTACATTGGTTAGTTCAATTTCTCCCAGCGCGACTTTGTCCAACCTGGTCTCGTAGACCTCTACAACACCATTGGCAGTATGCGCTGTTCTGACCGCCCCTTTAATCAATCCAAGTTGACTTGCAATCACTTCAGGGACAACCACTTGAGTTGCACCAGTATCCAAGAGGAATTCAACTACTGAATCATTGATTACGCCGTTAGCTAAATAATGCCCGCTTCGATTTCGATGTAACGTTACCTGAGTGCTACCGTCACTGCTTATCTGGGTACGAATCGATTGATTTGGATTACGTTGTTTCTCTAACAGCCAGCCAAAAATAAAGGTCAAGCCGACTAAGAAAAGTATCGCAACGATGAGCGCTGGAAAGCGGCTGCCTTCATTTGAGGACATGTTTTGCCTGTACTAATTCTGATTCAATGGGGCAATATACCTTATCGAATATATGTTACATAATCTCTATGCATATCCGATTTCCAAGCTTTCATGCCCGCTAACCACCTTCTTTCATTCTACGGCTCCGTCGAGCGCGACAGCGGCTATGCCGAACGGCAAGAGCATCTGCACTGGTCAGCCGCACGATTTGGCAATATCCAGGAGCAGCATCCGTGGAATCTTGGCGAACTGAAGCAAACTAAATTTTATCAACAGCATAAAGCTGTGCTTGACTGCGAGCGTGGCGCCGGATTTTGGTTATGGAAGCCGTATTTGATGTTGAAACTCATGAAAGAAATACCGCAAGGAGATTTTCTTTTCTACCATGACGTCGGCCGGGCTTTCAGACGGAATCCAAATATCGGTTATCAGTTCGACCGCTCTATTGACCCTTTAGTTGATTGGGCTAAACAAAACAATGGCATGTTTCCGGGAATCTATATCCCGGTTTATGGGCCAAGTAGTAGATGGACCAAACGAGACTGCTTTGTACTAACAGAAAGCGACCAGGAGGAATATTGGAGCCAGCCGCAGGTACAGGCAGGAATAAACGTTTGGCAAAATACGAGTTCAGTACGAGACTTTATCGCCGAATGGCTACAGTACTGTGAAGACCCGCGGATTTTGACCGATCAAGAAAACCAATGCGGTAAACCCAACTTTTCAGATTTTCTGGACCATCGTCATGACCAATCTGTTCTAACTATATTGCTAAGAAAGCACGGTGTGTCCGCTTATGGTAACCCGCAAGAGAATTTATTTAAGCACAGGGAAATTAGCTATATCACAGCTAAAGTAACATCTGATATTGCTGCAGAAACTAACAAGCATGCTAACAAACCGCCACTCGAATCACTGCTGGAATCCAGAAGCCCTGCGCGTCTCCAGCGCGGTGCTGCACCGCTGTATCGATTACTTATGGAACATAAGCGTGATCAAGCACTGTCAATTCTTGAAATCCGTGATCAGTTAAATAATGAATCGGAACTCTGGCCTCAATATCTGCCCAAAGCAGCTGTACATACGCTTACAGCCGGCACTGCAAAAGAAGGCAATCAGGAGCCTGATAAAAGCAATATAACGCATCATTCGATAGACCCCAGTCATCGGCCATCGATGGAGATATTTGCATTGCGCATGAAAAAACAAAACGTACAATTTGATTTTATTATCGAATGCGGCAGTGGATTGATGCACGATCAACAATTAGCCATTGGCACTTTGTTTGAGCTGCTTAAACCAGGTGGGGTTTTTATTACCGAACAACTAGAAAACTCAATTCGACCAGAAGTCGGTGATTTAAAACCCAGCAGGTCTAATTCAACCGCTGAACTTATTAAGCGAATTAACCTCCCGCCATTCAAAATTAACAGTCACTACTTCAGTCTAGCGGAAGCAAGAAAAATGCCTGAGTTAATGCAAACCGCTGGCACATACTGGTTCGAAGGCTATGGCATCAGCGTTATTCGAAGATGGCATGACAATGATCCAGAGCGAGAAAAACTTAAGAAAGGCTCTCCGTAACTAAAAATTTGCGATCGCAAGGCGAACTGAAGCAGATGCAATAACAAAGAATGTAAGCGCCATACCGGCAACACGAAATCGAAGATTTTCCTTTACTTGACTGACGCCATAGGCGTGGGAAACTCTTCCAACCACTAATGCTAGACACAGGACATGCGCCCAAACTACGCCGCCGGTCGCTTGCTCAAGAAAGTAGATAAGTAAAACCGATATGGGGACATATTCAATAAAATTTGCATGTACCCGCATTGCTCTTTTCATTTCAATATTGCCGTCGTCACCCACCGCGATTTGCAGTCTTCGCCGGGTTAGCGCTGCACGGATACTCAACACCAAAAACAGGATACCAAAAATAGGCAGATAAATTGATATTACAGACATAGGGTATTTTTAGATAAGATTAGTAAAGCCATCAGCAAATTCTAGTTTTTATAATTTTGTTTAGGTTGAACTAGAAACAACCCTAACACCATAATACCAAGAGAAGCGAGCACCCATCCCGAATACCGTTCGTGCAAGAATATCGCACTAGCTAGCACGCCACCTATGGTCACGATATAAGCAATCTGACTGGCAAACACCGCGCTGGTCTTTCCAAGCAACCAAATATAGCCGGTATACACCACCGCATGTATCAAAGACGACACAAGTAGCGCTTTTTCTGCAACCCCGGGAGAAAAAGAAAGCGGAATCCAGTACCCGCCAAAGACAACAAATGGCACGCATAGAACCAAACCAATTGCGGATGCACCAAACACTGCTGACACCGGGTGAATTTCTGACATCGCTTTACGCGCAACATAATTTCCCTCTGCGCCATAGCAAGCTGCGGCAACAAGCGCGACCAGTACGTAAATTGTCTTTTCTGAATCGGGCAGACTTTCTTCTGGAAGAATTAAAAGACTTACCGCAGCCGCACCCAACAAAACCCCAAGCGAACGACTAGTTTGAAATCGTTCGGAGCGAATCGATAACGCTATCAGCAAAGAAAACATTGGCACAGTAGCGATCGTAATCGCCATTACCCCAGCCGGCAAATGTGCGGCAGCCACATAGGAAAAGCTATTAGGCAAGATGGTGCCAAGTAGGGCCACTGCTAGATAGTAGCGCAGCGCTGTCGGGGAAAAAGGTAGCGATTTACCGGTGATTTTCACCACGATTCCAAGCACCAATACCGCGACCACCAGCTGCCAGAATATAAGACCGGGTGGTTGATGGCCGGTAGAAACTGCGAGCTTGGTCAGCGGTATAGTGAGTGCCCAGGCAAGACCAAACAGCGTTAGCGAAAAAAGCGCGTGGAAGCGGGTCATGACGTTGTCAGAGCTCGACGTGGAGTCTAGACTGTATCCAGAATTGCTAAATTTTCAGATCTACGTTTTTCATCCGGATCTTTAACCGCATCAATACTGGCAATCATTTCAATATAGCTAGGCGGAAAATTATTTTGTTTAGCACCCTCCAAAACAAAACTTTTATACCAGTCCCAAGGTGGCCTCTCATCATCGAGATGCGTAGGAAAATAGGTAAAACAGTCAACCGGCCCGCTCTCTGAGTGCACTACCACTTCTTCCTCGAAATAATCATGGCCTTTGCCTTCGATCCGATCCAACTTGAGCTTATCTTCCAGGCTCATTTTGTAGAGAACACCAATCACAGATTCAGCAGTATCTACAGCTTCGATACCACATTTGCCAGATGCATCTCCTCCTGGCTTATTAAATGAAAGTCGATGCTGCGGAAGGCGTCCCATACCAAGTTTGGATATCGAAGGGCAGCGCGCATGAAGACGAGCAAACAATAAATTTGAACCATAGGCAAAGTAGATGTACTCCATCAGAAGAATGCCTGCAAACCGGTCTGTGCGCGCCCGAGAATCAGGGCGTGGATATCATGGGTTCCCTCGTAGGTGTTTACCGTCTCCAGATTCACCATGTGTCGCATCACGTGATATTCATCAGAGATACCATTGCCGCCATGCATGTCCCGCGCCAAACGTGATATGTCGAGTGCTTTGCCGCAGTTGTTGCGCTTAATCATAGAGATGTTTTCTACCGGGCACCTGTCCTCATCCAGCAGTCTCCCCACTCGCAGCGCCGCCTGTAAACCCAATGTAATTTCTGTTTGCATATCCGCGAGTTTCTTTTGAACCAGCTGGGTTTGCGCAAGCGGCCGTCTAAATTGCGTTCGCTCCATGGTGTAGCTGCGCGCCGCATGCCAGCAACTTTCCGCAGCGCCCATCACACCCCAGGCAATGCCGTAACGGGCTTTATTCAAACAACCAAACGGACCTGCCAAGCCGCTTACATTTGGTAACAGGTTTTCGGCTGGAACAAAAACATCCTTCAACACGATTTCACCTGTGATTGAAGCGCGCAGACTCAGCTTACCTTCGATAGTTGGAGTTGAAAACCCTTCCATACCGCGCTCAACCACAAAGCCGCGTATCACGTCATCAAGCTTTGCCCAAACAATGGCAATATCCGCAACCGGCGCATTGCTGATCCACATCTTGCTGCCATTCAGTACGTATCCACCGCCTTTACTTTCCGCTCGCGTTCGCATACTCGACGGATCTGAGCCATGATCTGGTTCGGTTAAACCAAAACAACCAATCAGTTCCCCTGTCGCAAGCTTAGGCAAGAATCTGGTTCGTTGTTCTTCTGAGCCGTAGGCGTAAATAGGGTGCATCACCAGAGATGACTGCACGCTCATTGCCGAGCGATAGCCGCTATCAACGCGTTCAATTTCCCGGGTAACCAATCCATAGCAGACGTTATTTAAACCTGCGCAGCCATACTTCTCGGGCAACGTCAGTCCTAGTAAGCCTAAAGCACCAAAACGTCGTATCAGGTCTGGATTAAACGTTTCGCTGCGGTTTGCCTCTATGATGCCGGGCAATAACTCCTGTTGAGAAAATTCATGGGCACTGTCGCGAACCATTCGCTCCTCTTCAGATAGTTGCGATTCCAGGTCAAAAGGATCCTGCCAGGAAAAAGGAGTTGTTGTCATAGTATTAAAAAATTTAGATTTATGTTTGCTTCAAATCACAGTCCTTCGCTCCGCCGACAAATTCGCCGCAGCCTTTTAGTATGCCGTATGCAACACTGAAAGGTAAATTACATCAAGGTAGTAACAATCTCGGCCGACAGTTAACATACTTTGGCCGCCAAAGCTCGTACCGCAGTGAGCGCTAAAGCCGAATCTACGTTTGTCAACTTTTGCGAAGCCAACTACTGGCGATCAAAATCACACCTACGAAGCCCGATAGCCAGCTGAGAAGAGATGTTGATCCAGGCGATGCCGAGACGCCTAGAACAATCGCTAAAACAATAAGCCCAATACCCGAAACCAAAGACCGCGTTTGCCTGGCCGAAGTCTGCATTTGTTCGCGAAGCAGCTGAATTTCCTTATCTTGCGTTCGGAAAATCATTTCATCGTTTTTTATTCGATTCAACAGCTGATGTGCCAGGGCAGGAACTTCTGGCGCCATTGTCGCAAGGTTGGGGAGCTCTCGACGAATCGCTTTAATCGCCGCCCTTGGACCAATTTGCTCGCTCATCCAACGCTCAAGAAACGGCTTCGCCGTATCCCAGAGGTCAAGTTCGGCATAAAGCTGCCGACCAAGGCCTTCAATATTGAGCAAGGTTTTTTGCAACAATACCAACTGAGGCTGCACCGGCATCTGGAATCTCCGTGCAACACTCAGCAGATCAATTAACACCACCCCAAAAGATATCTCACTGATCGGTTTTGCAAATATAGGTTCGCACACTGTTCTTACGGCAGCTTCAAAATCCTCCGCAACCGTATCGGCTGGTACCCACCCCGCCCTGATGTGTGCATCGGCAACCGCTCGATAGTCTCGATGAAAAAAGCCAAGCAGGTTTTCCGCAAGGTAACGTTTGTCGACATCACTTAAAGTCCCCATAATGCCAAAATCTACCGCTCGGTATTGCCCGTCTTCGGCGACAAAAATATTTCCCGGATGCATGTCCGCATGGAAGAAGCCATCGCGAAAAGCCTGTGTGAAGAAAATTTCTACACCATCATGGGCGAGCTTACGTAAATCAATACCGGCCGCCTTGATGGCATCGATATCGCGAATTGAAATACCATAGATTCGCTCCATGACCATGACATTGCGTCGACAGTGATCAAAGTAAACCGCCGGCACATGGATAAGATCTGAATCTGCGAAGTTCACTTTAAGCTGGCTCGCATTAGCAGCTTCTCGCATTAAGTTCAGCTCGTCGTGAATCGTCTTGTCATAGTCACTGACAAGCTCTCGCGGCTTGAACCTCGGCGCTTCTTTCCAGTAACGTTCAACGAGCTCGGCAATGGTATGCAGCAACGCGATATCCCTATCGATGATTTCCGCGATGCCCGGCCGCAGCACCTTCACCACCACCTCAGTACCGTCAAGAAGATTGGCGTAATGAACTTGCGCAACAGACGCAGAGGCGATCGGGTCAAGTTCGAAAGAAGAGAAGTGCTGCTCCAAAGAATCTCCATATGCTGCCTCGATCACCTGCTTAGCCTGTTCTCCCGGAAAGGGGGGCACCGCATCCTGCAGTTTGGTCATTTCCCGATGAATATCTGCAGGAATCAAATCTGGCCGGGTCGATAGCACCTGTCCAAACTTAACGAACACCGGACCCAACTCTTCCAGCGCTAACCTTAGTCTTTCTCCGCGAGGCAGATCGTGATGACTGCGCCAACGTTTTGGAATGAACCCTAGCAATTTGCCCCAGGGTTTTCCAAGATTCATTTCAGATAGAAACTCATCAAGATTGTGGCGAATTAGAACCCGTGCAATCCGGTAAAGATGAGAGAGACTTTTGAACACGCGTAACTTAACCTGATCTCTAATACCGCTACTTATTTGTAGCTATGTGGGTTTGGTTTAACAACTTCTCTATTCTCTGCGCCAGTCGATCGGTATCTGATCTTAGGGCAGATACCCCGCTTTCCAGTCTATCCATTGCTACCTTACTTGCCATCACTCTCGCTTCTTCCGTTAAGAAGTCAGAAAAATTTGTGCGCGCATAGCCGGCAGTCTGATCTGCCCACTGTCCAACTCCGCGTGCTGCATTGCCAAATTTCCTCGCAGGTAGATCGCCAATTACGCGGGCTACCAGCTCTTCCCAGTCAAGATCAAATCTGGATAGCGCGCGCTGGAGTGCCTGTCCAGCTTCTGCATCCCCCTCCATGGTAATTTGACCATCGCTAAACACGCTGTTCTTACCCGCTGCCGCGCCCTTGCCACTTAGCTTGGCAAAGGCAAACACCGATCCGGACAAAGTCACATCAGCAGGTGTCACAGTTTCAGTTGTAAGAGAGAAACCCTCTGGATCAGGCAGCAAATAAAATGTCATTGGCGGCATGGTTAGCTTGATGCAATAAACCTTTCCGGTTAGCGCTGCCAGTTCTTTTACACTATCCGGATCAACCGAAAGTACGGTTTGAATAGCCCGATTCACCATTTCAAGTAGTAGCTTGTCCATTATCTAGAAACGGTATCCAACATGCAGTGCAACAATTCCTGCACTCAGATTATGTATTTTTACGTGATCAAAACCGGCATTGAGCATCATATCTTTTAGCGTGTCCTGATCTGGGTGCTTTCGAATTGACTCGACCAGATATTGATAGCTGTCTTCATCGCCGGCCACCATCCGACCCATCTTGGGAATAACATTAAATGAATAAGCATCGTATGCTTTCTCTAACGCAGGAATAACCGGCTTTGAAAACTCGAGCACCAACAATCTGCCTCCCGGTTTCACCGCTTGCCACATAGCTTTCAGCGCTTTGTCTTTATCGGTGACATTGCGCAGCCCAAACGAGATCGAAATACATTCAAAGCTTTGCTCCGCAAAACAAAGTTGTTCTGCATCGGTTAACGCGAAAGAAACCAGAGGAACAAGACCTTCGTTGTGCATATTCCGTTTGCCCTCGGACAACATCGCAGCATTGATATCGGTTAACACGACCCGACCTTCTTTGCCAACTTGTTTAGCAAACAGTCGACTCAGATCACCACTGCCTCCGGCTACGTCCAGCACGCTGTTGCCTTTACGCAAGCCACTTTGCGAAACCGCAAACCGCTTCCATAAACGATGGGCGCCGAACGACATTAGGTCGTTCATCACATCATATTTTCCGGCAACCGAGCGAAACACTTCCCCAACCATGCCTGCTTTGTCTTTGGCAATTACATCTGCAAATCCAAAATGGGTTTTTTCATTTTCAGTCATAGCGTCAGGCCTGGTTATTTCTCAATCATCGAATTTACGCTTGTGACCAGCTGCCTCTAGCTTCGCCAGATAGTTACTCCAATTCTCTTGCTGATTGATACCGAGGGTATAAAGCGTTTCCCAAGAAAAGATACCGCTGTTATGGCCGTCGTCAAATTCGGGTTTAATTGCATAATTTCCTACCGCTTCTATGCTCGTAATATTGACGTTCTCTTTGTCGAGCTGTAAAGTTTCCTGACCTGGGCCATGCCCCTGAACTTCAGCAGAGGGAGAATGTACCCGCAGATATTCACAGCTCATCTCGAAACTGGAGCCGTCTTCAAATGAAACGGTTAAGCAGCGGGTTCTTTGGTTAAGATTAATTTCAGTTGGGACTTGCTTGCTCATTTTCCAGGCGATAACTTCGTCGATTTTTCGAACCGCATAGTGTATCGAGAAATGGTGATGAGGCGGCGGCGGATTGAGACAAAAGGTGCAAATTAAGCGAGATATGACTAAGGAACCTCTGCAAAAGTCATAACCGGAAAGCTTGAGCGAAAAATATCCAATATCAGCGTTGCAAAACTTCGCAATAGTGCGCGGCACCCGGCTCCTGCTATTGCGCACATTTTGCGCCTTAATCTTGAATATTTTTCATCTCAATCTTCCACGCCTCGCCGGCCGCACCTCGCCGGCCGCACCCAGACTTTTGCAGAGGCTCCCTAACTCAGCTTTGTTCTTTCAGCCATCGCGCAACGGTGTCAGCGTAGTAGGTGAGGATACCGTCGCATCCGGCCCGTTTGAAAGCCATCATAGTTTCCATTACAGCCGGCTTTTCCTGCAACCAGCCGTTGT
>CALKKV010000085.1 GCA_937992195.1 uncultured Gammaproteobacteria bacterium | reverse complement strand
AAAGAATTTGCCCGGATGCCTGATCGGCTTAAAAGCGAAGCCATCTCTCCTATTCAAAATAAAGTCGGCCAATTTGTCACCTCAAAAATGATAAGAAATATTATTGGTAAGACTAAATCAACCATTGATCTTGAGAAAATTATGAACGAAGGAAACACCGTTTTCACGGTAGGGAAACAGCCTACTATTGCAATTATCCCGACAACTGGAGTTAGAAAAAACACTGCAATATGGTGCGCAATTTTCATTGACTAATTTTCCTTAGCTCAAACGCGAACAGATAAGGTTCAAAAGATAAATGCGCCCCCTAAAAACCACGCTTAAAACCAATAATCTTTCATCAGCTGTACTCTATAGCATATCTTAATCGAGCCTCTCTAAAATTCAAACTGAGCAAATCACACATAAAACTTGAGTTCTTTCGCCCTATAAAAACACACAATTTAAGCTCCACTATTGCACCATACCCCCAACACGTTAAAATGCACGTAAAACTAAAATACAAATCCACTCGTCCTGGATTAACAAAAACGAACGAAATCAACCATAAGGATAAGATTCTATGACTACCAAACTACTAAAAATCACCCTGGCCTCTGCTCTCGCTGTCTCTGTGGCGAGTATGACGGCCCAAGCGAAAACCTTGCGATGGTCATCTGCAGGGGATTCATTAACACTTGATCCTCATGCGCAAAACGAGGGGCCTACCCATACTCTGGCGCATCAGATGTATGAAGGTCTGTTGCATCGAGACATGTCTGGGCAAATTATTCCGGCGCTTGCGACGAGCTGGGAAGTCACCGATAACCCGAATGTCTGGTTATTTACCCTTCGCGAAGGTGTCAAGTTTCATGACGGCGCTGATTTCAACGCTGATGATGCGGTTTTCTCATTGAAGCGTGCGATGCGTCCCACTTCTGCGATGAAAGAATTACTTTCTTCGGTGAAAGATGTTCGAAAGGCGGGTGACTATGCGATTGAGATTGAAACCGACGGGCCTAACCCGCTGCTTCCGGCCAACCTCACCAACATGTTTATGATGGATGAAGACTGGACCAAATCAAATGGTTCGGAAGAGCCACAAGATATTGCCAACGGCGGGGATAATTTCGCAGCGCGAAATACCAATGGCACCGGCGCCTATAAACTTGTCTCACGGGCGGTAGACGAAAAAACGGTTCTAGCCGCCAACCCTGACTACTGGGGCAAAGGCACCTTTCCCTTGGAAGTCAGTGAAATTGTTTTCACCCCTGTTCAAGAAGCCTCTACCCGTGTTTCCGCACTGCTCTCAGGTGAAGTTGACATCACCCTGGATCTGCCCGTGCAGGACTTAGCCCGTGTTGATGCAGCGGATAGCCTGAAAGTGATCAAAGCACCACAAAACAGAACCATTTTCTTTGGTATGAATGTGGGTGCTGCAGATCTTGCCACTGATAATGTCGATGGAAAAAATCCTCTCGCAGATGTGCGCGTTCGTCAGGCCATGAACATGGCCATCGACAGAACAGCGATACAGCGTGTGGTAATGCGCGGTCAATCTGAGCCTACTGGCGTCATCATGCCGCCGTTCGTCAATGGCTGGACAAAAGAGCTGGATGCATTCCCTGCAGCGGATACCGATAAAGCCAAAGCGCTGATGAGTGAAGCGGGTTACGGAGATGGCTTTACCATCGTCTTAAACTGCCCCAACGATCGTTATATTAATGATGAAGCGATTTGTCAGGCTGCTGTGGGCATGTTTGCTCGTATTGGTATCACGGTGAATCTGGATTCCAAACCCAAAGCGCAACACTTTCCATTGATCACGAATAGGGAAACCGATTTCTATATGCTCGGATGGGGTGTACCTACTTTTGACTCTGAATATATTTTTAACTTCCTCGCCCATACCACCACTGACAA
This sequence comes from uncultured Gammaproteobacteria bacterium, assembly GCA_937992195.1. Taxonomy (GTDB): domain Bacteria; phylum Pseudomonadota; class Gammaproteobacteria; order Arenicellales; family Poriferihabitantaceae; genus VYFG01. Next base: position 2,127 of record CALKKV010000085.1, on the reverse strand, counting down.
GCTCGGTTCGTGGAACGGTACCGGGTATTCCAACGCTGCCCTAGATAGTAAAATCGTCAGCCTGGCGTCAGAGACTGATCTGGATAAAAGAAACAGCACCATCTCTGAAATTTGGGGTGAGCTGCAAAACGAGACGCTCTATCTACCTATCCATAACCAGGTTTTAAACTGGGGTATGTCGGACTCTATTGATTTCCAGGTGCAGCCCGAGAATCAACCCCACTTCAAGTTTCTCAAGTACTCGAAATAACTTTTATTGAGAGCAAAGCGGTCGATCGAATCCCGATCGGCCGCTTTTTTAGAAACTACACTCTTTTAAGCACCTACTGTGTTTGCCTATATCCTTCGCCGGGTTTTGCAGGGCGGGCTTGTGCTCGCGATTGTTGGCCTCATCGCGTTCTGCATGTTCCGGTTTATGGGAGATCCTTTCGAAAATATCCTGGGACAGGAAGCAACCCTGGCTGATCGGAAAGAGCTCGAGGAGCGTCTTGGTTTAGACAAACCTATTTTTGTGCAATACGTTAAATTTATTGGTGCGGCGGCGCAGGGTGAGTTTGGCGTGTCCTATCGCAGCGGGCTGCCCGTGGCAGAAATGATTGCGCAGCGTTTGCCCGCCACCCTTGAGCTTGCCATTGTCTCAGGCATTCTTGCGCTCAGCCTCGGCGTGGTGCTCGGTGTTTATTCCGCTATTCGCCGCGATGGGTTTCTGGCAAATTTTATTATGACCTCTTCGCTTATTGGCGTGTCTCTGCCTACCTTCTTGATCGGCATCCTGCTTATCTGGGTGTTTGCGGTGGAGCTTGGCTGGCTGCCCTCTTTTGGGCGCGGTGAAATCGGCCAGTTATTTGGCTGGCAATCGAGTTTCACGAGCTGGTCAGGAATTAAATCACTGATCTTGCCTGCCATTACCTTGGGGCTGTATCAGATGACGTTAATCATGCGACTGGTTCGCTCTGAAATGCTCGAAGTCATGCGCACCGACTATATCCGCTTTGCCCGTGCACGCGGCCTGTCTGACCGCACCGTGCATTTTGGTCACGCCCTGAAAAACACGCTCCTCCCGGTGGTTACCATCATGGGGATTCAACTCGGGCAGATCATTGCGTTTGCCATTATTACGGAAACCGTATTTCAGTGGCCGGGAGTCGGCTTAATGTTTATTAATGCCGTACATTTTGTCGACATTCCGATTATGGCCGCTTATTTGTTGTTGGTTGGCGCATTGTTCGTTGTGATTAATCTGATTGTGGATCTGCTTTATGTGTTTATCGACCCACGGCTGCGCTTCGACGCGTCGCGTTAATCACTTTCGGTAACGATTCAATCATGCAATCACTGCGCGCATTTTCAAAATCAGCCTGGGATTCAGATATCGCGTATTCACTGCGCCACTCTCCTGTCGCATTAATTTCTTTATGTGTGTTTTTGGTATTGATCCTGAGCGCAATCTTTGCGCCTTTAATTGCGCCGCATACACCGTTTGATCCTGCCTCACTCGTGTTAATGGACGGCTTTTCTCCACCCGGAGAGGCAGCTCTCGGTAGTGGTACCAGTTACTGGTTTGGTACCGACGATCAGGGCAGAGATATTTTTTCCACGATTTTATACGGCATGCGCCTGTCGCTTTTTATCGGCATCATGGCGGTACTGTTTGCTGCCGTGGTTGGCGTAACGCTTGGCTTGATCGCCGGTTACTTTGGTGGCTGGATTGACGCAATCATTATGCGTATCGCCGACATTCAGCTTACCTTTCCCTCGATTCTGATTGCCATGCTGATATTTGGCATAGCGCGTGGTTTAACGCCCCCTGAGCTACGCGACCAGATGGCGATATGGGTGCTGATTTTTTCGATTGGGCTATCTGATTGGGTGCAGTTTGCGCGCACGGTGAGAAGTTCCGCCATGGTAGAGTCGCGCAAAGAGTATGTGCAGGCCGCAAGGATGATTGGGCGAAAACAACGCTTTATTTTATTGCGGCACCTACTCCCCAATGTCATGAGCCCGGTGTTGGTCATTGCCACGATCTCTTTTGCATTGGCGATTATTCTTGAAGCGACTTTGTCTTTCTTAGGCGTTGGTGCACCGCCCACCAAACCTTCCCTCGGCACCTTGATTCGAATTGGTCAG
>CALKKV010000084.1 GCA_937992195.1 uncultured Gammaproteobacteria bacterium | reverse complement strand
CCAATGACATCTACATCGATCGACGGCATGAATTTTTCAGCAAGAAACGGACGGGCACTATGATCAAAAAGATAGCAGCCATATTCAGCAGTATCTGAGATCACCACATTCATCTCATACAATTTCTTGCGCGCCACCAGGTTGGCAATCAACGGTGTCTCATGCAAAGACTCGTAGTAGGCAGACTCTTCGATGATGCCCGCTTCTACCATGGTCTCGTACGCCAGCTCGACACCTGCACGCACAAAAGCCACCATCAGTATGCCTTTATCAAAATACTCCTGCTCAGAAATTTCGTCTTCGGTTGCTTCCTGCTTTTCAAAAGCCGTTTCAGCCGTTGCAGCGCGCCACTTCAATAAATTCGCATCACCGTTGTCCCAGTCTTCCATCATGGTAGAAGAAAAGTGCCCGGTCATGATGTCATCCTGATGCTTTTGAAAGAGCGGACGCAACAGCTCTTTTAATTGCTCTGATAATTCATATGCGCGAATCTTTGCCGGGTTGCTAAGACGGTCCATCATGTTTGTCACGCCCCCGTGTTTCAGCGCTTCGGTGATGGTTTCAAAACCATATTGCACAAGTTTGGCTGCGTAACCCGCATCGACACCTTTTTCAACCATCTTGTCAAAGCACAGAATCGAACCGGTTTGTAACACCCCGCACAAAATGGTTTGCTCACCCATCAGGTCCGACTTCACTTCCGCAACGGGAGAAGATTCCAACACGCCGGCGCGATGACCGCCTGTACCAACAGCCAGTGCTTTCGCAATCTTCATGCCATCTCCATTTGGATCATTCTCGCGGTGCACTGCAATCAACGTCGGCACGCCAAAGCCGCGCACATATTCAGCACGCACTTCTGAACCCGGACATTTTGGGCACATCATTACGACGGTGAGATCTTTGTTGACCTGCATACCTTCTTCGACCAGATTGAAGCCATGGGCATAATCCAACGTAGCGCCTGATTTCATCAACGGCATAATCGCGTTGACCACCGCGCTATGTTGTTTATCCGGCGTCATGTTCATCACGATATCCGCAGTCGGAATCAACTCTTCGTAGGTGCCAACGGTAAACCCATTTTCGGTTGCACTAAGGAATGACTGACGTTTCTCCGCGATGGCTTCGGCTCGCAATGTGTAACTCACATCCAAACCAGAGTCGCGAAGGTTTAAACCTTGATTGAGTCCTTGTGCACCACATCCAATAATCACGATCTTTTTATCGCGGATGTAATCTACGCCTTCAGAGAACTCTTCGAGCTCCATAAATCGACACTTTTGCAGCTCTTCCAATTGGAGGCGCAGTGGGAGGGTATTAAAGTAGTTTTGACGCATAATGCTATCTATTAAGGTGTTTGCGATGGGGGCGTGATCATAATCCAAATCACTCTGTTGCGTAAAATGAAATAAATGATATATTGCGTTGCTAATAACGCAATATGATTTCTGTCCATGGAACCCCGCGCCTGTCAGGTTTTTTTGCATCTGGCGGATACTCTTCATTTTGGTCAGGCTGCCAGCCGATGTAATTTGAGTCCTTCTGCAGTTAGCCGCCAACTTCAGCGTCTTGAAGAAAGCGTTGGCCAAATGCTTATTGAACGCGACAACCGTCACGTGCGGCTGACCCGGGCAGGACAACATTTTCTGCAGTATGCGAGAAAAGCGGTTGATGACTGGCAGCAGCTACAAACGGAATTGAGTGCAACGGGCAGCAACCTGTCTGGAGAGATCAGCGTTTTTGGGTCGGTTACCGCAAGCTATAGTCTGTTGGCGCAAATATTGGCGCGCATGCGGGAGTCGTATCCCGGGGTGGAAATCAAATTACGCACCGGTGATCAGGCAGACGGCGTGGAACGCGTGAGAAGCGCGGCAGAGGATAGCGCCATCGTAGCCCGCCCGGATAGATGGCCCGAGGAGCTGGCGTTTCTTCCGCTGTTAAAAACACCGTTGAGGCTGATCGGACCGCGATCACCAAGCGCTTTATCTCGTCAACTCGATCAAGCGCTGGCAGACAACATTGAGCCTAAGTGGAACGAGATCCCGGTTATCCTTGCGGAGAGCGGTCTGGCGCGAGAACAATGGATATCATGGTTCTCTGAAAAACAAATCAAACCCAATATTTATGCCCAGGTAGCCGGACACGAAGCCGTAGTTTCAATGGTGAGCCTGGGTTTCGGTATCGCTTTATTACCTGAACTTGTCATACAACATAGCCCGAAAAAGGAAACCATACGAACCCTTCCCTGGATCAAAGGATTGACGCCTTTTGATCTCGGTCTGTGCGCACGTTTGGAACAACTGGATGACCCATTACTCTCCGCCTTATGGTTATGTGCTGCAGAAGCATATCCCGCCACCACTTAATCTCTAACCGCTCTTGATGTTTCACCATGGCTAATATCGACTTCAATCAACTCACCATTCAATTCGACGAACACTTCTCGTTGACTGACTTAGATTGGTCCATTCAAGACGGCGAACACTGGGCGCTCACTGGGCCTAACGGTGCAGGAAAATCTGCACTGGCTGCAGCAATAAATGGCGCCGGTGATACGGTCAGCGGCAGTCGTACCGAACCCAATGCACGCATCGCTGTTGTCTCTTTTGAAGAACAAGAAGCCCTGATCGAAGAAGAACGAAAAAAGGACGACGCCGACTTGCTCGACGTGATTGCCGAAGGCACAACCGCCAGGCAGCTTCTGGATCAAACCTGTGCAGATCCGGCAATGCAAAAACAATTGATTGAAGCCTTCCATTTTGCACACCTTCTCGACCGCGGTTTTCGCAAATTATCATCTGGTGAATCACGCAAGCTATTACTCATAAGAGCATTGTCGTCAAAACCCGAACTCCTCATCCTCGACGAACCGTTTGAAGGTTTGGACGCTGATTCGCTGACATTTTTAACCACATTACTTCGCAACCTCGCGAGCGAGATCCAAATGGTAATGGTGCTCAATCGGTTTGATGAATTACCCGATTTCATCACCCATGTTGGCTATGTCGACAAAGGTCAGCTCACCCATCAAGTTGGAACCGACGATCGTGAAGCGGTTGCCGATCTCGGGCAATTGCTACATTTAAAAACCACTGACCTTTCTATTCCTGACGCTATCGTTGACTATCGCGCGCCGACCCTGGACAGCACAGAGCCTTTAGTCAAAATACAAAATGGCAAAGTTGCTTATGGCGATAAAGTAATTTTTGAAGATCTTAACTGGACCATCACACCCGGAGAACATTGGCAGGTCACCGGACCAAACGGCAGCGGTAAAACCTGTTTATTGAATCTAATAACCGGAGATCACCCGCAATGCTACGTAAACGACATTTTTGTCTTCGGCATGCAGCGCGGAAATGGTGAAAGCATCTGGGATATCAAACAACATATCGGTTACGTTTCCAGCGCATTGCAATGGGAGTACAAAGTCAGCGTAAGCGTTCGTAACGCAATTATTTCTGGCTTCTACGACAGTATTGGTATTTATCAAAAGTATACCGACGTGCAAAAACATACCGCTGACGCATGGCTTCGTTTACTGGATATGGAAAGTTATGCAGATAAACCTTTTAGCCAACTCTCTTTTGGCGACCAGCGACTTGTGCTTATCGCTCGCGCCATGGTGAAGCACCCGCCTCTTTTAATTTTGGACGAACCCTGTCTTGGACTTGATGACTTAAACAGACAGCTTATCCTGGCACTGATTGAAGTAATCTGCGCGGGAAGTGAGACAACCGTTCTCTACGTAAACCACCGCCCCCAGGATGCCATTCAAGGCATCGAGCACCACCTTGCAATGAAAGCGAATACTGGACAGTCTTAAAATATATCCCTCCCTGCCATTGTCACAGCAAAATAATGATTGATCGCGGCTCGTTCAACAATTAGTATCCCCGAACCTCACAATTTACCGGAGCCTGCTGATGGATTTTGCCCTAAGTGAAGAACATCAAATGATCATGGACACGACGAAGGCATTCGTCGAAAAGGAATTGCAGCCTTACGAGGATGAAATTGAACGCACCGGTGTGATTCCTAAAGAGATTGTGATGCCGCTGCGTAAGAAAGCGATCGAGGCGGGGCTCTATGCTGCCAACCTGCCCGAGGAAGTTGGTGGTGTCGGTCTCGATACCGTTTCCTGGGTTTGTTTTGAAAAAGAACTTTCCAAAACCAATTACGGTCTCCACTGGACCGTGGTATCGCGGCCATCCAATGCGCTACTCGCCTGCGTTGGTGAACAACGGGAAAAATATTTGTTCCCCTGTGTTCGGGGAGAGAAAGCAGATTGTCTGGCAATGACAGAGCCAGGAGCAGGCTCTGACCTGCGCGGCATGCGCGCCAGTGCAAAGCAAGATGGAGACGACTGGATTCTGAATGGCACCAAACACTTTATCTCTTACGCGGACTGGGCTGACTTCGCAATTTGTTTTATGGCCTCTGGTGAAGAAGAGACACCGCGCGGAAAAAAGAAATTAATCACCGCCTTCTTCGTTGACAAAGGCCACCCTGGCTTTACCATTCGCGACGGCTATAAAAACGTAGCGCATCGAGGCTTCAATAACGCAATATTGGAATTCGACAATTGCCGCGTCCCCAAAGAAGCAGTGCTCGGCGAAGTCCACAAGGGCTTTGATGTCGCCAACGACTGGCTCGGCGCAACGCGTTTACAAATTGCAGCAGGCTGTGTCGGCCGCGCTGAAATCGCCATGGATCATTCATTAAAGTGGTCAACCGAGCGCAAACAATTCGGGCAACAAATCAGCAAATTTCAGGGAGTCTCTTTTAAGCTTGCTGATATGGCAATGCAAATGAAAGCATCATGGCTAATGACTTTGGAAACCGCCTGGAAAGTGGATAATGGCACGGTGACCGATCAAGATATGGCGATGGCAAAACTGCATGCCACCGAAATGCTGCAGATGGTTTCCGATGAAGCAATTCAAATCCATGGCGGTATGGGCTTGATGGACGACCTCCCTCTTGAACGCATCTGGCGAGACGCACGCCTCGAGCGAATCTGGGAAGGCACCAGCGAGATTCAGCGACATATTATTTCCCGCTCGCTGTTGCGACCTCTCGGCGGCTAATGTCCTCCACCAGACTGGCGCGCCTGTTCTCGCCTAAATCTGTAGCCGTTGTTGGCGGCAGAGTTGCAGAGAGCGTGGTCGAAGAGATGTTGAAGATTGGGTTTGACGGCGAGATTTGGCCGGTCAATCCCAAACGTTCTGATATGCATGGTATTCCCTGTCTCGCCTCACTGGATGATCTTCCTTCTGCGCCGGACGCCGCCTATCTCGGCATTCATAACGACGCCTCGATAGAAGCGGTTGCAAGTTTGTCGGCAATGGGCGCAGGTGGCGTGATTTGCCATGCCTCCGGCTTCGCTGAACTAGGTGAAGCAGGCAAAGAAAAAAGCGAAGCGCTGATTAAAGCGGCAGGCGATATGCCAGTGGTTGGACCGAATTGTTGGGGACTGCTTAACTTGATGGATCGTGCCGCAATGTGGCCCGACTTTCATGGCGCAGTTGCAGTGCAAAGTGGCGTTGCCATTGTCAATCAATCGGGCAACATGGCGTTGAACTACACCATGCAAAAACGCGGCCTTGATATCGCCATGATTGTTACCCTGGGAAACCAGGTAATGGTTGATGCCAACGATTGCATCGAAGCGTTTTTAGCCGATGATCGAATTCATGCGATTGGCCTGCATGTCGAAGGACTAAACAATATTGCACGTTTTTCGAGACTGGCTATACGAGCGCGCGAGATCGGCAAACCCATTGTTGCCTTTAAAACCGGCGCCTCCGAAAAAGGTGCCTATGCTACGGTAAGTCACACCGCAACATTGTCCGGCGCCGATGCTTTATACGATGCACTGTTTACACGATATGGTATTGCCAGAGTTCACTCCATCCCTGTATTTCTGGAAACGCTGAAGCTGTTATCCATATCAGGCTCGCCCAGGGGAAACAAGATTGCCACCTTAAGCTGTTCTGGCGGCGAGACATCGCTGGTCGCAGACAGTGTTGCCAATCGTAATCTGCAATTGCCCGATCTCACCCCTGAACATGCAGAGCGGGTGCGCGCCACGGTCAATGAATTTGTCGACGTGCGCAACCCGCTGGACTATCACACCTTTATCTGGGCACAGCGGAAGGCAATGGCGGCGACATTTGGCGCAATGATGTCCGGTGATTTTGATTTAACCGCGTTGATACTCGACTATCCAAGAACCGATCGATCACGCTATGCCGAATATGATATCGCCATCGACGCCTGGATAGACGCGGCGAAACTACATGACAAAAGAACAGCGATCATTGCCACACTACCCGAATGTATGCCCGAAGACGTGGCATTAAAACTGGCAAAAAACAATATCATTCCGTTTCTTGGTGTGGAAGAAGCGCTGGACGCTTTCGACGCCGCACATGTCGACGCACCCGAAACACAGCTGCCGCTCGATGCTGCATCGCCCTGGCCAGAAGACCCACAAACTCTTGATGAAGTCGCAAGCAAGGCACTACTCGCTAAAGTCGGCTTATCTATTCCAGCTTCTGCAGTGGTAGATGCAAAAGATGCGGCAGCTGCCGCTGAAAAAATCGGTTTCCCCGTTGCATTGAAAGTAACCGGCATTGCCCATAAATCAGACTCAGGCGGCGTTAGATTAAATTTACACCACGCAAGCGCAGTCGCCAATGCGGCTGATGCATTAAGCGCGATCAGCGACAAAGTTTTGGTGGAGCGCATGGCTGAGAATGGCGTCTGCGAGATGATCGTTGGAATTCATAGAGATCCACAGTTCGGCCTGGCTCTGGTGATAGGTGCAGGCGGTGTTTTGACCGAACTGATTGCGGATAGCGTCTCTTTGCTGTTACCGACCAGCAAACAAGAAATTGATCATGCGTTAAATAACTTAAAGATCAATCAACTACTTACTCAATTTCGCGGTAAATCAGGCGATCGTGACGCGGTCATTCGTACCATTGAGCAGGTTGCCCTATTTGCAGAAACACATCGAGACACCTTACTCGAAATAGATATTAATCCCCTTATCGTAGGCACAAAGGGTAATGGCGTCACCATTGCAGACGCCCTTATACGAAAAAGTTAATTTACTGGAGAACGTTATGTCAGAACCCATTAAAACCGCTGAACGCGGCAGAGTACTTGAAGTCACAATAGATCGACCAAAGGCCAATGCAATCGACGCTGCCACAAGTAAAATCATGGGCCATGTTTTTGCGGCTTTTCGCGATCATCCCGAACAACGCTCAGCCATTCTTACCGCCACAGGCGATCGATTCTTTTGTCCTGGCTGGGATTTAAAGGCGGCCGCGGAAGGGGAAGCGGCGGACAGCGACTATGGTGTCGGCGGATTTGGTGGACTACAAGAGCTACCGAATATGCGTAAACCGGTTGTTTGCGCGTGCAACGGTCTGGCCTTTGGCGGTGGCTTTGAAATAATGATTTCCTGCGACATTATCATTGCAGCGGATCATGCTACGTTTGCCTTACCTGAAATTCGCTCGGGCATCATTGCCGATGCAGCGACGATCAAACTACCAAGACGAATTCCTTATCACGTTGCCATGGAAATGCTGTATACCGGACGCGTTATTGATGTCGAGGAAGCCAAACACTGGGGCATAATTAATGATTATGTTCCTGCCGACCAGCTCATGACGCGGGCGCGGGAAGTCGCAGATTTACTGGCAAGTGGACCACCGCTGGTTTATGCCGCAATCAAAGAAACCCTTGAGAAGACATCGCATCTCCCTGAGAAAGAAGCGCTACAAATGCTCACCCATCGAAAACTGGAGTCTATTGATATTTTGTATTCTTCAGAAGATCAGCTCGAGGGGGCCAAGGCGTTTGCCGAGAAACGTGATCCAGTTTGGCGCGGCAAATA
>CALKKV010000083.1 GCA_937992195.1 uncultured Gammaproteobacteria bacterium | reverse complement strand
GAACGCAGTGCGCGAGTGCAGAACACGGGTGTTATCGATAATAAAAAGCTGGCCGGGCTGTAACCTGAAGCGTACCTCATTCTCCTCTCGTTCGATGATAGAAGCAAGATGTCGATAGGCTTGGTAAAACTCCTGCATTTGATCAAAAGGAATATCAACAAATGGTGCTGCCGAGCGGTTATTAAATCTAACCGCGATAATCTCACCATCGACTCCCAATTCAATCATCGGGCGTTTACTTTGAAGATTGACGCCATCCGTGCCGCGGTAGCTAAATCTCGCAGGATATTGTGAAAGCAATTTAAAATGATGCCGGGACTCATCTTTAAGTGTTATTGCGGCTTTGAATCCATCGACCACGATGGATTCCCCTCCCTCAGTATCGTTTTCCATACAGGCGAGTATTTGCATGGTTGGCACGGGGTCACGATACGGATTATCGGTATGGGCTTGCAGTCCCAGTCCGGTATAGGCAAGGTTGGTTGGATTGATTTCCGAACGTACATCAAAGCACTTTCCGTAGTTGGTTTCCCTGGCGAACCCAAACAGCTTAGTTACAGTAAGCAATCCGTCCGGATCCCGCGGGATATCCTCGAGAAGAGAAAACCCTAGCTCCTCTATCTGACTTAACCAGTGATAAAGAGATCGGTCATCTGCAGCAAAAGAGGGGTAATCGCCACTTGGTATCGAACTGCCCAAGGTTTGGTCCCACAAGGTACAGGATTTATTTATCCAGCCAGGGTTGCGTTTTGAGGCGATGTCATACTGATTCTGTTTAAGCCAGGAAACAGAAAACTGATAGCTCGCCTGGTTATTGAAAAATTGAACAACAAGTCCATCTTCATTATCCACAGAGGCATTTTCAATCAATGATGTTTCAGGTAGCGTAAGAATGGAGACGAGTTTCTGACCATTCTCGGTAGAGCGGGTTTTTGAATCCAGCGCATTGTCCCTTAACCAGTTGGCATGAAATCGCATTTCTTGTTTATCTTTGACCACCGTTAAGTATGATTGGTCCGCAGAAATATGTACCGCAGTATCAGAGTTCGTCATAAGATCTGCCCGTGTTTTATGCCTTGCATGCGCGCATCGAAGATCAATATTTTATTCTTTATAGAGAAAATGTAAATGAACCCATCTCAGATAAATCAATTAAAAGAAAAAACCGTCATTATTACTGGCGCCAGTCGCGGAATCGGAAAAGCAGCAGCGGACTATCTAGGAAAGCTAGGGTGTAATATTGTTTTATGTGCCCGTAACGCCAAAGCACTTAACGTAATCGCGGAGCGTATTGTCCATGCCGGTGGTAAAGCTATTGCAGTAGAGGCAGACGTAAGTCAGTACGAGGCAATGCAAGAAGTAGTCAACCAGGCTGTGAAGCAGTTTGGGCAAGTGGATATTTTAGTCAACAATGCTGGTGTGATTGATCCGGTTGCTAGAATCGATGAGTCTGATCCTGCGGAGTGGTCGCAAGTCGTCGATATCAATCTAAAAGGAGTCTATTTTGGTTTGCGCGCTGTGCTTCCGGAAATGTTGCGTCACGATGGAGGAAGGATCATAAATATCAGCTCGGGTGCGGCGACCAACGCACTGGAAGGTTGGAGTCACTACTGTGCGACAAAAGCGGCTGTATTGTCACTAACAAAATGCGTTGATAAAGAGTATCGCGACCAAGGTGTTACTGCCATCGGCCTGAGTCCAGGCACTGTTGCCACTGAGATGCAGGTGGTTATTAAGCAGTCAGGGGTGAATCCCGTCAGTCAGCTTGATCCGTCGGTGCATATTCCAGCTTCCGATGTGGCGCAGGCTATCGCTTGGCTATGTACTGATGACGCAAAGCATCTGGCCGGCACGGATTTTTCGTTGCGTGGAGTCGAGGCAAGGGCGCTCGTCGGTCTTTCTGGCTAGCGCCGACATATGGGTACTATCGCAATGTGTCAGGATTTTTAAGCGCTATTCGCCAGGTGCAGGCTGTCGATTTGACGCGGCGACAGCGTCATATAATTGTTGGTCGAATTGAATCAATGGCAAGACAGCGTCGCGAATTTCAGCGGAGTTCAGATCAAATAAAGGTTTCACTTTTGTTTTGTTGTGTTGAGAAGACTGTGGTCGATGTCGCCGCTGATATTGTTTTGCGGTCGATTGTAAAAATGCCTGGTATTGTTCGGTCAATCCGATCGACGAGAAGTGGCGTAGATTATTCAACGCGTCGTTGTATTCTTCGATCCCCATCTGCTCCGGTCTTTTTGATACAAAATATCGAGATTGGATGTTGTCAAAGAAATCCCATTCAAAGCCATCCAGTTGTTTAACGAAAGTCGCTAAGGCGTCTGCTGTCCGGACGTCCTGAGTTTGTAGTTTTAAGGCTAATGACTGCACTACCTCTGGGTGAGCGCGAAAAAACTTGCCTTCCGGATGCAGACCAATTCCTTTAATCCAGGCAAGGTGTGAATGAAACTGCGAGAGCGGCTCTCGCAGCATAGAGTGTAGATTTAACAGGGAAATATCTGGGAACAAACTGTTGAGCTTATAAAAGGGCAGGTGCCCGGCGAGATAATAACCGGGTTGCGCCAACGCTTTAAGATCATGCTCTGGATAGGTTTCGGTGTGGATATGCCAGCGATCAAGGCCAAACCAGCTTTGTACATGATTATTGAACGAAGTGCCCGCAGTTTTTGGGATGTGCATAAAGAGCACTGGTGAAGCGTCTTGAACAACAGGTTCGATTTCTGACGTTTTATAGGAGAACAAAGTCCCAGGCAGTCCTTTAATCGAAAAATCGATACGGTCATGTTGCGCAAAAACTTCGCTTGGAAAGGGAAACACAAAGCCGCAGTGTCCGCTACGATGCAGTCCTGCTTTTTTCACATCTTCTCTTTTTGATCGACAGGAGACTTCGCCAATCGCGTTGCCATTTACCGTGATACGCAAGGTAACGGCGATCTGCGGTAGCAATCTATTCAGACACCATCCGCTGATATATTGATTGTTGACCACATCGATATGGTGAAGAAAGAGCTTTGGCACGAAGTTAAAAGGAAATGACGTAGTGGAATACTATCACTGTGGAGTTAGCTTGCTCTGTCGACTAGCGCTTGAATTCTTTTTCGGATTTCGGGATGGTCAAAATCTTTTGGCCCAAGCGCGCTGTACTCAACACCACCTGTTCTATTCAAGATATAGCTTTGGGGAAGGGCTTTAATCTCCCAGCCTTCGATATCTTGCGGTGTGGGGGCAAGTAATACATTAAAAGTAATCGGGGGTTCGAAGGCGTCAATAAATTTTTGCACAGTCTCTTGTGTCTCGCCTAGATTCACCCCCAGAACTGCGACTTGGGTTTTATCAAAGCGCTCCTGCAAAGCGGAGAGAGTCGGCAGCTCCTCAACGCATGGAGGACACCAGGTTGCCCAGAAATTCACCACAATCACCTTATCTTTAAATTCTTCAAGCGAGCGGGGTTGTCCCTTTATGTCATCCAATTGCAGGCTTGCAGCTGCTGGTGTGCCGTAAACATAGCCAAGGCCATACTCAAGACCCTGGCTTTGCGCTTGATGAGAGCAACAGAGTAGCGCTAGCCATAGAAAAGCGTAGCGCGGCATGCAGGTTCGCAACCAGAGGGCGCGCATTGGGCGTTAACGTTGAATTTTGTGAATTACCCGTATCACAGTAGCATCAAGGGCTTGCGATTTAGGCAAGTCCGCGAATTCGATCGCTTCTGCGGCGTAGTAACTCTAC
>CALKKV010000082.1 GCA_937992195.1 uncultured Gammaproteobacteria bacterium | reverse complement strand
TGCAGCGATGCTTGTTGTTTTATTGCTAAGTTTCGCTACACATTTTCTAAATGTTTCGTGCCCAAGGTGCAATAAGAAGTTAGAGTTTAATATTGACTTCGAAATTGAAAGGCCGCGTTATCAATGCAAAAACTGCCATTTCGAGCGAAAAAGTTTCTTCAAGTAACCAGGAGGTGTTCTGACTCGGGCTTTGCTCAAAGCTATTGATCAATTAGATTTGTTTGATCTACTTGAGTCTGTTTTTTTGATTTAAAACGACTTGGTTATTTCAGGCTTTGAAAAGCGGGTTCAGTTAGTTTCACACCCACAATCTCCGCTCAAAACAACTTTTTCGATGCGCTTGACTGACCATCCTTCGTCTTTATCTGTCGTTTGAATTACGAAATAGACAAATCATTGCTAAAGATAGTCTACAGAGACTAAAACTGGATGCGTTAGGATTCAAGAACTGGTCCGGTCGTTCAGGTATCAATTCAAGACCTCAAGCCGTTTTAATACTGGAAAGTAAAGCGCAGTCTTTATCGGTGCTTCAGTTGTCTTTGAAAGCTCTCGAACGATCGATGCATACTTTCTCATTGTTTCTGCATAACGGTTGCGTTCCTCGGTGATGAACTCTTCAAGGTTTTCGGCTTCTTCGTGTCGACTTGTTTTGAAGTCGACAATCCAGTGTTGTGGATTTCCATCATCGTCGTGTGCGATAAAGTAACGATCGATAAACGCATGTTGTATACGGTCGTTGATAACGCCGGTTATTGGCCATTCGCTGCGAATATTTTGGTGCGCGGGGTTAAATATCCAGGCGGCGTTTTTATCTGCGCGCGTGTTGGTCAGCGCGCGTTCGATAATGCTGATTGCTGTTTCATGCAAGGTAACGGGCAAGCCGTTTTCGATGAGGTGATTGCGACAATCATGTTTAGCTTGCTGGTCAAAATCTTGTTGACGCCAGTTCTCCCATCCGGCGACATCGATTTGCTGAAAAATTTGGTGTACGACAATACCGCAGATACGCGCGACTTCCCCTGCCCAGTCAAACTCAATGGCATCGGAATCTGCTTCAGTGGATTCACTTGCGGTGGTTATCTGAATTGACTGATTAAGGTCTGGCGATTTCCAGTCTGAAGGAATTCGTTCCAAAGGATAATGATCGATAAGATCAGTATCGTCTTCTTCGTCTTCGCTGATTGGGTCGGGCGTGCTTGGCTGGTTTTCTAATGCAATAAAATGTTCTTCAACAATCGGCCACAACAATGAAAGTAGAGAATTGGACACAGGAGAGGAGAGCGCGCCGTCAGTTTTGGTTTTAACCGTGCCAAACAAATGCAGGCGTGTCCGTGCGCGGGTGCAGGCAACGTATAGCAGCCTGCTGGTTTCGTTTTTTAGACTTTCTTTTTCAAGTGCGCCTAAAAACTGATATGCCGTGTCTTCGTTTTCGATGCTCGAAGGTTTTGCAGCAATAAGCAGTCGATCCGGTAAATGGCGAAACCGGATCAGATCTGGATTATTTCCCCTGGTCGGTCTGTGTAACCCGGGTAATATGACGGTATCAAATTCGAGACCTTTAGAACCATGGATTGTCATCAGCTTTACGCTGGCCGATGGAGTGCCAGCGGCCCAGAGTTTTTCCAGGGCTGTATCCAGGGTCGCATTACTAATGTAGGTGTCATCGGCTTCCAGCTGTTCCAGCATCGAAAGATAAGCCGTGCAGTTTTCAAGATCGGCGGCATCCATCGTCGCCGGACCATCTAATTTTAGCCAGGCGACTTCCACTGTTCTCCAAAGCGGTTGACGACCTACAGCCTCGAGGGCATTGGTCATCACTTCTGTTAATTTTTCCAGTCTGGCGTGTCTTTCGCTAGGTAGTACCTTGGCTGAGCTTGAGTCGGACAGGATTTGCAGAATCGGTTTCGATTTGTTTTCGCCACACAATGCCGTGAGTTCCTTCAGACTTAGACCGCACCAGGGCGCACGAAGAATACCAAGCCATGCGCTGCGATCAGCTGGTTGGATTAGCGCACAGGTTAACGCGAGCATGTCCTGGATCACCTGACGTTCTCCCAATTTTTGCAGATTGACAGCGTCGAATAAAATATTGTTCTCAACAAGAGAGGTGGCAATCGGTTCTAAACTGCGTCGTGTGCGACCGAGGATTGCGATGGTTTGATCGGCGTCTCTTTTTAGCTCGGTCTCAACCAAATTTACGATTTCCAGCGCCTCCTCTAATTCATCAGAATCGATGGCCGGATGCACAGCAACTTCGCTTTCTGACTGTCTTTGCCAAAACGGATTTGCTGGTGCATAGCGTACGGCGCCAAGCACGCGATCATCGCTGGATGGCATAATGACTTTAAAGGCATCGTTACACCAATCCACCACGGCTGCTTCTGAACGAAAATTGGTTTCTAGTTTGAGCGGGGTCGGCATAACATCGGCAATGCCATTGCTCTGTACATCGAGAAAGTTAGCAACTTCGGCTTCCCTAAAACGGTAAATTGATTGCATCGGGTCGCCTACAAAGAAAGCAGACCGGCCATCATCCGGCTGCCATCCGGCCAATAACTTTTGAAGCAAAGACAGTTGCCCTGCGGAAGTATCTTGAAACTCATCTACCATGAGATGTTGAATTCGGTGGTCGAAAACCAATGCAAGATCTGTTGGTTGATCGGCACTGCCCAGAGCAAATTCGGCGCGTTGACCTAATTCAATATAATCCGCCTGATTAGTTTCGGTGAACAATACCCGAAGCTCGGCCGCAGCGATTGGTAGAACCTTAATAATGCTTTCAATATCCTGCCATTGGCGGGGCTCCAGTTTTGGATCGGGCAAGGTCAAAACTCGTGATAGCAATATTGCGGCTTCGCTGTCCTCAGAGAGAGTCGTCAATATCTCTTTGAGTTTCTCCTTCTCCAGTTTCTTGGTGGGCGGGAAACCGCAATTCTTATCTATCCTCGAGCGAATCGTGCCGCTCTGGGTAGTTAACATGGTCGCGATACCGCGCCACTGGTCGAGAAGGGAGTAATCAGGACTTGGGAAAAATCTTATATTGCTGCAGGACTCTATTGGTGAGACCTTGCCTTTGTCGGCGTTAATTTCTCGCAAGTTATCCGCGGCAAAAGCCGCGAGTTCCGCCAAAGCATGTTTCATCTTTGCAGGGAACAATCTATCAACGTTCGCTAGCGTTTCGTTAATAGTCTGTTGCCACCAGTCTTCAATGTTTTCTCTGGAGTGGTCAATCGATAAACGCATCCACTGATCTCTCCTTGCAAGCATTGCAGCCAATTGATCTACAGCACCATCGAGTCGCGCATCCATCAAAGAAATTAGATTGCCGCATGCATTTGCAAGGGCGGGGTCATTGTTATGTTCGATTCTCGATAGCGTGCGTAAAGCAGCCTGTCGCAGCAGCGGCATCGGGTCTTCGACAATGGAAGGGGGTGCGCCAAATCGCGCCGACCATGGCATGCGATTTACCAGCTCACTACAAAAGCTATCAATAGTTTGAATGCGCAATCGGCCACTATTGTTTGTCAGCTGCCACTGATGTTTTTGATCGTTCTTAAGTGCCGCATTTGATAGCGCTAAAAGCGCTTGATCGTCTTCCGGTGTACCATCTTCTTTTTGTTGTTTTAATGCAGAGATTACACGGTGACGCATCTCGGCCGTGGCTTTTCGGGTAAAGGTAATCGCCAGGATTTCTTCTGGTTTATTCACATGAGCCAGCAGGATCAAAAACCGTCTTATTAATAAACCGGTTTTTCCGCTGCCAGCAGGGGCCTGGACAATAAATGAGCGCGCGGGATCCAGGGCCTGGTCTCGGGCGGCTTGATCAACAGGAGTTGCCATCAAATCAACTCATCCATTCGATTGCCGCTACGACAGATTGCTGGAGTAGGGCAATTCACGCAGACGCTATCGTTTCCTGGTGCGACCCGCGCATCGCCAAACATAAACTCTTCCGCGATGTTTTCCAGTGCGTATCGCCAATGGGTCAGGCATTGATTCCAGTCTTCAAATTGCTCGTTAAAATCTTTGACTTGCTCGAGTGGTTTTACTTTTATTTGTTTTGCTTCGGGTAAGCCAAACCCGGTTTCTGCGGCCAGGCCAAGATAGGCGCAATCACCAAGCCGAACCTGCGCGAACATCACCGCATGAACCACATGTCCCTGGTTGTGTTGAGACAATGCGTAAAGTGGTAGTTGAGGCGCGCTTATTCTTTCTTCCGCCCAGGCCTTAATAAAGTTTTGACTGCCGGTTTTATAGTCAATCAGTATCAGCTCGCCGGAATCTAATTGATCGATTCGATCAATTTTAAAATCCAGCGGCAGATCGCTTAACACCAGTCTGGTTTTTTCCTCGACGCTTAAAACACAAAAAGGTGCGCTGCGTTGTTTCTCCAAACGAAACCATTCTTCAAGTGTTGCTACTAGCCAGCGGTGCAATCGTTCGAAAAATCGATCGCCGCAGTTGCTCTGCACGCGATATCGATTGCTTGCCGTTTGCGCACACTTTTCCATTAACGACAGCAGGGCATTTTCATCAGTTTTTTTCAGGCGTTCCGAGGTTTGCAATGTCTCCCACATGAGTTCCAGCGCTTTGTGCACCACGGAGCCACGTTCAGCGGCGTCAAGACCGGGTTCGTTTTGCTCGACTGTTTGTGCACCAAGTCGGTAACTCGCATAGGCGCCGCGAGGACAGACCGCTTGCATCTGGATTAATGCGGTACCGCCTCGAATGGTTGCAGTCTCTTCAACGGCAACGCCAACATTATCTGCTACCGTTTCCAGGTCTGGCCTGCTTTCATTGATGACATTCGCCACTGGTAATGGCGTGTTGTGAACAGCTTGAATATTGTCGTGGTGCTGCATCAGAAGCGGGCTTGGTTCAAGAACCACTTCGCCATCCATTTGATGAAACCCGAGGTGGAGTGTCTGGCAACTGTTCTCTATTCTGTTTTGCTGAACCGCTGCATACGCCAGGTTTTGTTCTACCGAAGCTTGCTCAACACCGGCCTGTCGCTGCAGACCAATGGGGATAAACGGATTCGGTCTTGTTCCATTTGGCCAGTCAGTTGCAGTCAGGCTGCCAAACCAGATGTGGTCAAAGGACATGCCGGATGTTTCCAGCACACCCATGACCTGAACCGGCGCGTCATTGCCTTCGATTTGAAATACTTGCTGGTCGAGACGATGCTGCAAGGTTGACAGTGCCTCAGCAAGGTTGACTTTCGATTGCGTTAAATCAAGTTCGCTCAAGCTGCGCAGTTGAACCCGGAATGCTTCAATCGCCTGGTAATCCGCAGTATCTGGGGAATGCTCTCCGGGCCAGCCTAGTAGAGACAATATTTCGGCAAACGCGGCTGCCTGATTGGCGAATAGGTCTTGATTGTTTGCCTTTGCGAGGTATTTATCTACGCTATTGAGCAAACCGCTTAACAATAAAAGCGTTGAATCTTCGTGCAGATCACCTCTTTCATTCACAAATTTGAGAACCGCTTGATAGTTTGTATCTTGCGGTTGGGTTTGCCGAATCCATAGCTCCAGCTGCGCTCTGGCCATCCGTTCTGTTTTTGCGCCACCGATATAGCTTGATCGCACCAACCGACACAAATCTTCCGGAGATTGCTTGCGCCTGCAGAGGGCATTTAGCGCAAACATTGCCGCTTTCACTGGGGGATAAGAGGAGAGCGGTTTTCCGAGCGAGATATGGAATGGCAATGTAATGTTCTTTTCCGGTGAACGAATATGCTCCGGACACAGGATTTGCTTTAAACATTGATCGATCAATTCTCTGGATTTCCCAGGGTTACTCACGACGATAGCAAGCTTTGCGGTTGGCTCTTTTTCCAGATGGCTTCGCGCCCAGTCCGCCGCGCCTAACCAGTGTTCTTTTTCTGTCTGGAATTGAAAGGCGCGTACCGAATCACAAGGGCGCGTTTGCTTTGGCGCATGGGAAACCTGTATTCCCTGTTGCTGCATTGATTCGATTAGCGCGGTTTGTTGGGGCAACAGACGATCAAACCCCGCAAGCAAAATCCGAGGCGAATCTAAAGTCACTTCGCAGAGTAACTGTGAGATTTGAAACTGGTCTATCCAGTGATGACTTTGGCAGAGCTGATCAAACTGGTTGTACCAGCGACTGAAACAACGATGATCGCGGTGAGTGGATTCCGCGATGGCCTGTGGTTCGATTCGCCATTCTCTGAGTAGTTTCAGCCCCTGAATGCCCGCCATTGCGCTGCTTCTTGTATGCCACAGCGGTTCACTATCTGACTCGTTTTGCGCAATATCGGCGGCAATAATGTTTTGCCAGTTGATAAGAAGCTGCTGCTCGCTTAGCACAAGGGGTGGGTTTTTGATTTGCGTCTTGTGGTTAATCCAGGTGCGTCTTAGCCAGGCATCCCAGGGCAGGATGTCCGCACTTTGCCACGCGGTTCGATTCTGTTCTTGTTGGCGCCTGTCAAAACGGTTGACCATCTCTCTGGAAAGCCGTCGGGTTGCGGTGATGACGGTTACGCCAGCTTCGATTTCCTGGTCGATCTGTTGCTCGGCATCGGCTATGTTCGCCAGGCCTGCAGCATTGTTGTGGTTGCCGGTCAATGCAGGTTTGAGCCTTGCATCGCGCTGGTTAACTTGCTCGCGAGCTGTTTTTCATCTTCTGGTGCAAGTTTCTCAGCAAAAAGTGGAAAGAGTGAATCATGCTGACGCAGCTGGTGCTGTCTTAGAATATTATTGAGGCGAACAAAAATATCCAGCCGGCTCACCATCTCGCTGCGCAGGACGCTGTCGTCATCCATATTAATGAGTTCTTGTAACGCCTGTTGTGCCATCTTGCTGGTGCGGCCGAGGATCATATGGTCGGCGCGAATCATTCGGATGCCTTCGGCTTCATCTTTGTCCGAGTCGCTTTGCTGGTGAATTGCATCCAGCTGTTGATTGATAAACTGCATGCTCGCCTCCAGCAACGTGGAAAATAATCCAAGGTGGCGATCCGCGTCTTCAAATGCCAGCGCAGTAACGGACTCCAAACACTGCACATACCGAAGACTGGTTACTTCGTTCCAGTGTTCCAGTTCATCTCTTAAGGGTGTGGCGACATCACTCATGTTGCAAGCTGATCCATTTTTCGGGCGAGCTGGAAATCCAGGGCGGTCACCCCGCTCGAGTCATGGGTAACGAGGTCGACAATTACCGTTCGGTAGACATTGGACCACTCAGGATGGTGGTTCAGTACTTCGGCCTGGATCGCGACCTTGGTCATAAATCCAAAGGCCTGTATAAAGTTTTTAAACTGATATTTTTTGTGGAGCTTGCCATTGATTAGCGTCCACTCCTCTTCGGTATCTAAATTCAGTTTATCGAGCGCCTGCTGTAGCTCTCCCACTGTTAAAACTGCTTCGGTCATTATTTTGGTCTCTTTTAAGTCATCGGTGGTAAGCCACCATCCGCCCAGACAGGCCCGGAAATGATCGGATTTTCGATCATTGCAGCCACAGTATTGGCAATCTCTTCGGGCTGAATTAAACGATCAATCGGCACCAGCTTGCGCAGATGCTCTTCAAACAAGCCATCGGGGAGCTGTTCAACCATGGGTGTTTGGACAAAACCCGGGTGGATGACTTTGGTTTGGATGCCGTAAAAACTGCCTTCGACATTCAGGGTTTTGGCCGCTGCGTTGAGTCCGGATTTTGCGCTTGAATAGGACACCTGACCGCGGTTGCCGCGAGAGGATACCGAACCGATAATGACCGAACTTCCCTGGAAATCTTCTTCCGCGCTCCATTTCCCGGCACCTGTTTTAGCCCGATATTCTGCGATTCCAGCAATCATTTGCATGGTCCAGTAAACCGGATGCATTAAATTGACCTCTAATACCTGACGAAACAGGTCTTGGTCGTATAGTTCGGCTTCGCCCGTGGATTTGTTTAATTTAACGGCCATGGCGTCTCGCAGTATTCCCGCTGCGGGCACGCATAGCTGAACCGGGGAGTCTTCTCCCAAGGTTTGGAAAACCTGGGCTCGAAAATCGCTGTCGGTGACATCGCCCTGAAAAGCACGGGCGACCTGTTTGCCCTGTGCTTTGTTGATTTGGTCGGCCGCGCCATGGACGGCGTCGGTAAGATCCACTATTCCGACTTGTTTTGCTCCTGCCGCTATTAATCGCTGCGCCACCGCATTTCCAATGCCGCTTGCTGCGCCGGTTACTACCGCTATTTTGTCTCGAATTAACATAAGATTTTGAAGAAAATGGTGGAGGTGATAAAAACACAGTTCCGGGGTTTTTCAAAGTCCCGGACTGCCTTTGAAGGGCTGCAGCCGAGGGTGGGTGGGGAATCAAATTGTTGCCCAGACCGTTATCTCGCTATTCCCGAGGAATAAGCGGAAATCTACAAACGAAATTCAGCGTTTTTTTGATATACTCCGCCGACTTTTTCGATCCTATCGAAGTTCCGGGGTGACTTGGGCGGAAAATGCCTGCCAAAAGAAAGCGGGGGTTTAGTTTGGCCGTGATTGTCAGTAGCAGCGGGACGGTGCCGGTTGGGAAGAAATTGAGCAGATTTCATAAATCTGGACAAATGGTAGGGCTGGAACTGAGTCAGTTAGCCATGATAGTCGAGATTTGAGCAGATTTTATTTATGTTTAGAGGTGTGTCGTGACTGACAATCATGTGAATAGTAAACGTCGCCGCTTGCTAACTATTGCCACTTCGGCAGTGGGCGCGGTTGGTGCCGTAGGTCTGGTTGTGCCGTTTGCTGGCAGCCTGAGCCCAAGTGAGAAAGCGAAAGCGGCGGGTGCTCCGGTGAACGTCGATATCAGCAAACTGGAGAACGGGCAGCAAATTACTGTTGAGTGGCGGGGTAAACCGGTCTGGATCATCAAACGTAGCCAAGAAGCCCTGGATTTCCTGCCTGAGATGACGCCCTCTCTGGTTGATCCTGACTCAAATGCTGACCAACAGCCAGAATATGCGCGCAATGAACACCGTTCGATTAAGAATGATGTTTTGGTGCTAGTAGGAATCTGCACTCACTTAGGCTGCTCGCCTAAATATCGTCCGGAGCTGTCTACCAGCACTGAAGGAGCGTTTTTATGCGCATGCCACGGGTCAAAATTTGATCTTGCTGGACGTGTTTACAGCAATGTTCCGGCGCCTAAGAATCTTGAAGTTCCGCCTCATATGTACTTAAGCGACAACGAAATATTAATCGGCAGCGATGAAGGAGCAGCATCATGAGCTTTAATACTTGGCTCAATGATAGATTGCCGGTTGGCCAGGCAATTAAAGACCACCTGACAGAATATTACGCACCCAAGAATTTTAACTTTTGGTACTTTTTCGGTGCGCTGTCATTAGTCGTGTTAATACTGCAAATCGTTACCGGTATTTTGCTGGCGATGAACTACAAACCAGACGCAGAATTAGCGTTTGCCTCTGTGGAATACATCATGCGGGATGTCTGGGGTGGCTGGTTTGTGCGCTATATGCACTCCACCGGCGCGTCATTCTTCTTTATTCTGATCTATTTGCATATGTTCCGCGGTTTGCTCTACGGATCCTATAAAAATCCGAGAGAGCTGGTGTGGATATTCGGCATGGTGATTTATATCGCCATGATGGCGACAGCGTTTTTTGGTTATTTACTACCTTGGGGTCAGATGTCTTTTTGGGGTGCCCAGGTAATTGTGAATCTGTTTGAGACCCTGCCGATTATTGGTGAGTCGCTGTCGCAGTGGATTCGAGGTGACTATGTGATCTCCGATATTACGCTGAACCGTTTTTATGCATTCCACTACCTGATTCCGTTTATCCTTGTCGGGTTGGTTGTGTTGCATATTCTTGCTTTGCACCAGGTTGGTTCTAACAACCCTGATGGCGTCGAAATCAAGAAAGGACCGAAAGGTAATCAGTGGAGTGACACCGCTCCTAAGGACGGTGTTCCGTTTCATCCTTACTACACAGTAAAAGATATCATGGGCCTTAGTGTCTTCCTGATCTTCTTCTTTGGTGTAGTCTTTTTCATGCCTGAAATGGGTGGGTATTTCCTTGAACAGCCAAATTTTGAGCCTGCGAATCCGCTAAAGACACCGGAACATATTGCGCCAGTTTGGTACTTCACACCGTACTACGCAATTTTACGAGCGGTGCCGAGTTTGGCAGGTACCCAGGTTTGGGGTGTGTTGGGAATGGGTGCTGCAATTGCGGTCTTTTTCTTTCTTCCCTGGCTCGATCGTAGTCCGGTTAAATCGGTTCGTTACAAAGGACCATCAACACGCTTGTTCCTGATTATTTTCGCAATCACATTCCTTGTTTTAGGTTGGTTAGGCACGCTGCCACCGACGGTTGAATATACCGCGATGTCACAGTTTCTATCGGTGGTGTACTTCATGTTTTTCTTTTTGATGCCTTGTTACAGCGGCACAGGTGACAATAAGGGGCTGAGTGGCCTGATTCTTTTCATAGTTTCAGTTTTACTTTATCTTGGCGTGTTGATTCTATGGTGGGCACAAACTCCTGACTTGGCTTTATGGATAAAAACGCTTTATACGGTGTTGGGAGCTGGTCTGTTGTTTTATTTTGGTGTGAAGCCTGGCTGGATTAAGGCAGATGAAATCAAGGTTGTCCCAGAGAGGGTAACCGGATGAGAAACGTAATGAAGAAAACTTGTATTGCACTTCTCTGTGCGTTCCTGCCACTTTCCGCGCAAGCTGCTGGCGGCGGTAGTGCCAATTTAGAGCATGTGGAGATTCGTCTTAACGATACCCATTCGTTGCAAAATGGTGCCAAGATTTTTGTGAACTATTGCCTTGGCTGTCATAGCGCTGACTACATGCGCTATAACCGGCTATCGGCAGACTTGGATATACCCGAAGAAATTGTATTGCGAGATATGATTTCATCCGATGCGAAAATCGGTGATCCGATGACCGCAGTTATGCCGGTTAAGAAATCTGCTGAATGGTTTGGTGTAACGCCTCCAGATCTCTCTCTGACGGGTCGGCTTCGCGATGCGAAGTGGTTGTATAACTACTTCATCAGCTTCTATGTTGATCCTGATTCCGTCAGTGGCTGGAACAACACGGTATTTGAAAATGTGGCGATGCCCCATGTCTTGGCTGATTTGCAGGGGCGCAGAACAGCTGTATTTACTACTGACGAAGACGGCCAAAAGAAATTCGACCGGTTCGAAGTTCAAACAGAAGGTCAGATGTCCGATGAAGAATTTAAGTCGGCTATGAAAGATTTAACCGGCTTTCTTGTTTACGTTGGTGAGCCGGTCAAATTGAAGAGAGTTAAATACGGTATTTATGTCATGTTATTCCTGTTCGTTTTAGCATTCCTGTCTTGGATGTTGAAGACAGAATACTGGCGAGACATCAAATCATCGCACTAAATGGCAATACTAGAGGAATCATCTTTGAACGATCTCAATAGCCTGCTGAATCGCCGTCCGGCGATGACGCTTTTATCTGGCCCGGTATGTTTGCTGAGCCACTGTTGTCGAATCGTTCTTCTTGAAAAAGATGTTGAATGCTCGATTGACTATGTGAGTACGACTGACGACCCATCATTGATTGGTGAGCACAATCCGTACGGAGAAACGCCAACTCTGCTCGACCGTGATTTGGCGTTGTATGATACCAGCGTGATTTTAGAGTACCTGGATGAACGGTTTCCTCATCCGCCTTTGATGCCGGTAGATCCTATTTCGCGGGCGAAAACGCGCTTGATGGTGTCGCGTTTAACCAGGGATTGGCTCAAGCCAATTGGCGCGCTCGGAGAAATAGCGCCGTTCCAGCCGGATGCAAAGCTAAAGAAAGATGTTCACGATGGCCTTGTTGCATTCTCTCCTTTATTCCGCGAGCAGCCTTTCTTTTTAGGGATGGAGTACACCTTGGTAGACGCTTATATGGCGCCGCTGCTATGGAGGCTTCCCGCTTTGGGCATCGAGTTACCGCAGCAGGCAACTGCAATTGTAGAGTACGGTGAAAGGCTGTTTAAAAGACAGGCGTTTTTAGAAAGCTTGAGCCCTCAGGAATCTGAACTCCGCGCGTTGTGACCGAACAACCCGAGGCGATTCTTGGCTCGACCAAGCCTTATCTGATTCGGGCCATTTTTGATTGGTGTTTGGATGAAGAGCAAACGCCTCAAGTGATGGTCGATGTAAGTATTACCGGTGTTGAGGTGCCGGTTGGCTATGCGAACGAGGGCAAGATCGTTCTTAATTTGCATCCAAACTCTGTAAGAGGTCTTGAGCTCGGCAATGAATATTTGATGTTCTCAGCTCGTTTTGCGGGAAAATCTGAAGATATTGTTGTTCCGGTAGAAGCCGTACTGGCTGTATACGCCAGAGAAAATGGTCAAGGCATTGTGTTCCAAGCTGACGGGAGTGGCATTACACCGCCCTCGCCGACAAAACCAACTAAGCCTGAGTGGCAGCCTGTAAAAAGCGCTGCTGCGGATAAGGCGAAGCCAGGTAGTCACCTCAAAATCGTGAAGTGAGTTTGTCTACGCTTCCCCGAACTATCTAAGGAACCTCTGCAAAAGTCATGACCGGAAAGCTTGAGCGAAAAACATCCAATATCAGCGTTGCAAAACTTCGCAATATCCCTGCTATTACGTGCATTTTGCGCCTTGATCTTGAATATATTTCATCTCAATCTTTCACGCCCAGACTTTTGCAGAGGTTCCTTAAGTTTGGACTGCTCTTTTTGAACTTATCCCTGGCACTTTAAGTCTCTTGATAAATAAGCAGCAATCGTTGGTCTCATTATCTTTCATTCTTAAAAGCTCAACGCTGGCAAAAACGCCATTGCAAACGATAAGCAGGTAATCAGAAATCTTATGCAACAATTTAGAGGTACGACAATCTTATCCGTTCGCAGGGGCAGCCAGGTTGTCATTGGTGGGGACGGTCAGGTTTCAATGGGCGATACCATGATGAAGGGCAATGCGCGGAAGGTGCGACGTCTTTATCGCGATCAAGTCCTCGCGGGTTTTGCTGGAGGCACTGCGGATGCCTTTACCCTTTTTGAGCGATTTGAGGGAAAGCTGGAAACCCATCAGGGGCAGTTGGTAAGGGCTGCGGTAGAAATGGCAAAGGATTGGCGAACCGATCGAATGTTGCGACGATTGGAAGCGTTGCTGGTGGTTGCGGATAAAGAGGCATCACTGGTGATCAGCGGCAATGGCGATGTGATTGAGCCTGAAGAAGGCGTCATGGCGATTGGTTCTGGCGGCAACTATGCGAAGGCCGCGGCGATGGCTTTGGTGGAAAGTACTGATTTATCTGCCAGAGAAGTCGTTGAAAAAGGACTGAAAATTGCAGGGGATATCTGTATTTATACCAACCATAATTTGACCATTGAGCAATTGGATTTAACTGATGAGTGATATGACCCCGCGAGAAATCGTTGAAGAGCTAGATAAACACATCATCGGTCAGAAAGAGGCGAAACGATCCGTTGCGATTGCATTGCGTAACCGCTGGCGGCGTATGCAAATCGAGAACCCGCTACGAGGAGAAATCACGCCAAAAAATATTTTGATGATTGGACCCACTGGCGTTGGTAAAACCGAAATAGCCCGACGTCTGGCGCGTTTAGCGCGAGCGCCTTTTATCAAAGTGGAAGCAACCAAATTCACTGAAGTTGGTTATGTTGGTAGAGAAGTTGATTCAATCATTCGCGATCTGACAGATATGGCAATTAAGATGTCTCGCGAAGAAGAAGTGGATAAAGTTAGACCGAGAGCGGAGGATGCGGCGGAAGAAAAGGTGCTGGATCTGCTACTGCCGCCGGGCCGACATGATGAACCGTCAGATCGTGACGGTGCAGCACGTCAACGTTTTAGAAAAATGTTGCGGGAAGGAAAGCTGGACGAAAAGGAGGTCGAGATTGAGGTAAGTGCTGGCATGCCTGGCGTCGAAATTATGGCACCTCCGGGTATGGAAGAAATGACCAGCCAGTTGCAAGGCATGTTTCAAAACCTTGGCCAGAACAAAACGAGTACGCGCAAGGTCAAAGTGAGTGAGGCATTAAGACTCTTAACCGAAGAGGAAGCTGGCAGGTTGATCAACGATGAGGAAGTAAAATTATCTGCACTAGAGCGAGTAGAGCAGCACGGCATTGTATTTCTCGATGAAATCGACAAAATTGTGAGTAGAAGTGCTGGTGGTTCCTCTGGAGCGGAAGTTTCTCGCGAAGGCGTGCAGCGTGATTTATTACCTTTGGTCGAGGGTGCCACCGTCTCCACCAAGCACGGGATGATCAAAACCGATCATATTTTATTTATCGCATCGGGCGCATTTCAGCTGTCAAAACCTTCTGATCTGATTCCAGAGCTGCAGGGCAGACTGCCGATCAGGGTTGAATTAGACGCGCTGACTACAAATGACTTTGTTCGTATTCTGACTGAGCCTGATGCCTCTCTCACGCTTCAGTATCAAGCCCTGTTAGCCACCGAAGGTGTTGAGCTAGAGTTTACCGAGGCAGGAGTTAAGCGGATTGCCGAGGTGGCATTTCAGGTTAATGAAAGTACCGAGAATATTGGCGCAAGACGCTTGCACACAGTCATGGAGAGGTTGCTCGAGACAATTTCGTTTGAGGCTTCAGATCGATCAAACCAGAAGGTGACTGTGGACGGGGAGTATGTGAACCGTTATCTCGATGATCTAGCTGGAGATCAAGATCTCTCTCGTTACATTCTATAGCCATTTTGTTTCTGATGAGCCCTTATATTTTCGAACGACAATGTGGCAGCTGATTGGTGTTTTTCGCTTAGCGGCGATGTCCGTTGTATTGATAATAGGCGTTATATTGAGCTTCTTTATCGTCATCATGTCGCAAAAAGTTTTTCACTGGATTCTATCGAGGTGGTATCGCATTTTGCTTTTGCTGGTGGGAGTCAGGGTCAAACAGATTGGTGAGCCTTCGAGTGACTCGATCCTGGTTGTTGCGAACCATATTTCCTGGGCTGATATTTTAGTCATCGGCAGCCGACTGCCAATTGCTTTTCTGGCGATGAAGGAGGTGGAACGTTGGCCGGTTATCGGTCCGCTCTCTGCACGCGCGGGCACACTTTTTATAGAACGTGGAAAGGGCGCGCCCAAGGCAATTGATGAAGTGACTGCAAGTTTGCGGAAATCCAATGGTGTGGTGATTTTTCCAGAGGGTCGCACCAGTGATGGAGCGGTGGTTAAGCGATTTCATCCCCGAATCTTTGAATCGGCTATCCGTGCAGGAACCGCGGTTATTCCCGTTAGCTTGATCTACCGAGATTCCAAGACACTGCCATTCAAGCCAAGTCGGATCAGCTTTGCTGCCGCACCTGACTTTTTCCAAAGTGTGTGGAAAACGGCTTGTGGTCCGACGATTGAAGCGGAGCTCCGCTTTTTTCCGGAAATTGATGGCATCCCAGAAAGGCAAGATCTTTCCAAAGCAGCGCATCGCACAATTAGTGAATACGTGAATCTCACATTGGGTTCATCCTGATTGCGTTAAGGTAGATATATTACAAAAATTCTGCGAAATTGTGCCTAAAATCTGCTAAATCCGTCGAAAACCCCCAAATTTCGCTCTAATTTATTGAACTATTTAAAGGATTAGCACTCTTACCCATAGAGTGCTAAAATAGAAGACTAATAAGGGAGTTAAGAACATATGACACAAAGTTTACCTATACCTGTAAATATTTCTGCCAGCGATAACCTTTCTGGTTATATCGCTGCTGTGAATGCTGCGCCAATCCTTACCGCTGAGCGTGAGCGTGAGCTCGCGACTCGATATCATGAAAATGAGGATCTGGAAGCAGCAAGAGAGCTGGTCATGTCTCACCTTCGTCACGTAGTAAAAGTATCTCGTGGCTTCATGGGATATGGACTGCCGCTGACCGACTTAATTCAGGAGGGCAGTATTGGCCTTATGAAAGCGGTAAAACGATTCGATCCCACCAGAGACATTCGATTAGTGTCCTTCGCGGTACATTGGATTCGCGCTGAGATCTATGATTATGTTTTGCGTAACTGGCGAATGGTGAAAGTGGCGACGACCAAGTCCCAGCGTAAGCTATTCTTCAACCTAAGAAAATCAAGAGCGCGTTTAGGTTGGATGAACGATCAAGAGGTCGATAATCTCGCTGAAAAACTGAATGTCGAGACAGGAACCGTTCGTGAAATGGAATCGCGACTAAGTGGTACCGATGTGTCGTTTGACGCAACCTTTGAGCAAGACGATGATGATGTAGGGTATCTTGCGCCATCTGAGCATTTGGGCGACAGCAGGTTTGATCCAGCGCTCGTAGTGAGCAAGTCCGAACAAAAGTCATTACGTGAAGAACAACTGTCGATTGCGCTTAAAGAACTCGATGATCGCAGCAAAGATATTGTAATGCGACGATGGTTGGGTGATGACAAACCGACATTACATGAGCTTGCCGACGAATACGGTGTGTCTGCTGAAAGAATTCGTCAGATCGAGAAGCGAGCGATGGAAAAAATGAAAGCGTTGATCGAAGTAGACTAAATCAACTGCAACGAAATTGAGCGATAAAGCTCAAATTGATTCAAACTGAGAGCCCCGCTATATGCGGGGTTTTTTATTAGAACAACGCCTCGGTTTCGGTATTTGCGCCGGCGCTTGAGCTACCGGTATTTTGTCCACTAGACGTGTTGCTTCTAACAAGTGGTCGTACGTTGTTTTGTGGTTCGGTTCCTTTGAGGAAATACTCTGAATAACCATTTGGATCACCACTCTGGGTGAGTTCTCCGGTGTCCCGATCAATAAAACGGGTAATGATTTTGTCAGGTACGGAAGCTTCTCGCTCTGGATAATCTTTGAGGATGCTGTCCATAAAATCTACCCAGATAGGCAGCGCAGCACTTGCTCCGGATTCTCGACGGCCGAGGTGCGCTGGCTCATCGAAGCCGACAAAAACCGTGGTTGTTACATCGGGGCTAAAGCCGGAGAACCAGGCGTCTTTATAGTTATTGGTGGTGCCGGTTTTTCCAGCGAGATCTTGGCGTCCAATCGTCAGCGCGCGTCTTCCTGTGCCAGACAAGATAACTTGCTTCATAATGCTGGTCGTAAGAAAAGCGTTTTGAGGAGAGATTACCTGCCTCGGCGGGCTTGAGGAGGCAAAACCGGTGATTTTTTGGGAAGTAGCAATACTGTTTTCCTCGCCGGATTCAGTTTCGAGGTCTGATTCGGATTCATTCTCTATAGAATCGCAGTCCTCGCCATCGCAGTTTCCTTGCCGTAGATCCTCCAGTGAGATGGGGTTGCCGTCCCCATCCTCGATTTTCTCGATAAAGTAGGGAATCGCACGTTTGCCACCATTCGATAGAATTGAGTATCCACTTGCAAGTTCAATTGGCGTGATCGCAGTAGAGCCCAGGGAAAGGGATAGGCTATTGGGTAGCTTCTCGGGATCAAATCCAAACTTTTCCAGATGATCGATAGTTTTGTTGATTCCTATAGCGCGAAGTAATCGGACCGAAACTAGATTGAGAGAGAGGCTCAATGCTTTTCGTAACCGCGTTGGACCAAAGAATTTCTTACTATAGTTTTCCGGGCGCCAAATTCCTTCGAGATCGTTTTCGATCACGATGGGTGCGCCGCTGACCGGTGTTCCTGGAGAAAAGCCATTGTCCATGGCTGCAGAGTATATAAAAGGCTTAATATTTGAGCCGGGCTGCCGCTCTGCTTGGACTGCGCGATTGAACTTACTTAGGTAGTAATCAAATCCACCCGTTAGCGCCAGAACAGCGCCAGTTTTCGAGTCAATTGAAACAAGTGCTCCAGATACATCGGGCATTTGGCTTAATCGCCAATTGCCTTCATCGTCAGTGATTAAATAGACAATGTCGCCCGATTTGACAACGGAGCTGGCTTTTGTCGGTTCAGGACCCTGACTATTCGCCGATTTATAAGCGCGGGCCCATTTGATCCCCTCCATATCCACGGACACGTTCTGGCCGTCACGGGTTCTTGCTTCAAACCCCTGTGTACTGACTGAAAGCACCATTCCCGGAACGAGTTCCTGGCTGGGAGGGTAGTCATAGAGCAGCTCATCGATTTGTCTTTCGTCCAGACTGCCGACATCGACATTCTTGAGGGCGCCTCGATATCCGTGTCGGACGTCATAGTCGAGAAGGCCTTGACGCATGGTTTGGTGCGCTTTTTCCTGGTACTTACTATTCATAGTGAGAGTGACGTTCAAGCCACGCTCATAGACTTGTGTACCGATTTGATCAACCAATACCTGACGTGCCATTTCGGCAACATAAGGCGCTTGTAAATCCACTTCGGCGACATGACGTTCTGCAGTTATTGGCGCCTTTTTGGCTGTTTCCATGCTCAGCTTGTCAATTTTATCTAACGCGAACAGTCGGTTGAGCACATGGTCTCGACGCTCGCTAGCTCTACTAGGGTTAGAGATTGGATTATCTCTGGACGGAGCTTTGGGCAAGCCCGCGAGCATCGCTATTTCGGGAAGGCTGAGGTCGATAAGTTTTTGCCCGTAATAGACTTGTGCTGCGGCGGCGAATCCATATGAACGATGTCCAAGAAAAATCTTATTGAGATAGAGTTCAAGGATCTCATCCTTAGTCAGCGCCCGTTCCATATTAAAAGCGAGCAGGATTTCCCTGAGTTTTCGAGTGTAGGTTTTTTCGGGGTCGAGAAAGAAATTCCGCACAACCTGCATAGTGACGGTACTGGCACCTTGACCGCGAGACTGGCTTCGGATATTGCTAATCAAAGCGCGGATAATCCCAGGAAAATCAACACCGGTGTGATGGTAAAAATTATTGTCTTCTGTGACTAAAATAGCGTCTATCAGCAGCGGAGGTGCTTCATCCAGTGTTACCGGGATGCGTCGCTCGTTACCGTATTCTGCAATCAGCTTTTGGTCGCTACTATAGATTCTGAGTGGAATATTCAGTGGAATCTCACGAATTTCCTCGACAGTTGGCAGATTTGGCAACAAGGAAATCGCGTATAACGCCAGGCCGGCACCCATTGCGGACGAGACAGCAACGCAAAACCAAAATATCTTGGCAAAAAAGGCAAAGATAAACTTCATTTAGCGTTTATTTAGGATAACCGAAAATAGTAGGTAAAATAATGCCGGCATGGGTCACAGTAGGCAGGAGAGTCCACGGTAAAACCGTCTTATTTACTAGTTCATATGGGCATGAATGCAGCATTTGAATCGAAGGGGTTATCACGGACTCTATTATATAAGGGAATCAAAGGTTTGTAGAGAAATTAAGCCATTTGTCCGCACATTTATGTGAATTGTCGTCGGGGTGAAGGTATCTTGACGTAAATATTGATAATTCATGGGGTTATGCGCAATTTGCGGTTCGAAATGCAGCTAAAATGGGAAAACTGGTCGCTTAACTTAACAGTTCTTAGCGTGCCAACAGAAAGAATTAGCCTACAAAAATATTTAGATTGCTGTTATAAGCCATTGATCTATGGCATTATCCGCGCTCAGAAAACCGCCCGTCGGTAAATCTGACAGAGAGCTCGGTGAAGGAGATTAAAATAAAACATGTGTTTAAAACACTGCTTCTCTATCCAAGCCTCTAAAAGATACTACTGTAGGAGGTTTAATTGTAATCATAGACTATGATCGTGAACTGGTTTGGAAGTCGGTTTAGCAAATCGACCGGTGTGAAGGTAAGTTCATGATCAGGGGATAAGCCAATACACTTTTTAGGTTGGGGCTAATTAGTTTGGGTTTATATAGACGAGGCGTTATCGTTGTTATTTTCAAGTAAAGGTAAAAATCGTTTGGTTGGTATTGATATCGGTACCACCACCGCGAAAATGGTAGAGCTGTCCAAGTCAGGCCGCACGGTAAAGATCGAGCATTATGCTTGTGAGCCTTTGGCGCCAGGACTCATTATTGAGCAGCAAATTAAAGACATTGAACAGGTCGGAGCGACCATCAAGAGATTGATGAAGCGATCAGGCTCAAAAAACAAACGTGCTGCCGTTTGTGTGGCCTCTTCTAATGTGATCTCTAAAACAATCAGTGTTCAAGCAAACATGAATGAAGATGAGCTTGAAGCAATGGTTGAAGTTGAGGCTGATCGTGTTGTGCCTTATGCACTGGACGATGTGAATATTGACTTTGCGAGTCTTGGCGGCGGTGGTGAAGTAGCGGACGAAGAGCAGCTGCAGCTTGTTGTAACGCGAAAGAATGTGATTGAGGGAATCGTTGCCGTGCTTGAAGAGGCTGATCTTGAGCCTGCCGCGGTGGATGTTGATCATTTTGCACTTGCACGAGTCAATAATTTTGTTGGCCAAGGACGTGCTGGTGGTGGGAGCTCAAAAACTACGGCGCTGATGGATTTTGGCTACAATACCAGCCGTCTAATAGTTTTTAGTAACAACCAGATTGTCTACACCAGAGAGAACCCGTTTGGTGGTCGACAGCTCATAGACAGCATATCTCAAAAATATGGATTGCCGCCGCAAGATGCCAGTCATGCGCTTAGAAGTAACGAGCTGGCAAGTTCATTTAAAGTAGAAGTTCTTAAGCCATTTGTTAAAACACTGATGCAGGAAATATTGAGAACCCTTCAGTTTTTCTATTCCTCCAGCACCCATAACCGTATTGACCAGCTGCTGGTCACTGGTGGTTGTAGCCAGATTGGCAATATAGACAAATTTATCGAGAAAAGAATCGAGGTGCCTACCGCGGTTCTTAATCCTTTTGCTGCAATTCGACTTGGATCCAAGATTGATAAGGATTCATTTCGAAAAGATATCCCGTCGTTGGGTGTTGCAGCTGGTTTAGCTTTGAGGGCAGTAGATCAATGAATGTAAACCTTCTTCCGTGGCGTGAAGAGCGCCGACAAGCGCGCGATCGAAAAATGCTGGCTAACGGTGTTTTGATCTGGATTCTATGTGCGGCGTTAGT
>CALKKV010000081.1 GCA_937992195.1 uncultured Gammaproteobacteria bacterium | reverse complement strand
TTATTGGTTTAATTGTTACAGTTCTCGTGTTTCCATTAGTCAATAGCAAATTGAAGTGAAGAAATCTAACCAGTGCGAGAAATTGGACGATTTATCCGTCGCTTCGCTCCTACTAATAAATCGCCAATTTCGCAGGCGTTATGCATACTCAGTTCAATAGAAAATTGCTAAAGAGTTCAGTGCTGTCAATTATCTCAATGTACAGTCTAACTGTTGGTGCATTTTGGTTGTTCGGTGTTGGAAACGAGCTTCAGTACGCAATGACTGCAGGCGCAGCAATAGTCGCTGCAATATTGTTGCCAATTGTCTATTTACTGTGGGGGTTGCCAGTGCACCTAGCAATGCAAAAAATTGGCATTAGTAGTGTTGCAATGTACTCAGTTGCTGGCGCGTTACCTGGGGCAGTATTTGTAACCGTGTTTAAACCTTTCGGTCTTGATTCTCTAAGCGGGTTGGTGGCGCAGTCAATGTTTTGTAGTTTCATTGGCACAACTGGTGCAATAGTGCTGTGGTACTACCAAGTTTATAAAAATGCATAACAATTACTTGAAGCAAGGACCTAAAGGCCGGGACGGGCTATTCTCGTGTCCCTTAAGTTGGCGTTATGCGATAGCTTCTAGGTGATAACGAAATGGTTGAAAAGGATTGCAATCCTTAGTGGATTGGCCGCATTAGCATATGCGATTTACTGGGTTTCAGTTTTTGTTTTAGTCTTTATCCGTCCTTTTGAAAAAGACCATATAAGTGACATAGCTCTTGAAGATAATTTGGAACTCAATATCGTTGCGTTCACAGAATTGGTGGACAAATTCAACAGCGCGAATATGGATGTAATCCATCCTGACTGGGTAAAACCCGAAGGATTAATATCAGAAAGTGAATTGGCGTGGTTTCGAAATCAATTCCAAATATTAGGGATTCGGGCCGGTATTCGAAAATTGAATGACAATGAGCTATTTCTCATTTCAACCGCTAAGGGGTTGTCAATAGGTGGCTCGTCTAAAGGCTATATCTTTAACCCGAAAAGTGACGGTAGGTATTACGATAATTTAGACACTAAACCAGTGGGTCTTCCGGAATTGACTTATGGCTACCGTAGAATTAATGATAAATGGGCACTAGCATATTCATGGAATGACTAACACGCATAACAAGTGACTATGCTCTGATTATCAGCTTTTCTAAGTTATTCCCAAGAACTTTGTACTAAAACTGCCTTTGATGATAATTTTTTGACCGGCTGCTTCGCAAAACTCGGCAAGTCGCTGTACGGTGATGTCCAAACTAGATTGATTCATTCGCCAGATTGAGTCTAACTTACTACCAGTATCTTCTATCGGATGTGAATCTGATTCATCGCGATTTATAAATACCAGTCGGTTTGTTCTAGTTTTCTTTCGGTAAACTCTTCTAGCTCTCTCAGCTTACAGCTGCCATATGCATGGATATACTCGTCACCAAAATAGGTTTTGAGAAGAGGGCTCGACTGGCAGCGGGTAAATGCATCGGCGGGATTAAATGGAAGCGCAGGGTCGAGAGACGCACCGGCATTTCCAATTGCAGCATCTGTTGGTTTTAGGCTGTTGGAAATACCGTTATGGATGGCCGATAAAATAGCCGCGAGCACAAGATAAGGGTTGGCGTCAGCGCCGCTGATACGATGTTCGATCCGACGTGCGTCTCCCGGACTTTTGGGGATTCTAAGCGCGACTGAGCGATTTTCAAATCCCCAATCAGTTGAAACGGGCACATACAAATTGGGCGCGAATCGCTGATATGAATTGATATTGGGCGCGAAGATTCCCATGCTATCTCCCATGCCTTGTTGCAGTCCGGCAATCGCCTGATACATCGATGTGGAGCAGCATGCCGTACCGCCAAATTCACCGCCGCCGTCAAACGCATTATTTCCTTGCTTATCAACCAAACTAATATGCAAGTGGAGACCGCTTCCCGATTGCTGCTCCCACGGTTTCGCCATAAAGGTGGCGCGATAGCCGTGCTTGCGCGCGACGTTGGTAACGACGCGACGAAACATCATGCACTGATCTGCTGCCTGTAATAGCTGATCGGTGTGTTGAAGATTGATTTCAAATTGTCCTGGCGCATACTCGCCAGAAATAGCGCCCGTCGAAATTCCTTGCTGACTGCAGGCGGTGATCACGTCATCGATATATAACGCGTATTCTTCGACATCGTCCATGCTGTACACCTGAGTGGTTCCGGTACGCTGCGCCGTGAGCGGGCCGATTGGCACCTGGATATTGCCCTCCTGGTCGAGTTCTTTATCCAACAGATAAAATTCAAGTTCAAATGCCACCACAGGCTTGAGCTCGAGATCTTGAAACTTTTCAATAACGCGGGCTAGGACGTTTCTTGGTTCGAAGTAGTATGGCTGACCGGTCAAACTTTCAAAACTCAACATGAGTTGAGCTGTGGGCAACTGCGCCCACGGACTGGTGACCAGGGTGCCAAGAATCGGTTTGGCAACTTCATCCGGATCGCCGTCAGAAACACCCATGCCATCAGGATCCATGCAGTCGCCATTGACCGCGAGCAAAAATGATCCACCCGGAGACATCATGCCGGCAGTAAACAGTTTTTCTGCCTGCGCAATGGGAAAACGTTTGCCACGAAAAACACAAGACAAGTCCGGGTAGCAGGCGTCAATGTATTGTATCTCGGGGTGCGCTTTTAATAGCTCAGCAATTGAATCGAAAGACGGCATGGCGAGATAAAAGTAAGTAACAGGGTTTAACTGATTTTAGCTGGGTTGAATCGAAGCGATTCGATATTCGCGGAATGCAATATACACACCGGATGAAACAACAATCACAGCACCCAGCATAGTCATCGTATCTAATATTTCACCAAAAGCGAAGTAGCCAATACCGATTGCCCAGATTAAGACAAAGTAATTGAAAGGTTGCAAAATGACCGCAGGCGCTAGCTCAAGGGCCTTAATCAAACCAATATGTCCAATAATAGCAACCGCACTTATCGCCAGCAGCCATAGCGCTTCTTCGTTTGTCGGCGTCTCCCAAAACCACGGCATGGTCAGCAATGAAACAAAGAAACCGACCAGACCGAAATAGAGTAACGAAGTCTGGAAGCTGTCATAACGGGAAACTTTTCTGGTAAGGATGTTGTACATCGCAAACATCAATGCACATACCAGAGCGAGTATCGCTACGGGTTCAAATACCCCAGTTCCCGGTCGAATGATAATCAACGTTCCAATAAAGCCAATAAATATGGCAACCCATCGACGCCAGCCTACCTGTTCTTTCAAAAATGGTACCGATAGAGCGGTGATCAGAAGTGGAAAGCAGGCAAACATTGCATGTAGTTCAGCCAAACCTAGAAAGCGTATCGCATAAGCAAATATTGCAATCTCTCCGCTAATTAACAGCGCGCGAATAACTTGTAGTGTAGGCACCTTGGACTTAATCGCTTCGGAGAGCCTGTTATTCCTCGCGGTAAAAATAATGGCAAATAAGGAGAAGAAAAAGAAACGTATACAAACTATTTCATAAACCGAAACCGACTGGGTGAGCTTTTTAGTGATTGCATCCTGCGCTGCAAAAAAAAAGGTGGCGAATACAAGAATAAGAATGCCTCTTAAGTTGTCGCTTCTTTTGGACGAAGCGACTGACAGCGGAGGGCTTTGTGATGACATGGCGTTTGAGTTAAAAAGACCGCTTAAGCGCTGCGTTTGCCCGATGGCGTTCAAAAGCAAGATCGACCAATTGGTCAATTAAATCGGCATAGGCAATACCGCTTTTTTGCCAGAGTAAAGGATACATGCTGATCGGGGTAAACCCAGGTAGCGTGTTGATCTCATTCAACGTAACTTCTCCGGAATCTTTGTTCACAAAAAAATCGACACGGGCTAATCCTGATCCGTCGATCGCTTTAAATGCGCGAAGTGAGAGTTCTCTAACCTGTTCTGCCGCTGCTTCACTAATCTGGGCGGGGATCATTGTTTTCGATTTGTCATCGATATATTTTGTTTGATAATCATAAAACTCCGCCCCTGGAATAATTTCGCCGACAACTGAGGCTTGTGGGTCCTGATTGCCAAGTACCGCGCATTCAACTTCGTGGCAGTTCTCCATTGCGCTTTCGACAACAATCTTATTATCGAATTCGAGCGCCAGTTCAATCGCGGAGATTAAACTATTTCGATCGTGTGCTTTACTGATGCCCACACTTGAACCTAGATTTGCGGGTTTGATAAACAACGGCGAACCAAGCGATTGTTCGATGGAGCTGAGTACCCCAGCCTTGTCAGACTGCCAGTCAAATCTAGTATGAATCTGGCAGGGTGATTGGGGGATGTCAGCCGCGGCAAAAATTTGTTTGGCTAGTGCTTTGTCCATTGCTAGTGCAGATGCCGCGACACCGCAGCCGACATAGGGAATATCTGCGGTTTCAAAGACACCTTGAATGGTGCCGTCCTCACCGAATGTTCCGTGTAGAACAGGGAAAATAACATCAAGCTTTGGTGCTGCTATTTGTTCAACAGCGGTTAGATTTCCTTTCTGGTAAAGAGAGAGGGAAACTTCTTTAGAAGCTTCATCGTTTGCTGACGCAGAGGATGATGCTGGCAATACCGCTTTGCCGTCGATAAGGGCGTCAATGTTGTTACCAAGGTGCCAATGACCGAGCTTGTCGATGCCAATCAGATGTACATCGTAACGTTGTTGATCGATAACAGAAAGGATAGAGCGTGCCGAGGTGACTGAGACCTCGTGTTCACAGGATCGACCACCAAACAGCAGTCCAAGTTGAATCTTTTCCAAAGCGAAATCTGAAACAGGTTAGGGCTGTTTAATGTACTTTGGAAGGTTGGTATTTGGTAGTCGTAAATATGAGGATTATGTGTTTTTTTAAAATCCCAGCACACAAACTTGCTGCCGCTGTTTACTGCGGTTTAAACCACAAACTTTGCAATCACCTGATTACACAATGCGATTAGACTGCCAACCCAGGGCAAGATAGCCAGAATAAGCAGCACATTTACCGACAAAACCGCCGTCATGGTTGGTCCTGCAGTAATCTCGGTCTCTTTCTCAGGGGCGTCAAAGTAGGCAAGCTTTATAACGCGAAGGTAGTAATAAGCACCAATCACAGCGAGAACCACAGCGACCGCAGCCACCCAGATTAAACCTGCGTTGACCAATGCCTGAATCACCGACAGCTTGGCAAAAAAGCCAACCGTTGGCGGAATGCCTGCCATTGAAAGCATCAGGATTAGCAGTAAAAATGCGATCCATGGCTGACGCTTGCTCAGTCCTTTCAGATCATTCAGAGAATCCGATTCCTCGGTGCTGTTGGCGAGGTAGAGCACGATGCCGAATGCTGCCATACTCATTACCGCATAGATCAACACATAGAACAGGGAAGCGCTATAGCCGGTCTCGGTGCCAGCCAGAATGCCGAACAGGAAAAACCCCATATGAGAGATGGTTGAATATGCCAGCATGCGCTTAAGATTATCCTGAGCGATAGCGATGATATTTCCGATAGCCACAGAAAGTAGAGCAAGGATAATCAACATCTGCATCCACATGCCGTGCAGCTCTTCCAGTCCGCCGCCAAGCAGTCGGATGGTAATTGCGAACGCAGCGATTTTTGGTGCAGCGCCAATATAAGCAGTGGTCGAAGTGGGGGAGCCTTGATAGACATCCGGTACCCACATATGAAAGGGTACAGCGCCGAGTTTGAAGCCCAGGGCGACAACGATAAAGACAACCGCCAAAGCGACCGCTACGTTGTCTTGCTCAGTGCCGGCCAGTGCTACCCGGATTTCCCCCAGATAGAGCGAACCAGTCAGACCATAGAGTAAAGACATTCCGTAGAGCAAAATGCTGGAGGCCAATGCGCCCAGTACAAAATACTTCATTGCTGATTCGGTGGCGAGCTTGTCATCACGATAAAACGCGATCATCGCGTACAGACACAGTGACATCAGCTCGAGGCCAAGGTAGATAGTGAGAAGGTGGCTGGCGGAAGCCATGACCATCATCCCGGCGACACCAAATAATCCAAGGACATAGTATTCGCCCTGGAAGATTCCGCGATCAATATTGTATTGCCGGCTGTAAACCATGACCCCGGAAGTGATCAAACAGATCGCTATCTTTAGTAGGTCCGCCATCGGGTCATCGACAAACATGCCGTTGAACGCAGACACCGGCTCAGTGCTGAAATCCAAAGCAATAACCAGTGCAGTGCAAAGCAGCGTAGCAATGGATAATACGTAGCTAAAGCCGCTAGAAGATTCTTCTTTAATATAAAGCGCTACGACGAGTATCAGACAGGCCATGAGGCCAACGATTATCTCCGGGGTAGCAGCAGCAACTTGCAGCGAGCCTAAATTGATTTGTTCAGCATTCATGGCAGTTTGGAGATAGCGGTATGTTGAAGCAGGTTGTCGACGGTTGTGTGCATCACATCCAAAATCGGATTCGGCCAGATACCAACCACCAGCACCATCGCGGCAAGAATCGCCAGCATGATAATTTCACGGCTGTTGACATCTTCCAAGGTGGCAACGTTGTCGTGTTCGACTTTTCCGTAGATGACTCTTTTCACCATCCACAAGGTGTAAGCAGCGCCGAAGATCAAGGTCAACGCGGCAATAATGGCATACCACGGATTACTTGCGAAGGCGCCCATGATGACGAGGAATTCGCCGACAAATCCTGAGGTGCCCGGAAGGCCCGAGTTTGCCATGGCAAACAATACGAAGAAGGCGGCAAAAATCGGCATCGGTGTTGCTACGCCGCCATAGCTTTTAATCTCTCTTGAATGTAAGCGGTCATAGAGCACACCGACACACAAAAATAGCGCTCCAGAGATAAAGCCATGGGAAATCATTTGCATCATCGCGCCTTCTACGCCCTGACTGTTAAACACAAACAGTCCGAGGGTGACAAAGCCCATATGGGAAATTGAAGAGTAAGCGATTAGCTTCTTCATATCGGTTTGCACCAAAGCAACCAGCGCGATGTAAACCACAGCAATTAAAGATAGCGTTGCCATTAACCAGGCAAGCTCATGACTGGCGTCAGGAGTAATCGGCATATTGAAGCGAATGAAACCGTAGCCTCCCATCTTCAACATAATGGCTGCCAGAATCACCGAGCCGCCGGTAGGCGCTTCAACGTGGGCGTC
Organism: uncultured Gammaproteobacteria bacterium; assembly: GCA_937992195.1. Lineage (GTDB taxonomy): Bacteria > Pseudomonadota > Gammaproteobacteria > Arenicellales > Poriferihabitantaceae > VYFG01. The sequence goes on along the minus strand of CALKKV010000081.1, from coordinate 31,095 downwards.
AGGTAACCAAGTGTGTACCGGAAACATAGGCACCTTCACAGCGAACGCCGCGAAGAACGCGAAGAAAATCAGTATCTGTGGTTTCAGGCCAAGTTTCAGATCATGATAATCCAGAATGCTAAAGCTGCCGGCGCTCTTGTTATAAAGGTAAAGGAAAGCAACCAGCATCAACAACGAGCCGAGCAGGGTGTAGAGGAAAAACTTGATGGTTGCGTATATTCTGTTGGGTCCGCCCCAGATACCAATGATTAAGAACATTGGAATCAGCATCGCTTCCCAAAAGACGTAAAACAGTACCGCATCCAGCGAGGCAAACACGCCGATCATGATACCTTCCATAATCAAAAACGCCGCCATATATTGCGCTACGCGCTCTGTAATCACCTGCCAGCCTGCGATAATTACGATGACCGTCAGTGCAGTGGTGAGCAGGATTAGCGGCATGGAAATGCCGTCTACACCCAGCGAGTACCAGATATTAAAACTGGTAATCCATGACGCTTTTTCGACGAACTGCATTGCAGCGGTGGAAGAATCAAAGCCTGTGTAGAGAGGAATACTCAATACGAAGATGCCGATCGAAAACCCAAGCGCAAGCTTTCGCGCCAGCGGTGCACGAGAGTCCCCGCCGGTTCCAAGAATCAGCACACCGGCCAGGATAGGTAGCCAGATCAGGATACTGAGAAGATTATTTTCCATAAAACAGGATAATCAAATTGTTATGTTGTCTTCGTAATGCCGTGGAATCTTCGCCATGGCATTGTCATTTGTTACTTTAAAGGCATGCGTTATTTCAGCCACGCCTTTGATATGGTTAAACGCCCCACACAAATACTGAGATCAGGACCACCACACCAAAAATCATGGCAAACGCATAATCAAAGGTTCGACCAGTCTGGACGCCGCGAATACTGCGAGAGATAAATCCCACGGTTTTCGCCGAGCCGTTCACCAATACGCCGTCTATTAAGCCAGCGTCGGCGTAACGGTGAAAAAATTTGCCCAAGACTAACGAACCGCCAGCGAACAGCTTTTGATAGAGCTGATCGATCCCATATTTATTCTCAACTATGCGGGTGAGCGGCCCAAATGCAGCAGCAATCTTGCCCGGCAGTGCGAGGTTCTTGCAGTAGCAATACCAGGCGAAAACGATGCCGCCAATGGCAAGCCAGAAAGGCCATGCGAATATTCCATGGCCAACGGCCGCGAGGAACAATCCAAAGCCCTCTTTGCCTTGATAGACGTTAGCTAGCGCAGCCACCACATCATGTTCGGGTTTGACCAAGATCGCCTCACCAAAATAACTGCCGTTAATCACCGGTCCAAAAAATATAAATCCGGCACAAATCGACGGGATAGCGAGCAAGATGAGCGGCCATGTAACAACCTTTGGCGATTCATCAAGGTGCAAGCGCGTATGTTCGTCGGCACGGTTGTTACCGTGGAACGTCATGAAGAGCAGGCGGAAAGAGTAAAACGCAGTCAGGAAGACGCCAAGCAATACCGCGATATAGGCATACCCCGCACCCCATAAGCCACTGAAGTGGACCGATTCGATAATGGCGTCTTTTGAAAAGAACCCGGCAAAAGGCGGGATGCCTGCTAATGCCAGTGAGCCGATAAACATGGTTGCATAGGTAATTGGCATCAGCGCGCGCAGCCCGCCCATCTTGCGCATATCTTGTTCATGGTGCATGGCGATGATGACAGAGCCAGCGCCAAGGAATAGCAGCGCCTTAAAGAATGCGTGGGTGCCAAGATGGAAAATAGCAACTTCGTATGCAGAAACCCCAAGCGCTACAGTCATATAACCCAGCTGAGACAAAGTGGAATACGCAACCACGCGCTTGATATCGTTTTGCACCAGACCAATTAATGCCATAAAGAATGCGGTCGTTGCGCCAGTTACCAGAACGAAGGACAACGCAGTTTCCGATAGCTCAAACAATGGGGACATTCTAGCTACCAGGAATATTCCCGCTGTCACCATGGTAGCCGCGTGAATCAGTGCGGAGATAGGGGTTGGACCTTCCATCGAATCTGGTAGCCAGACGTGCAATGGAACCTGAGCAGATTTACCCATGGCGCCAACAAATAGTAAAAGACAAATTACCGTGATCCAGCTCCACTCGCCAAACGGACTGGTCACGGTGGCCTCTGAATGGCTTTCGGCTGCGGCAAATACTGTGGCGTAGTCGAGCGAATTGAAAAGGTACAGCACCGCAGCGATACCTAGTAGAAAACCAAAGTCGCCGACACGGTTAACCAAAAAGGCCTTCATATTAGCAAAGATAGCGGTGTCTTTTTCGTACCAGAAGCCAATCAATAAGTAGGATACCAGGCCAACCGCTTCCCAACCAAAAAACAACTGGAGAAAGTTGTTAGACATCACCAGCATCAGCATGGCGAAGGTAAATAAAGAGATATAGCTGAAGAAACGCTGGTAACCAGGATCTTCGTGCATGTAGCCGATGGTGTAGATATGTACCATCAGCGATACGAACGTCACAATCACCATCATCGTGGCAGAAAGCTGGTCGATAAGAAAACCGATCTGCATGGTGACACCGCCACTAACCGCCCAGTTATAAAGTGCGCCGTTGAAGGTGTTACCGTTTCTGACGTCGTTGTAAACCACAAGCGACAATAGAAAGGCGATTGCTACACCACCGATAGTGACAGTATGAGCGCCGGTACGGCCAATCTTCTTGCCGAATAAACCGGCAACAATTGCGCCAAAAAGGCAGACCAGCGGAATCGCAAGATAAATAGTTTTCATCCTTTGAGAGAATCCAATTCTTCGACGTTAATAGTGCGACGGCTGCGAAACAGCACGATCAAAATAGCAAGACCAATGGCGGCTTCTGCGGCAGCAACAGTCAAAATAAAAAATACAAAAACCTGTCCTGCGGTATCATCGAGATAACGCGAGAAAGCGACGAAATTCATATTCACCGCGAGCAACATTAATTCAATGGACATCAGCAGGATAACGACATTTTTACGATTCAGGAAAATGCCTACAACACTGATTCCAAACAAAATAGCGCCGAGAACGAGGTAATGAGAAAGTGGTGTCATGCGTCACCTCCAATTTGTTGGTCAGGCTTGGGTTCGCTCTTCATTTTGACAATGCGCAGTCGGTCGTCGCGATTGACTTTGACCTGTTCAGACGGATTGATATATTTACTGTCAGGTCTGCGGCGCATCGTCAATGCAATTGCGGCAACGATCGCGACCAGCAATATGATTGCTGCGATCTCGAATGGATAAACATAGACCGTATAAATAAGTAGGCCGAGTTCTTTTGAGTTGCTGTAGTCGGCGCCATGGGCGGCCGGTGCAGGAAAACTTTCCGAGGTAAAGCCGCTGATCATGACCAGCGCAATTTCGCCAATAAGGAGCAACGCTACAACGCTGCCAACGGGCAGGTATCGCGTGAAGCCGGCGCGCATCACCGCCAAATCGATATCTAGCATCATGACGACAAACAGAAACAGCACCATAACCGCGCCAACATAAACAAGCACAAGAACAATGGCGAGAAATTCTGCTTCGAGAGTGATCCAGATACAGGCGGCGCTAAAGAAAGCAAGGACAAGGAATAGCGCTGATTTCACCGGGTTGCGGACGGTCACTACCATGCCCGCGGCAAACACAAGGACAGCGCTAAAGAAGTAAAAGCAAAGTTGTAAAAAGGTCATTACGTTTCTTGGCTGCGGTTTATCGGTAAGGTGCGTCCTGACGACGGGCTTCTGCGATGTCTTCTTCGTATTTATCACCGAGCTCCAGCAAACCTTTCTTATCGATCAGGCGCTCGCCATTGCTCTCCATATGAAACTCGTGGATATCGGTTAATACAATCGAATCCACCGGGCAGGCTTCTTCACAAAAGCCACAGTAAATACACTTGAACAAATCGATGTCGTAGCGGGTGGTACGACGTTGCCCGTCTTCTCGCTCTTCCGAGTCAATGGTAATGGCAAGTGCGGGACAAACGGCTTCGCATAGTTTGCAAGCAATACAGCGTTCTTCGCCATTAGGATATCGTCGCAGCGCATGCAGACCGCGAAAGCGAGGTGACTTCGGCGTTTTTTCTTCCGGATACATCACCGTAATTTTCTTGTTAAAGAAACGTTTGCCGGTCACACCCAAACCTTTGCGCAATTCCTGCAGCGAAAAGGTTTTGTATAACTGTTTAAAGTCGATGCTCATATGTCTGACCTGTTATGAGAAGAACCCGCCGAACGGGGTATAGAATTTGGCAATACCAATTACGAAAATCCAGACCAACGTAACCGGGATAAGAATTTTCCAGCCTAAACGCATTATCTGGTCATAGCGATAACGTGGGAACGTTGCGCGGAACCATAAAAAGAAGAACGCGACTGCAGATGTTTTCAAACCGAACCACATGACGCCAGGAATCCAGGTGAATGGTGCGGTCTCGATGATTGGTAACCAGCCGCCTAAGAACATGAGCACAGTAAGCGCTGCAATCAAAATCATATTGGCGTATTCGGCGAGGAAAAACAGGGCGAAGCCCATGCCAGAATATTCAACATGAAATCCGGCAACGATCTCGGATTCCCCCTCAGCGACATCAAACGGCGCGCGGTTGGTTTCCGCTACGCCTGAAATAAAGTAAACAATAAACAGCGGGAACAGCGGCCACATATACCATGAGGCAATGCCGCTGCCTGACTGCGCTAAAACGATTTCGCGCAAGTTCAAGCTACCAGCTGCCATTAACACACCAACCAGTGCAAAGCCCATGGCAATTTCATACGCCACAATTTGCGCAGCCGATCGCATAGCGCCAAGGAAAGCGTATTTGGAATTCGAGGCCCAACCGGCAACGATAACACCGTAAACACCCATGGAGGTGAGCGCTAATACGTACAATAAACTCGCGTCGATATCGGCGAGCACCAGCTGATCGCTAAACGGCATCACCGCCCAAGCAGCAAATGCTGGAGCAAGAGACAAGATTGGCGCGATCAGAAATAGATACTTGTTGGACTTACTCGGAATTAAAACTTCCTTCATCAACAGCTTGCCGACATCGGCAAACGGTTGAAACAAACCCTTAGGCCCCACACGATTCGGACCAACTCGCAATTGCATATATCCAATGACCTTACGTTCGGCAAGGGTGAAATAGGCAACCGATAGAATTAGCGGAACCAGGATAAAGACGATCTTTAGCATGACCCAAACCAAAATCTGTAAAGATTCTGGCAGCCAGCTGGTCATATAAAATACCGCATCACGAATCATGACTGTTCTCCTGCCGCGGTGAGCGTGACCCGACCATGGGCGCCGAGCTGGATACTCGCATTGTGGCCTGCCGGAATGTAAACGCAATTCTCAGGTACGGAATTATCGATTACTAAGGGAAGGTCAACTTTACCGGCACCGTTCACAACCGATACCATTTGTGTACCCTGAAGAGACAATTGTTCTACAGTGGAGCCATGTACTCTAGCTTGCGCTCCAGGATTATCGGCCGTGAGTTGCAATGCATTGGCATGGCGCAGCGTGGCTTCACCTCGATACATTGGCATATCCATCACACGGGGCAGACCATCTTTTTGCGCGATGCTGACGGGTGCCAAGCGCCACTGCGCTAACCTATTATTGGCAACCAGATTATCGGTATTGATTTCCGCTAGAACGTCATCTGTTGTCACTTGATTAAAACCATCGAGCTCAAGAAAATTGCCGAGCACACGGAGAATTTTCCATGCAGGACGGGCTTCGCCTTTTGGTGTTGCCGCAACATTTGATCGCTGCATTCGCCCTTCGCAGTTGATATAAGTGCCAGCCGATTCTGTAAATGGTGTCATCGGCAGCAATACGTCTGCGTAGGCCATCACCGCGTCACTTTTAAACGCGCTCATTTGCACAACAAATTCAGCGTTGTGCATCGCTCTAAGCGCTTGATTGCTATTGATGGCATCAAGCTCTGGTTCAGTGCCAAGCAAAATATAAGCGCGCATACCCTGACGCAGCATATCCCCGGCATGCATTCCTGTTGGAGTCCTGTCACCGTTGTTGGATCTATGCGGCAAACATCCAGCTAGCCAGCCAGCGGCACCATTTGCAGGCGGCAAAATGCCCAGCTTTGCACCTGTTTGCTCCGCAATCCATTGACTGATCGCTTTTAAGTTACTTGCCGCTGGGTGTTGCTGTGCAATCGCACCGACTAGCACCACGCCTTCTTCTTTTGCTTCAATCAAAGCATCGGCAGTTGCTTCGTTGGCGACAGTAGAGCCGATTTCACCAAGCTCAACCGGGAGCGAGACGCCGACTTTTGCTGAGACCGCTGCAGCAAGTGAAACTAGCGCAGAAACCATGTCATCAGGAGAAACAACCGTGTTCTCGTGGAAATCGTAGTTTTGCGCATAGTCCATCACGGTGATCGCACTAACCTTAGCCTGGTTTTTAATTGTCGCCTGACGAAGTCTTACCGAGAAAAGGGGCTGTTCCTTACGCAGATTGGCGCCAATAAGTAGCGCCGCCTTAACATTATTAAGATTGGCAATCGAACCTTCCAGCCCCGGGAACAGCGGGGCAATATCGTCATCGCTGAAATCTGACTGTTGTAGTCGGTGATCGATATTATTGCTGCCCATGCCGCGCATCAGCTTTTGCAGCAAGTAGAATTCTTCCAGCGTTGAAGAAGCAACTGCCAAACCACCGATGTCATCCGCGGAGCTCGATTCAATCACGGTTTTTATGCCGGCAACCGCATGTTTCAATGCGACCTGCCAATCAACTTCTTTCCAAACCCCGCCGTCTTTGATCATTGGCTTGGTTAACCGTGCTTCGCTATTCACCGCTTCATAACTGTAGCGGTCACGGTCAGCTAGCCAGCATTCATTGATCTCTTCGTTTTCAATCGGCAACACTCGTTCGACTTCATCCCTCAGAGTCTGGACAAGAATATTGGTGCCTACACAGTCGTGTGGGCTAATGCTATCGAAGTTTTGTAGCTCCCAGGAACGCGCAGAAAAACGGTAAGGTTTTGACGTCAACGCGCCTACCGGACACAGATCAATCATGTTGCCTGAAACTTCAGAATCGATCGAGCGGCTGAGGAAAGTACCGATGCGGGTTGTTTCACCGCGACCAGGAGCGCCCATCTCCATTACACCGCCAACTTCTTCACCAAAACGGACGCATCTTGTGCAATGAATACAGCGCGTCATTTCTGTCGAGATTAATGGCCCAATATCTGGATTCGGCGATACCCGCTTGGTTTCGTTGTAACGCGAATTATCCTTGCCATAGCCCAAAGCCTGGTCTTGCAACGGGCATTCTCCACCTTGATCACAAACCGGACAGTCAAGCGGATGGTTGATAAGCAGGAACTCCATGGTTCCTTTTTGCGCTTCACGCGCGAGTTCTGAGCTGGTCTTCACAACCATGCCGTCCATCACTGGTGTAGCGCAGGCCGGCAGCGGCTTGGGTGCTTTCTCTACCTCTACCAAACACATACGGCAGTTAGCCGCGACCGAGAGTTTTTCATGGTAGCAAAACCTCGGGATATAGATACCCGCGGCGTCAGTCGCCTCGATTAGCATTTTGCCGTCTTCAACTTCCAGTGACTGGCCGTCTACTTCAATGGTTGCCATAACTTATGTATAGGTCTTGTTAAGCAACAGCTAGACACGCTTAACTGTGTCGTTTAACTGTTACGTTGTTCAAACAGCTACCGCACCTGCTTTCAGCAGACGCAGTAGCTTTATGTTGTTACTCGCTGTCAGGTTTTTAAATGATGCGTAAAAAACTGACGCGCACTTTAGGCGGCTTCCGCCGCCTTTTGAATCTTTGCTTCAAACTCGTGCCGATAGTGTTTCAAGAAACTTTGTACCGGCCACGCGGCAGCATCTCCGAGGGCGCATATTGTGCGACCTTCGATGCGATTGGCGACGTCCAGCAAGGTATCTAAATCTTCCATGCTGCCGCGACCATTATTTATTCGATGCAAAATACGAAATAACCAGCCTGTTCCTTCCCGACATGGGGTACATTGCCCGCAGGATTCTTCGTGATAGAAGTAGGAGAGGCGTTCTAGCACCTTCGGCATGTCGGTAGTTTCGTCCATCACAATGACCGACCCGGCGCCCACCGCAGAACCCGCATCACGCAGTGAGTCATAATCCATATTGGCTTTCATAACGAGTTCAGCCGGCAGCACAGGTACCGAAGAGCCTCCGGGAATCACTGCTTTCAGTTTACGACCTTTCCAAACGCCGCCTGCCATTTCCAACAGTTCGCTAAATGGCGTTCCCATTGGAATCTCGAAATTGCCAGGGTTTTCGACATGACCACTGACAGAAAAAATCTTCGTTCCACCAGAATTTTCCACACCAATATCGCGAAACCACTCGCCGTTCATCCAGTCGCCATTCGCCCGCAATATTGCGGGCACGGAAGACAAAGACTCGGTGTTATTGATGGTTGTCGGGCGGCCATACAATCCAAATGCAGCAGGGAAGGGTGGTTTAAAGCGCGGTTGCCCCTTTTTGCCTTCCAATGCTTCCATTAAGGCTGTTTCTTCGCCACAGATATAAGCGCCAGCGCCCATAAAGTTATGCATATTGAAATCGAAGCCGGAATCAAACAGATTCTCTCCTAGTAAGCCCGCTTTGCGGGCTTCTTTAATTGCCGCTTCAATTTGCTCATAGGGCTCCCAAAACTCGCCACGGATAAAGTTGTAGCCAACGGTTGCGCCCATGACGTAGCCGGCGATGATCATGCCTTCGACCAGGGCATGAGGGTTGTATCGAAGGATGTCACGGTCTTTACATGTGCCCGGCTCACCTTCGTCAGAATTACAAAGAATGTATTTCTGCCCCGGTGCACTGCGCGGCATAAAGCTCCACTTGATACCCGGCGGGAAGCCCGCACCGCCACGACCTCTTAAGTTAGAGGTCTTCAGACAATCAATAATTTCTTTCGGATCTATTTTTTCTGACAGCACTTTCTCCACTGCCTGATAGCCACCCCAACTTTTGTAAGCCTCCAGAGTCCAGGAGTTTTCTAGCCCTTCAGGCGGGTAGCACACGCTGCCACTGACACGCATGGTGTTGTATTCATGCATCGACATAATCAGTATCTCTCCAGGATCTCATCGATCCGCTCGGGGGTCAGGTTTTCGTGATAATCCTTGTTGACCTGCATCATTGGCGCGCCAGCACAAGCGCAAAGGCACTCAACTTCCTGCAGGGAATAGCGACCGTCTTCAGTAGTGCCGCCAATTTTTACCTTGAGTTTGTTTTCGATATGGGCCTGTATTTCGTCAGAGCCGCGCAGCATGCAGGAGATATTGGTACACAGGTAAATCGTATTTTTACCCATTGGCTCGAGATGATACATCGAGTAAAACGTCGCGACTTCAAACGCTCTAACCGATGGCACGCGAATTACCGTAGCAACATATTCGATGGTGTCGCTGCTTAGCCAGCCGAGCTCATCTTGTGCGATACGCAAAGCGGCTAACAATGCAGATTGTCTTCTTTCTTCTGGATACTTGGCGCATTCCTCTTCAATCTCGTCGAGCGCGGCCTGCGATAAAACTTGATCAGTCATTAGCGGTCAATTTCTCCAAAAACAATATCCTGTGTACCAATGATCGCGACCATGTCGGCAAGCATATGACCTTTGGACATTTCGTTGAGCGCGGCTAAGTGCGGGTAACCGGGAGCACGAATCTTGACCCGATAAGGTTTATTCGCCCCATCTGAGATCAGATAAATACCGAACTCACCTTTCGGGTGCTCGATAGCGGTATACACTTCGCCAGCAGGTACGCAGTATCCTTCGGTGAATAATTTGAAGTGGTGAATCAAGGATTCCATATCCCCTTTCATATCCTCTCGCGAAGGCGGTGCTAGCTTGTGATCATCCAGCATCACCGGGCCAGGATTATTTCGCAGCCACTCGATACACTGTTTAATAATCCGGTTAGATTGGCGCATTTCTTCCACGCGCACCAAATAGCGGTCATAGCTATCGCCGTTGGTACCTACCGGAATATCAAAGTCAAGTTGATCATAGACTTCGTAAGGTTGCTTCTTGCGCAAGTCCCATTCGATGCCGGAACCTCGGAGCATAGGCCCAGTGAATCCTAAGGCCTTTGCCCGCTCCGGCGTGACGATACCAATGTCCACCGTCCTTTGCTTCCAGATTCGGTTATCGGACAAAAGAGTTTCGTACTCATCAACGTAGGCTGGAAAGCGCTCCGTAAATGCTTCGATAAAGTCGAGCAAGGAACCGGAACGGTCTTCGTTGCGCTGCTTGGTTTCAGCATCAGAAAACCGATCCGACTTATCGTATTGCGGCATGCTGTCTGGTAGATCGCGATAGACACCACCAGGACGATAGTACGTCGCGTGCATACGGGCGCCGCTAACTGCTTCATAACAGTCCATCAGATCTTCGCGCTCACGGAAGCAGTACAAGAAGACGGTCATCGCCCCGATATCCAAACCGTGGGCACCGAGCCACATGCAATGGTTCAGTATGCGGGTGATTTCATCAAACATCACGCGAATATATTGCGCGCGAATCGGCGCGGTCACACCCAGCAGGTTTTCGATCGCCATGACATAGGCGTGCTCGTTACACATCATCGATACGTAATCGAGGCGATCCATGTATCCAATGCTTTGATTGTATGGCTTCGATTCAGCGAGCTTTTCGGTGCCGCGATGCAAGAGACCAATATGTGGATCGCATCGCTCAATAACTTCGCCATCCATTTCCATGATGACACGGAGAACACCGTGTGCAGCGGGATGTTGAGGCCCGAAGTTCATCGTGTAATTGCGAATTTCAGACATCAGTTGGTCTCCGCACTTTCTGTTGTTTCGGTCTTGCTCGACTTGCCAAAGACATCTTTGCGAATCGTTCGCGGTACCAGCGTACGCGGGGCGATGGTGACCGGCTGATAGATCACTCTTTTTTGTTCTTCGTCATAACGCATCTCTACATGACCTGACAATGGAAAGTCTTTACGGAAAGGATGACCAATAAATCCATAGTCAGTCAGAATCCGGCGGAGATCAGGATGGCCCTGAAAAATAATGCCGAACAGATCGAATGCTTCGCGTTCAAACCAGTCAGCTCCAGCCCATACGTCGATAACAGAGTCGATGGTCATCGCAGATTCCGCAACCGGCGTGCGAACCCGCAAGCGGTTGTTGTTGCTATAGGAAATCAGGTGATAAACCACCGCGTATCGATCTCCAGGCCAGCTACTACCGCCTTCTTTGCCGTAGTCAGAGTAGTCAACGCCACACAAATCACTAAGTTGTTCGAAACCTGCTTGATCGCGCAGCCCCTTGCAGACTTCTTTGATCTTCTCGCGTTGGACTGTGATTGTCAGTTCGTTTTGGGAAATTTCATGTCCGGTCATTGCATTACCGGCAATTTCGCCCACGAGCGACGCGAGCTGTTGCAGTGAAGAAGTGTTGTCAGCGTTTGTCATTACGATTTTCCAAATTCAGACCTAAGACTGAACGGGTCGGCCCTCAATATGACGCGTTGCATCGGCAATCTCTCTGCGACGTGAAATAGGACCGGAGCTTTTGATTTTCTTCTGCAGCTGCAAAATACCGTAGATCAACGCTTCCGCGGTGGGCGGGCAGCCCGGTACATAGACATCAACGGGGACGATACGATCACAACCACGGACGACTGAATAGGAATAATGGTAGTAGCCGCCGCCATTAGCGCAAGAGCCCATGGAAATAACCCATTTTGGCTCTGCCATTTGGTCGTAGACTTTACGTAGGGCAGGCGCCATTTTATTGGTTAGCGTTCCTGCCACAATCATAACGTCAGATTGCCTGGGGCTTGGGCGAAAAAGAATACCAAACCGATCCAGGTCGTAACGAGAAGCGCCGGCCTGCATCATTTCCACCGCACAACACGCGAGGCCGAATGTCATTGGCCACATCGAGCCAGTGCGGGCCCAATTTACAAGATCGTCTAGCTTAGCTGTCGCAAAGCCTTGTTCTGCAGTACCTTCAACTGCCATGGTTTAACTCCCAACGCGACTGTTTCAGGGGCTAACTTTCACCTGATGATTGGTGTTTTCTGGCTTTAAGGGAAGATTATTCCCACTCAAGGGCGCCTTTCTTCCACTCGTATATAAACCCAACTACAAGAATGGTTAAAAACAGCATCATCGCCCAGAAGCCGAAAACCCCTATTTCATCAAGCACGATAGCCCAGGGAAACAGGAATGCGATTTCAAGATCAAAAATAATAAAGAGGATCGCTACCAAATAGTACCGAACATCAAATTTCATGCGGGAATCCTCGAATGCTTCAAATCCGCATTCGTACGGAGATAATTTGGCTTCTTCCGGCTTATTCGGGCCAAAGAAGTTGCCGAGGGTCAGCAAGAGAACGCCCAAACCAAGACCGACTGCGATAAACAGGAGGATAGGTAAGTAATTCGATAACACGCTGATTTTCCTCGAAAATTTGGTCTAATTTATGCGCCGTGATCGCAATAAAGTCCTTCACTCAAAAGGGCGCAAGCATTGGCCGCGGAGTATAGCAAAATCGGCAGAACAACAGAGGGCGAAATACGAAAAATTGAGAAGAATCTTGCGCGATGGATTGTGAGGTGCGGCCAAGCTGTAGGAGGGCAAAAAAAACCGAGGCAAAGCCTCGGTTTTTAAGTCAGTCCATCGCTCTCGGGGCAGAATTACAGCTGCCCGAAGAGATGCGCTTAAGAATAAAGCTGTGGAGCGCCAAGCTGGCTATGAATTTGATTCGCAGTTTCATGACTAATATTCATGTTTTGTGCTAACGCGTCCAGGTACTTGGCTTCTTCCTGGCTGTCCAGATCAATCGCCATGAGAGACATTGCATATACTTGATTTTCCAGCCCTTGTGGCACGCTTTGCGCAAAACTCTGAACGTTTAGAGGCTGTTCCAGCTCGTTATTGATAAAGTTGATTTCGTCTTGGGTTACGCTGCCCAATTTGCCAAGAATTGCTTCTTGCTCAGCCTTATCCACTCTGCCATCAGCCTTTGCCGCATTAATCATGGCTCTGATCATCACGGTTGCCTGGTCGGCCATTTGGTTTTCATTGTGGTTGGGCGAGTGGGATGCGAAGTTTGGCGCTGTTTCTCCACGCTGAGCGGCCTGCTCTGAATGACCGAATTGGTTCAGTGCAGAACCGATCAGATCTTGCAGGTTTGCACCACCGCCTGATCCACCCTGGCTGCCGCCCAAAACACCACCGAGCATATCACTCAAACCGCCTTGGGCTGCCTGTGCCTGCTGTTGACCGCCGCCGCCAAGAACACTGCCAAGCATGCTGCTTAAACCACCGCCGCTTTGTTGCTGTGCACCGCCGCCGCCAAGGACCTTGCTGAGCATGCCGCCCAGACCGCCACCGCCGCTTTGCTGTTGAGAGCCGCCAAGAACGCTTCCCAGGAGGCTACTTAAACCACCACCCCCTCCGCCAGACATTGCTGCCCCCAGCACTGACTTCAGAATATTTGCACCGGAACCCGAAGACATATTGCCGCCGCCGAGTAATGCACCAAGAATTTTTACTGTATCCACCATGTGAATGAGTCTCCTAAATAAACAGATTTGTTTTGAAGGACGTCGAGAATGACGTCCAACCCGAAATGCTAGCACGCGTCAATAAACGCAAGATGAACAATATAGCAGACGAAAAAACCCACAGGAACTGGAGTCATGCAGCCTTCTAAAACAAGATGGATAAATCTAAAAATTGTTATATATCAACAATTTATATCTAATCTAGGTTTGAGCTTTAGTTGAATTTCAGAATTAGAGCGAATCTTTATTAAGAATATTGAGTCCGGTTTGCGACGCAAACCAGGCTGACAGATCAGCAATGTCTTCATCGCTCAACCCGGAAGCAATGCCACTCATAATCGGATTTTGACGCTCGCCGCTGCGATAAGTCGACAAGGCGTAAGCCAAATAGTCCTCATATTGTCCCGCAAGACGAGGATTTGTTGGAATTGGACTGTTGCCATCCTCTCCATGGCAGGCAACACAAGCCGCTGCTTTTTCTTTTCCGGCAGCAGGATCGCCTGCTAAAACGCTCTGATTAGCAAATAATACCGGGAGGGCAAGTACCGTAGCACGTGCCAGATTACTTAATTTAGTCATATTTTTCATGAGCTTAACCCTCTTCCTGGACGCTTGAGAAGAAAGCAGAGATATCTTCAATATCCTGGTCGGTCAGATTAGCGACATTTGCCCGCATCGTCTTGTGTGGCCGCAGACCGTCTCGATAAGCCTTGAGGGCAGCCGCGATATATTCTGGATGTTGTCCGCCAACTTTAGGCACCCGATACATAGGATAGGTGTTCTCAAAATTTGGTGCTGCGTGGCAGCCAAGACAGGTAGCGGCTTTCTTTCTGCCTTCTATAGGGTCGCCTTCGGCGATCGCGATCTGTGTTCCAGCTAACATCATGATGCTGGCAATCAAACTTGTTCGGAAACCGTTATTCATTGGATAAGGAATTCGTTATGAAATTTAGGCACAGCGGCGTTAACAACCAAGGCTGTGTTTAAGCGCGCGTATTCTACTGTGCAAACTGCTTTTGCAATAGCCCTGACGAAGACTTTTTGCAGCGAATTGGGGATTTAATGCGGCTTTTTTGAGGGCTAAGGTTGCTATTCATTTTGTCGTTTAATTTACGCTAGATATATTAATCTATATAATTAGGGCCCAGAGGATTCTTAATTGGAAAACAAATAGTTCCCTGTCCTAGCATCAAGGCAGTGCCTGACTTGGATCCGAATAAATTTAAAAAAGGGGTGGATATTAAATGATCGACGTTTTAATCATTGATGATGAGAGGCTTGCGCGTCGGAAAGTGTTTGAATTATTGAGCGGCGTACCGGAAGTCAACGTAGTGGGTGAATGTGACTCTGGAAAGGATGCGATCGATGCGATCACCGAAAAAAAGCCTGACTTGATTTATCTCGACATTCAGCTTACCGACATGACCGGGTTTGATGTTTTAGAGGCAATACCGAAGGAAGTGATGCCGATGGTGATTTTTGTCAGCGCTTATGACAAATATGCGATCAAAGCGTTTGATGTTTTCTCCTTTGACTACATTTTAAAGCCGGTACGCCCCGAGCGTTTCACTCTCTCTTTGGAAAAAGCGATAGAACAATTGACTTGATCGCTTGTTGGCGGGAGACAATCTACGCACTAATGCCAGGCAAACTCAGGTTGATCGAAATGATTCACGCGCGTCGCTAATCCGCGGATAACAACTTCCCGAAACTGGTACATGACCGCCGCAGTGGGTGCATACATGCGATGCCCTAAGGTTGAAAAGGCCGAACATAAAACCGGGCGTGCAGGGTCGGCACCGGTCTCAAAAATCGGTATTTCGTCGCTGTCTAGCTGAGAGAATGGGATGTAGAAAACGGCGTCAACTTCATCCGGACTGGGTTTTATGTCTGCATCAAGACCTGCCCAGATGACGACTGGAGAAATACAAAACCCGGAACGCGTGGGGTAATCATCGAGTCGGCCAAGAATATTTTCCGCAGGCAAACTTAAACCAAGCTCTTCTTCTAACTCTCTCCTGGCTGCATCAAATACGGTTTCGTTGTGATCGAGCTTGCCTCCAGGTAATGCATATTGACCTGAATGCTGATTTAATTTTGCTGGCCGTCGAGTAAGTAAAATTGATGCTTCGTCGTTGCATGCGGGCGCATTTGTTATTACCAGAGCAACTGCTGCATTTCTTAGCGTTGTATTAGTCTCGACTTCTGGTGTAAATGCAGAGAGGTTTTGCTGCATTTGTCGCTTCAACTGCTGGTCAACACGATAGGATTTTTCCATAAGGATTTTTCGATCGCTTCTTTAGTTCTCATTCGCCAGTGATGTGTACACAGACTCTCTTAGAGCGGCCCTGATCGGTACTGCACTTGACGGAATCAATTGGGTCATAAAAATAACGATCAGCGCATTTTTTGGATCAACCCAAAAACAAGTGCTTGCCATGCCGCCCCAGGCAAACTCACCTGTGGTTGCTCGCTGAGATGTTTTGCTGCCATCAAGCACCACCGAAAACCCCAAACCAAATCCGATATGTTCGTAAGGTGTTTCACTAAAGGTGGGCTGCCCCATCTGGGCAAGATCTTTGTTATCTGGCAGTTGATTTTGCGTCATCAGGCTGACTGTTTCTGGCTTTAGCAGTTGAGTACCATCCAATGTGCCGCGGTTTAGCAATGTTTGACAAAATCGGTGATAGTCATCAATGGTGGAAACCATGCCGCCGCCCCCGGAGATAAAGGCCGGCTTTTTGAGAAAGCGACTGGTTTCGGGGGTGTCTTCAATTTCGTAGCCGCCCGATTCGGGGTTCACCATATAGCAGGCGGCAAAACGATCTAGTTTATCCGTTGTTATATTAAAGGCTGTATCGACCATGCCTAACGGTTGGGTGATATGGTGATCGATATACCGATCAAGTGGCTGTTCGGAGAGTAGTTGCACTAGATACCCCAGAGCATCAGTAGATACGCTGTAATTCCATCTAGTGCCGGGGCTAAATTGCAGTGGCAATGACGCCATTATTTCGACTTTTTCTTCAAGGGAAGTATCGAAACTTGCCCCGATAATTCCGCTGCGGCGATATAGTTCGTCGACTGGATGACTCTGCATAAAGTCATAGGTAAACCCTGAAGTGTGGGTGAATAAGTCGCGGATCGTCATCAGCCGGGAAGGTGGGGTTACTGAGAAGCTATCTGCATCACCATTAGAAAACACCTGCAGGTTTTTCCATTTTGGAATGAACTTCTTAACCGGGTCGTCAAGTTGAAATAACCCCTGCTCGTAAAGCTGCATCATTGCCACACTGGTGAGTGGTTTGGTCATAGAATAAATACGAAAAATAGTATCTCTGGCAATGTCTTTTCCCGCAGCAACATCCATTTTACCGCTTTCGATATAGCTGGTTGATTTCCCTTTTTGACTGATTAAACAGTTGTAACCGGGAATATGATTGTCGGATACAAATTGATCCAGTGTTGTTTTTATCAGTTCAGTCTGCATGGATAAATTTGTGGCTAAGTAAGAAGGTTGAATTTGCACGGCACATTGTCTCTGATTTGACGATTTCATGACAGCGGAGTTCATACAATGACGTTATCCACTGCAAGTTGTGATACTTAGAGTGGGATCCTATCCCTGGAAAGTGAGTGTTAGAGAACCGAGTCAGGGTAGAGCAAACCTTTCCTGTAAAATCGCTAGAAAAACGAATTAGGCGAGGAAAATACGAAAATTCGAGGAACTAGGAGCGTAAAACAACGACTAAGGCATAGCAATACGATACGATAGCAAGTCTTAATCAATATCTCGTGTTCAGCGTATATTAAGGGTGATTCGATTGAGTCACTTAAAACACTTACATCCAAACGAGGACGCCAGTATGGCACTAATACGAATACCAGCCGCTTCACAACTTACCGAGAATACGGTGACAGACGAGCGACTATTTCGCAAACGTCGACAATTTATTAAGTCAGGAATGGCGGCCGGTGTTGGTGTTTCTCTTAGTGCGTATTTTCCAGCTTTAGCTCTTGCCTCGGTGCAAGGTTTAAGTGAAAAAATTGCCGCCTCTCCAAACACCATGAAGGTGGACGAGGAGGTGAATTCATTTGAAGATATTACCACCTACAATAATTTCTATGAACTGGGTTTGGGCAAAGGTGATCCGGTCAAGAATGCCGATAAACTAAAAACCGATTCATGGAGTGTTGCGGTAGAAGGCGAATGTGCAAAGCCTGGCAATTACACTTTAGAAGATATTTTAAAGCCGCTTGATATTGAAGAGCGGATTTATCGGTTTCGTTGCGTAGAGGCGTGGTCGATGGTTATTCCCTGGAATGGTTTTCCTCTGTCAGCATTATTGAATCGGTTTGAACCTACTGGTAATGCGAAGTACGTGGCGTTTGAGACGATCTACGATAAAGAAGACCCGTTACCCGGTCAAAAACGTAAAGCTCTGGATTGGCCTTATCGAGAGGGTTTGCGTATGGATGAAGCAATGAATCCCCTGACATTTATGGCGGTTGGTTTGTACGGCAAAATTATGCCCAATCAAAACGGTGCACCAATGCGATTAGTGGTGCCTTGGAAATACGGGTTTAAGAGTATTAAGTCCATCGTCAAAATTCGTTTTACTGAAGAAGAGCCCGAGACAAGTTGGAATTTAGCCAACGCTCGAGAATATGGCTTTTATTCAAACGTTAATCCAAAGGTCAATCATCGCAGATGGAGTCAGGCGAGAGAGCGGCGAATTGGCGAGCTGTTTAAACGGGAAACGTTGATGTTTAATGGTTACGAGGAAGAAGTGGCTGCTATGTATGCTGGAATGGACTTGAAAGAGTTCTATTGAACTCGGTTGGTTTTCGGATAAGAACAGGATCTAATGCATATAAAGTCACCAGGTATTAACGCCATTCGATGGCGATATAAACCGGTATTGCATCTGCTTTTGATCATGCCGACAGTTTATCTACTGAGTTTTTTATTTCTTGGTAAGCTCGGCGCAAATCCGGTTGAGGTGATTACCCACGAAACTGGAGAGTGGGGTTTGCGTATTCTATTGCTCTCTCTGGCGGTCACTCCGGCCGCCCGAATTTTTGGGGCGGGTTGGTTCGTGCAGTTTAGAAGATTGATCGGTCTTTACTGTTTTTTCTACATATTGATGCACTTTTCAATCTATTTGTTACTCGATCTGTCACTGGATTTTGGCTATCTTCTAGACGATATAATCGACAGGAAATATATTACCGTTGGTTTTGGGTCTTTTGTTATATTATTTTTGTTGGCGATAACTTCTCCAATAGGAATCAGACGACGCATGGGGCAGGTTTGGACAAGGTTACATCAACTGGTTTATATCGCAGGCGTGCTTGGCGTACTGCATTTTCTATGGAGCACCAAAGCAGATGACACAGAGCCTTTTGTCTACGGTGGTATTTTGCTGTTATTGATTGGGTATCGGGCGGTTCGATATCTAAAAAAAAGAGTTAAATCCATTTCTACGTCTCGGGCTCGCCCGACCAGCGAATTTGCGAAACACTTCAGCGCAAGGTCTGAGAGTTACTGAAATAAATTTTCAATCAGTGTCACCAACTTACGCTTGGCTTGATGCGACTCTATAAAGTTGCGGGCAAACTGATTTAATAGCTTTTGGTCTTTTTTCTTGATTTTTTCTTTGACGTTTTGCAGGAGGCGAGCAATGCCATCGTATCCTGAAGCGCCTTGATTTTTAATTCGAAATTGCACGGCTCGTTCGAGTAAAGGAACAGTCTCATTGAACTGATCTATGTTCGAATAGATCACTTGTTCTAATAGATCGACAGGCAAAGAATAGGCGCTGGCAACGATGCAGGCTGGGCCGGAGCTTTTTTCACGAAGATGGATGCGTGTCAATTCCGCCGCCAGTTCGCGGTCGCCGGAATGGTTCAAATGTTGTTGAATTGCGGTGGTGGCCTTCGTGTAATAGTTTGTTGGGCTCTCGAGCCGCTTTCCGAGTTCGCTTAACTGTATGTACTCTTCATAGCTAAAGGTTTCTTCGAATCTTTGCCATCGAATCTTTAAAGCGATATCGGATTTTTCTTCGACAATTAGTAGCTCTATCTTTTGATTTACAACCGACTCAATATCCGCTCTATACCCTGATTGAGTTGATAGTGTTTCGGCTCTTGTTAACCAGAAATGTGCCATTTCCATATTGCCCAATTCTGAGTACAGTGCGGAAAGCGCAACCATATCTCTAACGTTGGTAGCGGATTTTTCCAGGTAGCGAATTTCTTGCTCGATATCATTTTCAGCGCGCGCTTTTTTTAGCAGGGGCGCAAGGGTATGGAGATAATCAAGTTTTCGGTCAAAGTGTTTAATATCCTCTCCATCTGGATTTAAATCAGGCAGTGCTTCCCAGCGCTGATTTAGTCGCTGGTAGAAAAGCGCTATTGTCTCTTTTTCGAGAAAAGCTTCGTAGCTTTCAGGGATGCTTGGGTAAAAATCATAATCGTCTCCAAGATAAATGCGTAATAAATAATCTGCTCTTTGCTGATTGGATAGCGCACATTGGGACAGAGCTTGATGATGGAGTTTTGCAAGCATATCGAGGCATTCTTGACGATACCCTGCGGAGTCATCTACCGTTTCCAATGCTCGATTTATCCGCAAAATTGCATAGTCAACCAGCTTAAGAATATGTTCCGGTTCAAGGTGGTCTGATTCTTCATCAATACGTTCGGTTAAGGCCTCTATTTTTGCGAAGAAAGCGCGAACCTGCCGATGTCTATGCAGGTGGCGATGGTATGGAATTGCTGCTGTGATGTGCTTCTTAAATGTTTTCTCGTCTAGTTTTTCTGCTGCAGTTTCTGCGCGCAGCATCCAGTTTTGAAGCGTTAACGGATTGCGATTTATCTGTTCGGATAACGCAGTCACAAGCTGATCTTTGGGTAGGCTTTTCAGGTAGGCGTGCAGCAGGTCTTTGCCGGAGCTCTTTTTGAGCGTTTCTTTTCCAGCTATTAACTGAAGATAAAACAATGAGGCGGCCACACAATGCTTGCAAAAATCAAAGCCCTGTGCTGCAGGACAATCGCAGCTCGCTTCAAATTGTCTGCTGGTGTGTTTGAGTTTAACCAGGTATTGATGGTTGCCTTCGACTCGCATTACCGTCGTGTTTTTATTTTGCGAGGCCAAGCTAACGCGGCCTTCATTCAGGTAAACGTATCCGCGCTCAAACACGGCGGTACCAGCCAAGGTCTTGATCGAACCTTCGTTTAAATTTTTACTGGAAAAGGTCAATGGTTTTTGACTGTTGGAAAATAAGGAAACCAGATATTGTAATCGCTATTTCCCTTGATTCCTCAGGATAACGGGCATTTTGCCCTTACATCAAAATCGAGTCGAAGCGCGTCTTTGACACGAATACCTCCAAACATGATTGAAAATGGCGCAATGCCATAGTCAGATTGGTTGAGATAGAACTGGCCGGTAATTTGTAATAGATTGTTATCGAGCTGTGTGGTTATTTCGACGGTTTCTTTTTGTGCCGTGTCACGAAGTGTGACTTTCATAATCGCTTCGCCAATCAGTTGGGCGGGTAACTGCACGCTTTCTAAATTGATATAAGGATAT
This sequence comes from uncultured Gammaproteobacteria bacterium, assembly GCA_937992195.1. Taxonomy (GTDB): domain Bacteria; phylum Pseudomonadota; class Gammaproteobacteria; order Arenicellales; family Poriferihabitantaceae; genus VYFG01. The sequence continues at coordinate 9,895 of CALKKV010000081.1, read as the reverse complement.
TTCTCTGCATACAAAACTTTCTTGCCTAGCATGCTTTTGCGCGTAATCCTGCGGTTAAGCGCGCCTACTTTGCTGTTAAAGCCTTCTTCAGCTTTCGCACGTAATGTTGGATCGTTGACGATAAGGGATTGAGTGGGAACTGAGAGAAGAATTCTTGACTGTTCTGGACGATCATGATTAAGGGTGAGTTCCCCTTCCAGTTGCGATGTGCTGATCAAATGATTGTCACCAAATGCCGATAATCTTCCTTCTGAATATACTCGAATGACTACGACTGAGTTTTTTTGATCAATCTCGCAGAGTCTTTTGTCTTCAGATAATGCATTGTTCGCCTTAAAAAACAGGATTAACCCGAGGCCAAACAGGATGCAGCTGATGGTTCTGTTGTTTGGCATTGCTTGGAAGGATTGATCCGATATGGCATATGGTTAGATGCATTATGGCACGGTGACGTGCCACAGGCTGTCTGACAAGGCTTGCGTTCTAGGATATTGCATTATTTTGCGATTTACCAAGAAATCAAGAAGGCTATCCACGAAGGTTGGCTATCCGAAAACTCTTTCAACAAACCAAAATAACCCAAAAGCACCGACAACAAGCGATCCAGGAATAGTGATTCTTTGCCGGTACCAGGGCTTGTGCCTAAACCAGAACCCAACCAGTAAAAAGCAAATCAGGATAACGCAGATTTGGCCAAATTCGACACCCAGGTTAAATGAGATCAACGCGGTAAAGAAAAAGCCGCTGGCAATACCGATTTCTGAGAGAACGCCGGCAAAACCCAAACCATGAAGTAAACCGAAACAAAATACGATGACGGGTCGCCAACGTTGAAGGCGGTCTGAGATGATATTTTCGATTGCCACATAAATAATTGATGCAGCGATCAGCGGCTCTACAATCGATGGTGAAAGTTGAATAATGCCGGTTGTTCCCAAGGCCAGGGTAATTGTATGTGCCAGCGTGAAGCTGGTTATCTGGATAAACAACGGGCGCAATGCGGCGCCAAGCAGAAACAGGCCTACTACAAAGAGGATATGGTCGAGACCTTTTGGAATAATATGCGCAAAGCCTATCTTTAGGTAATTAACAATGACGTGCAAGGAGGTTTGATTTAGTGATCCGGAGAGAGGAATCGCCGTGCTCTTTTCGCCGTTCGCAAGAAATGCGCTGTAATCATCTTCGTTGACCTCTCCATTCGCTTGATTGACGCGAATTATGCTGGTGCCATATTTTGCAGGCCAAGACCAAATTACGTCTGATACTTCACCATCTAATTGTGGTTGAAGTCGCAGTTTAGTATCGCGAGCTATCGCGATATCTCCGGTTTCAGGGATGTCTATCGAAATGAGTTGATGGCTGATAGGTTTGCCACTGGAATCGGTAATGTCGATAGAATCTATCCACTGGTCATGAAAAAGATCGAATTGAGTTTTGAGTTCTTGCGAATCCAACCGCCGCAAACTGTCATAGAGTGTGGCATTCTCTGATTCGTCAGTGTCGCTATGCTCCGGACCAATCTCGGCCATAATCGCTTCAAGATTGAGCAGAAGTTCTAATTCATAACCCGAATCTGTTAGATTGAGGTTAACAATTGTCGGTCGAATTTCATGGGCATTTACTGGTATCGAAAAACCGATGAACATCCACAATAAAACCAGGCTTCTGAGTATTGAAGGTTTTTTCGACTGGTCGGGTGCGGTATCTGCGGTTAAAGCGCCGTCAGTGCAGAACATAGATTGAAAAGAGCTGTGAGGTTAACTAAAAATATTGGCGGTAAGATCTTTAAAGGCATTCTTTCAGCCAGTAAGTTTCTGTTTTTAATGTTGCGCTGTTTGATGACGCTGATTATACCTGTCAGCGCGGTAAACGCCCATGAGTCATGGTTACAACCTGTCGACTATCAAATTCCGCTTAATGCCGTAGCTAAACTGGATGTAGTTACCGGGCAAAATTTTTCTGGGCATCGCCTATCATTTAATCCTGCTCGCTTCGAACGCTTGGAATTTGACCATGGGACTGGAGCAAGAAATATCTTGGGCCGCCTTGGAGATTTACCTGCGATACAGTTTGTGCCAAGAAAAGAGGGGCTTTATTCGATTGTTTATCAATCAAGCGGAAGTGAGATTCAATATGAAAGTGCTGAGCAATTTAGAGAATTTGCTGAGAAGGAAGGGGTTGAATGGGTGCTTGAGGTACATCGGGAGAGAGGCTTGCCGGCATTTGGTTTTTCCGAAACATTTATCCGATACTCCAAGGCATTGGTTGGCGTTGGTCATAGTAAAGGTCAGGATCGAGTGGCAGGCATGCCGTTCGAGCTTGTTGCACTGCAAAATCCGATGCATCTTCAAACAGACCTGTTAACGCTGAGATTAACGTGGAGGGGGGAGGTAGAATCGGGACTGTTGTCCGTTTACAAAAAATCAACCGATCAAAATGTTACTCTGCGAACCTATGAGATCGCTTCGAATGGAGAGGTAACTATTCGCCTGCAACCAAACAGTCAGTATCTTTTGAACGCAGTAAAAATGGAGATTATCGAGGCCGATAAAGCAAATCAACCTGTTTGGCGCAGTCATTGGGCGTCGCTTACTTTTTCTACTGAAGTCTCTGGCAGGGCTGATAAATAAACGATTAAAAACCGAGGGATAGATAGCCTTGTCAGTGAAGACTTGATTAGAATTACAGCACTCTAACTCAGTTATATTTGAGCCGGTATATAAGTTAATGCAAATGTCTCTCCGATCTTTTCCGTATTCGAAGAAAAGCTTGCTTATTATTGTGGCTTTTCTTGCACTGACAGGTTGCGATCTTGGAGAGACCAACGTCGAGAGCGCAATCGAAAGTCAGGTGCTGCATCTCGGCAATGGCACCGAGCCGCAAGACCTTGATCCCCATATTGTTACAGGTGTGACTGAAAACAATATTATTACTGCGTTGTTTGAGGGTTTGATTTCAGAGCATCCTGAAAGTCTGGCGCCGATGCCAGGGCTCGCTGAATCTTGGGAGGTTTCGGAGGATGGTTTGCGCTATCAGTTTACAATTCGTGAGGAAGCGAAATGGAGCAATGGCGATCCGGTGACTGCGGCCGATTTTGTTTGGTCTTGGAAGAGAATTTTAACCCCGGCTTTAGGCGCGGAGTATGCCTATCAGCTTTATCCTGTGGCTGGCGCAGCAGCTTTCAATAAGGGGGAAATTTCGGATTTTGATCAAGTAGGGGTGCGTGCATTGGGTGAGAAGTTGCTACAAGTGACTTTGGAAAATCCAACACCTTACTTCCTGTCGTTACTTGCGCACTACAGTACTTTTGCGGTGCATCCGCCGACCATAGAAGCGTTTGGTGGGGTCACTGAACGTGGCACGGCCTGGACGCGGCCGGGTAATTTAGTAGGCAATGGTGCGTTCCTGTTAAAAAGCTGGCGGCTTAATTACTTAATAGAAGTGGAGAAAAACCCGGATTACTGGGACGCAGAGAATGTTCAACTTTCGGCTATTCGTTTTTACCCGATAGACAATGCGCAAACCGAGGAGCGGATGTTTAGAACGGGTGCGCTCCATGTTGCGGCGACAACGCCGTCTTCAAAAATTGCGGTGTACCAGGAATCTGATCCGCAGAAAATTTCTATCAGTCCTTATCTGGGTACTTACTTCTATCGTTTTAACGTTACGCGAAAGCCATTGGATAACCCTAAAGTGCGGCGTGCGCTATCGATGTCTATTGATCGCGAAGCGATTGTTAATGCGGTGACCAAAGGTGGTCAGCTTCCTGCATACGCCTTTACGCCGCCAGAAACCCAGGGTTATTTTCCGCCAGGCGGAGATGATGGCTTTGCTATTCGCTATGATATTTCCAAAGCGAAAGAACTTATGGCGGAGGCCGGCTACCCAGAAGGAGAGGGTTTTCCAACCTTGGAGCTGCTGTACAACACCAGTGAAGGCCATCGCCGTATTGCCGAAGCGATTCAGCAAATGTGGAAGCAAGCATTGGGTATCGATATTCAACTGGCAAATACCGATTGGAAAGTATATCTGTCCCGAACAAATGATCTTGACTATGATATTTCCAGAGCAGGGTGGATTGGTGACTATCCCGATCCCAATACTTTTCTAGATATGATGCTAACGGATGGAGGAAATAATCGGACCGGTTGGAGCAGTCCTGATTATGATCGACTGATAGCGAAAGCGGCGACCCAATCAAATCAAAAAGAAAGATATCAATCCTTTACGGAAGCCGAGCGTATTCTGAACAGGGAAGCGCCGCTAATGCCGATTTACACCTATACCAGAGTGACTTTGCGTGATCCTTCGGTGAAAAACTGGCATCCCAATATTTTGGACCATCATCCATATAAATATATCTTTCTTGAGAAAGAAGGTGCGGATCAATAAGATGGCGCGACGAATAATCTATTGTGATAGGAAGGGCATCATTAGGAACTGGTCGACATGATTCGAATCGCCTTGAACAGAATTCTGCAAGGTATTCCCGTGCTGTTCGTCGTCATTACGGTGACCTTCTTTCTGATTCGTCAGGCACCGGGTGGTCCATTTGATGCGGAACGAGCGCTGCCGCCCGAAGTAATAAAAAACCTGGAAGCAACCTACCGGCTTGATGCGCCGGTGTATCAACAGTACTTTGACTATCTGGGTAATTTGTTGAAAGGGGATTTCGGGCCGTCATTCAGATATCCCGGTCGAAGCGTAACCGAGCTGATTGCAACTGGCTTGCCGATTACCCTTGAGTTAGCGGTTTATGCGTTAGCGGTAGCATTAGTCCTTGGTTTGCTGGCAGGGTTGCTCGCCGCAACTAGGCCACGCACGCTGCAAGATTATTTGCCAATGGCATTGGCGATGACTGGGATTTGTCTACCTACATTTCTGCTCGGTCCGCTATTGGTGCTGGTGTTTGGTATTTGGTTTGAATGGCTGCCGGTCAGCGGTTGGGGTTATGCTCCCGGAGATAAAATTCTGCCTTCTCTAACCCTTGGCCTGGCCTATGCGGCGGTGATTGCTCGCTTGTCGCGAGGAGGGCTGCTTGAGGTGCTCTCGCAAAACTATATTCGAACTGCCCGGGCGAAAGGCTTATCGACACCGACTATTTTATTTCGCCACGCACTGCCCGGCGGAATGGCGCCAGTGATTGCGTATCTCGGCCCGGCTATCGCCGGTTTGTTGACCGGCTCATTTGTGGTCGAAACTATTTTTCAAATTCCTGGATTAGGGCGGTTCTATGTGCAGGCGGCGTTTAATCGTGATTACACAATGATCATGGGAACCACCATCCTGTTATCAGCACTTATTGTTGTGCTCAATATAGTTGCTGATCTGGTTAGTATTAAGCTGAACCCACAGCTGCGGCAGAAGCACCGTCATGAATAATAAGATGTTGGCCAGTCACCATCCTCTGGATGGTCAGGATGGGGAGTATGGACAATCTCTATGGTCGCTTGCCTGGGCTAAATTACGCAAGAATAAACTCGCGATGTTTGGTCTTGGGGTAATTGTTTTTATGACCATTATTGCAGTGCTTACCCCATTGTTGTCACCGTATCCGCAGGAAGCGCAAGATCTCACCCTTGGTGCTGTTCCGCCATCCGCTGCGCATTGGCTTGGAACCGATACATTGGGCCGTGATTTGTTGACCAGGCTGATGTATGGCGGTCGGGTCTCATTGCTCGTTGGTTTTGCGGCGACCGCTGTTGCCCTGGTGATCGGCATTTTGTGGGGAACCATTGCCGGGTATTTTGGTGGCATCATCGATGCGGCGATGATGCGTATCGTCGATATTTTATACGCACTGCCTTTTATGATTTTTGTGATTTTGTTGATGGTGGTGTTTGAGCGCAGCTTCCTGCTTTTGTTCTTGGCGATTGGCTTAATCGAATGGCTGACCATGGCGAGAATAGTGAGGGCGCAGGTGATGAATATACGGCGCCAGGAGTATATTAGCGCTGCGGTTGTAACCGGGTTAAGTCGCAGGCAGATTATCTTTCGCCACATCATGCCAAACGTGATCGGTCCTGTGATCGTTTATGTCACGCTGACCATTCCTGGCGTCATGTTATTCGAGGCTTTTCTCAGTTTTTTAGGATTGGGTGTTCAGCCACCAGCAAGTTCTTGGGGTGTTTTGATATCAGATGGCGTAGAAACCATGGAAGAGTACCCGTGGCTGCTTATTTTCCCGGGGATAGCGCTGTCGTTGACCTTGTTTTCCTTGAATTTTCTGGGTGATGGTTTGCGTGATGCACTGGACCCAAGGACGACAGTTGATGGAGACGGTGGATAGGATGAAATCACTACTTGAAGTTAACAACCTGTTCGTTCAATTTGCTGGAAGTGATAACAAAGAATACGCGGTTGAAGACGTGTCTTTCGAGGTGCGCCGCGGTGAGATTTTAGGCATTGTAGGCGAATCAGGTTCCGGTAAATCTGTTACCTGTTATTCATTGCTTGGTCTATTGCCCGTTAATGGATCGCATACGGTGAATGGTCAGGCAAGGTTTGACCAATCGAATTTATTTGGATTGAGTGACAAAAGCTTAAGAGAGATTCGTGGTAAACGTATTGGAATGGTTTTTCAGGATCCGATGAGTGCGTTAAATCCGTATATGAGCATCGGGGATCAAGTGATGGAGCCGTTGCTGCATCATACCCAGACCTCTAAAGCAGACGCCAGAGTGCGTGTGATACAGCTGCTCGAGGAGGTTGGTATTGAAGACGCAGCAAAAAGAATTGATGATTATCCTCATATGTTTTCCGGCGGAATGCGTCAGCGCGTTGTGATTGCGATGGCATTAATTATGGAACCGGAACTGTTGATTGCTGACGAGCCAACTTCCGCATTGGACGTGACCACACAAGCGCATATTATTGCGCTGATCAAAGACGCGCAGTCGGTCAGAGACTTAAGTGTCATCTTTATCTCCCATGACCTCGGGGTAGTGAGAAATATTGCTGACAGGGTGTTGGTCATGGAAAAAGGACAGGTTGTTGAACAGGGAGAGAACTGGCAAATATTTGACCGTCCTGCACATCCTTATACCCAAAAACTATTGGCCGCGATTCCAAAGACCGCGAAGCCAAACGCATTTCAATTTCAAGGCGCAAATTCTCTTGATCTGCTTGACGTCAAGAACCTTGAGGTCAGATACGCTGATCAGCTCGCTGTAGATGATGTCAGTTTTACCATGCGGCGGGGAGAAGTGCTGGGCATCGTCGGTGAATCGGGGAGTGGTAAGTCGACGTTATCAAAAGCGATTGTTCGATTGACGCAAGCCGATCGTGGCGAAGTTTTGTTTGAAGGGGTACCACTGCTAACCAGTAAAGGCGAGGTGTTAAGAAGTCTAAGAAAGAAAGTGCAAATGGTTTTTCAAGATCCTTATTCATCATTGAATCCTAGGATGACAGCTTTCGAAATTATCGCTGAGCCCATTCAGTTACACGGGTTGAATACTGACCCTAAAAGCACTGCGAAAAAAGTAGTAAGGCTAATGGGCGATGTGGGACTGCCTGAAACGGCGTTACATCGATATCCTCATGAGTTCTCTGGAGGACAGTGTCAACGCATAGCGATTGCTCGAGCAATCGCAGCAGCCCCTCAGCTGTTGATCGCCGATGAGCCGGTGTCGGCCCTGGATGTAACAGTACAAGCTGAGATTTTAGAGCTCTTGCTCGTGCTGGTTAAAGCCATGAATCTCACTATGATTTTTATTTCCCACGACATGGCGGTGGTGCGATATGTTTCTGACCGAGTTGCAGTTATGGCATCTGGGAGACTGGTCGAGCTTGGCGAAACCGAACAGGTGTTCTCATTACCATCCCATCGCTATACCCGGGCGTTGGTTGATACCGTCAAATCCGAGTTAGGCTGATTTATTAGATGCATTAACTAAAAACCGGCTATTTTTTATAGAGAAGTGAAATGAAGCCGTCATAAGATCACTTGCTCGTATCTCTATTGACAGAGCTTTTGATGCCCACTATTTTATCAGCTGGATGTAAATAGAGATGGACAGTCACAATCGATAGCATTGAGACGAATAGCGGGATTAAACGCGAATGGCATTGAGGTGTCATCTAGAACAAGAAAATGCCGCGACCAGTAGAACAATTCCAACTTGAACAAGAGTAATCTCGTCTACTTGATACCTGCAACGGCTTTTTCCTTTTACCAAGCCCGGCATACAACTGACAGAGCATTTCGAATTACATATGTAAATCTGTAGCTTGGGTTTTTCCAGTTTCAACTTTTTCGATGCACCTGCTGACAAGTAAATTTAAGGAATCCGGGTTGAATGTTGTAATGTTCGATTTTTTTGAATAGTGCATCAGCGCCGACAGGGCGGCACCGAGTTCAGATGCGGCCATTGCTGCTTTCTGTCCATCTTTCATTACTTCTACAAAGTACGGATAGAACAAATGTCCAGTGATGCGTGCGTCTCCACGTCCAACGCCGAATTTTCCGTCAAAAGCTGGATCGACGTTTGGGTCGTCGAAGATTTGTGCAATCGTCCTGGAATCTTCAGCGTCCAAAGGCAGGTGAATCAGAGATTGTTTGTTATCAAATTGATAACAGGTAAGTGACCCTCCTGTTGAGAAACCTAAAGCGAATGTCATACTTGGTTCCATATGGGGATTATGATTGCGCGTGAATCGATCAGTGATTTTTCGCAGCGTGTCATCAGAGCTTTCGTCCGGAAAGATGTCGGTTCCGAATTTCTCAATCAGCTCATCATCGTTACAACACACGATGACATCGTTATTACCAATACGTGGTTTGATCGAGTCAAAACCTATACCGGTAGGGATGATAATCTGTGGTCCCAAATAGCTGTTTAAGTAAGCGGGGGTGAGAATTGGTATGTCGTTGGTTGTTTTAAATCGATTGGTGATTTCCGCATCCAAAGTGTTGATTGGAGGATGTGGTGAGACCAGAAGGTAAGTTCTGCCGTGGGCGTTGCCGTTGTAGCATTCTCTCGGCCCCCAAATATTCGTATGTATTTGTACGATATTGATATCTTGATAGACATGCTGGTCGATTTCTTGCTGTGCGATGGAAGAACGATCCTCAGGCAAAATAATCTTAAACTGGATATGCTGATCGGTGGCAGCATATAGAGCGACCAGTCCCAGGAAGACATTTGTTGTATTGCCGCCTGAGTTTGGTGCTTCTACTTTGTCGCGCGATAGAAAAAACTCCGGATGATTTTCATCATCTACCTTTAAGACTATGCCTTCTTTGTCTTTTGTTACTTTTTCTAGAGGTATTTTGTTGTATCGGTAATTTGGGATGTTACCTAAATCATGTACATAGTAATCATTTACCGGTACGCCAATGCCTCGCATTTTAGTGATTTTCAATATCTGTTCGTGCTCTTGTCTTAGATATGACTTAGTCTAGATGATGCATCCACGCATTGACTCGATAGTAATTTCTATACCCGCATTAGTTATAAAATAAGATTAATCCAATCTGTTCATCGTATACTTAAACCTCTTGATGGAGATTTTTAACCGCAGATATGAGTTGTTCTGAGAGTGGTGCATTTGCCTTGCAAGTAGTCGGGGATAGTATGATGCCGGAGTTCCGTGATGGCGCGATCGTAATTGTTGAGCCGGGTGCGATGGTTGAAGATCGATGTTTCGTTGTAGCGGAAGACCATGAAGAGCATGTGCTTCGACAGCTAAAAATAATTCCTGGTGGCTGGGAGCTGGTGACACTGAACGGCAATGAGAAACCGTTAAGAGTAGATACGCTGGAAAGCATTAAGGGTCGAGTTATCCAGCGGGGAGGAAGGCGCCGTAGCGAACATAAATGGTATGTTTGATTGGGGAGGAATTGTAAACGCAGGCGCTGAGGCGCTGCATTAAGATTGCTTCTAAACCTGAATTT
>CALKKV010000080.1 GCA_937992195.1 uncultured Gammaproteobacteria bacterium | reverse complement strand
TCTTCTTCAGGAACGTTCAGATAGAACAATCTGGGTTCCAGGGTTTGATAAAAAGGTGTACCCGACTGATCGAAAAGACGCTCAAACGTCAACCCACTATCTACACTGAAAGCAGGAACCGTCGCCGATGGAGAATCCTCTAAATCACCGCTGTTCTCCAGAGAATAATCAATGTTATACAATGAGACTTTGGGAGTCACATAACCATAAATTTCTTCGAATGGAACAGACAAATAAGGATTAAGGGTCCGTCTTTGCCCTCTCACCAGCAGATCGCTATCCGTATCGAACTGGATAAACTGTGAATCCAGGCCGGCTTCCAGAATGCTAATTTCCTGAGGTTTCACGTTAAAGTTCAACTCCGGAAGAATATCGTAAGGCAGATCTTCTTCCGTAAGATTATCGTTTACTGATTGTGTCGTCCGCACTCTTGCACTAAAACTTGTATTGTCTGCATTACGCGTTACCGAAGCTTCTTGCGGCACGAAACTTGAAGCTACGACATCAACATTGTTCGCAAAGTCACGTAAATACTGAGAGTCCGACACATCCTGAAGCTCTACTTGCGCTCTCCAGAAGTCTCCAAATCGTTGATCATGATCAAAGCCGATGGCGTACCGATCTTCTCCATCAAACTCTTCATCTCCAGGAAGAATTTCTCCCTTTAGAGAGCCTTCGGTCTCTTCCCCGATATAGCGTAATTCGGAAAACAGCTGCACACCGCGTTCCGAAAGATATCGTGGAATAATCGTAGCGTCGGCTTGCGGAGCGATATTTATATAATAAGGGATCTCAAGGATGGTTCCAGAGTCAGCATCTTCACCGATAGCTGGAAACAGAAACCCGGTTTTACGTTCATCGTTGATCGGAAACGAAACAGATGGAAAATAGAATATCGGTACATTCTTAAATCGAACCACCATATTTTTCGCAGTACCTATCCCCGTTGCATGATCAAGTTCCAATTCCCGGGCGGCAAGTGAGACATCTTCATTGCCTACAGGACAAGTTGTCATTACTGCATTTTGTAGCCGTTCGAAATCTTTACCCTCAAACTGCATCGTTTCACCAGAAGCACGTGCACGATGGTAGTACTTCTTATCTTTTTTCTTTTTCTTACCATCAGCTTCAGAGTCGTCCTCATCTTCGTCTGCAAGCTTGGGATCAATACGATTTGTAAACGGCGCAAACACTGAATAGTCCTCATCAAAGGACTCCCCGCGTCGCGTCAGAAACTCAGGTTGTGTGTCAACTATTTGAATACTAACGTTCTCGGCATCTCCTATAAACGTGTCGACTTCGAGGTTCATCGATTCCGCGCGAATCTCATCACCATTAGGGGTATAAAGTTTGACATCGCCACTGGCATGGGCCTGATATGTTTCTTGGTTATACTCAATTCTATCTGCGTAGACTCCCCTGTTTCCCTGAATGATCTGCGCATTTCCTTTAAGGACCGCTCGATCGCCATCCGAAGCCTCAATAGAATCCGCTTCGATTGCAACTGGTTGATCATCTGCATTGCCTTGTGGAGCATCCCTCAACTCCCTTGGCACATCAACGAATCCAGGTAGACATACCGCGATATCCGCAAAATTTATGTCTCCTCCATCTAGTGTCTGAGCGGTTACTGTGCCCGTAGTGCTTGCAAACACTAGACCGGCTGAAAATAGAGTGCCAGACAGAAAATTGGCGGCGCTTGAGAAGGAGGACTGGAGCGGATATTTCTTCAGCATGTGGTCGGCGCTTCGGGTAGTTAAGTACAGACGAATTATAGGGTTTCACTAGCTTATAATCCACGTTCCCGACCTCTTTATCTGATTATCTATTTGACCCAGCCATGCCGATAAAAAAAGCCATGATTTTGGCCGCCGGGAGAGGCGATCGATTACGACCGCTAACGGATACCACGCCAAAACCACTTATCAAAGTGGGTGACAGAAGCCTTATCGAACATCATTTACTGGCCCTTGCCGACAGTGGAATTTTAGAGGTAGTAATTAACCTTAGTTACTTAGGAGAACAAATTAAAGAGTTTCTAGGAAATGGCGAGCAATACGGTCTGCGTATTGCCTACAGCATCGAGCCAAATGGTCCTCTGGAGACTGCTGGTGGCATTCAAAAAGCCCTTCCCCTGCTCGGCGATAGTCCATTTTTAGTTGTGAACGGTGATATTAGATGTCCGCTTGATTTTCAGTCGTTAGGGCTATCATCTAGCATGAATATGCATCTGGTGACGGTATCAAACCCTTCTCACCACCCCGATGGAGACTTTTGGTTGGATGATACTGTAGAGCCAGCAAAACTGGTTGCAGCGGACTCAGCGCATTCAAGATGCACAAAAGTCACATTTAGCGGTATTGGTATCTATCGGCCCGCGCTTTTTCATCCCTTGACTCCAGGAGTAGCGCCATTAGCCCCTCTCATTCATCAACAGATCGCCACTGGACGGGTGTCCGCAGAGCTCTATAGTGGCTATTGGGCTGACGTCGGAACAGCAGATCGACTAGCTGAGGCAAGAGCTTGGGAATCCAGGCTATAGCATATCGACGAGAATCGGAGGTGTGCCCCATTTGAATTGACAATGCAGCGCACCCAATAGATCAACGGCGACCGATCGCACAGTTTTCTCCACTGCATTGTCGGTAAGTTGAGTCACTTCGAGCTGCGGTATTCCACATGGATCAATTTGTCTAAACGGCGCTAGATCCATATCGACGTTCAGACTCAAACCATGAAAACATTTACCGTTGCGAATTCTTAACCCCAAAGCAGCTATTTTTTTTTGATTGAGATAAACGCCAGGAGCACCTGCCCTTCTTTGCGCTTTTAATTCATAGCCCGAGAGAAGGTCGATGATGCTTTGTTCAATCATTTCAACCAGTCTTTTCGGGCCGAGGCCAAGTCGTTTGATATCAAGCAACATATAAACGACTAACTGACCGGGACCATGATAAGTCAACTGCCCCCCGCGATTGCTCTGAAACACAGGAATAGAATCAGGATTATTGACAACTTCAGTACGGCAACTCGTTCCGCGCGTATAAATTGGAGGGTGTTCCAGAAACCATATTTCGTCTGTGGTCTGCGAATTCCTGTCATCTGTAAACGCTAACATTGCATCCGCAGTCGCCGCGTACACCTGCTGCCCCTTCCACAGTGCATCAACACGAGTGGTCACAGTAGCATAATGACTTCAGGGTATTTCCCAAGATCAGCATATACCTGATCTATCTGGTCCTTCGACTTCGCTATGACCTTACAGCTGAGTGAACGATACTTTCCCTTATTACTAAATTTGGCAGTAATCTCCAGGATCTGCTCTTTCGGTAAATTTACCATCAACATTGATTCAATTCTTTCCTCAAGATTGACTTCGGTTTTCGAAAAAACCTTGATATCCAGCTCGCATGGAAAGTGCATCAACTCCCCTGTATCGGGCTCAGAAGGTTTCTTGGATTCAGTCACTGTCAGCGGGAGTAAACTTAAACTGGTGAGGAGAAAAAGTGTCGATTAAGAACACATTAAAACAATCGTTTTACCGAATCAATTAAACGCGACCAAATCGGCCCCTCGGGATAGTTCGCGTTGAGCAACAGTCTTTGTTCCATCAATGGCTCACCATCATACTTCAATACGATTGAGCCGACATCTGTACCAGCAGTCAATGGTGCTTCCAAACTTTCCGGGATATCCAATGCCGCAGACAACTTATCACGCTGTCCCTTGGGATAGACCAAACCAAGAGGTTTGGGAACACCGATACCGGCATCACTCTCTTGTCCCATCCAAAGGGGCACCGTGCTGACATTTGCACCCGGTTTGTACAATAACAGACCGTCATACGCAGCGTATCCATATTGCAACAAAGCCTGTACAGAATCAGCTCTAGATTTTCGACTCTCGGTTCCGGTAACGATTGCCATCAATCTCATATCATCGCGCTTCGCTGTCCCAACCAAACCATAACCTGCGGCTTTGGTGTAACCGGTTTTTAATCCATCAACGCTAGGGTCACGCCATAACAACGCATTCCTGTTTTTCTGCGTAATATCGTTATAGGTATACTCCCGCGTAGAGTAGAGTGTGAATAGGTCCGGAAAAGTTCGTATCAGCGATCGGCCTAGAATGACGATATCTTTCGCAGTTGAATAATGATCGGGTCCAGGCAGACCATTGCTATTGGTAAAATGAGTGTTAACCATGCCAAGCTCGGCGGCTTTGTGGTTCATTCGAACTGCAAAGCCCTCTTCGCTTCCTCCAAGATATTCAGCGAGAGCCACTGCTGCATCATTTCCTGATTGAATAATCAAACCTTTTAACAAGCTTTCCACATCGACATGCGTATCGACCTGGACGAACATTCTTGAGCCACCAGTCTTCCAGGCTTTTTCACTGATATACACCTGATCGGTTAACTTTATATCGCCTTTTTTAAGCGCCTCGAAAATCAAGTAACTGGTCATCAGCTTGGTTAAGCTGGCTGGTTCAATGCGAAGATCATGGTTTTCTGAACCCAGAATCCATCCGCTTTCAAAATCGATCAACATCCAGGACTTCGCCTTTATATCAGGATTTGGAACCACCGATTTCACCGAATCGGGAATGGGTACGAGTGTATCTGCGGTTGCAGATACTGCGCTCAATAGAAGGAAGCTTTGGCACAAAAGGATGAGTGCCACTAAAACACGAGTCATTAAGGATTTTTGGTTAATATGCCATTACACGTCTAAATTATAGCGACAGGAACAATCCCATCAGATGGCAAAAAGGTGACAATCTTGTAATTGTTTTCTGCAATTTTGTCATCCTGTCGCCATAGCGAGACAAGCTGTAATCTATCCATTTCAGAGGGTTTTTAATATCACCTTGTCTCGAGTTAGCTTTTGCAGAGACTGGCGAGCGCTTTGTGCTTCTGCAATGGAAGAAAACGGTCCTGATTGCACTTTATAGGGCGGACCAAGCTTAATCAATGCCGCGTCTGTCGTTGGTTCCACAGGATACCCCTTTTGCCGCAACCAGTTACGCAATCCAATCGCATTGTCGGCAAGACTAAATGAGCCGATTTGAAGAGTGTATTTTGCCGCCTGAGTGTCGCCATTTAGCTGCGATCCGGCGACACCGGTAAACGCATTTGACGACGCTTCTGCGGTAGTGGATGCAGCAATCTGCTCGCTGGAGTCAGCCGCTATAGCAATCACTTCTACTCTTCCTGTTCCGGACTTCGTTATACCAATTCTGTCTGCCGCCGCATAAGACAGATCAATTAGTCTGTTGTGCAGGAAAGGGCCACGATCATTGACCTTAACAACTACCGATTTATTGTTATCAAGGTTCGTCACCCTAACAAAAGAAGGCAAAGGCAGAACGGTATGCGCCGCCGTCATCGCAAACATGTCATACGTTTCCCCACTGGACGTTCTTCTACCGTGAAACTTCTTTCCGTACCACGAAGCAACACCCTTAGCGCGATATCCCTTGGCTGATTTTAGCGGCGTATAAGATTTGCCAAGCGCCTTATAGGGTTTATTTCCGGTTTTACTTAGCGGCAAGGACATCGGCTGAGCATTCGGTACTTGCTTTATGTTGACCGGCACTCGCGTTGGCGGTCTGTCTCCTCCATAAAATCCTCCTTTTGCAATCGTCGTATTCGGCTTAACTGCTTGATTGGCCTTAGGCGCCTTATTAACAGATGCCCTACTTCCAGGTGCTGTATCTATTTCAGGCGCCACGGATCTTGAAGTGCAAGCCGTCACCACAAACGCAACAGCGATAATTCCAGACAATATGGCATGGCGGCGATTTAGCTGGCAAATCTTTGCCACTACCGGAGTAACTATCATTGGACTAATTAATTTGAAGCGCGGGCTTTAGCTTCAATTTGCATCGATAACTCGGTTACTGCCATAGCGTAATTTATACTAGGGTTATAACGTGTGATGGCGTAGAAGTTTCGAAATCCAACAAAATAGCTCTTTCCGTTTTTTTGGCTAAGGGAAAGCAATGCCATTTTTTCACTCGCGCCATTTTTATTGTAGCTAACACCAAGATTTTCCAGTTCCGCCGCGGTCTGCTTTGGTTTTGCACGCTTAGCCACACTGTCTTTTGCACCGGCTGGCAAGCTACCGCTCAAGCTCGCAAACACTGCCTGACCTCTACGCCAGCCATGCACCTTCAGATAATTTGCGACACTACCAACGGCATCCTCAAGCTCATTAACCAAATCACGCTTACCGTTACCGTTAAAGTCTACGGAATAAGCCTCATAACTGGTTGGCATAAACTGCGGAATACCAATCGCACCCGCAAATGAACCCAATACAGAATTCGCTGCAATGTTTTCTTCTTTTGTTGTCTTCAAAAACTGTCGTAGCTCCGAACCGAAAAATTTGCTTCTCCTCGGGAAATCGGCGGTCAGTGTTACCAAGCTGTCAAGTACGCGCCGGTCTCCCATACGTGTGCCATAGTGGGTCTCAACACCAATCAAGGCAGTGATAACATGTGGTGGTACGCCGTACTTCTCATTGGCCGCTTCAAGCAACGCTTTGTGTTCCTTGTAAAATTCAACGCCTTTATCTATTCGCGCTTGATTGATAAAGATATCGCGATATTCAAACCAGGGCTTAGATTCATATTGGCGGTTCATTAGATCAATGGTTTTTTGATCGACCTTGGCGTCCGCTAGCACAGAAGCAAGTTCCGCACGTGAATAACCATCCTCCTTAACCATCTGATCTACAAGTTTTGCTAACGCAGGATATTGATCTATTTCCACCGCCTGAACTTGCCCGGCAGCTGCAAACATCATCGCACACGACAAGACAGGAAGTCGCGCTTTAGAGAGAAATCTAATCACCAGTCTTTCTGATTTCCAATTTATATTTGTTTGCTTCATCTTTACAGTTTTTTTCATTAACGCCTCGCCAGCATTTTTTTGTTGCTGTTGATACTCATCAACATTCCAAATCCAATCATTAGGGTCACCATCGATGTTCCGCCATAGCTAATAAGAGGTAGCGGCACACCAACAACGGGCAAAATACCGGACACCATACCGATATTGACAAATACATAGAAGAAAAAAGTGACCGACAAGGAGCCTGCCAAAAGTCTTGAGTAGGTGTCGTGGGCATAAAAGGCAATCATCAAACCACGAAATACAAGAAAAAGATAAAGGGCCATCAACAGCAATATACCAATTAATCCGAACTCTTCAGCGTATACCGCAAAAATAAAATCCGTTGAGCGTTCAGGAATAAACTCCAGCTGAGATTGCGAACCGGAAAGCCAACCTTTACCACTGACACCACCAGAACCGATTGCAATCATGGATTGAATGGTGTGATACCCAGCTCCCTTTGCATCTTCCCAAGGATCAAACAGCGTCAGAATTCGACGCTTTTGATAGGGATGCAGCACAAAGTACCACAACAGCGGTGCGGCGGCCCCTAAAGCCACGGTAACAGAAAGAATCAACCGCCAACCAACACCAGCTAAAAAGATCACGATGACACCGGTCGAAGCAATCAAGATCGCTGTTCCAAGATCTGGCTGCAGCACTACCAACACAGTTGGTAACAACACAATTACCAGCGAAACGATTAAATACGGCAGTCTGGGCGGCAGTGTTGATCGTGTCATCACCCAAGCCACCATCATTGGAACCGCAAGCTTCATTATCTCCGCCGGCTGAAAACGGAAAAAGCCAAGATCTATCCAGCGTTGCGCACCTTTCCCAATGAATCCAAAACCCAACACCACAAAAAGTAGTATCAAACCAAGTCCATAGACATAGGGTGACCATCGCATTAATGAATAGGAAGAGACACGGCAGAAAAGCAGCATCAGAATGATTGCAAAACAAATCCGCAGTGATTGACGAGTTAACAGTGCAGTGTTCTCGCTTCCAGCACTGTATATCACGATCACACTCAGTCCTAACAACATAAGAATCGCTGTTATTAGAGGAAGATCAAGTACTGAATTAGCTTCTGTTCTAATCATGGCTTTAGCTTAATCTAGTGTTACTGCGCAATCGCCAGCTTCTCATCGCCTTTTTCTTCGGCAAACATCCCTAAGCGCTCGATCAAATAGTAATCGATTAACTTTCTTGCAATCGGAGCTGCAGTTCGACTACCGCTGCCACCATGTTCGATCACCACAGCAATCGCAATCTTGGGATCATTTATCGGCGCGAAACCAACAAACAACGAATGATCTCGAAATTTCTTTTCTGTCTCCTCTTCATTGTAAGTTTCGTTTTGCGCAATACTTTTTACCTGAGCAGTACCGGTTTTTCCTGCCATCTCATAGCGAATATTTTTCCCAATCCGTCTCGCTGTACCCTTTTTACCGTGCACTACGTCCCGCATTCCGTTGATCACAAAGTCATAAGCTCCCTTGCTACGGGTTTCGATAAACCCCAATACAGTCGGAGGAATATCCTCACGGGTTTGGCTTTGCGGATTTTCTATCGCCCGCAAAAATCGCGGTGCGACCTGCTTTCCCCGATTGGCCAACGTAGCGGTCGCCGCAGCGAGTTGCAGCGGTGTGGTTAACATATATCCTTGTCCTATTCCGGTAATAATGGTTTCACCGGGATACCACGGTTGGCCACGCACATCGCGCTTCCATTGCCGCGATGGCATAAGACCACTCGGCTCGCCCAGCAGATCGATGCCGGTTTGCTGGCCAAACCCATAACGTGACATACCATCGTGCATCGCATCAATTCCCAGCTGTTTAGCCAGACGGTAATAGTAAACATCGCAAGATTGCTCAATTGCATCGTGGCCATCAACCGACCCATGCCCGGATTTTTTCCAATCGCGGTATCGGTGTCTGTGACCGGGTAGTCGATAGTAACCACCACAAAATGTCTTGGCATTGGGATCAACCCCGTTCTCCATTCCAACCAAAGACATAAATCCTTTAATTGTTGAGCCCGGTGCGTACCGACCATACAGCGCCCTATTTAACAGCGGTCGTCTCTCGGAAGCACGTAACGCCGAATAGTCCTTTTTACTAATACCGTTTACAAATGGGTTCGGGTCGTATCCTGGTACGCTGGCAAACGACAGCACATCACCGGTCGATGGTTCGATCGCAACAACCGCCCCTTCAAAACCGGTCAATGCTTCAATGCTCTTTTCCTGTAGCTGCGTATCAAGACTTAAGTGAATCGTTTTTCCGGTATCAGGGGCTATTTGCTCTAGGCTACGAATAATTTTCCCGTGAGCATTCGTCTCGACTCGTTCATACCCCGATTTACCCAGCAGGGTTGATTCATAGAAAGCTTCTATTCCACTTTTCCCAATATATTCAAGCCCTCTGTATTTATCGTTATCAATTTTCCCGAGGTCATCAATACTTATGCGTCCTACATAACCGACCACATGGGCAGTTAAATCCTTGCGCGTATAGTTACGTTGTAATCTGGCTTTTAATTCGGCGCCGGGATAACGATGAAGATTAACGGCAAGGCGGGAGGCTTCCTTTTCACTTAAGTTAACTCTCAGGGTCTGCCGTTCAAAGGAAGGTCGCCGTTTCAACAGCGCACGAAAGCGTTCTATTTCTTCGTCCGATAACGCCACCAGCTGTCCAAGCTGGTCTAGCAAGCGTTCCATATTCCGCACTTTATCTGGCAATATTTCCAGGTTGTAGACACGGAAATTCTGTGCAAGCACTTCACCGTTGCGATCATAGATTAATCCCCGCACTGGCGGAAGTGGCACCAAATCAACACGATTATTTTGCGCGAGTTCAGCAAATCGCAGATGCTGGGAGGTTTGTAAATACCCAACCCGCAGGATCAACAATACTGCCAACAGAAGCACACCGATAAAAGTCAGCACAATCCGGCCATGAACAATCCGGCTTTCGAGTAGATAGTTGCGTACTGGTATCAAGAGAGTATCCGCTTCAAATTAATCAAATGCATACAATCATCTAAACCTGGAGATACCACTTCTCTGGCGTGCAAAGCGCAGAGTAATGTATACCACCGGCCAAAGAAGTGCCGTCGTTAAAGCTGCCTGCCAGTATACCAATCTGAGCGCAGCATCATTGGTTAAATAAAACACCCAACCGACAAATGTGACTTCAATGCAGGCGATTAAAAATACCACGAGACACTGCTGCCAAATATGATACATCCGCAGACGCTGGTGGGAGGTGACCGCGGCAAGTGCAACCAGGGCCGCAGTGATGGCATGCACCCCAAATAATGTGTGCAAAAGCAGATCCAGCAATAAACCGGCGATCCAGGCATTACCCACGTTCATTCTGTCCGGTGCGGCAATGCACCAGTAAAAAATAACCAGACTCAGCCAATGTGGAACCGCATACCGCATCCAGTCCGGGTAGGAAACTACGCTCAGTATCATGGCCACGAGAATAGAGATTGGAATTACCCAGCCACCGGCTTGTTGATTACTTCGTCTGGACATTACTCTAGCGCCAGCCTCTCACTATCCCACACCAGCAACACCTGTTTCACAAAGTCAATCCGCGCCGTGGTGGTCGCATTGATACTAAGAAAGGCCTCGTTAGCATCAGTGATAATTTCATCGACCTCGGCTACTTTATACCCCGCAGGGAAACGACCACCCATACCGGAACTCACTAATACATCGCCTTTTCGAATATCCGCCAGTCTCGGCAAATATGGCACACCGACCCGGTCAGAATGACCGGTGCCCTGCACTATCGTACGTAAGCCGTTGCGCTGCACCTGAACGGGAATACCGTGACTTCGATCCGTCACCAAGGTCACAATACTTTGTCGCAGATTGACCTCGGAAACCTGACCAAGCACCCCACTTGGCGCAATCACCGGTTGTCCGACATACACCCCGGCTTCTCCACCACGGTTAATGATGATTCGGTGGGTAAACGGATCAAGACCGGCATTCACAATACTGGCGAGAATCACCTGATCATCCGAACGACGTGCGGCAGATAATAACTTAGATAAACGACTGTTCTCGGCCACTAAAGCATCATATCTTTGCAGATGACTTTCGAGCTTGAACTGCTTTTCCCGTAAATCTTCCAGTTCCTGATAGATCGCATCGTTCGGATAATAGGATCGTAAAGTTGTGGCGATCCTATCTGGCAGCTGGGTCAGAGAATGAAATGGTAATGTCACCACTGAAGCAATGGAGCGAATCGGGCGCAACATATCGCTCCTATGATCAAAAATCATCAGTGCCAGAGACAGCATGACCAGAAAGAGGAAACGATAAAACGCGCTAATCTGTCTGAGAATCATTGAAAATCTCGGACGAAAGTTACGCGAAGGGCGTAGGCAAAGGCACTTTTTGCAGAGGCAAATCGACCCGCAGCACGAAGGTCAATTGTCTCATAGTAGTTCAACTTGATTATTTAAAGTCTATATAAACCGTTGATAAATAAATAAAATACAGTTGCAAACTTCTTAACCATCGTTTGCAAACACGTCGCCAAGCATATCCATCTCCTCAAGCGCTCGCCCACAACCTCGGGCAACACAGGTTAGCGGCTCTTCTGCGATCACCACTGGCAGACCAGTATCTTGCATCAATCTGCGATCCATATCTCGCAATAGTGCACCGCCGCCCGCAATAACCATACCCTTCTCACCAATGTCAGCGCTCAGTTCAGGTGGCGTTTTCTCCAGCGCCTGTCGAATCGCCTGCACAATTTGCTCTAGGGCGTCGCCGATTGCATCATAAATCTCTTCACTGGTAATCACTAAACTTCGAGACATTCCCTCGGAGATATCACGACCTTTTATCTCCATTTCCATATGATCAGATTCAGACCAAGCTGCTGCGATCGTCTGTTTTACTCTTTCGGCCGTTGCCTCACCAATTAATACGCCGTGACGCCTTCGAACATAGTTGATAATCGCGTCATCAAAGGTATCTCCCGCCACTCGTAGCGAATTGGAATAAACCATACCACCCAAAGACAGGATACCTACTTCAGTGGTACCACCACCAATGTCGACTACCATCGAACCGGTTGGTTCAGCGACCGGCAAATTTGCACCAATCGCAACTGCCATCGGTTCTTCGATTAAATAGACCTCTCTGGCACCTGCACTCGTCGCAGATTCCCGAATTGCTCTTCGCTCAACCTGGGTAGAACCACAGGGCACACAAATGATGATTCTCGGGCTGGAGAAAAAGCGGTTTTCTTGTACCTTGCGGATGAAATACTTAAGCATGTCTTCGGTGACATTAAAGTCGGCAATAACACCATCTTTCATCGGCCGAATCGCGCGGATGGAACCCGGGGTACGGCCTAACATTAGTTTGGCATCCTGACCAACGGCCAAAACGCTTTTTCCAGCCCCGCCGTCACTAGCGCTTTTAATCGCCACAACCGAAGGTTCGTTAAGAATAATGCCCTTATTACGGACGTAAATGAGCGTGTTGGCGGTTCCCAGATCAATCGCTAGATCGTTGGAAAAAAAGCCGGCTAGGCGCTTCAGCATGGAAATCTCGGAGAGGATAGATAGGGTCAGAAACCCGGAAAATTCAAGCGCCTAAGCTTATCAATGGAGGCCATACTATTCAACAGCACAAAGCTATGGTAAGTTGATGTCAGACTCCTGCGAGGCCGTTGTAAATCAAGGGTTCGACGGAAATCCATAAGCGGTAGGTTAAGCCCAAGTTAGACGAATTAGGACAGAAAAATGGCGGGCCCGATAAAACCTATAGGCGAGTGCTCTCGCTGACCGCTGCAATGCATTATTTAATTCCCTAACCAGAACTGACTACCCTTCTAATTTTTCTGATTCAGAGCAAAATATCGCATCCAAAGCGAATCTAATACTATGTCAATTACTAGCGATCAAATCACTCATATAGCACGGCTGGCCCGACTTAAAACGGATCCAGAGAAATCTGAATACTATGCAGCCCAGTTGACGCGCATCATGAATCTTGTGGAACAAATGAATCAGATCGATATAGGTGACACCGAGCCAATGTCGCACCCGCAAGACGCAGGGCTGAGGCTACGCGCCGATGCAGTTACTGCCGAAGACCAGAGAGAAGACTTTCAATCTATCGCGCCAAATGCGAAAGATGGTTTGTATCTTGTACCGAAGGTCATCGAATAGCACCAACTTGCTTACGTTAAATAATATTCTGTTTCACCAAGCAATTTGATCAAGGGAACTTGATTTAAACCATATTCATTCTGTTTTTGTTGAGAAATGACAATGCATGAAAAAACTGTTCAACAACACGCTGAGGCCCTCAAGAAAGGCGAATACAGCAGCGTCGAACTGACCACCCACTATCTTGATCGTATCAAGCAACATGAGTCGTTAAACGCTTTTATCACCACTACAGAAAGCCAGGCTCTTGAGCAGGCTGAACGGGCTGATAAACGTATCCAGTCTGGTGATGCAACAACGTTAACGGGTATACCCATTGCACAGAAAGATATTTTTTGCACCAAAGGTGTCCTAACAACATGCGGGTCAAAAATCCTTGAAGGATTTATTTCTCCCTATGACGCCACCGTCATAACAAAGATTAACGATCAAGGCATGGTGATGTTGGGTAAAACCAATATGGATGAATTTGCGATGGGATCATCTAATGAAACCAGCTTCTATGGTCCAGTCCAAAATCCATGGGACACGGGCAAAGTTCCAGGAGGAAGTTCTGGTGGATCAGCAAGCGCGGTTGCCGCTCGCTTAGCGCCCGTTGCCAGCGCTACGGATACTGGCGGCTCGATCCGGCAGCCAGCTGCATTTTGCGGTTTAACAGGAATTAAGCCAAGTTACGGTCGGGTATCTCGATACGGCATGATTGCATTCGCCTCTTCTCTTGACCAGGCCGGAATCATCACGCGTAATGCAGAAGATGCAGCCCTCATGCTTCAGGCAATGTCCGGATTCGACGCTCGCGATTCGACCTCCCTCGATCTGGAGGTTCCTGATTACATGGCAACATTGGAGGATTCTATTGCAGGCAAAACCATTGGATTACCAAAAGAATTTTTTGGTGATGGCGTTGATTCCGCCGTTGCTGATGCAATTCAACTTGCCATAAGAGAACTGGAAGCACTCGGCGCAAAAACAGTCGAAGTTGAATTACCCAACAGCGAAGTGGGTATTCCTTGTTACTATGTTCTTGCTCCGGCCGAAGCAAGCTCAAATCTCTCCCGGTTTGATGGAGTACGATACGGTTTTCGTGCCGGTGAGTATGACGACTTGAATGATATGTATGAACAAACCAGAGCAGAAGGCTTCGGAGAAGAAGTACAGCGCAGAATTATGATCGGTACTTATGTTCTTTCCTCTGGTTATTATGATGCCTATTACATCAAGGCGCAGAAACTGCGCCGTATGATCTCTGATGACTTCACCAGAGCTTTCCAAAAGTGCGATTTAATTGCCGGCCCAACCACACCGGGAACTGCGTTTCCTTTAGCCGACAAAAACGACGATCCGGTAGCGATGTATCTCAACGATATCTTCACGAATTCGGTTAACCTCGCTGGTTTGCCTGGCATCTCTGTTGGCGCAGGTTTGGACGAAGCCGGACTGCCAATTGGACTTCATCTGATTGGAAAGTATTTGGATGAATCCACAATTTTAAATGTCGCGCATCAATACCAGAAAGTAACGGACTGGCATCTCAAGGCGCCAGGAGGGTTTGCATAATGCAATGGGAAACCGTAATCGGCCTGGAGATCCACGTCCAGCTACAAACCAAGAGTAAGATATTTTCTGGTGCATCCACCGCTTATGGCGCGGCACCGAATACGCAAGCATGTGAAGTCAGCATCGCCCTGCCCGGCGTACTGCCCGTGATGAATACCGAAGCTGCCCGTTTGGCAGTTAAGTTTGGTCTGGCAATTGGTGCTGAGATAAACCAGCGCTCGGTGTTTGCGCGCAAAAACTATTTTTACCCTGATCTGCCCAAAGGCTATCAAATCAGTCAATTTGAAATACCCATCGTAGGTAAAGGCGAGGTGGAAATAGAAATGGACGGTAAGCGCCGCAAAATCGGTGTGACCCGCGCCCATCTGGAAGAGGATGCTGGGAAATCTTTACACGAGAATTTTGACAAAGAAACCGGAATCGATCTCAATCGTGCGGGCACCCCTCTGTTGGAGATTGTATCGGAGCCTGATATGCGCTCTGCCGAAGAAGCGGTCGCTTATTTGCGAAAAATTCATTCTATTGTGCGTTATCTCGGAATTTCCGACGGCAATATGCAGGAAGGCTCATTTCGCTGTGACGCAAACGTTTCAGTGCGCCCGGTTGGTCAGTCTGAATTCGGTACCCGCGCAGAGTTAAAAAATATCAATTCTTTTCGCTTTGTAGAAAAAGCGATTCGCATTGAAGTAGACCGACAAATTGATCTACTGGAAGATGGCGGTGAAGTGGTACAAGAAACGCGTCTTTATGATTCGGATAAAAACGAAACCCGCTCAATGCGATCAAAGGAAGAAGCACACGACTACCGCTACTTTCCGGATCCGGATTTACCGCCCATGATACTGGATGACGCATTCATTGCTGATGTAAAACAATCGCTTCCTGAGTTACCCCATGAGCGAAAGGAGCGATTTATCGACTCCTTTTCTCTGGGAGTCCAGGAATCTGATCAGCTAACCCAGGATAAAGCGCTGGCCGACTTTTTCGAAGAGGTCAATACCACTTCTGCTGCAGGCCCGCGCATTGCCTGCAACTGGATACTCGGTGAACTCAGTGCTTCGTTGAATAATGAAGATCTGGAAATCACTCAAAGTAAAATCAGCGCGCCGCAAATGGCAACATTGCTTGATCGCATTCACGACAAAACGATTTCCGGGAAACTTGCCAAAGAAGTATTTGCCGCAATGTGGCAGGGCGAAGGTGATGCGGATAGCGTTATTGAAAAACGCGGCCTTAAACAGATCACCGATAGTGGCGAGATTGAAGCGATTGTTGACCAGGTTTTGGCGGACGCTAGTGATCAAGTGCAGCAATATAAAGACGGTAATCAGAAAGTGATTGGTTTTTTTGTTGGCCAGATTATGAAAATCAGTCAGGGAAAAGCAAATCCTCAACAAGTGAACGAAATCTTGCGAAAGAAACTCGACTAGTCCGAAGAATTCATGTAAAACCCATGTCGCGCGGGCTCGTAGCTCAGCTGGATAGAGT
The DNA here is from genome assembly GCA_937992195.1 of uncultured Gammaproteobacteria bacterium. Lineage (GTDB taxonomy): Bacteria > Pseudomonadota > Gammaproteobacteria > Arenicellales > Poriferihabitantaceae > VYFG01. The sequence goes on along the minus strand of CALKKV010000080.1, from coordinate 7,549 downwards.
ACTCGGCTTCGAACCGAGTGGTCGGGGGTTCGAATCCCTCCGAGCCCGCCAGATTCACCCTTGTAGGCAGGTCGTTCCCACGCAGTCATATCAGCGATCGATATATTTACGCTTAAACTGACCAATCCACCTTTTCAATGGAACAGTCGCAACCTACCCTTGTTCTAGCTTCTTCTTCTCCCTATCGGAAAGAGATACTCGAACGTATCGGGTTATCCTTCCAAGTCAAGTCGCCTAATATTGACGAAGCTCGTATAAACGGCGAATCTGCAACCGAACTTGTTGAACGATTAGCGATTGCTAAAGCCAGCGCTATTGCCGATACACACAATCACGGTCTGGTAATTGGTTCGGATCAAGTTTGTGAACTGAATGATGAGATTTTAGGCAAACCCAAAGATCATGCTGATGGAGTCCGGCAACTGAGTAAAGCCTCAGGCCAAAGAGCGACGTTATACAATGGCCTTGCCGTGATCGATGCCGAAACCGGCAGAACGCGCTCAACAGTTGTTGCTGTAAGTGTTGTCTATCGAGATCTTCAATTAGCGGAGATAGAACGCTATCTGAAGGCGGATCAACCCTATCAATGCTGCGGCAGTTTAAAGGTAGAGAGCCTGGGTATTTCATTGCTTTCGTCAATTGAAAGCGATGACCCAAATGCAATTACTGGGATGCCCGTTATTGCGTTGCTATCAATGTTACGCAGTTTCGGCTTAGCCGTTCCATAGTCAATCCGATATACCGACGTCGGTCGACGTGTCGGGGAATTGAAATAGACTCGTCGAAGTTTGTCTTCATGCTAGCTGTCGCGTTGCCCCAGATACACGAACAGAGCTTCCAGTTTCCATCCCTGGTTCTGCTGTAATTACCGAACGCGCCCCCATATCTTCACCCTGAATGATTGTAATAAGGTCGGCACTTGATGAACCACGGTCTCGTAAGTAGCCAGCAAATGCAGCTGCCGCAGCGCCTGTGGCAGGATCTTCGAAAACACCGCCCGAAGCAAAAGCATTTCTCGCATGAAATACCTTGCCACTTGCTTCGACCACAAACATAACGGTAACAAGATCATGCGACCGCATAAAAACGCGTCCTTGGTCAAGATCGTAGTCCATTGCCCTTAAACCATCGGGTGAAGCCAAGGCAAACACGTAGTGTTCTGCTCCTGCATGAATCCGCGCCGGGGCAATTACATCCGAGAGTTGCGCACGCTTGTAGCCAAATAAAGCCAAGGTTTCGTTTATCTGATCTTCATCGAGTAACTGATGTCTAGTTGCCGGAGATTGCAGTGCCGCGCGATACGCGCCTGCTGAACTCTCCCCTTCCACGGTAATTTCCGCCTCGTTTAATTTCAGGGAATAACACCCATCGCCATATTTTTCAGCAAGCGCTGCGCCGAGAGCGATGGTCGCATGACCGCAAAAGGCTACCTCGGATTCTGGCGAAAAATAACGCACTCGCCATTGCTTTTCATCGTCCCTTATTTCCGCGAAAGCGGTTTCTGAAAATCCTACCTCGGCAGCAATTTCCTGCATCGCTTTTGCTGACGGCAGCCTCTTTGTCACAACAACACCGGCAGGATTTCCACCTGCGCCATTGTCAGAGAACGCGGCAATCTTTTGTACTTCCACTGTGATCTCCCTTTACGATTGACAAGGAACAAAAGCACGTGAACTGTCGATTTATTGCGAGATGCTTTAAATTCATCACTGCTTCTATTTTACATCTTCCAAAAACTTCCCTTCTCGAATTCGATTAATCCTGTCTCTAACGTTTGCCGCTGACTCAAACTCCAGATTACGCGCAAATTCATACATTTGCTTTTCCAGTTTACCTAATAATTTCCCGAGTTCTTTTGGAGATAATCTGGTGTATTCTTCTCTATCCTCAGCAACCTGATCTATTTCCGGCATATCGTTCCAGGAGGAATCATTAGCGGTTACCCCGTCAATGATATCTTTAACAGGTTTAACGATCGATTTTGGCGAAATACCGTGAGCTAAATTGTGTTCCTTCTGCTTGGTTCGACGCCGGTCGGTTTCATTCAATGCCATTTGAATTGAGTTGGTAATTCGATCGGCGTATAAAATCACCCGACCTTCTAAATTTCGTGCCGCGCGACCAATAGTTTGAATCAACGCCCGCGTAGAACGTAAAAAACCTTCTTTATCGGCGTCAAGAATTGCAACCAAAGCTACTTCAGGCATATCGAGTCCCTCACGCAGCAAATTAATACCAACCAACACATCAAATGTACCTTTGCGTAAGTCACGAATAATCTCTACTCGCTCTACGGTATCGATATCAGAATGAAGATATCGCACTTTCACCTGGTGTTCGTGTAAATACTCAGTGAGGTCCTCCGACATACGTTTGGTAAGTGTGGTTACTAAAACCCGCTCGCTTTTGGCCACCGCCAATCGAATTTCAGAAAGTAAATCATCTACCTGCGTGTTCACCGGACGAATCTCAATTTCCGGATCGAGCAACCCTGTTGGTCTAACCACCTGCTCAATCATATCCGGAGCGTGTTTTTCTTCATAAGGCCCCGGCGTCGCCGAAACGAACACCGTCTGACCGATCATATTTTCAAACTCATCAAATCTCAGGGGACGGTTGTCCAGGGCCGACGGTAATCGAAAACCGTAGGCGACCAGGGTTTCCTTGCGAGATCGGTCACCGTTGTACATTGCGCCAATTTGCGGGATAGTCGCATGACTTTCGTCAATAAAGACAATGCCATCGGATGGCAAATAATCAATTAGCGTTGGTGGAGGTTCACCGGGTGAGCGTCCTGACAAATATCGTGAGTAGTTTTCGATACCATTGCAGTATCCGAGCTCACGCATCATTTCGACATCGTATTTCGTTCTTTGCTCTAAACGTTGTGCTTCAACCAGCTTACCTTCATCATACAGTTCTTTAAGACGTACTTTCATTTCATCCACAATATCATCAACCACATCTAATATTGTCTGGCGCGGCGTAACATAATGACTCTTTGGATATACCGTCACACGGTTAAGACTGCCTTCACTGGAGCCAGTTAGAGGGTCAAATCGCGACAGCCCATCGACCTCATCACCAAATAATTCAATTCGAATCGCGAGTCTTTCAGATTCCGAAGGGTATACATCTATCACATCACCACGCACTCGGAAGGTTCCTCTGCGCAGTTCAAGATCATTCCGCATGTATTGCATCTCGGCCAGTCTCTTAAGTACAGCTCGTTGATCTATGCGGTCACCTTTCTTTAGATGCAAAATCATCTCGTGATAGGACGCCGGATCACCCAGACCATAAATCGCAGAGACTGTTGCAACAATCACAACGTCGCGACGCTCAATCAACGCTTTTGTTGCAGAAAGACGCATCTGATCTATATGATCATTGACAGACGCATCTTTCTCAATAAAAGTATCCGAACTGGGCACATACGCTTCTGGCTGATAGTAGTCATAATAGGAAACAAAATACTCCACTGCATTGCTTGGAAAAAAGTCGCGCATTTCGGAATACAGTTGTGCCGCCAGCGTTTTATTGTGTGCCAGTATTAAAGCGGGGCGGTTCGTTTGAGCAATGACATTTGCCATGGTAAAAGTTTTACCAGACCCGGTGACACCTAATAGCGTTTGATAGGCTTCTCCGTCTCCCAAACCGGAAATAATTGATTGAATGGCCCCTGGCTGATCACCGGCTGGCTCGAATTCACATTTCAGTTTGTAAATGGGTTTCGAATTCGAAAATTGCTTAGACATGTCGCTTTACTAAAAAGGTGTGCTTGGATAAGGTTTATAAGAGCCTGATTGTAACGCGCTAAGATTTTAACAGGCACAAAAGTTAGATACTGCTCTAAATGTGAGTCAACGCACAGCAACTTAACAAGAGACAAGTCATATTGTTTCGCTCTTCGGTATGGAGGCCAAAATGCGAGGTTTGTCCGGTATAGACACAGTTAGATTGCGCACAATCAGGATTTGCAAAATTCCACATCCCTATCGGATAAGAACGCGCGGATTCACAATACTTGAGCTTCTGGTTGTTATTGTCATCATTGGAATTAGCGTATCGCTAGCTGTGTCCACTTTCTACCCAATGTTGCAAAGCTACCACATTGCTTCAACAACTGACGCTTTAGAACGAAATATACATCAGGCCCGATTCGCCGCCTTAGACAATAACCACAATGCGGTGGTATGTCCAAGTTCAAATGGACGGCACTGTAATTCCGGCCGAGACTGGTCTCAAGGATTTATATCTTATTTAGATATTAATCAAGACGGTCAAAAACAAAACGATGAAAAGCTGGTTAATTCCCATATTATTGCAAGGCCTATTCTCGTTACGTTTAACCGCCAGCAGAGAATTCAATTTAACGGTTTGGGGAGATCCTCTACCAACGGCACTTTTTCGGTTTGCGACCCTAATCAGCGAATCCTAGGAAAAAACTTGACCTTGATTCATTCCGGTCGCATTAGAAAATCCATTGCATCAAACACTTGTGCTTAAAGAATAAATCAGTGACCGCTGTAATAAAGATGGCCTCTAAACAGGTGGTGTAATTCTTTGCCCACCTAGGAACCAGTTTTCAGATATCTGTAAACAAATACCCATCCAAACACTTGACCTCTGACGACAGTGGAATTAGTATTCGAGCCGTTGTTCCTCAGTAGCTCAGTTGGTAGAGCAGTTGACTGTTAATCAATTGGTCCCTGGTTCGAGTCCGGGCTGAGGAGCCAATTTATCTTTCAAAATCAATGGCTTATAGCAACCCCTCTAAGTTTTTGATTTAAAAGCGTGTTGACTCCGCTTAAATGAGCCCTATCTGCCAGGCGAAACTTTCCCTAAATATCCGAGTATTGCTTAGCAAAAACTCAAGCGATAAAACATCAATATACTCTGACAAATCCACTAAATGGACCTGAGTTGAACTTGTCGCTATCGCCATATGACCGAGCTTTGCTCAAAGGGATAGGTACGATAGAAAAAATTCGGTGCAGGCGTTGAAGTATGGCTGTTGCTGAAAAAGCATAAGCTGACATTAGCGCGAATCTAACCGACTTCTTAGCCGTTGGATTTTTGGGTTCTTGGCATCACCCTGCCAATCTCTGAAACAAGTAAGATGTTCGTAACACTAAAGCCACAATTCGAAATTTTACGACCGTAGTCAACCACTACCCTGCACGATTTTCTAACAGTTCAATTTCCACAAAGGAACACGCAAAATTATTGCTATTGATTACATCGTGCTGAACTCCCAAATCACGATAGTAAGGTACACCCTTGGTTAGCTCCACTTTACTCCTTAAACCATCAGGAGTATCAATCTCTAATGTACCTGTGAACATCGGAACTACAATGTAATCATATTCATGGGTATGCCATCCAGTGTTGTCACCTATATTGTGAAAGTTCCACTCTGTTACCCGAACACGTTTGTTCTCAATTCTCACAATTGAAACTGCCGTCCCTTTTGCGTTATCGCCGCACATCGTAAACCCCGATTAGAAATAATAGATATTAAACCAATACTACTCTAAAACAAAAAAAGAGCAATTTACTACTTGGCAGACGCACAGTCTCATTAGTTAAGTGAACACCAATTTGTTTAAAGTGTTTCATCACAAAAACCGCAGGACTAGAGGATATTTGATCTCGACTGCTCGGGAAATATCTTGCGCAGGTATCATATTTCAAGTAATTTCAACCGCACTGTAAAGAACAATTTATTCAAGAAATATTTTATGCATTTCATTGTAACTGGCGCTTCGACAGGTATAGGTTTCTCTGTTGCAAAGTCGCTCGCGATTCGCAACTGTGATGTGATCGCTGTAGCACGAAGTGTTGATAAACTTAGATCGTTAAAAAGCGGTTATGACAATCGGATTCAAATAATCCCAGCAGACCTTTCTATTGAAAAGGAGCGTAGTTCAGTCATAGAAAAAGCCAAAGCTATTGGAAAAATTGATGGGATAGTTCATGCTGCTGGATCACTAATCTCTCCCGCCGAATATCGTAGTCTTAATTCTGACGAAATGGCTGCTAATCTGAAAATTCATGTAACAGTTCCAATTATAATGAATGTCGCTTTAGAGGATGAGCTTGCAGGAGGGAGAATACTCTATATCGACTCTGATTCCGCGAGAAACCTTCGCGTTGGTTGGTCGGGCTATTCCATTGTAAAAGCCGCAGCTCAGATGGCTGCACGATCCGCTGCGGAAGAAATCAAAAACTCAACTGTGATTCGAGTTTTTCCAGGTGCAGTACGAACCCCTCTCGTAGAGTCAGTTCTTTCTGCAGAACAAAACTCACCTACCTCTGATATGTTTAAAGACTTGGACTCGAAAGGAACGATTTCAGAAGCAAAAGAAGTTGGTGAATTTATCAGTGAAATCTTAGTAACTGCAACTGATCAACAACTTAAAGAGCGTGAGTTTTGGAGTTTTAATAATCCAACGGATAGAATATTTCCGGCAGTTTTAACCCAATAATCTATTCCCGCCTAAGCCTAACGCCGCTAACGAGACTGTAGAAAAACTCTAAGCATAAAAATCACTGGTTTTGTACGCAAAAGTGCTCTCTTAGTCAACCTACCTAACTAGTTAGTACTTAGTACAACTGAATCAACTTCTAGAGCACGAGAAAGCGGCAACATTTGTAAACAAGAGCGATCCACAGATTTTTCTACAATCTCAACGCCTTCGAAATTAGCGATTTTAAATTAGGAACGAAGCGACGCTTAAATCTTCTTATTTCTCGAACCTGTTATTGACTTGATCTAGCACCTACTCTCGCCTCAGGAACAAAAACACCGACCACAAACCATATTGTAAAAATTATCATCATTCCAGTAACTGCTAATTTTGTTGGCTCGGCGCTATTATTCCCTAAGAACCAGCCCAAAATAGGAATATTATCAACCCTTTCAAGCAATTCTGCTCCACCCCAATAGTTTATTAGCCTCCAGACGAACAAACCCAATACATAAAGACATACCCAACCAAATAAAGTGAATGTGCCATCAGGATTTGTCTCAAACATCTGAAGTAACCAAAGATCAATAACAGCTGAATACGAGACACGGCCGATTTGCCACTTTTTTATATTTCAAAATATCCTCCATGTGTTTGATTTATTTAACTTATTGTAGCGTCTCGAATTAATAATTGGGAGGAAAGCGACCGATTTCTGAGTAATATAGTGAATACGTCAAGTCTCCTGCTTTAGTCATGGCATAAACTAATACTACAACCGAACTAGTGTTTATTTATCTGGTCTGACTATCCTGATTTACTTATTGTGTCTGTCAAAAAATGGCAGGTTCAGCTAATTAACTATGTGTCGATAATTTAATTTTGGCAAAGACCGCTTTATCAGACGCAAGATCCGCTATGCATTGCTCTTGTTCATCTTCAAAAAGAGGGTTCGTTGCAACAAACGGTATGACGGCCAATAACTGGCAAAGCCCAAACTGAGCTTGAGATTTTTTCAGCAGTGAATACAGATAATCATCATATACAACGCCGTCATCTTGGTTATACCAAACAGC
>CALKKV010000079.1 GCA_937992195.1 uncultured Gammaproteobacteria bacterium | reverse complement strand
ATGCGTGCCCCAACCAAAACTTATTCGTGCGCGACCGTTGAAGTGATGATAGGCCTTTTCGATGGTATCGACGTCGAGGCCATCTGAAAAAATAATTAACTTGGTAGTGGGATCGATACCTTTGGATTCCCACCATTTTATAAGCTCATCGCCACCTTCAATGGGGTCTTTAGAGTCGACGCGAAAACCGCTCCAGTCAGCAACCCAATCAGGGGCATTCGCAAGAAAGTTGCTGGTGCCATAAGTGTCAGGAAGAACGATCAAAAGGTTGCCTTCATAGGTGCGTTGCCAACTTTTCAATACTTCATACGGTGAAGCCGCAAGCTCCTTTTCACTATTTGCTAGAGTTGCCTGAACCATTGGTAGTTCATGGGCATTGGTACCTATAGCGGCGAGATCGAGATCCATCGCCAGGGCGACGTTACTTGTGCCGATAAAGGCGTCTCCAAGCCCTTCTTTCATTGCCGCTATACACCAACGTTGCCATAGAAATCCATGACGTCGACGGGTGCCAAAATCGGCGATACGTAAATCAGGTAATGCCTGTAGTCTTACGACTTTTTCCCATAGCTTTGCTTTCGCTCGGGCATACAGTACATCCAGCTCAAATCGCCTGATATTGGACATGGCGGAGCGAGATCGTAACTCGCTCACGATAGATAGCACCGGGATTTCCCACAGAGTGACATCGGCCCAGCTGCCTACAAAGTCGATTTGATATTGACCGTCCTCTTCGCGTAGCTGGTACTCCGGCAGCGTAAAGTCACGGAACCAGCGTAAAAACTCTTCTGAAAATAAACGTTCTTTTCCATAGAATGTATTACCAGCCAGCCAAATATATTCTTTGTTGGTTAGTTTAATGGTTCGCGCATGATCAAGTTGCTCGATGAGCTCATTGCGGTCGATTTCATCGGCAACACGGACGCTGCGGCTTCGATTGATCAAAGAAAACTTAACAGGCGTATCTCGATGTTCTTTCCAAATCGTTTGCAGCATTAACAGCTTATAGATATCGGTATCCAGTAAGCTACGCACAATTGGGTCAAGCTTGAAAGTATGGTTATAGACTCGCGTTGCGATGTCGGTAACGTGGGGTTGAATAATCAAAGCAAATGTCGCGCAGGAAAAGAAGTGATAATTATATCTTAGTGAAGAATGATTATTTTTTCTGGTCAGGATCTTTACCAAAAGGTTCGGCCAGCAAGCAAAGAATTTCCCACATCATGGTGACGCCAACCAGGGCTGTCATGCCGCTGGCATCAAATGGTGGGGCTACTTCAACAACATCACCGCCAACAAGGTTTTTGCCTCGCAAGCTACGAAGAATTTTTTGGGCATCAAATGGTGTTAAACCGCCAATCTCCGGTGTGCCAGTGCCCGGGGTATAAACCGGATCAAGTCCATCTACATCAAAACTGATGTAGGTAGGCTGCTCTCCGATGATTTTCGGGATTTCCGCGATTACCGCGTCGACACCGATATCCATATATTCTTCAAACGTTACCATTCGAATTCCCTGATCCAATGCCCATTGATTGTCTTCTTTGGTATACAGGCCTCCGCGAATCCCAATTTGGATTGTTCGCTTTGGATCGAGCAGTTCTTCTTCGATCGCTCTACGAAAAGGCGTGCCGTGGGTTAGCGTAAAGTCACCAAAGTAGCGATCATTGGTATCTGAGTGTGCGTCGATATGTACCATGCCAAGCGGCTTGTCTTTGGCGATAATACGCATTATCGGTAACGTGATTAGGTGGTCTCCCCCGGCGGTTAATGGAATGATACCGCGGTCGTGAACCTGTTGATAAAAACGCTCAATACGATCCATTGAGTCTTGTAAGTCGATTGGATTTACAGACGTATCGCCAAGATCAGCGCAGTTCGCTGAGCGGTAGGGATTAACCCGGGTAACAGGGTGTATCGCGCGCATTAGTGTTGACATATCGCGCATTTGGCGCGGTCCGTGTCGCGCGCCGGCACGCATGGTTGTACCACCGTCCCAGGGCACACCGATCAAGCCAATGTCTACATCATCCCAGTCATATTCCTCAAGAATGGGCAGACGCATAAAGGTAGCTACTCCGGCAAAACGCGGTTGTTTAATCGAAGAGACAGGCTGGAAAAATTTTTGATCGCGACTCATAGTAAAACTCTAGACAAATTCTTGCTCACTCATTGAGAAAGATAAGTGATGTTAATTCTGAAATACCCTTTTCTGCGTAAGCTGTAAGGTAATAGCGGCGGTAAGTATACTGTTATCTGCGCCTGTTACTGTAGTGAGCAATAATATTCGGCGGTTAGTATGAGGCTTTACTGTAACTTTTTGAATTCCATAGAAAAATTACAGAAAAGCTTGACGGATTGGACATGTTTCATTGCGGGCGATACAAAGGCAGCGCCCGCCAGCTAAAAATCTCTGCGCTATTCGCGATTTGTTTCTGCTGTCGAAGAAATTTAGTTTGAATCGCTTTGGGAATGGTTGTTAGCTGATTGAACGCTTGAATTATTTCATGCTCTGAACCAGCACCTTTTTCACCACCAATAAATTCAGAGCTTGTTTCTATGCAAATAGTATCTAGCGTTCGAAAGAATGCCTGGGTAAGTTCAGTAACTTTTTCGACGGTGCGATCAAATTCAATTTGATTATCAGAAGACAGAGTGATGCGGTTGTGGGGGTCGACCCCATAAGGATTGAGATGGCCGTACACCAATATTTCTCCGCGAACTGACGGTTGCTCTTGCAGACAACGATCAACAGCTGAAACATAATTTGTGTTCGCATGCCACAACTGTTCCATAGCCACTAGCGATTGCTTTCGATTCAATCTGATATTGGCATCAGTATGGCCTTTAAAACTAAACTCGCCTTGTGCTGCTTGACCTCTTGCAGCAGCGGGAACGGCTTCTCGCACCGCGCGCATTTCATCTGCAACATTGAAAACCTCGGTATGTTCCAAAGCAATACCAGAGATCGTTGGTGAATCGCTCTCAGCGTCATCGACAAGACCGTATATGAAGCTTTCTACGTCACTGTTTGATCGGCCGCTGATAAAGACAACGCCATCGGCATTGGCAAGCACACACTTTTCCTTTAACTGCTGGGCGCGGCGCTGAATCGGTGTTTCAGATTTCACCGCCAGCATTGGCCCCATTGCGTCGGCAGTAATATGCTCGATACCGAGAATACAGTCTGTCGATCCAAGGTCTGTTTGCAATACACCGTCTCTGGTTTCTAGATATGTGTAGTCAGCAAGATGTGATAACAGTTTGGCAAGTGAGGAAGGATCGTTGTTCACCGGCATTGCGAATGCAATTTCATGCTGCGGAAGTTGGTAGAAGCGGCAGCGGACCGCTGTGACAATGCCGGTCCAACCGTAGGTGCCGGCATAGGCGGGTAAGTCATGCTCTTCAACGCGGCGTATCTGCTCTCCATCAAATAGCGCAATTTGATCCACGCTGTCACTAAAGTAACGACGCTGTGGTCCCATGCCTCCGGTCATAAATGTTGAGCCAACCTGGGCATAGGTATAACTTGTCAGATCTGCGCCAAGCACTTTGTAATCCTCGCCCAGGTAAGTGGCCAATGCTTCGTTTAACTGTTCAAGCGTGATCGCGGCGCCTGCCGTAATGTGTTTTCTGTCCTTATCGATCACAATCTGATCTAAGGCAATCTCGGTGATGTCACAGTGATATTGTGTTGAGAGAACCGGTTCAAGTGCAGCGGCGAATTGAATGCCGATAATGTCTTCATCAATACTCTGTTGGAATACGCCTCCTCCGGCAGAGCCTGCTGAAACAGGTAATAGTTTGACGTTCTTTCCATGTTTTTCCCGGATCTCTTCAATTGTCGACAATAACTGTTTGTTCTTTACGCGATAGAGATGGGTACTCTGTATTACATTTTTTTCACCGTCTCTAAATGGAGATTTGATCTGGTTAAGCGGCATATGCGATTCGATTGAGCGCCGCTTGGGCCTTTTCGACTTCCGTCACTTCTTCCAGCACAGTGCATACTTTTAAATATTGTTGCCAATTGATTGCGCTATTTGGGCGTGATTCAAGCCTGGGTGTGAGTAGCTCTTTCGCTGCAACATAATCGTGGTGATTAATTGCCGATTGAATTTCTACCAGTGAAAACAAATCACGTTGTGCGTGGCTGCCGCCAATATCTGATAGTTTGGAGTATAAGTTTGCTAACTGTTCGCTAATATACTTGTCAGAAGGTTGACTAAAATCTCTTATTGCCTCGCATAACGGCAGCAGTAGGGGTTTGACTAATTTTGCGATGGAACGATCTGTTTTTGACGCTAGTTTTTCAAGACTGGTAAGCTGCTTTGCGATTTCTTTTGTTTCACCACACTTTGCCAGTACTAAGGTGTGATGAGGTTCAGTAAATGCGAGAACATGATCCCCCTGTCGGGTTTTAACAACTTCTCCAAGTGCATGCCAGCGGTCACCAACGTCCACTCCGCACATCTCGAGACGAGCGAGGATTGAGGCGGTATTTTGAAGGTCGAGATAAAAACTGGACTGGTCTGAATAGATAGATTCGTCGTAAACCTGAAGTGCATGATCAAATGCACCTTTCTCTACGAGAAACATGCCTAAGTGCCACCACATATGTCCGCGGAAAGGGTTGCGATCGTCATAGCGGTTTGAGGGTGCGCTCAATAACGCGATCCCTTCTTCAACTCGGCCCTGCATTTCGAAAGTGTGGGCAAGGGCATGAATCGCCCATAAATCTTCCGGATTTTGTTCGATGGCAAGTCGAGAGAGTTCCTCGGATTTTTTGTAGTTGCCCAGCTCTTCTTCCGCAAAAGCGACCATGCCAAGGAAGCTTGCATAGCCAGGTGTTTCTTGATTCCAGTGAGAAGAGACTTGTTGGCAGACCGCTAACATTCTCTCTGGTTTGCCCAACCAAAATAAGGCGAAGTGATGTAGCTTCATTGCGAGTAAGTCATGCGGCGATCGCGATATAATTTTCTCCCAGATATCGACAGCTAATTCTGTGTTTCCCTCTGACCAGGCATGAGTCGCGTCACAATGGAGTTTGTCAGTTTCGCTTAAGTCCGGGGTATTGTTTGTGACATCAAGAAGACATTGTTTAGCATCCGCTACAGTGGATAACGTACCCATTGAAAGTAGCAGATTAGCTTTAAATATCTGCGCCATAGCAAATCGGGGGGCTTGTTGGCAAAGGTGTTTGAGGTCTTTAAAGGTAGAAGCTCTATACTCAACATAATCTTGCAGCAGCGAATTGTATTGCTCGGCTTGTTCGCCTGATGCGCCAGTAAGGGGGTTGTTTCTGATGTCTACGCTCATATTTGCGGTAGTCATTATTCGAGTAAAAGTAGCAGAGGGCTAATTATAATTGGATTCGAGCGCATGATCTGGGTTGCGTCAAATAGCGTATTGCCCAATATCTGGTGTGCTCTTGCTGTTGGATGGATCGAGTCGAAAAAAACGTATTGATCGAAATCACATCCCGGATTTAATCTGAAGCTACTGGGATTAAAGCAACCTTGATTAATCACGGTAAATCCAAAATTCTGGGGTTGATCCAGGATGCGATTGAACTCTGAATAAAGGTCAAATAAAACCAGCTCACCATTGAAGTTAGAAGATAGTTGAGAAATTCGACTGCCCAGTAACCGATTAAACAATAGTGTCGCTTCTAAAGCGCGGGTAGAAACCCCCGGGTCGCTGTTTGCTATGTCCAGTGTTTCGGGAATCCGGGAAATATCCGGAGCGTTACTAACTAAAATAAACTCGGCACCAAGATTTGCCAACGTTGAAATCGTAGACGAGATTTCTGCAATCGCGTTTTCGACAACCTGAGTTCGTGCGCTCTGACTGATAAGGTTCCTGGCGTCTCTCATGTCATTACCGCCAATCATTAGCACAACGAGTGTGTTATTCGAGATACCTTGTGGGTTCCTAAAGCGAAACGCAGCGAGTTGTGCGCGCAAGTCTTCAATATCACTACCCGCAGCGTTACCGCCGCTGACCGCATAGTTATCGCCATTGCCATTTGAAAACTGTTCGGCAGATTCGGCGCTTAAACCAAGCCTGTTTGCCAGAATATCTACCGCGACCAAACCATTACTGATGCGGTTGTTGAAATAGGGAGGCGGCAAGTTAAAGCCATTCGCAATATTGCCGGTATCAGATAGGCTGTCACCAAAAATAACAAGACGATCAAATGCAAACGCGGAATTGCAGAGGAAGAGAATTCCAAAAAAAATAATAACGCGCATACTGTGAACTAAAGTCATATAAAACGACATGTTAAAACTTGCCGTATTATAGGAGAAGAAAAGGGGTGATATTGATGAAAGGACCGGTAAATAATCTTATTTAGAACCAATCAAGAGACTAAGAGATCCTCTTTGTTAAGTCTGCGTGTTACGGACATAAAAAAGCGGGGATGTTTAACCATCCCCGCTTTTTATACTTTTTTAGGCGAGCATAAACTTGCCGCTTAAAAGATTACTTAAATAAATATCGGATACCGCCAGTAACCATATTATTGTTACCGATATCGTCGAGCTCTTCACCAAACACTCTGCCTTCAGCAAACAGTTGCAGGTTAGTGCTGCCAAGTCCGATGCCGCCATGGACAAACAGCGAGACGTCATCAAAGTCGGTGTCACCGATATTCCAATATCCGGCACCACCACCAATGAATCCATTTCCGATGTTGCGATCTGCGCCAACATCGACAAACAAGGTGTCATCAGAAAAAATAAGTCGATCGCTGATGCCACTCCTATCGAGGTAACCTAGTTGAGTGAAAATAGACCAGCTTTCAGAAAGCGGCTTTATTAAACCTACTTTAACGCCGATAACGTCTGTGCTGTCCCCGTAGTATGTATCCCAAGCAGGCTCAAGCTTCATACGATCCTCCGCACCGGCAAAAGCACCAATAAATGGGATAAGGCCAGGGCTTTTTTCAACGATTGGTGCAGCCGCAGGTGCAATAACTGCGGGAGCAGGAGCAGCGGCAATCTGATGGTTGACATCAGCTGCTGCCACACCACATTCGTTTTCGTGCACCACGGCTGCGGTTATAGCGCCAGGCGAGACTCTCCCCACCCAACATCCACTCGCATCAAGCGGAACAGTTCGATTTGTACCTGTTGCATCGGTGATAACAACTTCAGAACCGTGGTTGGAGCAGATAGTGACATCTTCATTATCTGACTTCACTGTGATCACTGGAGTCGGTACTTCAACTGGAGTTACGGATGCGAGGCTGACGTTGCAACAGGCATGTGGAATAACTATCTGGTGAACATTACAGCCAGATTCGATATTTGCTTCGAAGCCTTTAAATGCTTCTTCGCCTCCCCATATTCGGTTAGGCAGTGCGGTCGGGACGCCCTTCTTTTTGGAACTGGTCCAGTGAAAGGTAGTACCCTTTTCATAAAAACGCTCGCTAAAATTTCCGGCAGCAATTGCCTGGTGTAGCAGCTCCGAATCACCTTCCCAATTGGCATCGGCCAGGATTGCGTCAACAGTTTCCTTGTCATTCGCAAAGAAATCTTGGAGCTGCTCTCGTGTTTCGATACCAGGTTTACAAACTGCTTCCGAGGTGCCTAGCACAGAGAAGACTTTGTATTCCTGCGCCATCAGCGGATAGCTCAAAAACGCGATAAAGAGAAGGGTAATGCGGGTAAGGGTTTTGCTCATCATAAGTAGTGGATTCGATTGCAGTTTCATGTTCTTTTCCGTATGTTAATTCGGTTGTAACTCCACGCTATTTGAATATATCAGAATCTCTGTCTGGACAATGACAAAATTTTAATGAAATTTTTTGGGTGACAGTAGATGTCGTCTCTACCCGACAATAAAAAATAGGAAAAACCGCAAAAATTTCACGAATTTGTGGGAGTAGACGTCTGTTTTATTGTAGTGTCGTAACTAAGAGACGTATCAAACTTGGACAACACCAAAGCGAAAGAAGAATAATGACGAGACGCGGGCGGAAAAAATCCAGCATTGCAGAGGCGGATAATAGGGGTGTTCATCAGCTTGCAGGGATGCGCAAGGAAAACCGTCTTTCCCCGATAGAACCCCTGGACCCTGAACAGCTGGAATTGATCCACAATGCATCCCTACAGATTCTTGAGGAGCAGGGTATTGAGGTTCTCGGAGATCTCGCATTAAAACAGTTTCGCGAGGCCGGCGCGGAAGTTAGCGATGAGGGTATTGTTCGATTGGACCGTGAATTGGTGCTGCGATCGATTGAGTCTGCCCCTTCAGAGTTCGAGATTCAGACGAAAAATCCTGACAGGGCAATTCATTGCGGTGGCGCGGTGATTAATTTTGGACTGGTATCTGGACCCCCCAATGTACATGACTATATAACGGGTAGAAGAGCAGGAAATCTGGTGGATTATCAAAAGCTGATAAAGCTGGGTCAGTTTTTCGATGTCATCGACTTTTTTGGAACCCAGAGCGTTGCGACAACGGATCTACCGGCGAATAACCGTCATCTTGATACGATACTTTGCAATCTGACCTTAGGAGATAAGCCGTTTAGCGCTATTGGCATTGGCGGCGGGCGGTCTCGAGATGCTGCGGTAATGTGCGCCATTGCACGCGGATTATCGATTGAAGAGCTGCCGGCTCATCCTTCGGTTATGACCAATATCAATATCAATTCGCCGAGAAAACTCGACGATTCCATGGCCTATGGCGCGATGCAAATGGCGATGTTGGGGCAGGGTACAGTAGTAACGCCATTCACCCTAATGGGAGCGATGACCCCGGCAACCATGGCGGCGGCCCTGGCGCAACAAAATGCCGAAGCGCTATTGGGACTTAGCTTATTGCAAATGACCCGTCCCGGGGCGCCTGTTGTTTATGGCGGTTTTACCTCCAACGTTGATATGCGCTCGGGATCCCCAGCGTTTGGTACGCCAGAGAATTCAATCGCCAATATGGCTGGAGGACAACTCGCTCGGCGATATGGTCTGCCTTACCGCACCAGCGCTTGCAATGCTTCCAACGCCGTGGATGGTCAAGCCGTATGGGAAACCCAGATGGCATTGTGGGGTGCTGTGATGGGACACGGCAATATCATCTATCATGCGGCAGGTTGGTTGGAGGGAGGGTTGGTATCTTCTTTTGAGAAAATTGTAATGGACTGTGAAATGTTGCAACACATGCGATACATGATGCAGCCGATCGTAGTGGACGAATCGACACTCGGGCTGTCAGCTATGGATGAGGTTGGACCTGGAGGGCATTTCTTTGGCTGTGCGCATACGATGGAACGCTATAAAACGGCCTTTTATCAGCCTTTTTTGAGTGACTGGCAGAACAATGAAAACTGGCAGATCGCCGGGGCAAAAACAGCGACCGAGCGCGCTACCACCATTTGGCAGCAGGCGCTCAAGGAATACGAGGCGCCGCAACAAGATCCCGCGGTGCTAGAGGCGTTGCAGGCCTATGTATCAAAACGCAAGGAGGAACTCGGAAAGAAGGAACCAATGCTGGAGCCCATACCTTTATAAAAAACTTCCTATTATTTATATTCCCCTGAATAGTATTGAACAATAGTTAAGTCGATATATGAACAAGCACCTTGAACAATCTAACCAGGTGTTAGAACAATCCCAAATCGATTTTTTCCATCAAAACGGTTTTCTTGTTCTGCAGAACGCGATATCCGCAGATGACTTGAGACGCTTGAACAAAGAGCTGGAACAATGGATTGTCGAAAGTGCCGAATTTACCGATTCTTATGGCAAGCAACGAGATGGACGTCCCAGAATGAGTTTGGAAGTTGGGCATTGCAAGGAATTTCCTGCTTTAAGGCGCATTGCTTCCCCAATAGAGTTATCGGATACCTATTTGTCTTTTATGCGCGATAACCCTGCACTTGATGCAGTGGCGCAATTGCTTGGCCCAAATATCAAGTTTAATAACTCAAAAATTAATCTGAAACATCCGGGTAGTAAAACCGCGGTGAAGTTTCATCAGGATTTTTCATTCGAAGCACATACAAACGATAGTTTGATTGCAGTGTTATATTTTTTGAATGAAGTCACTTTAGATAACGGGCCGCTGCAGGTTGTCCCGGGCAGTCACAAAGGTCAGATTTATAGCTTATGGCAAGACGGTGTGTTTACTGGCGCGGTAAATGATGATGTGGAAAGTCGAAATGTTAAACACGCAGTTCCTTGCGTTGGTTCTGCAGGGACGGCGTGTTTAATGCATACGCGATTGCTGCATGGATCAGCACCAAATTTGTCAGATAGCCCAAGAAATCTTTATATCCTTACCTATACGGCAGAAGATTCTTATCCGCTGCAACCCAATCATATTCCCAGTCAGTATGAAGGTGAATTAGTTCGAGGCGTTCGCACTAATCAAGTTCGCTGCTCGCAATACGATATGGAGTTGCCCGCACATCCGACCGGTGCTTCGTTTTTTGAACAGCAAGCGGCGAAAGAATAAGCGGGTAAAAGTCAGGCGTATTTTAGGTATCACAAGAATATTTGCTTGCGCTATTCGCCAATCGCTAAAAGCTCGACATCAAATATCAAGGTAGAGCCGGGGCCGATGGAACCAGCCCGTCGCTTTCCATAGGCGAGGTCATGGGGGATATAAAACCGAAACTTGTCTCCGGTAGACATCAACTGCACTCCTTCAGTCCAGCCTTTAATGACCTGGCTTAATCCAAATGAGATCGGATCACCGCGTTCAACTGAGCTATCAAAGACAGAGCCATCGATCAGTGTGCCATGGTAGTGCACTTTTACTTTATCGCTAGCCTTAGGATGATCGGTATTTTCGCTTTTTGCCAAAATCTCATACTGTAGACCGGAAGCGGTGGTGGTTACCTCCTCTCGTTGTGCATTGCTTTGGAGATATGCAGCGCCTTTTTCTATATTGGCCGTTGCATCCTGAGAACCACCGGCGAAACGCTTGTAGAAAAAAAGAACGGCACCGACTACCAGCAGCAGAATAATAATCTTTGACATGTGTTTAGCTGTTTAAACGATAAAGGTTAGATTGGTATTTTACCGTTGGGCGAATGAGTTGATATAGATTAATGACCGCCGCCCAATCGACCGGGTTTGACATCATAGTCTACCGCTAACCCATAGTCAGGGTCATCGTCTCGATCAACCATCAGTTGTTCCGCGGTGGTCAATAGACGATGGCAGTCTGGGGTAAGATGCCTGAGCTGCAAGCGTTTACCGGCATTGCGGTATTTCGCTGCAACTGCTTCAATCGCCTGTAAAGCAGATTGGTCAACGACCCGGGAGCCTTGGAAATCGAGGATTACCAGTTCCGGATCTTCCTCAGGGAGGAACATTTCTTGAAATCGAGTGGCTGAACCGAAGAACAGCGGTCCTTCAATTTCGTATACCCGTGCGCCAATTTCAGTAACAGAAGGCCTTGCCTTTGCTTGGATCATTGATGCTGCATTCCAAGCGTAAACCAACGCTGAAACTATTACACCAACCACTACCGCAATGGCGAGATCTTCCATCACAGTGACCGCAGTCACTAAAAGAATAACGAAGGAATCAGAGCGCGGAATGACCCTTAGAATGGTGAGGCTTTGCCAGGCGAAAGTACCAATAACAACCATAAACATAACGCCAACCAATGCCGCCAGTGGAATTAATTCGATCACAGGGCTAGCGAATAAAATAAAGCTCAGTAAAAACAGCGCCGCCGCAATCCCGGATAAACGCGAACGTCCGCCGGAGTTCACATTGATCATGGATTGCCCGATCATTGCGCATCCTCCCATACCACCAAAAAATCCGGTGACGGTATTGGCAACGCCTTGAGCAACACATTCCTGGGAAGCACCGCCACGTTTATTTGTGATTTCACCTACCAGATTTAGCGTCAGTAGACTTTCTATCAGTCCAATCGCTGCCAGAATGATGGCGTAAGGCAAGATGATATAGAACGTTTCCACATTAAGCGGAACAGAAGGAATGGCAAAGCTCGGCAGCCCGCCCTTTAATGAAGCGAGATCTCCTACACGGGGAACAGGGATATCAAAAAGAATCACTACTGCTGCAATGCCGGCAATGGCCGCCAAAGGTGCAGGGATTAGCTTAGTTATTTTTGGCGTAAAGTGAATCAGCAACATGGTGGCAACAACCAGCGCCAACGTTATCCACAGCACAGGCCCTTGCATCCAGACTTTTTCTCCAAGACTGTTTTCTACTTTAAATTGTCCGAGCTGTGCCAGAAAAATAACAATGGCGAGACCATTTACAAATCCGAGCATTACCGGATGGGGTACCATGCGAATGAATTTTCCCAGTCGTAATATGCCCGCAAGTACTTGAATTATTCCCATCAATACGACGGTCGCGAATAAATATTGAACGCCGTGTTGTGCAACCAATGACACCATCACTACCGCAAGGGCGCCGGTGGCGCCAGAAATCATACCGGGACGACCGCCAAACACTGCGGTAATCAAACCAACGATAAAGGCTGCATAGAGTCCAACCAGCGGCGCAACTCCTGCTACGAATGCAAACGCGATGGCTTCAGGTACGAGCGCCAGGGCCACAGTCAGACCGGATAAGGTCTCGATTCGGATTTGACTAAAACCCGGGGGGCGGACAGAGATCGAAGAATCGGGAAGGCGTAGTCTGCGGGCAAATTCGGCAATAGTAGTAAGTCGGCGCAATGGTCGGGTCAAAAATGAGATTGATGAAATTGGGCTGCGCGAAATGTAGAACCTTCACTGGTTTGGGTTGCGCAGATTGTTTGGCGAATTGGCAGGATCGCCGGGAGCCGGAGTATAGTCGCTATCGATCTTTGTTCGGTGATTCAGACCGTATATTTCGTTATCTTTTCGCACATTTTCTATGTAGATGACAGTCGATATACCGTTAATCTGCAAAATCGAAGTCTGTTGTGTGCATTCTTTCGATAAGTCGTCGTCAGGATGCCAATCTAAATACGTTTCCTGCATTGTCCGAAGACGAGTCGAGACGGAACATGAGACTGGTCAAACTGCTTACCGTTGCTATACTCCTCGCCATGTTTAATTCAATCTACAGCGTCGAAGATGCGCGTCGACTTGCACGGCTGAAAATGCCGAAGTTGATATTCGATTACATCGATGGCGCAGCCGGCGATGAAGGTGCGAACCAAAGGAACCAGTCTTGCATTAGCGAGATCAAGATGTTGCCGCGGGTGTTAGTGAACGTCGACGATAAACTTCTGGAGAAATCGCTATTAGGAAAACAATGGAATTTACCCTTTGGGATTGCCCCGATGGGGATGTGTAATTTGACCCACCCTCGAGGCGACAAATTTCTCGCAAGTGCTGCGGCAAAACGAAAAATACCACACTGCTTGTCGACCATGTCTTCCAGCTCAATTGAGAATGTCGGAAAGTGGGCCGGCGGCAACGCTTGGTTTCAACTTTATATGGGGCAGTCTGAAGCCCAGGCAATGTCGCTGGTTGATCGAGCGGAGGTGGCCGGATACGACACCTTAATTCTCACCGTGGATGTGCCTGAGGTTGCGCCACGCAGGCGTGATATGCGCAATGGTTTTAAGTCCCCGCTAAAAATTGGTCCGAAGCAGTTTTTTGATTTTGCACTTCACCCGCTTTGGTCTATACCGACACTGATCGCCGGGGCTCCGGAACTAGCAAATTTTGAGAAAGGTGAGTTTGATCGAGACGCGAAAAGAGGGCAGGCGGATTGGGATTTTCTTGACAGGTTGCGCGCGGCCTGGTCAGGAAAGTTGGTCGTAAAAGGTGTCTTGTCACCTGAGGACGCGGTGCGAATTCAAAGTGCTGGTGCAGACGGTATTTATGTTTCCAACCACGGAGGCAGACAGCTTGGTAGCGCTCCTGCGGCAATTGATCAGCTGCCGTTGATTCGGGCCGCGGTCGGAGAAAAATTTGCCTTAATATTTGATAGCGGCATTCGCGATGGCGAAGGTGTTGTTAAAGCGCTAGCGATGGGCGCTGATTTTGTCATGCTAGGACGCAGTCTGTTATATGGTATGGGCGCGAATGGAGAACGGGGCCTGGAGCAAGTCCTCGAATTAATCGTTAACGAAGTTCGGCTGGCGATGGCCCAGCTTGGTTGCGCAGACATCGAAGATATAGATTCGAGTTTGTTAGTCGATTAGCCAAATATTCAAATCTATTACAAAGACCTGAAACGATGAAAGTTCGCGGTGGTATGTTGCTTGCAAGAGCACTACAGCAAAAAGGCGTCAAACAAGTTTTTACCTTAAGTGGCGGGTTCTGTAATCCCGCACTCGAAGGTTTTATGCGCTGTGGTATTCCCGTTATCAACGCACCCCACGAACAGGTTGCCGGTCATCTTGCCGATGGCTATACCCGAATCACACGGCATCCTGCGGTTTGTCTGGTTGGCCCCGAAGGATTTGCTAATGCCATACCTGCAATGATGGAAGCATGGGGAGAGCGTTCACCTGTGATCTTCGTAACCGGGTCGAGTACCTTAAAACGTCAGGGCGCTGGGGGATTTAAAGAGATTGATGATGTTGCGATTGCAGCACCGTTAACGAAATATAGCGCGCAAATTACCGATGGGGAGAGGATTCCGGAATTCGTCGATCGGGCATTTAAAATTGCGATGAGCGGCTACCCCGGGCCGGTACATATCAGCCTGCCTGTGGATATTATGTTCAGCGCCTATGAAGAAACATCCGGTCGGGATGAGAGACCGTTTCAGCACGAATATCGCCCTCCACCAAAAGCCTATCCTGATCCCGATACCCTAAGCGAAGTGTTAGCGGCATTAGAAAAAGCGCAGCGACCAATTTTGATCGGCGGTCACGGAATTTGGTGGTCGCGTTCGGAGGGATTGTTGGAGCAGGTTGCAGAACACTGTGCCATTCCGGTTTTTAATGTGCCATACCATCAGAAACTGCTGGGAGAACAGTCGGACGTTTATATGGGTTTAGCGGATATTCACCAATATAGCCCGTCCAAGACGGCGATTGATGAATCAGATCTTGTGTTGATGGTTGGCTGCCGTCTGGACAATCAGATGAATTTTGGTAATCCGCCTTTATTTCCATCCACCACAAAACTTGTTTGTATCAATGGCTCCCACGAAGAGCTGGAAATGAATCGGTCTGCTGATGCAGCGTTACTCAGCGATCCCGGTGCATTCTTCGAGTTTTTACTTGCACAACCAAAGTTAAAAGGACGCTTTCAGGATTGGTTTGAATTAAATAGAAAGCGGCGAGGCGATTGGGTAAAGAAAACAGTCGATGAGATTCCAGATTTAAACGAGACCGGTGGGCAAATACATCCGTTGAATCTGGCGTTAGATGTTCAAAAAGCGCTTGCGGATGAAGACTGGCTGGTGATCGATGGTGGTAACACACATTTTTGGTCGGAGATAGCGGTCAATATTGCCGGCTACCAAGGCCAAGTCCTCGGGAATATTTTGCATCCCGGTACGTTTAGCATGTTGGGTGTCGGTGTTTCGTTTGCGATAACTGCCAAAATGAATCAACCCGAGCAAAATGTTGTATTGATCAGTGGGGACGGTGCTTTCCTCTCGGGCGGACTGTCGGTTGAAGCGGCATTTCAGGAGAACCTGCCGATTGTTGTGGTGATTGATAATAATGGTGGTCTCGATTGTATTTCCCAGCAGCAGGAAAGGCTGTTTGAATCAGAAACCCACTTCGCTACGGATTTTCGTGACATACCTTTTCATACGATGTTTGAAGGGCTAGGCGGATATGGGGAGCTGGTAGAAAATCCGGAAGACCTGGTGCCGGCGGTGCAACGTGCGATTGCAAGCGGTAAAACCGCATGCGTGAACGTTAAGTCCAAAGGTCATATTAGTCCTATTGTTCTTGCCACCACCAGCAAACGTGACAAGGCATCAATCGAGTAGATCCATGACGCTTTTAACATCCCATGTTTTAGATGCGGTTGCGGGAAAATCCGCGATTGGCATTCGGGTTGCACTTTATCGAATTGCGGAACACGGAAAGCGTGAGCAAGTCTTTGAGGTGAGAAGCGATGCGGAAGGTCGTATAGCTAAAGAAGTCGCCATCGATTCGGGTGTCGCTTCGCAAGAATTCGAGCTGGTGTTTTACGGATACGAATACCTAACCGAGCAGCATGAGCTTGAACATATCGCGCAAAATATGCGCACGTCGGTGGTGCGCTTTGATATGGAGTCCCGTGATCAGCGATATCATATTCCGCTGGTGCTATCTCCCCACTCTTACACAGTATGGTGGTCTGATTAGTGGCAGCGACAAAATTACAGACTTCGATCCGGCTGCGCGCCACACCCTATAAATCCAGAGTAGAACGGTTAGGCGTTAGCGACTTCTCTATTGTAAATCACACGCTGCTACCAAAGGGATTTGGCGATACCCAACAAAATGATTATGTGCATTTAAAAACCCATGTGCAGCTATGGGATGTTGGATGTCAGCGTCAGGTTGAATTGCGTGGAGTAGATGCTGCGCACTTGGCGCAATTAATGACACCAAGGGATTTGACTAACGGTAAAGTTGGACAGTGTTTTTATGCTCCCATGGTGGACGAGTTCGGTGGCATGCTGAATGATCCGGTGATTCTAAAACTAGCGGAAGATCACTT
Organism: uncultured Gammaproteobacteria bacterium; assembly: GCA_937992195.1. Taxonomy (GTDB): domain Bacteria; phylum Pseudomonadota; class Gammaproteobacteria; order Arenicellales; family Poriferihabitantaceae; genus VYFG01. The sequence goes on along the minus strand of CALKKV010000079.1, from coordinate 3,954 downwards.
CTGGTTTTCGATTGCCGATTCAGACGTGCTGTTGTGGGCGAAAGCATTAGCTTATGCGCTTAAGCTAGATGTCGCTGTTGTTGAGCCCGATGTCTGGCCGCTCGCGGTACAAGGGCCGAAATCGGAAGACTTGTTGGTGAGAGTCTTCGGTGAAGAAATTCGTGAGATCGGTTTTTTTCGGTTTAGGCGGCTGCCTTTTAAAGAGCGCCTGTTGCCGGTAGCAAGATCGGGCTATAGCAAACAAGGCGGCTTTGAAATTTATCTGGACGACAGCAGTTTAGGTGAAGCACTATGGGATGCATGTTGGGATGCCGGAGCGGGGTTATCTCTCCGTCCCGGATGTCCCAATCTAATAGAACGTATCGAAGGCGGGCTTGTTTCTTATGGCAATGAAATGACCCGGGAAAACAACCCCCTTGAATGCGGCATGGAGAAATACTGTCAGTTAGATGGATCAATTGAATTCATTGGCTTGTCGGCACTGCAAAAAATACAAAAGCAGGGCGTGCAACAAAAAATCCGAGGCGTTATTTTTGACGGTGGTCCCTGTCCGCCCTGTTCTCGGCCGTGGCCGCTAAAAGTGAACAATGATGAAGTTGGAAAATTGAGTTCAACGATTTGGTCGCCGAGATTTAATGCCAACGTCGGGCTTGGTATGGTCTCAAAAATGCACTGGTCTTGTGGCACTGAAGTGACAGTGATAAGCGAAGACGGTTTGCGGCGATCAGGAAGAGTGACTTCTTTGCCGATGTCGGATAATAGCTAGCTTCATGGATAGTCCTGGTTGTTACTAGCGACCTGCAGTAAGGAACCAGAAGGAGAGAACTATAAATCCGTAGCAGGCAGTTGAGAATGCTGTATTCCAGCTAAAGGCAAGGGTTGTTCCGCTGTAGCCTGACATACGAGCCATCAATAAAACCAAGGTTACAATTGGCGAGGCCGTCATAGCCAATGCCCAGCCGCTGGAGATCGATAAGGCAAGTAGGGTCGGATCGATTGGTAGCGATGCGAGGCCGCCAAAAACACTACCTAAAAATACTGCAGCAACGATTGGACTAAGCGCCATCCAAGATGCACCCAATATCGCAAGCGGTATCAAGCTTAGAAAAACAAAATGCGGCATGCTGTTCATGCCTACAAGATCTGCGAATTGCTCTGCGGGGACAAGTGCCGCAACGGCGCGACCGATAAATCCAGCGCAGGCGAGGGTAATTGAGACCGCCAGGGTTTGCGGAAGCTTGTCAAAAACAATTTCCTTTAAGGATTGCACAACATTACTTGCAGCGTTCTCGCGCACTCCACTTTGCTGGGCAATTAACCAGCCAACCATCATGATTGGGCAAGAGAGCATTAGCCCATAAACAATGCTTTCATCGAATAGTTCGCTGATTAAGACTGCAAGTAGCAACAGCCAACAAAAGGCGGCCATAAAAAAACCGATTGCACGCAGTGGTGGAGACGCTATTTTTTGTGGCCGGCGTTTTAAAGAACGAAATCGCAGGCGGTCCTCTAGCCAGCCGATACACATCACGACAAAGGCCATCGCAAACCCTAGAGAAATCCATCGAATTCGATCTATTTCAGGTATCAGATCTAATAGCGTTAATGGCGCAAGCGCCGTGGGTGACCAAAGGATTCCCCAGGCGACACCACGCTGTACGGCCACCAGCTGTCTTCGTTCGCGGATACTGTTAAGTGAGTCGGTTGGGTTGCTAGCGCGAACGCCGCTTTGAATAAGTGGGGTGAGTAAACTGATAACCCCTAAGTTGAACAACACCGACATGACGCTAGAGCCAAAGAATAGTGATACGAATCTTCTGCCAGGAGGCTGGCGCGTCATAAACTGACCGCACGCAGTAATCGAGGGCGATTTCAAAGCGGTTTCGTAGAGAAAAGTGAGCAATAGAATAAACGCCATTAAAAACGCACCCTGACGTAAACCGGATTGTATGGCGTCGGCTGCCGTATCTAAACGCAGAAAAATCAACGCCGCGAGAATGACACTAACAAACAGTAAATAGATTTCTCTTAGGCCAATCTTTCTGATTGAACACACAATCACGCATAGCATCGCCCCAAAGGAGATGAAATCAAAAACCCCTCCCGGCGTGTGGCGAGCGATCAATACCGACACCATCATAAGAAGAGCAATGGCGGCTGTTATACGTTGGGGCAACAGAAAACTCTATTGAATTGGAATCAGCATTGTCCGTGATCTTATGGGGTTTGTCATGGGGATTTAAAAATTAACCGGCGTATTCCCGGCGTTATAAATAACCTTTGCGCAGGTTGTAAATTGCCACTGAAACAGAGATGATTCTGCAAAGCTCCTGCCGGAAAATAAAATTGACTACTGTAATTCTTTTGGCGTTAATTACGCTCTGTTACGCCGCCTACAACCTGCTGGTAAAAGTGTCCGGGAATGGCGCCGACGCAATGACTTCACCGATCCTGGCTACCGTTAGTCTACAGTGTGCAGCGCTATCTGTTTCTCTTTGCTATCTGCTCTATCTGTGGCGAACAAATATTCCGATGTCGCTACCTCCGAAAGTGTATCCTTGGGCTATTGCCGCCGGGATTTCTATCGGGCTTGCCGAGATTATGTATTTTTATCTTTTCAGGGAATCATCGACCGGTAAATCGATGCCTGCTAGCGTTGCAATCCCTTTGATTGTGGGTGGCACTATTCTAATTGTTGTGAGTCTTTCCTATGTTCTGTTTAACGAAAGACTGAGTTGGGTGCAGTGGAGTGGTGTGGGTATTGCTGTGGGCGGTTTGGCGCTACTGGCCACCGGATAAAACAGTAACTAAAAGTAAAGTTGAAAAGTTGAGATGAATAGTAGAACTGGAGGTGAGGTGTTGATTGATGCGTTACGTATCAATCAGGTGGACACAGTTTTTGGCGTACCTGGAGAGAGTTATTTATTTGCCTTGGATGCGATGCATGATGCTGATCCATCCATGCGGTTCATCACCTGTCGTCAGGAAGGTGGCGCGGCATATATGGCGGATGCCTATGCCAGTGCTACAGGCAAGCCGGGGGTCTGTTTTGTCACAAGGGGGCCAGGTGCAACCAATGCAACGGTCGGACTACATACCGCATTTCAGGATTCTATTCCTATGCTGTTGCTGATTGGCCAGATTCCGCGTCATTCCATGGAGAGAGAGGCATTTCAGGAAATCGACTATCGGCAAATGTTAGGTCCGATCACCAAATGGGTTGCGCAAATAGATCAGACTGAACGCATTCCCGAATTTATTAATCGTGCATTACGAGTGGCGACGAGCGGTCGTCCGGGTCCAGTCGCCCTGGCATTGCCAGAAGACATGTTGCAACAGGAGGTTGTGGTTGAAGACCTGCCGCCAGCCTTTCCAACTGTTTTGACGCCATCAGATAATGACATGCATTCATTAAGCAAAGCGTTATCAAAGGCGAAGAATCCATTGATGGTGTTGGGTGGTTCAACATGGAATGAATCGGGCCGGGAAGCGTTGATGCGGTTTGCAGAACAGCACAATCTGCCGGTGGTAACCGGTTTTCGCAGGCAGTCTATTTTTGACAACGATCATGCCAACTATGCAGGCAGTCTCACTGCAACTTCTTATCCAGAGTTACATGCTTACCTCGATTCTGCTGATCTTGTTATTGCCGTGGGCTCTCGTCTTGCAGATATGACCTCCAGGCGCTATACCCTGATTGAAGCACCAAGGCCGAAGCAGAAATTAATACACGTTTTATCTGAGGAAACTGAGCTTGGACGGGTCCTCACTCCTGATCTCGCAATATGTGCGGATTTAAATGCTTTTGCCTCTGCTGCTGCGGATCTTTCCACAGAAGTCAGTGCTGATCGTAAAGCGGCCTCCGCGGTATTGGTGCAGCATTATCGAAACAGCCTCGATCTCAAACCGCAGCAAAGCCCGGTGGATATGGGTGAAATCATGTCCCACCTTCGA
>CALKKV010000078.1 GCA_937992195.1 uncultured Gammaproteobacteria bacterium | reverse complement strand
TTCAAGGGCAGTGAGTTGAAATTTGTTATTGGCCATGAGTTTGGGCATCATGTGTACAATCATCATGAAATTCCAATCGGCTACTTGCTGCAGGGCAAGCAACGTCCCGACCCAAAGCTTGCGCTCGACTTGTTCACCTGGTCGCGTAATGCGGAGATTTCGGCTGATCGCGCCGGGGCCTATTGTGCTGATGACCTGACCGGGGTCGCGCGCTCACTGTTCAAGCTTGCATCCGGGCTGAGTGACGACCTGATCCAGTTTGATCTGGATGAGTTTTTACAGCAGGTCGACGAGATGCAGGTAGAGGATGCCGAGCCTGGCCAAAATGCATCACAACAAGACTGGTTTTCAACCCATCCGTTTAGCCCGCTTCGGGTCAAGGCGCTTAAGTTGTTTCATGAAAGCGAATTGATGATTAAAGATGGTGTCGACCACGATAATCTCGAAGTGGGTGTGCAGAGAGTCATGAGCCTAATGGAGCCTTCCTATATGGAAGGCCGAACTGATACCGCTAATGTAATGCGCCAGCTGTTGTTTGCCGGTGCAATCGCGGTAGCCACGGCCGATGGCGAGATATCGGAGAAGGAAAAGAAAGCCTTTGAGAAATTCTTCGGTAAAGGTGAACTAAATAAAGGTTTGAATTTTGATCGTATTGTTGAAGTTTTGCCCGACCGCGCCAAACGCGCGTGCGAACACACCAGCGTAACGCAGCGGATGCAGGTGTTGCGTGATATCTGCGTGATTTCGCAGGCGGATGATCATGCCGGTGATGTTGAACGGGGGGTCCTGGACTCGATTGCCGATCAACTTGAAGTGCCCCGCGCGTTCGTATGCCAAACACTTTCTCAAGACTGTGAGCCTGATTGATGTCGGTTGTTTGTGGGTTAAGTTATAGACCTCACAAACGAATGCAAAAAAACTTTAACGATTAAAGCTGTTATAGATGGAGGTAAACAATGACCGAACAGCGTTCTGACAGACAGATTATTCCTACCGCAAGTACGACCTTTGCGCCCTATACATTAGACGGACCGGTGCAAGAAGACATGAGTCAGCTTGAGCTGAGTTACGATGCCGCCAGTGGACAAGGCGCCTATATGATTCGTATGGAGCCTGGCGCTGAAACCAAACGGCATGTGCACAAGCGACGTGAAGAGTATTTGATTATCGAAGGTGAGCTGATTGAGTCTGATGGCACTGTGTTGAAACAAGGCGACTATGTGATTTATCAGCCAGGTTCCGAGCACAACAGCCGTACCGAAACCGGGTGCTTCTTAATTGGCATAGATTACAGCTTTAGTAACAAGCAACCCGAGCTATAACGCTGCAAGAGAAAATCAGCCGTGTACGGCAATCAACTGATTAACAATGACTGAAACAACAGAACAAGAAAAACTCGATTCAATGCTTCACGGCCTCTACTGGTGGGGTGTGCCAACCTTATTTCGTTGTCCCCATGATCCGGATCCAGAGAAATGCGAGATCGCATTGGTCGGTGTACCACACAGTACAGGCAATGGAACCACAGAACGCGATCAGCATTTAGGGCCGCGTTCGGTGAGAAATATTTCTGCATTGGGTCGTCGTTCCCACAAAGCATTTCAGGTCGATCCCTGGAAGCAGTGCACCATTCATGACTTGGGTGATGTTGCCTTGCCTGAAGCAAATGACAACGAAGCCTGTATCAGTCGTATTACCGATTTCTACGGACGCATAGACAGAGCCGGTACACGTCCGGTTTCTGTTGGCGGCGATCACTCTGTGACTGGCGGCATCTTGCAGGCAATTGCCGGGAAAAATGCAAATTTAACAAAAGGTGAAAAAGTCAGCCTGCTTCATTTTGATGCACACACCGACGCCTTTCATCATATTGATCATTTTCTGGGAGCGAAAAAATCCGCAGCACATTGGGCAAGTTATCTGGTTCGCGATGGTCATGTCGATCCACATACCAGTGTGCAAATCGGCATAAGGGGAAATCCCAGAACGCTGGATTGGCTTGAACCAAGTTACGATCTTGGCTACGAAGTAGTTGATATGGATCGATTCGATGAAATAGGAATCGATGAAACGATTAAAATTATCGATCAAAGACTGGGCGACACTCCGGTTTACATTACTTTTGATCTGGATTGTCTTGATCCAACTGTGGCACCCGGTGTGGCAAATATAGAAGCAGGTGTTGAAGGGCTCAGAATAAATCAGGTGATGAAAATGATTCGCTCGGTTAAAGGCAAAAATATTATCGGCGGTGACGTGGTTTGTTTAATGCCGACAAAAGATTCGCCCAACCAGATTACGTCTATGGTTGCTAACTCTCTAATGTTTGAAATGGTATCTTTGATCGCAGACTGTATCTCGTCGCGATGAATTTAAGGTGGTTGAAGGATTTTGTTGCGCTAGCAGAGCTCGGCAGCTTTTCGCGCGCAGCAGACTCCCGCGCGATTACCCAACCTGCAATGAGTCGGCATATAAAGGCTCTCGAAGATCAGCTGGGGTTTCGACTGATCGATCGCAGTGTATTTCCCGCAACGTTAACGGTTGAAGGCAAGCAATTTCACTCACTCGCGCTGTCACTGGTAACGGAGTATGAACATGGCGTAGCAGAAATCCATAAACAAAGTGAATCTGACTCAGGGGTGATTCGTTTCGCAATGCAACATGTCCTGGCCTCAGATTTTTTCTCTTTATGGTGGCAGAAACACGGCCAGGGGAAAGTCGTAAAGCGCGTTGCAGTGGAAGCCAATAACCTCCATGACTGCGTACAAAAACTGGAAAACGGCGAGGTGCATTTAATGATGTGCTACCAGTCCGGTGATGAGGTATTGGATCTCGATCCAGCGCACTATGTTTGCAAACAAATCGGTCAAGACACCATGGTGCCGGTATCGGCGATAAAAAATGGAAAACCTGCCTACGCGCTGTCTTCGTCAAAAATTGTGCCGCTGGCCTGCTCTGGGGCATCAGATTTTATGGGAAAAGTTGTAGATCACTTAATTGCAGAGAATGATGCCGCTGCTCAGTTTGAGCGTGTGTACGAAGATTCTTTTTCAGAAGGGGTTCGATCTCAGGTGATTGCCGGAACTGCCCTCGGCTGGCTGCCCATGGTCTTGGTCCAGCGGGATATTGACGAGGCGCGGCTAGGGATAGTTGGCGGCTCTGAGTGGCGTCAGACGCTCAATATCTCTCTTTATGTGCGACGCGATCAGTTGAATGGCGGCATTCTCGAGTTGTGGGAGGCCGTCAAAGCAGTATAAGTGCTGGGTTATGCAGATACTGTATAGCTAAACGCAATCTCAGCATTGGCGGGGTTAAACGCCTGTTGATACACTCGCTACCCGTTTTTTATGAGTTGGACCGTGGCGCAATCAGAAGACAAGATCATAGGTATCATTGGTGGACTCGGCCCTGCTGCTACATTTGATTTTTGCCAGCGTGTTGTTCGGCTGACAACTGTCGAAGTTGAGCAAGATCATCTCCAAATTCTGGTAGACAATAACCCCAAAGCACCGGACCGAAACCGGGCGTTGCTGGACGGTGAACCAGATCCAAGGGAGTGCTTCGCCGAGAGTGCAATTCGGCTTGAGGCCGCCGGCGCCGATTTTCTGGCCATGCCTTGCAATACCGCTCATGCCTACGCGGACGCTATCGTCAGCGCTGTTTCAATTCCGTTCGTTCATATGGTTGATGAGACCGTTTCGGAAATAGCGAATCAAACGAATAATTTTAATTCGATCGGACTGCTTGCGGCGGATGGGTGCCTGCATGCCAGCTTGTTTCAGGACAGATTGCAAAGTGCCGGCTATCAAACAATATTGCCAGATACTACCAATCAGAAAAGACTGATGGAAATGATCTACCGGATTAAACAAAATGGTATTTCTAGCGACTTAAAAAATGAGATGATTGCGCTAACCAAGGATTTAGAGAATAACGGTAGCGAATGTATTATCGCCGGCTGTAGCGAAGTGCCTTTGGTGCTTAACCAGGCGGATTTGGAAGTACCGCTATTTGACACCACTGAATGGCTTGCGACTTTGGTTGTTGAGTACGCCAAGAATCTTCGACCCCTAGATATGCTGAAAGCCGCCTAGAGTCATCAACTATTGAATATTGTCATCGAAATGAATTACATCAAGAAAGCCACAAAAACAGCGCAAACCGGAAGCGAAGAAACCGCAGCAACGGTAGTCGAGATGCTAGCGACCCTGGAAAAGGGCGGCGAACAATCGGTACGTGACTATTGCCGCGATTTTGATAAATGGGAAGGAGAAATTCTTGTCAGTCAGGCGGATCGTGAGAATGCGGCAAAGGTCCTGCCTGAAACGGTAAAACAGGATATTCAATTTGCCCACAAACGGGTCAGTGATTTTGCAAAACAGCAAAGAGATTCCATGCTCGAATTTGAAGTCGAACTCATGGACGGATTGGTTGCCGGCCAAAAACTGGTACCGGTTACCACCGCAGGTTGTTATATACCGGGTGGCCGTTATGCCCACGCTGCCTCGGCGATTATGAGCGTGGCGACGGCTAAAGTGGCGGGTGTAGAAAACGTGGTTGCAACTTCACCCGGCTCTTTAAAGCGTGGAGGCATTCATCCGGCAATTCTCTATGCAATGGATTTGTCGGGTGCAGATCATATTCTTTGTGCCGGTGGTGTTCAGGGTGTAGCAGCACTCGCCTTTGGTTATTTTACTGGCCACCGAGCCGACATGATTGTTGGTCCGGGAAACCGTTTCGTAGCGGAAGCAAAGCGTACTTTATTCGGAATGGTGGGTATCGACGTGATAGCGGGACCGACCGAGTCTATGGTGGTTTGCGATGACACCGCCGATCCGTTTATTGTTGCCTGCGATCTCGCAGGTCAGGCAGAACATGGTGTTGATTCACCGGTGTGGTTAGCAACCACTTCTCTGCGCGTCGCCAATGAAGTAAATCGACTGATGCCAGAAGTCATTGCATCGCTTCCTGAAGTGGCGCGAAATGCAGCAGCTCCCGCGTGGCGAGACTATGGCGAGATTGTGCTGGCGGAAACTCGGGAAGAGGCAGCGAAAATTTGCGACAACTATGCGCCTGAGCACTTGCAGGTACAGGCAGAAGACCTGGACTGGTGGCTGTCAGCGTTGAAGAATTATGGATCGCTGTTTCTTGGTGAAGAGACAACGGTGGCATTTGGTGACAAGTGTTCTGGTCCAAACCATATCTTGCCGACCAAGGGCGCGGGTCGGTATTCCGGCGGATTAAACGCCGGAAAGTTTATTAAAACTTTAACCTATCAGCGCCTGACTCGGGAAGCCGCGAAACAGGTAGCGCCGGTTTCTTCACGTATTTCAAGACTGGAAGGCATGGAAGGTCATGCTATGACCGGCGATGTGCGTATGGAGAAGTATTTTCCGCAGGAGAAATTTGAACTGCGTGGTGAAATTGACGACCTTTAGACTTAGGAGCTAAATCATGTTGAATCCAGACAAGATTAAAGACGACCAGAGTGATTTCGAACTTGATCTGAGTGATCCCGGTGCATTGCCTGAAGAGGCAATTGAAAGTGCCGTCGATTTAATGCGCACGGGCCGCTTACACCGATATGGTGAATACAGCGGCACTGAACCCCATGCGGCTTTGTTTGAAAAAGAGTATGCGGCGTATGTTGGTAGCAAGTATGCCATCGGGGTGAACTCAGGTGGCTGCGCAATGTTTCTTGGGTTGAAGTCTATTGGTGTAGAGCAAGGGGATAAAGTCCTGGTAAATGCCTTTAACCTTGCCCCGGTTCCAGGCGCGATTACCCATGCCGGTGCGTCGGCGGTGTTGGTAGAGGTCGATCAAGATCATCGAATTAATCTCAGTGACCTGGAAGAGAAAGCAAAATCGAGCGGTGCTAAAGCGCTAATGCTGACCCATATGCGCGGACACATTGCTGATATGGATGAGATCACCAGAATTTGTGGTGAGAATAATCTGATGCTGATAGAAGACTGCGCCCATACTATGGGTGCTGGATGGAAAGGTAAATTTACCGGTTTGTTTGGCGACGTTGGTTGTTTTAGCACCCAAACTTTCAAACATATTAACTCTGGCGAGGGTGGAATTATTATTACCGATGATGATGATATCGCTGCCAAAGCGATTCTCTTTTCCGGCAGCTATATGCTGTACGGTCAACATCAAAGTGCGCCGCCCCAAGAAGTGTTTGACCGACATAAAATGCATACGCCAAATTTTAGTATGCGCATGTCGAACCTGGTTGCCTGTGTTTTGCGGCCGCAGCTAAAGCAGATGACCGAGCGCGGAAAACGCTGGAATCATTTGTATTACCAACTGGCCGATCGTTTGAATTCAATTGACCATGTGGAAGTTCTCGCGCGTGAGGAAAGTGAGCAGTTCGTTGCAAGCTCGATTCAATTTCATGTTCGCTCTCTTGATGCAGAAAAAATCCAACGGTTGAGCGAGCGCTGCACCGATAGAGGTGTGGCGATTAAATGGTTCGGCCGCAAGAACCCAATGGGGTATACCAGTCAGTATCACGACTGGCAGTATCTTGAAAAACAGCACCTTCCAAATACGGATACCGTGTTATCAACTACCTGTGACATGCGTATCCCGCTGTCTCTAACCGAATCCGGTTGTGATCACATCGCAGAAATTATTCAACAGGAAGTCGGTGCATTAAGTGCATAGACTCCCCAATTTTTTCATTTAAATAACCAACTATATACAATGCATCTTTCTCGTTTTCCCCGCGTCCATCTCGCGCATTTGCCAACGCCGCTTGAGCTACTGCCAAATTTTAGTAAAGCACTTGGTGGTCCAAATATCTATATCAAACGGGATGACTGCACTGGTCTCGGCACAGGTGGTAACAAAACACGCAAGCTGGAATTCTTGATCGCGGATGCCGTTGAGAAAAAAGCTGATATCGTCATTACTCAAGGCGCAGTGCAATCTAATCATGCGCGGCAGACGGTTGCCGCGGCGGTTAAGCACGGTATGAAGTGTGAGATTTTATTAGAGAACAGAACCGAAAGTAGCGAACGCGACTATCTTGAATCTGGCAATGTATTTCTTGACAAGTTGTTTGGCGCAAACGTAACGCATTTTGCTAAAGATACCGATATGGTTCAGGCGATGGAAGATTTGGCTGAAGACCTGAGAAAGAAGGGGCACAACCCTTATATTATTCCTGGCGGCGGTTCGAATATGATCGGCGCGCTGGGATATGTGAATTGCGCAATTGAAACGTTAACTCAGGCAAACGATATGGGGCTGCAAATCGATCATTTTGTGACCGCAACGGGAAGTGCTGGCACCCAGGCTGGACTGGTCGTGGGTCTTGAAGCAACCAATTCACAAATTCCGTTGTTGGGTATTGGCGTGAGAGCGCCCAAAGAAAAGCAGGAAGAAAATGTGTTCAAGCTCGCGGAACAGACCGCTGAATATATGTCGATGCCGGGAATCGTCAGCCGCGACAAAGTCATTGCTGATTGCAATTATGTTGGCGGTGGCTACGGTGTGCCTACTGACAGTATGATTGAGGCAGTGACATTGATGGCGCGCCATGAAGCGATACTGATGGACCCGGTATATTCCGGAAAGGGACTGGCCGGATTAATCGACTATGTTCGTCAAGGTCGATTTGATAAAAACGACAACATTGTATTTCTCCATACTGGCGGCAGCGCAGCGCTGTTTGGCTACCTCGATGCATTCAATTTCTCTTAATTGAATATCTGATGACTTGGGCACGCTATCTTACTGGTGTATCCAAGTCATAGTTTTACTCACCATCTTGACGCATAAATCGGTACACTGTCGCTTTAAAAAAGCACCGAGAAGTGAGCTCTCCAAACCCATTGGATTCCGATTTCGAAAAGCCATCTGCGCGCTGGTTTTGGTGCCTCCTTGGTGCCGCTTCCATTGTTTTTCATATCGGGCTGGTTTTTTCTGGTCTGGTGCCCAATCTCGTTAGTCGCCCTCTGCATCTTGCGCTCGCCGTGCCCTGGGTGCTGGTTCTCACCACACATAGCAACGCAGGACGGGTTAGCGGTTGGGCGCTTTCAGCAATAATCCTGTCGGCAGTCGGCTATATTGTCATAAACCAATCACAGCTATCCGACCAGTATGGATATCTAAATGGGTTCACGCAACAGCTGGTTTCGGTTGTACTTCTTTTAGGTGTACTGGAGATGGCAAGACGTGCAATCGGCTGGCCATTGCCGACGGTGGCCATCATCGCACTGATTTATGGTCTTTATGGTGAATGGATCCCGGGTGAATTCGGTCATCCAGGATTGCCGCTGAATAGTTTTCTTGGAACACTGACGATTACCGAAGGCGGTATATGGGGTAAGTTAACCGGTGTTTCCGTCGGTATCGTGGCCATCTTTGTGATCATGGGCGCGGTGTTAAATGCCGGCGAAGCCGGGCAGGGGTTTATGAATCTGGCTAATGCAGCTGCTGGCAGGTTCAAAGGGGGGGCCGCCAAGGTGTCGGTTTTATCATCAGCACTGTTTGGTTCGATTTCTGGCTCTGCGTCGGCCAACGTGGCATCCACTGGTGCGATTACACTGCCTGCTATGACCCGGCTGGGATATCCCCGTTCCCTTGCTGCAGCAGTGGAAGCAGTGGCTTCATCTGGCGGCCAAATTATGCCGCCATTAATGGGGGCCGGTGCTTTCGTCATGGTGGAATTAACCGGAATACCGTACACCAGTATTATGGCCGCTGCGATTTTGCCTGCGTTACTTTACTTCATTGCCGTTTGGGTAGGGATCAATGCCTATAACAACAATCAGTCTTTGCCTGCGCTGCCTGAAGAGCTTCGGGTGCCGCCAAGGTTGGTTGTGGTTACCTCGCTGTTTTTCCTGGTGCCATTCGTATTGTTATTAGAGCGACTGTTCAACGGTGGTTACACCCCGCAGTATGCCGCCTGCGTTGCAATTCTTGCGGCATTTGTTTTACTTTTATTCGACGCCAATTTCACTTTTTCATTAGCGCGATTTGCCAGGCGGCTTGAACAGGTATGTCTAAATGGTGGTCGTCAAATCGCGATGATCGCGTCGATCATTTTGTGCGCCAGTATTATCGTTGGTGTTCTCGGGCAAACAGGTCTCGGAGTTAAAATCACTTCGTTGATACTCTCTGTTGCCAATGAACAACTGTGGCCAGCGCTTGTGTTAACCGCATTTGCGTGTTTACTACTAGGTATGGAAGTGCCAACCACGGCAGCTTATGTAATTTGTGTTTCGGTAGCGGGTCCTGCGCTGCAACAGCTCGGCTTAGAGCCTATACTGGTTCATCTGTTCGTTTTTTGGTTTGCTTTGCTATCGACAATCACCCCGCCGGTATGCGGCGCTGTTTTTATTGCCGCGGGGATGGTGAACGAAAACTGGCTGAAGGTTGCAGTTACCGCGATGGCGTTAGGGATTGGTTTATATCTTATTCCATTGGCGATGGTTGCTAACCCGGAACTGATTAGATTGGAACAAACGCCAGGTAGTGCTTTGATTGCATTTATAAAAATCGCAGTTGGACTGGGCGCCGTTTCATATGGCGTGATCGCCTATAAACTTCGATGGCTGAGGCTTCTTTTGATCGCTTTTGGGGCGACATTGCTGTTCCTGCTATAGTTGTATTTGACTGTTATCTAGATAATCACACAACAAAATGACACAAACCTTTCATGTCTGAAGTAATCAAATCTACTGAAAGAGACGCTTACTATGAAAAGATTAGCGGTGACTGTTTAACCCCGCTTTGGTCAGTGATGAGTAAATTAGTGACATCAGTGCCTGGCAGTGGTTGTATTCCTTATCTTTGGGATTATCCGTCTGCGAGAAAACACTTAATGGAAGCAGGGAAACTGATTACCGCAAAGGAAGCCGAGCGTCGTGTTTTGATTCTGGAAAACCCCGGATTTCGCGGCCAAAGCAAAATAACCAGCTCTTTATACGGGGGACTGCAGTTGGTGAATCCCGGAGAAATCGCACCGGCACATCGCCATACCCAAACCGCGTTGCGGTTTGTCATGGAAGGCGAGGGTGCCTATACCGTGGTAGCGGGCGAAAAAACCAAAATGTCGGTTGGCGATATGGTAATTACCCCCAATTGGGCGTGGCACGACCATCGCAACGAAAGTGATCAACCGATGATCTGGCTCGATGGTTTGGATATTCCACTGGTGCAGTTTTTAGATACTTCATTTGCTGAGATGCACGATAAAGATCGGCAGATGCTCTCGCGCTCTGAAGGAGATTCAATGGCGCGATATGGTGAAGGCATGCTGCCGGTCGGTCACACTAGAAAGAGTCTGGTTTCACCGATATTCAACTATCCCTATGATCGAACGCGCGAAGCGCTGGAATCAATGCGCAAGCAAAACCAATGGGATCCTTGCCATGGTTTAAAGATGCAGTATATCAATCCGACATCGGGCGATTATGCGATGCCCACCATGGCGGCCTTTATGCAGTTGATCACAAAAGATATGGAGACCGAAACTTATCGCAGCACAGATGCAACAGTGATGGTCGCTGTTGAGGGAAGCGGCACTACGACGATTCAGGGGCAGGCGTTTCAATGGCAACCCAAAGACATTTTTGTGATTCCAAGCTGGTGTACCGTGAGTCACAAAGTTGAAGAAGATGCGATGCTGTTTAGCTATTCGGATCGCCCTGTTCAACAAAAATTAGGTTTATGGAGAGAGATGCGCAGCGCGCAAAAGGATGGATAGCTTTGAAGCACAAACGGTAGTGATTGGCGCGGGTGTGGTGGGACTGGCGTGTGCAGTGGCGCTAGCTAAAACCAACAGGGAAGTACTTGTTCTCGAGCGAAACTATGGAGTTGGTCAGGAGGTGAGTGCGAGAAACTCCGAGGTGATTCATGCCGGGATTTACTACCAGCCCGGTTCACTCAAAGCAGAGCTCTGCGTAACCGGGCGCAAAAAGCTGGTGCAATACTGTACTGACCACGGTATAGCGCACCAGCTGCTTGGAAAAATGATCGTTGCATCAAACGCCGAGGAAAAGGAAACGTTGCAGAATCTTATGCAGGTCGGCTTAAAGAACGGTGTTGATGATTTGGTGATGCTATCTGAACGACAGGCCAAGTCGATGGAGTCGGCGTTGGAATGTGTTGCCGCGCTGTATTCTCCGTCTACTGGTATCGTCGATAGCCACGGTTTTATGTTGAGCTTGCAGGCCGAGCTTGAGGAAGATGATGGTGTTATCAGCTTTGGCAGTCGGGTGGTATCGATGATTGCTGAGAATAATGGTGTGTGCATCGATATTATTTCCGAAGATGAGCCAGCAACGCAGAGCAGAATTAAGGCAAAAGAGGTGGTCAATTGCGCAGGTCTGGAAGCCGTCGCGCTGGCCCATTCCACAGAAGGTATTTCGGCTGCGTCCTTGCCTGAGGCATTTTTTAGTAAAGGAAATTATTTCAAGCTTAAGGGTAAATCGCCGTTTACAATGCTGATTTATCCTGCGCCGGTTCCGGGAGGGCTTGGAACTCATCTTGTGCTCGACCTTGAAGGTAAGGCAAGATTTGGTCCAGATGTAGAAGCGGCAGACAGTGCGGACGTTGATCTGGAGGTTGATCCATCCAGAGTGAGCAGTTTCTATGACAGCATCAGGCGATACTGGCCACAAATTGATGATCACATACTGATTGCAGATTACGCAGGGCTGAGGCCAAAAATTTCCCCGCTGGGAAGTCACTCAAACGATTTTCAGATTCTGGATACTTCAACCCATGGCGTGAATGGCATGATTCACTGCCTTGGTATTGAGTCTCCCGGTCTGACCTCATCATTGGCGATAGCCGATCAAGTTGTTAGCCTGCTTACAGACAAAAACGCTCAATAGATTTTAGCGGATAAATGTTATGGCAGAATATTTTTCGAAAGTAGTTTGGCAGCGTCAGCCAGAAGAGAATTTTATAGACAAGAAATACAGTCGCGGTCACCAATGGGAGTTTGACGGTGGTGTAGTTGTTCCTGCGTCCGCTTCTCCACATATAGTGCCATTACCGTATTCCGTTGAGGAAAATGTTGATCCGGAGGAAGCCTTCGTCGCTTCTTTATCCAGCTGTCACATGCTCTTTTTTCTGGATTTAGCGTCGAGAGAATCGTTTGTTGTTGATCAATATATTGATAATGCGATTGGCAGAATGGAAAAAGGCAATGATGGAAAGATAATGGTTACCAAAGTCACACTAAGACCTGAAATTACCTTTGGCCTTAGCAAACTTCCCAGCCGGGAACAGATAGAAAAGTTGCATCATCGCGCCCATGATTTGTGCTTTATCGCTAACTCCGTCAAAACAGAAGTCGTCACAGAGCCAGTGTTCGCTAACGGGAGTCAGTCCACATGACCGCGCATCAACAAATTACTAAACAATTACGCTATAAGGCTTGGGCAAATACTGTTTCGTTTGACGCGTTAAGTCAGATATCAGTGGAAGAGCTTGAAAAGAAAAGACAAACCACGTTTGGTAGCATTCTTTTTACACTGAATCATATTTACGTTGTTGACGATATTTTCAAATCGCATCTAACCGGTGAATCCCATGGTTATACTTTTCGAAACACGGAAAGTTGTCCAACCATTGATGTGATTCAAGCTCTGCAGTCGCAGATGGATCAATGGTATCTGGATTACGCCGGGCAGTTAAAACAGGAAACACTGGACCAGCTGGTATCGTTTCAATATGTCGGTGGCGGAGACGGCGCGATGACGGTGTACGACATTTTGCAGCATCTGGTAAACCATGGAACCTATCACCACGGCTTTGTTAGCGATATGATGTATCAAATCCCTGTTATTCCGCCTGCAAACGATTACACCGTTTTTATCCGAGACGTTTATTCGGCTTGACGCAAACGCTTATAGCGCTCAAGAGCCTCTTTTCTTGTTGCGGATAAATCGACCACTGGTTTTGGATAATTTTGGCCAAGAATAACCCCTGCTTTAGATAGTACTTCTTCGCTCGCCAACCAGGGTTGATGAATATGTTTAGAAGGCACGCCGGCAAGTTCAGGCACCCAGCGCCGCACGTATGCACCATCTTTATCAAACCGTTCACCTTGCCTAGCAGGGCTAAAGATTCGATAGTACGGCGCCGCGTCGACACCGCAGCCGGCGGTCCATTGCCAGCCCATGCTGTTGTTCGCGAGGCTTGCATCGATTAGCGTATCCCAAAACCATGTCGCGCCCTCGTGCCAATGCACCAGCCCATTCTTGGTTAGCACTGAGGCAACCAGCATGCGAATTCGGTTGTGCATCCAGCCTGTTTGCCAAAGTTGTCTCATTCCCGCATCCACCAGCGGTATGCCGGTTTGACCGCGTTGCCACGCGTGTAATACGGCATCGTTACGGTCCCATTCAAAATTCTTGAATTTGGGGTTGAAGGGATGGTCGGAGGTTTCCGGAACATGATAGAGAATGTGGTGGGCGAAATCTCGCCATATAAGTTGCTTTAGATAGGGTAAGGTTTTATCTGTGGCGTCGGGAAACCCATTTTCGGTTGCGTGATCTCCATGAAAGCGAACCGCATGCCAAATTTGGCGCGGACTAATTTCGCCAAAGTGTAAATGTGGCGAAAGCTTGGAGACGCCGTCTGTAGCGGGCCAGTCGCGTTCTACGCCATAGGCAAACACCCCATGTTCCAGAAACAGATCAAGCTGTATCGCAGCTCCAGATTCACCGGGCTGCCAAAGACCATCGAATTGTTTGTCCCATGGGATGCTCGGTAAAAGGCCCAGTTCTTCAAGTGGCTCACTATCTATCCCTTTGTGCCCGGAAGATATTTTTGCCGGTGCTTCAAGTGGTAGCTCGGGCTCGGGAAGCTGAAAGTACTTGCGACTAAACGGAGTATATACTCGGTACATCGTACCGTCGTCTTTGCTGACGGTCCAGGGTTCGCGAAGCAATGCACCATTAAAACTGTGTGGTTCAATCCCACTTTCTGACAGACTTTTTTTAACGACCTTGTCGCGAGCAATCAATGCCGGTTCGTATAGACGGTTCCAATAAACAGACGTTGCTCCGGTTTCCTCACAGAGTTTCAGCAATGTCTCCAGACTATCGCCATAGCGAATCACCAGAGAAGCTTTATGTTTGGCTAGAGAAGCGGAGAATGCCTTTAAGCTATGGTGCAACCACCAGTTAGCCGCGCCGCCGGGCTGCCAGGATTGTTCAGATTCCGGGTCGTGGATATAAACAAAAATTATCTTTTTATTCTCTGCAACAGCAGCACTGAGCGCGGGATGGTCTGTCAGGCGAAAATCTCGATGACACCAGACGATAGCAAGTTTACTCATTCAAGATTATAGCTATACTAGGCGTGAATTTAGTGTCCATCTGGGCTAGCTATAATGCGAATGAGCTCCTGCGTCTGTTTTAAACGTACTTTTCGAAATTCTGCTCGTAATCTTCAAGATTTTCTGTAAACATTTTGCGATATTGTTCGGTGAAATATGCCGTTGCCTGTTCTTTTTCCTCGGCAATTTCCTGTTTACCGCCTGCGGTCGTAGCCACAATAAAAGCATTGAAGCGAGCGGCGGCATATAACATCGCATACCCAACTTTGCCGTCTCCTTCCTTTTCGTAAAGTTCGTTAGCTTGATTAATGAATGAATCGGCGATCTTCCAGAATTCTTCGGCGTTTTGATCTGACATACTGAGTACTATTCAAGTTAAAGTGATTATAAATTCCGAGTTTAACTGGTTTGCGGAATCACGGTAATATCTGTTGCCCGATGTAAATACGGGTGATATCGCAAATTATTGATTAAGGAGTCTCTGCAAAAGTCTGGGTGCGGCCGGCAAGGTGCCGCCGGCGAGGTGCGGCCAGCGAGGCGTGGAAGATTGAGATGAAAAGTATTCAAGATCAAGGCGCAAAATGCGCGTAGTAGCAGGAGTCGGGTACCGCGCACGATTGCGTAGTTTTGTAACGCTGACATGGGATATTTTTCGCTCAAGCTTTCCGGTCATGATTTTTGCAGAGGTTCCTTAACTAAATCACAATGAATCAAACACATAAACTATCAAGGCTAGCGAATGCTGACAATTGACGGGCTACAATATTCGAATTGGGATCGCAGCATTTTTGAACAAATGCGCGCAGGCGGACTGGATTGTGTCCATGTCACTATTGTTTATCACGAAACCGCATTAGAGACATTGCGTCGAATCGGCGAGTGGAATCTGTTGTTTGAACAACACGGCGATCTAATTATGCGGGTCAATACTGCTGCCGACGTGTTGAAAGCAAAAGAAAATGGCAAAACTGGCATTGTCTATGGTTTCCAGAACTGTTCGTCAATTGAGGATGATTTTTCGCTGATCGAGATTTTTCATACTTTAGGCGTTCGGTTTATGCAGCTTAGCTATAACAATCAAAGCTTGCTCGCCACCGGATGCTATGAAGATGATGATCCCGGGATTACCCGGTTTGGCAAGCAGGCGATTCAGGAAATGAATAGGGTTGGGATGGTAATTGATATGTCTCACAGCGCTGAGCGCTCTACTCTCGAAGCAATTGAGCTGTCTGAACGTCCGATTGCGATTACCCATGCAAATCCATCTTCCTTTCATCCGGCTTTACGAAATAAGTCTGATGATGTGATTACCGCGCTAGCGCAAAGTGGCGGAATGTTAGGCTTTAGTCTGTATCCGCATCATTTGCATAAAGGAACTAACTGCACAATCGAAGACTTTTGCACCATGGTTGCTGCCACCGCTGATAAGGTGGGAATCGACCATATCGGTTTGGGTTCTGATTTGTGTCAGGGGCAACCAGACAGCGTGGTCGAATGGATGCGTAACGGTCGTTGGAGTAAAGTGATGGATTTTGGAGAAGGCTCTGCCAAACAGGCGGGATTTCCAAAACAACCTGCGTGGTTTTCAAGCTCTGCAGACTACCCAAATATTTCGGCCGGATTGGCTGCCCATGGATTTTCAAACATCGATATCGAGAAGATAATGGGAGGCAACTGGTTACGCTTTTTTGAAACCAGCTTTGGGCCGGCTTGAAAATGAATACTGAATCCAGAATCGCCCACCTAGAGACACTGGTCACCGAACAAGAATTGTTGCTTGAACAATATAGTGATTTGATACGTGGGCAACAAAAACAGCTGGATCAATTGTCACAAAAACTGGAACTACTTGAGCTAAGATTAAGCCGCTTTCAAGAAACGGGGGAGTTTGACTCTGGCAATGAAGTGCCACCCCATTATTAGGGGTCAGCCCACATTTAATTTGTAAATTAAATGTGGGCTGACCCCTTCACTCAACGGAAAACCAAATGAGATATTTACACACAATGGTCCGCGTGACCGATCTCGAAGAATCATTGAAATTCTACAGAGACGCCCTGGGAATGATTGAAGTACGCCGCAACGACTATGAAGGTGGACGCTTCACGCTGGTGTTTTTGGCTGCGCCAAATGATGAAGGCACCGCCAACGAACACAGTGCTCCGGTGATTGAGCTTACCCATAACTGGGATCCAGAAGCTTATGACGGCGGACGCAACTTTGGACATTTGGCTTATAGCGTCGATAATATCTATGACACCTGTCAAAGACTGGTCGATCATGGCGTGACAATCAACCGGCCGCCACGGGATGGCCGAATGGCATTTGTTCGATCCCCGGATAATATTTCGATTGAACTATTGCAAGAAGGAGAGCGACTTGCTGATGCAGAGCCATGGCTGTCGATGGAAAATACCGGGGAGTGGTAGAATTATAGCCACTCGGGTTTTGGCTGTTCACGGCTTCTAAAAGATCAGTTGGCGCTTTAGCTTCTGATTTTTTCTAATAGTTTGGTAGTCGAGCGATCGTATTCGAATGCAATTGATCGCACGCTACCTCCCCATCCCTGGACTTCTTTAGCGCCCACAATATCTGCGGGCTTCCAGTCTCCACCCTTTACTAGCACTTCGGGCCGAATTGCTTCAATCAGAGAGAGTGGAGTAGGCGTATCAAAAGAAATGACGCCATCGATAACGCGCAAAGCAGCAAGTAGCTCCATGCGATCTTCGAGACGGTTGAGTGGGCGATCGTCGCCCTTACCGAGACTTCTTACTGAGGCGTCGGTATTAACACCGACGACTAAGCTTGCACCTAATTCAGATGCCGTAGCGAGGTAGGTGATATGTCCACGATGCAAAATATCAAAGCAGCCGTTGGTGAATACCAACGGCCGTGGCAACTTGGATAGCCAGGTATCTAAAGCTATCTGATCGCTAAAGTCTCCGGCGAAAACGCTGGCGTGAGACGGCATCTGCGATCAGACAAGCTTAGTAAAAGTAACTAGTTTGAATACTATTTGATGTATTCAAATACTTTCACAATGTGAGTAACCCCGGAAACCGTTTGAGCTGCTGCAACAGCAGAGTCAGCTTCGCTTCGGGTGACCAAACCGAGTAAATATACTCTGCCGCCTTCAGTGACTACTTTAATCGCATTGGCTTTCACGGCTTTGGATTGAACCAGTGCAGTTTTTACCTTGGTTGTGATAAAGGAGTCATTGGTTCGGCTGCCAAGTCCGGTAGCGCCGGCCAGCTGTAGCTCATTGACTACAGTGATCGTTCGGGTGCGAGATTCAGCCATTTGTTCCGCTAACTTTCGCTGCTGATCAGAGACCACTTCGCCAGTGAGCAAAACCACGCCGTTATTCGCTGTGACGCTAACGTTGGTTCCCTGTAATTCAGCGCTTAGCCGATAATCTTTTCGAAGTTCGAGTTCGAGAGTATTGTCATCAATATTTCTGCCCAGGGTTCGGCGGTCGGTGGCAACATTTATAGCGGTAACCGTAGCCGTTGCAACGAGCACCGGCACACAAGCAGCGAGAAATTCAACGCAGAAAAGCGCGGTTAAACTCATCAAAAGCAATCGAAGCTTTCGGGAGCCAGAGGCAAGATGTTTTGCTATCGGGTAAGAATTTTTCATAAGGCCTGAATTCGGCATGCTATAGCTCTCCAAATAAGTGTTGATCAATAAATTGGCAAAACGCGTGAATGATTATACCGTGTACTTCCTGAATGCGAGCAGTCTCTTTCTGTGACACAACGATGTCAATGTCCTCATTATTTAACATTGGTGTCAGTTTGCCACCGTCTCTGCCGTTGAGTGTGACAACGTGGATGTTTGCCTGATGCGCTGATTTTACCGCGTTCAAAATACTTGGGGATTGCCCGGAGGTAGTGATCGCGACCAGCACATCTCCTTTTCTACCCAGAGCCTCAACCTGTTTGGCGAACACCTGATCATAACTTTCATCATTACCGATAGATGTCAGGGTTGACACGTCTGCCGCAAGACAAATGGACGCTAACGGCCGACGAATCCGATAGAACTTATTCAGCAGTTCACTGGAAAAATGTAGTGAGTCAGCGGCGGATCCACCGTTTCCGCAAACCAGAATTTTGCCGCCGGCTTCGAGCATTTCAGCCATCAGTGTAGATGCCCGTAAAACACTGTCATTAAGAGCTCGGGCGCTTTCTATTGCGGCAATGCTATGATCTAAAAGTTGGTTGAATTGTGCGCTTGTCGGTTTGCTCATAATCGAGATTGACAGAGATAAAATAATTTGACGCGAACCATACTTGAAAGTGTCCTAAAAAGCATCGTCTATCCAGTCAGCTGTAAAGTGTCCGACTTCTCCTGAAATTGACATGACATCAAATCGACAGCCTTTGAAAACGGCTGATTGGTTTTTTCCTAACCATGTTTCTGCGGCGATGCGCAGTTTGCGTTGTTTGTGATGGTCAATACTTTCCAGTCCGTTACCAAAATCCTTGCTTTTTCGATAGCGTACTTCGACAAACACCAGTTCATTACGATCCATCATTACTAAATCGAGCTCTCCTTGCTTACAAGAAAAATTTCGTTCAATCAGCTGAAATCCTTTTATTTTAAGTTCCGAAAGGGCAAAGTCTTCAGCGGCTTTGCCGCGTTCAATCGCCGAAACCGGCCCCACGCTCATTGAAGCGGGTCGCTCTCTATGATTCTTTGTTCGGCGCCGGAAGGAAGTAAAGCAATATTTCCCTGGTCAAACGTTGCCCAGTCAAGAAGACGAATAATATTGCCATCTGATCTTACCTTTGCGCCGAAAGCTTCTCCCAGGTATTGCTGTCTTTGATCCTGCCGCATTGAGTAAAGTCGAGGAATAAGGTGATAGCTTTCCAAACCCAGCGCATACAGACGATCAAGAGGAGAGAACTGATAGGGACTCTTGGGTGCCGGAGGCGGAATACTTGTTTGGAGCTGGGTTGAAATCTGGGGGGTGCCGATCGCCGTGGAGTCTTCAGTTTCGCCGGTTTGCGAGGTGGAATCCGGTTCTGCAGCAAATGGGAGTGCAGCATTTAACATCCAGCCCATATCGCCGAATACAATGCCGTCCAAATCGGCATCCACAGCCGGATTGGTCTTGCCGTTGAAGACCTTAGAGGTCGAATAAATTGGCAGATCGTGGGCCTGGAAAAACCGCATCTGCGGCACCAGTAAGCGCGCCTGTCTTGCATCTCCGGCAAAAAACAGCATGTCGATGTCATTGCGACGACGCGGCGTAAACTCGAGATTCACCCCTAGTTTTGCGCTTAACACACGCTCTCTGGAGATACTTTGATTGACCTCAAGCAGCTGTTGAATGATGCGTGAATAGTCATCGATGGACTCGGGGAAGGATTTATTGGTGACGACAACGCCACCTAACTCAATCCACTTGCGATTAAATGCTTCAGCGGCCCGACGACCGTTCCCGGAAACGCTCCGGAAAATAGCGGCTTGTCTGTGACCGTTGTCGAAAGCGCGCTGTGCTACTTGTTCTGCTTCAAGTTCAGGAGACAGGCTAATGCCATAAGTATTGTCGGCAGACTGATCAATGCCAATGTCTCCGAGAACAAGGGTTGGTAGCGGCAGACTCTCGGCGCCCAACAAACTAGCAACGGCGGATCTACCAAGCGGTCCGACGATGAAATCAGCGCCTTCTCTCATCGCCGATTGATAATAGAAAGAAGTTAATCCCGCGTCTTCCCCAATATCATGCAAGCTCACTATGGGCTTATTAAAATTATTGTCTTTGTTGTGAGATTCTATAAATCCATCGTAGAAAGCCTGGGCTGCGTTACCAAATGGTGAGGTCAGCGGAAGCAGTAAAGCGACGTGCTGAAAGCTTTGTAGATCAAGACTTGGAGGAGGAAGATTGCCAAGCAAATCTGCTCTCGCGGGGTGGGTTGCATAGGTCTTGGCCCAGCGGTTTAACGGCTCGTATCTCGCCTGTTCGTCCATGTCAATTAGTGGCAAAAACGTAGTCCAGCCAGATACCAGGTTACTGGGTAGGCCGTTGCGAGCGGCAGATTGGGCGAGCAGCGATTGTTCAGGGGGAGAAAGTGTCGCGAGCAGCCCAACGATCTGATTCTGGTTCTCCAGCTGAAGGTCGGCTTGGTCGATTCTGTTTGCCATCAGCTCGTCTGCCTTCATCAGGCTAACGAGTGCATCGACGCGTTGACCTGAGGCAAGCTGCGCGTTGGCAAGAGACTGAAACAAGCCGATTTGATCTTGCTGGGCCAGATTGCTGCGATACCGAAGCGGCAACAAGTATTGCAAAGCCAAGTCAGGCTGACCTAGCGCAGAAGCAATCTGCCCGCGATACAAGCTCAATCGCGCTGTCTGAAGAGGATTGAGCGGAGCATCAACCAAAAAATTAGTTTGAGTTTCAGCATCCGGAAACTCCTGTAAAGCGATAAATTGTTGAACTGCGTTTAATCTCAGTTCAATTGCTTCAGGGCCACTTGTTCTGTCGGCCAAAGCCGCCAGCTCCCAGGCATCTTCGCCATCGATTAATTCTGACTGAAATTGGCCTTCCCGATCAATGCCTTGAACGATAACGCCTCCGACCGCTGTTTCATTCGTGTTTTCTAGAGGAGCCTCAATTACTGTAGACGAAGACTGCGGTTGCACACGATCACTACCTCCGCAACCGGCAATAAGGAAGGCGCTGACAGTGATTAAGAGTGTCGCTTTAAATCGAGCCGGAAAATTGAGATTCATTACAGCGGATTCCACAGTTGGATGAATGATAGAGTCATAGCATTGAGAGCACTTCAGGTCATAGTCGAGTCGTCAGGATCGTCCATGTGGTCTGAAGTCTCGAAAGCACCCTTAAAGTATACGAGACCAGGCAATGAACAGCAAAACTGCAACGCTATATATTGTTGCAACCCCGATCGGCAATCTAGGTGACATGTCGGCCCGTGCAATCGAGATTCTACGTTCAGTTGAATTAATTTTGGCTGAAGATACGCGTCATGCCGGCATATTACTGAGAGAGTTTGATATTGCGACCCAGTGCTGGTCCTATCACGATCATAATGAAGAAAAGCAGCTTCCGTCTGTGATCGAGCGATTATTCAATGGCAGTGATATAGCGTTGATAAGCGATGCAGGTACGCCGTTGATAAGTGACCCTGGTTTTACCCTGGTTAGAGCCGCGCACAGGCAAGGGATTATGGTCTCGCCGATTCCGGGCGCCTCTGCACTAACTACAGCGCTAAGTGCTTCTGGTTTGCCGACTGACCGCTTTTCTTTTAGTGGCTTTCTTCCCGCGAAAGCGGGTCCACGACAGCGCTTGCTGGCTTCGCTTAAGTCTGAAAGCCAAACCCTGGTGATGTATGAGTCGAGTCACAGGATTGTTGCCAGTCTGAATGATCTGGTCGAAGTCATGGGGCCAGACCGCTATATCGTGATCGGCCGCGAACTGACTAAAAAATTTGAGCAATTTTACTGTGGTTCAGCGGTGACAGTCAGAGAGACAATATGTAGCGCGGACAATCATCAAAAGGGCGAATTTGTGTTGATGATTGCAGGTCAGACTGACGTGAGTCCAGAGCATACTGAGGTTGTTCGGTTTCTGACTCTTGTAAACGCAGAAGTATCGGTTAAAACTGCAAGTCAGCTTGCTGCAAAATGGTTTGGCGGTAAACGCAATGATTACTATGATTTAGCCATGTCGTTGCGTAAGGGAGAAGTGAAAAGTGATTGAAGTTATACTCCGCACTGGGAGTCAGCCAGACAGTTGCGCCGCAATGCTTAAGCAGTGCGGGGAGGAAAGTCCGGGCTCCATAGGGCAGGGTGCCAGGTAACGCCTGGGCGGCGCGAGTCGACGGAAAGTGCCACAGAAAATATACCGCCTAAGATCTTCGATCTTTGGTAAGGGTGAAATGGTGCGGTAAGAGCGCACCGCGCAGCTGGTAACAGTTGTGGCAGGGTAAACCCCACCTGGAGCAAGACCAAATAGGGATCCATCAGGCGCGGCCCGCGTTGGATCCGGGTAGGTTGCTTGAGGCGTTTGGCGACAAACGTCCCAGATGAATAACTGTTCTCGACAGAACCCGGCTTATCGGCTGACTCCCGCTTATATCAGCTGCCGGGGCACATCTCTATTGGTATTCAATATTGGTTCGATACTCGTTGTACATCGCAATAATGCGATACAGTAAATAACCAGCACCGTATGCACATACCAGCAGTATGCCTAGCTTAAAACCTGTTGTGGCCGTAATCTCCTGAAATAGCGTGTGCGCATTCAACAGCGACAATATGAAAGTGACAAAACAAAGTAGCAGCGCAGGGAAAAGAAGATTAATCATGGTAACGTTAGTTTATATCGATTCCTTTTTCGTTGGCGAGTGTCGTCAGACTCTTGCCTTCAAGGTCTTTTAAATTTTTGTCGGCGCCGTTATTGCTCAGCAATTTAGCAACCCCTTGGTGGCCATCCGAGATGGCAAAAAATAACGCACTTCGACCGTTATTATCTTGGGCATTCAAATTTGCACCGGCGTTGATTAGCGCAGCCGCAATGGGCTCAAAATTATTCCACGAGCTCGCCATGAGCGGTGTCTTGCCATCTCGCGCAGCAATATTGACGTTAGCACCTTTAGAGATCAAGAGATCTACCACGTCAGTAAACCCGCCAATTGAGGCGTACATCAATGCCGATCTGCCGCGACTGTCTTGCAGATTTACATCTGAACCAGCATCTATTAATTGAGAAGCCAGTAAATATTGTCCTCGCCATGCAGCTGCTGAAAGAAGAGGTTCTCCACGACTATTCTTGACATTTGGATTGCCACCATCTTTTAAGTAACGTTGCATATAAGTCAGTCTGCCTTGTTCTACAGCAGAAAAAAGTGCATCTACCTCGCCTGGTGAGGTGCTGACACTTGCTGTTTGCGTAGCCTGAGAAGTGTTTTTAGTCGTTGTATTTTGCGCCACTAACAGCGCTGCTTTCTCGGCATTCAGCCGTGCTTCCAGTTCCGCACTTTTCTCGGCGGCAATACGATTTTGTTCGGCAATTAATGCTGCGCGCTCTGCAGCTTGTCTGGCTTTTTCTTCGGCCAACAGCCGTTCCGCCGCCTGTTGTTGTTCTAGCAATACCCTGGCGTTTTCATCTGCTTGCTTCTTTTCTGCTTCCGCTCTCTGTTTGGCAGCGAGTTTTTCTTGCTCGGCGATAAGAGCAGCTTTTTCTCGGGCGAGCTGCGCTTCTACTTCGGCCAATCGCTGTTGCGCGATCTTTTCTTGCTCTTGTACCAGCCGTTCACGTTCTTCAGCGAGCTTTTCGTCGGCCAGTCTCTTTTGTTCCGCGGCCAGGGCTGCCTTTTCTTCTTCTAGTTGCGCTTCAGCAGCCAGACGTTGTTGTTCTGCCAGCTTTTCCTGTTGTTGAATCAAAGCAGCTCTTTCTTCAGCTAGTTTAGCTTCCGCTGCAAGACGTTGTTGTTCCGCCAGCTTTTCTTGTTGCTGAATCAAGGCAGCTCTTTCTTCTGCTAATTTGGTTTCAGCCGCAAGGCGTTGTTGTTCTGCCAGCTTTTCCTGTTGTTGAATCAAAGCAGCTCTTTCTTCTGCGAGCTTGGCTTCCATAGCAAGACGCTGCTGTTCCGCTATCTTCTCCTGTTCGGCGATCAAAGCAGCTCGTTGCTTCGCTAATTCTGCTTCTGCTTTCTGCCTTTGTTGCGCTGCTAACTTTTCTTGTTCGGCAATAAGTTCAGCTCTTTGCTTTTCAAGACTTGCTGCAGTGAGCTCAGCTTCCGACGCCTGTCTTTCACGCTCCGCAGTTTGTTGAGTGAGGGCAGATTGCCCTTTTTGCTTCAGGGTCTCAACAACCTCAGATAGTCCGAGCATGACCAGGGGGGCTGTAACAATGACAGCAGCTATACCTTTAAAGCTGAATCGAGTTGAATTCTTCACGCGAGTTATTACGCTGTAGAACAACAACCATAGCAATAAAGGTCGTCAAGTGATTTTGGCGACCTATCGTATAAGCTTTGATTAACTACTGGTATCACTATGAATCTGGATTCAGAATAATAAACTCGACGCGGCGGTTCTTTGCTCGGCCTTCCTCGTTCGCGGTGCCGTCTGCATTTTCATTTGGTGCGATCGGTGAGCTCTCACCAAACCACGCGGTTTCAATTCGATTGGTAGCCACTTGGCTGAAAACCAGTTCGTCAGAAACCGACTCTGCACGCTGCTTGGATAAGTTTAGGTTGAAGTCCTCGTCACCAACTGAGTCAGTATGACCTTCGATTGCAATGCGTCGACCGGCTACATAGTCTTCATTGATAGCGTTACCGATATAGCGAATCTTGTCCTGCGCAGCCGACTTGAGTTCGGCAGAACCGGTTTCAAAAAATAGTGATGGCAAATAGACCACCAAACCGCGATCGGTTTCTTCGGTAATCAGCTCGCCTTCATTAAGATACTGTGCCAGCTTTTCATTTGCTGTTAGTTCTGGCTCCGACTTGGATGTTGCACAGCCGGCCAACAAGATAATGATTAGCGTTGTAAAAATACGCTTTAGATTCATGTTTAACATGGTTCACCTCGATTAGTTTTTTTCTACTATGCAAAAGCGGAGCGATTCAGCCAGCTATTTTTAAGCACTGTGGTTATTGCCAAAGCTAGCGTAAACAGCAGCGCTAAAATTGCCAGGAGTTGTGGCAGCATTTCATCGGGATGCAGCGCTGCCAGGGTTGATGGAAATAGCTGGCTAGGCGTTAAAAGTATAAAAACCACGATTAAAACTGCTATTTTAGCTGCCGCAGCAATACGAAAGCCCGCATGTATGCCCGCGCTGGTCGCGGTTGCTTCACTGTTGGTAACGCGCTCTTGCACCTCTAGTACAAGATAGAGTGTCAGGCTGGATACCACGGTGAGAATAGTCAACAGGACAATTCCTGCAAAAGAGAAATAGCGGTCTGGAGAAAGCGATTCAAGCAAAGTAGAAGGCAGTGCGCTTAACCAAAGCGAAGTCAGAGAGACGCCAAGTATTTTTGAACCCAGCTCGACCTCGGGAAATGGAAACATTGCCTCTGATCCGAATCGCCCAGACAGCCAAAACGAGAAAAAACAAAACACCACACCGATGCTCGTCAGTAGCGCAAAAGCATGGATAAAAAACAACAGAATATTTAAGATTTCAGGAATCGACATGCCAACCAATTAACGCAATAGAATCGACGATTGTTGTCGTCTCCGCGGATTGCAGAAAAGACATTATACTGCCAATAATGTAGCCCATACCAACTGAATCAGGAATGAAATATTAACAGTGCAATAGTTGCTGAAATATCGCAATTGAACAGATATGATTCACACTCCTGAAAGCGCAATTATCCATGCAAAAAGCGACTGAAACCATCAGCTGTGAGAGTCACCGCCGAATTCCGATGCGACCGGCGGCACAGGTAATGCGTTTAGAACGCATGGGTAGTTTTCACCAGACGCGTTTAAGCTTTATGCGCGCATTACTGCGCCATTTGAAAGCGGCTCAATGGGAATTCAGCCGGGTCGTTTGGGATATTAATGAAAGTGGTGTTGGCGTTGCCGTCTATCAGGCAAAAGGACCGTTGAGAAGCTATAGTCTGGTCTGTTTCTCTCATGATTTGCCGCCAGAAAAACGTTCCGATCGCGTGATTGCTGATCAGTGGGACGCGACCTTTACTCTTTTCGATGGTATTCCCAGTGCCGAGGATATTGAACGATTATCGAAAAATGTGCCTTATCAGGAAGCAGGTCAGCTAGATCAGAGTGAACTCGTGCTTTCCAGGGCGAATCGCAGTGTCCGATTGTTTTCCCATGTGATTGACCGACTCTCTGTCGGCGAGCAGCCGGATGTGGCAATGATTGACCAGATCGGGTACCTGATGCGCACGACCGCAGTTTATGGAAACGGCAAGTTTGGCCTTAGCGATCGGGAACGAATTGCTGATAGGGAAGAGTTTGTCGGCGCGTTTCGCTCTGAGTTGCTCGCGGTGTGGCTAATTCGGTGGTTCAGTGTCGATATAGTGGAGCACCTTGCCCGTGTGCGTAACCCCGAAAAGGCGGTAAAGCTGGAGTCTTCGATTCGCCACCGATTGGGCGTAGGGAATTCGACGGGACTTGGTATGGCGCCGTTCTTGGTGACGCATCCTGCATTGCTTCATACCTGGATTCATGCTCGCGAAGAAGCCCTGGCAAGAGTGCGTAACATAGAGATATCTTCCGTAGATAAATTTGAACAGTTCACGCAGGTGTTGAAAAATATGCAGGTGATCTCTACGACATGGCATACCGATAACGCACGACAGTCCAAGCGTGTGGAGACGCTGCGATCAGAGTTGGTGGAGTTACAGGATCACTTGTCAGCATTTGACTGGGGCAGTCCTTATCCATGGAATAGATTATATCAATGGGCTGAGGAAACTATGTCGATGGAGACCCAGGAGCTACTGGTTTCTATGGTCATAGAACCCCACGGAGAGATAGTTGATGCACTTGCTGATACCATGGCGATAGATGAACAACCGCTAAACGGTATCGATGGTTCTAGGACAATTGGTGCAGTTAAAAAAATGTTAGGTCAGCATTATAGCTGGGCCTTTGATACT
Source organism: uncultured Gammaproteobacteria bacterium (assembly GCA_937992195.1). Lineage (GTDB taxonomy): Bacteria > Pseudomonadota > Gammaproteobacteria > Arenicellales > Poriferihabitantaceae > VYFG01. The sequence continues at coordinate 16,605 of CALKKV010000078.1, read as the reverse complement.
GACTTTAACAATCGGGAAGCAAACGCAAGGTTTTGGTATGTTTCGGAGGAGAAGCTGGAGCCTCGCCTAGGAGAGCGTTTTGATGAACCGGGGGCCGAGAAAGAACAGCCGCTTGCGTTTGCGCGTGATATTTCTGCGCTGAAAAAGGCTTTGGGCAGTGAGTCGGATGACAGAACAATTGCCGAGTTTCTAATGCGCGCACCCGAGTATCGGTCTGCCCTTAAGCGATTACAGCTGGCCGATCAGTTTGCTTATTCAGAAATACAGGATAACCTAATCGCATCCGATATGGTGCCGGTTGACCTGCTGCGTTGTAAGCTTTCTTTTTTCGGAGCGAACAAATTTGATCCGAGATCGGATAGGTGGGTGCGGATAACAATGTATCAGGGCGCGCCTTTTCCAAATGAAATAGAGCATTGTGAAGTAGACAGCTGGGCTTTTGGTTCTTACTAAAATTTCACCGTAGCATAATCCTTTTTTACGTTTTGCAATGACTCGCTATTCATTGAATCAAGTTGAACATACTGTTAGAAAAGCGGTGCGTGGTGCTGGGGTATCTTGGGGAGTTGCTGAAGAAGCGGGTAGAGCTGTACGCTGGTTACATATGATTGATGCGCCAGGAGTCTCACTCATCGCGGCAACTTTAGCAGAAATAGATCATGCTAATACTCAGTCAAGAAAAGTTCGACAACGCATTCCAGATGCAGCTGAAACTAAAACGCAATCACTAAAAACTGTATTGAGTTCTGCGGATGAAGTATTGTCACCACTCGTAGTCGGCCCTTGTATTTGTGACTGGGCAAATGCGATAAATGCAGATCAAACTCAACACGCTGAGATTGCGGCAGAGGACGTTGTTTATCCTCAGCTATTGGCTGGCTACTGCGGTGTAGCCGCTCAACAAACCGGTCTGATGCTGTTTCTAAAATGGCAGGGATTTGAAATGCAGTGTACTGAAAATAAAGTACATATCTCTAATCAGCAAGAGGATAGTGCGTTCGAATCTGAAGTCGTCGTTGTAGCGAAAGAGATCGGTTCAGCGGCGCAACCTAACGATGCAAGAATGCGCGAGTTACGTATTGGCAGTACCGAAGTTGATCCCGAAGCTTGGAGAATGCTGGAAAAATTAACGCAGAATACTTATGTCGAAGCGAGCGAAGATTCGCGTCTCTCTGGCGCTGGTGCCGGACTTAACGATAACGATTAGGAGTCAATATGGATGGTTCAATAGTTGACCCTGTCAGCGAAGAAGAAATTGCCGAGGTAATCGATTCGATCGATGAGCAGCTAGATGATCCGGCAACTCTGGATCAAGGTCTTGCGCTGTGTCGGTCAGTATGTGAACTGGTATCGACGCCAAAGCTCGCGCTTTATGGCGTTGTTTGTCTGCTTAAAGCAAAAAGACAAGAAGATATTCCGGTTATTCTGAAAGCACTGAATAGTGCTGCTACAGCACATCCAAAGTTACGCTGGCTGCAGTTTCAATGTGGTTATCATTTTTCCGAGCTTGGAAAGCTAAAAGACGGAATTGACTGCTACAGCAGAGCTTTATCGATTAAGGCAACGGCGAAAACACATTTTAATTTAGCGATGTTGTATAAACGGTGTATGCAGTTCGAACCGTGCATTCAGCATCTTGAAAAGACATTGGAAAAGAATCCTGGTTATGCGGGAGCGAGCAGCGAACTGTTATTCCTAATGTCGATGAAAGGCAATATTGAGCGTTTCGAATCTCTGCTCGAAAATCCAGATATCTCTGATCTGCGGCGAGCAAAATGTTTTAACCGTTTGGGTCAAACTTTGGTTCATAAGGGAAAGCGACTCGAGGCGAAAGAGTGGTTCGATAAAGCGGTAGAAATTGAACCTGAGAATTTTAGCTATCAGTGGTCAAAGTACCTCACAGTGTCGACGATATATCGAACAGAAGAAGACCTTGCTAAAAGCCGCCAACGGTATTTACAAGGTCTGCAGTTTGTCGATGCAAAGTATGAAACGTTGTCTGAGCAACAGAAGAAAGGTACGCATCAGGTAACGCGGATGCTAACTAACTTTGAGATTCATTATCAGTCTGAAAACGATATGGAGGTGCAACAACCTTATGGTGCGTTGATTCACAAAGCCATGGCAAAAGGGTTTCCTACATTGATGAAACCTTTGCCGCGACGTTATCCAGGAAGCGACAGGAGAATTCGCGTTGGATTTGCATCATGGGGGTGCTTTTTCACGCACTCTAACTATAAAACCCACGGTCGTTGGATAACCGAGTTGGACTCTGAGCGCTTCGAAGTTTTTGCTTATGCGCTAGCGCCTTTTAATGATCAAGCGACCAGATCAATGGCTGCTGCGATTGAGCATTTCCGCCCCCATGCAGAGAATGTTGCAATGGTGCGAGATCAGATTGTCAAAGATGAGCTTGATATATTGGTTTATCCTGGGATCGGAATGGAACCGGTTGTCCATCAGCTCGCGCCCTTAAGACTTGCACCTGTGCAATGCACTAGCTGGGGACATCCCGTGACCACTGGTCTTCCAAATATTGATTATTACTTGAGTAGTGATTTAATGGAGCCGGAAAACGCTCAGACAAACTACAGCGAGACCTTGATTCGGTTGCCGAATCTTGGTATTTCGCAAATTGCACCGGGATTGCCAAAACAGTATCGTGCACCAGAAATATTAAAAGACCGAAAGCGGCCGGCTACCATTTATCTGTGTTCGCAAAATATTTTAAAAATGATGCCCAAGCACGATTTTTTGTTTGCGCGCATTCTGCAATCGGTTTCTGATTCAGAAATCTGGTTTATTCAATCCCCCCGAGAGGACATTACAAAAACATTCCAAAAAAGACTAGCAAAGGTATGCCAGTCCTATGGTGTGGATTTCAGTCAGCGTTGTTTAATATTGCCGCGCTTGGGCAAAGCTGAGTTTTGCTATGTTAACGAACATGCAGATGTCATGTTAGACACTAGCTTCTGGTCGGGCTGCAACACCACATTCGAAACCCTGGTGCATGGAACTCCGGTAATCACGCTGCCCGGTAACACCATGCGTGGCCAACATACCGCTGCGATTCTAAAGATGCATGGTTTAACAGAATTAATCTGTTCGAGTGAAAAAGAATACGTGTCGCTCGCCGCTAGATTAGTTAACGATCCGGAGTTTTATCTGGAGATAAAAACTAAAATTCGAGAGATTCAACCGAAGTTGTTTGGTGACAACACAGTGATACGTGCATTGGAGCGGTTTTTTGAGCAGTCGCTTACCGGTAACGTCTAAGTCAGGCGCTTAGGCGCGTTCCACGTAGTCGCCTGTCTCTGTGTTGACCTTGACTTTTTCGCCGGCGTTAACAAATTGCGGAACCGTTACTTTGTGACCGGTTTCCAACACTGCAGGCTTACCGCCACTGGCTGCTGTTTGTCCTTTCACCACCGCTTCTGTTTCAGTCACTTCTAAAATCACGTTGGCAGGCAGTTCGACACCGATCGGATTGTCATTATGGAAGTTAATTTGTACATCCGTATTGGGCAGTAGAAATGGTGTGGATTCCTCCAGATCATCGGCGTTCATCGTCAGCTGTTCAAAGCTTTCGTTGTCCATGAAGATGTAGTTGTCACCCTCTGCATATAAATACTGCATCTGGCGGGGTTCAACATGGGCTTTCTCGACTTTGTCTTCAGAGCGAAATCGCTCATTTAATTTAGTGCCATCCAGTGACTTCATTTCCATCTGCACGAAGGCACCACCCTTACCGGGCTTTACGTGGTTCTTTTTAAGAACACGGAACAGCTTCCCCTGGTGTTCCAGAAGATTACCGATGCGTACTTCAAATGCAGAGATTTTCATGGCGCTTGGATATGGATTGTTTGGGGCGGATTGTAGGGTGATAGAGAGGCAGTAGCAACTTGACTGCATTACCCGAGGCAAAGCGACGATTTCTGGTTTGCTTCTAGGGCGATTTACAGATGTATCGAAACCACCAATCCTTGATGGTTTCGAGAAAAACGGTTGAATTTTGCGATTTATCGCCTAATCAATAAATTCACAGGTGTTTAACACCCGTTGTTTATTGAGCATGCCGGGAATCGATTCAGGAATTGCCGCAACTGCGTCTATGTAAACCTTCTTCTGTTGCTGCTTGACTGTTTCGATATAACTCTCAAGCGTTTCAGAATGATTACAAGAAAGAAATTGTGGGAACGCAGAAACCAGCAGGTTCTTGAGACGCTGTTTTTCAGAAGGGCGTAAGGTCAACTTACCGCTCTCTGACCACGTGGATACCAGTTCGCTGGCAAGTTGTTCTAAGGATGGATCGGCTGTTTTTAATTTGACGTCTGAGTACATATTTTATCCGCCTAAGCATAATTTTAATTATCTACAGTGATCGATTAAAAAATCACTTATGCAGAATATATCAGTTTCAGCTGAATGGCGGCTGACGATAACCAAAAAGATAAATGTAATTTCGTCTTTTTTGCGAATCATTTACTGAATTATCTTCGGTGTTACCATTCGGTGATGGAACATCCCGAACCTTTTGATTCAGTCGTATTTCTGGCCTCTGTGTCAGAAAAGCCGGGTGTCTATATTTACTATGATGCTGACGGCGACACGCTTTACGTTGGTAAAGCGCGGAACTTGAAGAAAAGAGTAACCAGTTATTTCAGGAAGAGCGGATTAAGCGGCAAAACGCGGCTAATGGTTTCGAAGATCGCGCGCGCCGAAACGCATCAGACGCAGACCGAAAGTGAGGCATTGTTGCTGGAACATAATCTGATCAAAGACAGAAAACCGCGATACAACATCCTCCTTAGAGATGACAAAAGCTACCCCTATATCCGCCTGACTCAGAAAGATGACTTTCCACGATTTACCTTCTATCGTGGCCGGCGCAGTCAGCCGGGCAAATACTTCGGTCCTTATCCCAGTTCCGGGGCTGTGCGCGAGATGCTGGCGCAAATACAGAAAATTTTCTTGTTGCGGCAGTGTCGGGACAGCTTTTTTAGAAATCGCTCGAGACCGTGTCTGCAGTATCAGATAAAGCGCTGCTCGGGCTCCTGTGTGGGACTAATCTCTAAGGAAGATTACGCCGAAGACGTTCGTCAGGCGAGAGCAATGGTTTCCGGGCGAGATGTCTCTCTAAATCAAGAGTTGGTGAAGAAAATGGAATCCGCTTCTGAGGCGCTCGAATTTGAGAAAGCGGCCGAATACAGAGATCGTATTGCGCGACTACAGCGGGTTCGCGAGAAACAATATGTATCCAATGACGGTAGTGACGCAGACGTCGTTACCGTGGCTACGGACTCTGCCAATGTGTGTTTTGGTGTAACCCAGATCCGTCAGGGCCGGAATTTGGGCGGACGTTTTGTGATTCAGCAAAACCCCATGGATCTGGAAGCCGGACAGCTGCTGGAGGCGTTTCTTACACAAACCTATATTGGATCGGAAATACCCAAAGAGATATTGCTTAGTGATCCAATAGAAAGCCGGGCATCCCTGCAGCAGGTACTTTCGCTGGAGGCTGGAACCAGGGTTGAAATCAAATCCCAGGTTCGATCCCAGCGTGCGCGTTGGATTGATAACGCCATGATCAATACCCAGGACCGGCTGCGTGTTTATTTGAACGAACATAGTCAGATCGTCAGTCAGTTTGAGGCATTGGCGCAGTCTTTGTCATTGGAAGAAACGCCGTCGCGGATTGAGTGTTTTGACATTAGCCATACTATGGGAGAGCGAACGGTTGGCTCGTGCGTGGTTTTCGACCACCAGGGTGCGATCAAATCCGACTATCGCAAATTTAATGTTGAAGGTATTACTGGCGGCGACGATTATGCCGCAATGGAGCAGGTGCTAACCCGTCGTTATAAACGGGTGCTGCAAGACGATGGCAAACTGCCTGATCTGGTGCTGATTGATGGCGGCAAAGGGCAGTTGGGGATAGCGGAAAAGGTTTTTGAAGAATTGCAGCTGCTGGATTCGGTGCAGCTGGTTGGCGTGTCAAAAGGCCCAGAGCGGCGTGCCGGCGAAGAACAGCTGCATATGGTCGGCCGCCCTAGACCGGTTTATCCCGGCAGTACATCACCCACCTCTCATTTGATCCAGCGGATTCGCGATGAAGCCCATAGATTTGCCATCACCGGACACCGTGCGCGAAGGGATAAAGCGCGTACAACCTCATCGTTAGAGCAAATTGAAGGGATTGGAGAGAAGAAGCGTCGAGAGCTGTTGCGCCATTTTGGTGGGCTGAGCGAAATAAAAAGAGCGGGCATCGAAGATCTGACCAGCGTGTCTGGAATCAGCCCAAAACTGGCCGAGCGGATTTATAATCAGTTTCATAACTGATAGGCTTCACAAAAGATCCTCGACAAAATTTAGGCAGATGATTTTCAAGGTTATCGGCGCGTCAGGAATTTAAGGAACATTCAACCGAAATAGTTAGCAACAATGTGGAATCTGCCGAACCTCATTACTCTCTTCAGGATTATTCTGATCCCGGTGCTTGTCGTGATGTACTTTTGGCCCGGCCCGTCCCGTGAACTCATTGTGGCCTCCACCTTCATACTTGCTTCCGCAACTGATTGGCTCGACGGTTATTTAGCAAGAAAACTCAATATGACAAGTCGGCTTGGTGCATTTTTAGATCCGGTGGCGGACAAGCTCATTGTCGCCAGTGCGCTGGTACTGTTGGTGTCCGACAGGATGATTCTGGCCGGGGTTTATCATGTGGTGCCATTTGTAATTGCTGTCACCATTATTGTTGGGCGGGAAATTGCGATTTCGGCTTTGCGCGAGTGGATGGCCGAGATGGGCGAGCGCGGTGCGGTTGCGGTGGGCAATATCGGTAAATTCAAAACCGCAATGCAAATGGTCGCCATTGCATTGCTGCTGTACGGACTTCCCTTATTTGGTCTGCCGACCCTAAGAATTGGCGAGATTGCGCTCTATATCGCCGCTGCCCTGACCCTTTGGTCGATGGTTGAATATCTTCGCGCCGCGTGGCCATTTTTAATGGAAAAAGGGTAATTGACGGGATAGCGGCCAGAAAGCGCTGAAACAGGTGAATTGCCTGAAGTATATTGGGTTTATCTATTGACACCGCATGCTGGTTGAATAGAATCACTTGCCCTCGATAAGAGAGCAAAAGCGGGAATAGCTCAGTGGTAGAGCACAACCTTGCCAAGGTTGGGGTCGCGAGTTCGAATCTCGTTTCCCGCTCCATTCATCTCTTCGTGATGTAAGCTTTCACCGCCAGTTAAACCTTGGTTAATGGACGTGAAAGCAGGTCGCGAAAGGCTCTGATATCCAATATTTCAATTCTCCAGAGAACATTAACAAGCGGGGTCAGCCTGCGGCAAAACTGTTAATATCTCTGGCGAACAGTGTGATGATTCCTGGCTGAGTGGCAGAGTGGTTATGCAGCGGCCTGCAAAGCCGTTGACCTCGGTTCGATTCCGGGCTCAGCCTCCAGGACTCCTCAACACATAGGCCTTACCAAGCCTAAGCAAAATAGCTCGAATGCCCGGGTGGCGGAATTGGTAGACGCAAGGGACTTAAAATCCCTCGATGGCAACATCGTGCCGGTTCAAGTCCGGCTCCGGGTACCAGTTTTCTCACGCGACAATCCAGTTCTTGGGACAATCTGAGGAAGCCATTGCCGGTTCAATTGCGTGGCAACCAGTCCGGCTCCGGGTACCAGTTTTCTCACGCGACAATCTAGTTCTTGGGACAATCTGAGGAAGCCACTGCCGGTTCAATTGCGTGGCAACCAGTCCGGCTCCGGGGACCATTAAAAATCAGATAGTTAGGATTGATTTTGGGCGATACTGAGGCGTCTGGATTCCATCGAATTAGCGAAAAGGTAGGTCTTAACAAGTTAATTGGTCGAGCATCAATTCTTAACACTGAACGGTACGAGGTCAATAGAAACCCGAACAGTTATTTCTGATCGGCTTTTTAATTATCCCAACAACTTCGGTCAGTTCACTATGATTTCTGTATCGCGTTGAGAGTGAATACTTGAGGTAAAAGCACAACTCGACAATACGTTGACACGAAGGTGTTCACGATCGCCGAAATATGCACAACCCATGTCTTGGGCTGATAACTACTCCTTCGATATGTCTATCAGTTGGTTATTTCCAAAATACTCCACAGGACAGCTTCGCCCTCTTTTTTCCACGCGGGTAAGTTGACCAGCCCGGTTTGGTTAACGTATTTAAGAAGTTGGTCAAATGCCTGTTTCTTCGTCAACCCTTTGTCGCCGTTGATCACCCATTTCAATACGCGGCCATTGGTCACCGGCCCCAGCTGCATGAGCAACTCTTCTAAATCTTTAAACAACTGACCGGGCACTTTAGCGCCGTTTTCTACTCGATAAACCAAATTTCGACGTATTGCTTTGATCGATTTGAACTCAAACTTGATCTCGTAAGGCTCGCTATTGGACACTGTCTTATTCGATGATTTTGCAGCGGGTTTACTGTCGAATTTAACAACAACATCTCGAATGCGGATGGGATTTCCAGAAGTTTTGCCAGCGGCATCCAAAGTCGGGTTTCTCGGTTTTAGCACCTCAAATCGAATTTGTTGAGGTGGCTCCTTGAAATTTTTTAATGCATATCGCATCACAAAGCGTGCTCCGTCTTGCTTATACCCCCGTGCCAACCAATCAGCGACTACTTTGTCGAACCCTGGCGACAGTCTAAATGTATTGAGACTATCTATTATGGTATCCGACGCACTGCCAAACTGTCGGGCTGTTTTCGAAGTCCATAGTCCATTTTGTACCAACCATTTCACTGTTGACCCTTCTATTTTTCCGGAAATTCTCTTCGGTATTTTCACACTTGTTTTCAAGACACGAATCAGTTGTTCTCCGTGAATCTCATAGAGTTCCTGCATCTGACCTGGGGTCAGTTTGGTAAAATAGCGACGTGCTCTCAGCGCATTGATAAACACATCGGCCTCGAGGATACCTGCCTTGATCATGTGAAATACAATGATCGAAAGTTCATTCGCAACCGCGTTGATCGATGCTAGCCGATTGCCCGACGCCTTGGAAAAATCAGCGAATGCTTGTTGCAGTTTATCTGCTGACAGGCGTTTACGCGCTATTGACCTGGTCAATTTGTCGTCCCGAATATCGTATTTGTTTTTTAAGTGGATCGACAGTTCTTTGGGTGGAACTGTGTTTAGATCTTTAACAACATCGCTCTTACTAATTTTAGCGGCCTTGGCGAGATCTGCTAGATCAAATCCGCCACCTGCGATTGCCAGTATTACCCAAACATACGAGGGTGAACTGGTTCGTAGTCCTACCCGCTTCATGACATTGGCAGTCCGAATTTCTTCTTGCATCGCTTTTGCTTGTGCAATATCGGCACCCGCGACGCCAACTTTCAATGCCGTCGCGACTTTCGCCGCGTGTGAAGTCCGCACACGTAACTTCACCAAGGTACCGATTACTCGACCTACTGGAACCACCGATATGACAAACAACACAATATCGCGTAGCACGCGCTTCCATCGACCCTTGTTCTTCTCTTTGCTTGCATAAGTGGATACCACCCATTGATAACTTGTTCCAGCGAGTCCGAGACTGTCGAAGGCGTCCTTCACTGCCTTATCGAGATGCCAGATTCGTTTATTCTCTTTTCGAATGGATTTTCGCGCTTGCAGGAGGTCACTTAAGCGCCGACGTGCTAACCGATCGAGGTCCGCTGCAAAAAACCCTTCAGGACTGACTTGGAAACGAGGAACACCCTGAACATGCTTCGCCAACGAAAACACGTCGCCATCAAAAAACTGAATAATGGGATATTGCTTGCTAAGCAACGCCAGCTTCTTCTGTTTCCCCTGACTTGCCCAATCAAGATACAGCTGTGCGAAATAACTTTTTGAAATATCGAGGCCTTTTGAATTCAATTGCCTCGTAATTTCGAAAGAGACAAGTCGAATACTGACTGTTAGTGCCTGATCTAAAGAGAGAGCTAATAACGATTTGAAGGCTTCAGCGAACGCGCTACGTTGCGTTTTAATCAATGCCTTAGTGTAGCCCGTCTTTTTCAAGAATTGATTGAGTTGTTTTTCGGCGATACGTTTGTCAGCTTCCGCCTGTATTTTCAACCAATCTATCTGATTGTCATCCCCCGGTCGTCCGCCACTGGGTAGATCCAGAGTTTTATTAAGTGCTGATATTTGTTCAAGAAGTCTGAGAGCTGGAATTTTATCAGTAAGCTCTCGGTGAGCTTGATAGTAGGATTGTATGGCGCCAGAAAGGCTTTTGCTTCGTTGATGCTTGTCGGATAAGAGAATATCAAGAACATTATGATAGCGTTCGAGGAACTCTTTGGCATTTTTCGAACTATAAATTACATTGTTCGAAAACTGCTTTCGGTAGGACAGTGCGTTGCCATTGAGGTATACCAGGCCATAGTCATCAAGATCTGCTGTTTTCTCGATTGCAGAGTCCAGCAGGCGGAGCATATCAATGGTATTGGCATCATCATCTAATGCATCCTGACCTAACCGTTCAACAATAAATTTCAGCTTTTGATCAACAATAACGCCCTGCTCATGGGTCAGTTTCTTTAGTATCCTTTGGTAATTTTCTATCACTCCTATCGCCAGTTGTTCTGCAACTGAGGAATCATCAGCCACTAAAGGCGACATTTTGTTGGGCAAGTCGAGCTTGTTGTATGTCTCTTTGGATAATCGATAATTGATGTGCTTATCGGTGGGCTCGTATTCGTTATCGAGTCCGTCCAACTTTTTTTGGCTTAGCGGATGGGTATACAGTTTTGCAAACTCAATTTCGAATTGAGAAAATTCCGCATTAAAGATCGACTGCCAAACGAGGATATGCCGCTTTCTCCGCTCTGGGACCTTTGTCTTCCGCATGCTCTCTGTGATTGGCACTTTAAATTTGTACAGTGGTATCTTGCGTACACCGCGCTGAGTTTGAACCTGCGGCAATGAAGCGCCAGCTGATAGTGGAATCGATTTCGGACCACGTTTTGCCACTACCGGTGCTGATCTGCGGTGTACACCCGTTAGCGTATTGCCGATTGCGGTATTTTCGCCCATGACACTAATTAATAACGCCACTACTTCCTAACGTACGTTAATGATCACTGCTGGAGGATTACTCACATTAGGAGCCACCACCGCCACCAGGATTTGGTGCAACAACGACCGATTCTTTGTCTGTGGTGTTTTCAAACAGGTACTTGGCATCAATATCCGGATCATCATAGTTCTCATCCAGTAACAATGCCGCGCGACGCAAGTTGTCGAGTGAAGATTGTCGCGCCCCTTCTTGGGCTTGCACCACATCGAGCGCCCGATGTGCCAGTTTGAAGTCTTCTATCAATGGGTTGCTACCTGGCAACGCTTCGATATACAACGAGCCTGATGGCACGACAATTTCATCCCCTTGATTTGGTTCCGACAGAAGTAGCCGGCGAAATCGATCTTGCAATGCAGGGCGGGCGGCTTCAAACTCAGCATCGTCCAGTTGATCCCGCAAATAACACACATAGCGTGCGAATTGCTCTCGGTTTATATTTCCCGGATCATGGGGGTCGAGCAAACGAAAGCCCGCATCAACATAGGGCGTCATCATGAAGTCGGTCAGTGCATTATTTTCCCGCAGTGGAAATATCATGTAGTTCCCTTTGAAGCCAAGCAGCGTATTGAGGTCCGCAATTTCACTCAACGTTTTTCCTGTTTGATCTACATCGAAATTCGCGCTGTATTCGAATTCAACAGCAGTACGCGTCTCTATCGTGCCGTCACTTCGTACTGTGTCGCGAGTCAGCGTAGTATCTCCGGCAAAGGTATAACTCGCACCGCCATTGATTTCGTTGAAAGTCGGCGCCTTCTTATATTGCAAGCGAAGAAAACGCTCGTCAGGATGTTCGTATGCCCAAATCGCTTGCATATAGTGAATAATATTCTCTTTGATATGCAGCAAGAGATCTACAATTTTAAGCTCCCATTCCTTGTGCTGTCGGAGTGCCTTCGTATATTTATCAGTGGCCTCTGTATATGCACTGACCTCTCGCTGCAATGCCATGGTTTGTTGCTTGACCTGCTCTACCGCTCTTTGTTCGTGCGCACGCGCAGCCTCTTCTCGTGCCTGGGCACCCTCTACACTTTGTCCATCGCCGCCGAAGAAATCAGCTACATCCGAGAAAAATCCATCGGTGTCTTCTGCGATCGACTCATCGATGCGGGCCTCGATCGCCCTTCTTAATGCTTCGTAGCCTTCGCTGGCTTGCTCTTTCATCGCGTACAGGTCATCTTTCAGTGTTTCTACCACTCGTCGATGGTTTTCCATCGCTGTAAAGAGCGCATCTTTCGTTACTTTATCGCCTGCTAGTGGGCCGGAAACATAGGCCAGTGACGGCTCGTAACTATCATCAAGTAAGGCACGTTTTAATATCCATCCATGTCGGATTAAAAAGGCTTCGTCGATATGATTGGGTTTAGGTATGTTTTGTGCAACTAATACTACTGGCGTTGCTTTGAAAATTTGTTCGTTAATACGAAACCGTCGTTGCAGCTCGTAAAACAAATAAGTCACAGTTAGCTCCTCATTGGGGTTTTTGATTTCCCCAGATTCGGACTCTTCAAAATCCAGCGTGTCCTCTTGCATCACTTCGAGAGTTCGCTCTTGGCGATACTCCTGAGATGATTTCATGACAGCTTCTCTAAAAGATTTTTTGGCACTATCCGATGTATTTGTCGAATCGTGATTTGTAGTCGATGTGGAATCCCCCGAAGCCACGCCAAAGTTATAGGTTCCTTCCGCTGCGACGCTGAAGTTTGTTTTAGCGTGTGCTTTGCGAATGATCTCTGATTCTGCGCGGGTCTTAGATTGGAAGTGATCTTTTAGAATACTTGAGTTTTTTTCTACTTCTTTCTCAACTCGCTTACGCGTCAACTTGGTTTTAGTCGCATACTTTCGCATTTCTCCAGGTGCGAGCGTAATAGTATGATTCAACTCTCCGACTTGATAGGCTACCGGCTCCCATCGTTGGCGATAAGTAATGGCGACACCATAATTGATCGCATGACTTTTCTGGTCCGCACCAAATGCGGTGAATGCGTAACGGCCACGCAGAATATCTCTTAGTTTACGGATCAATGATCGGCTGGGCGGGTCGTAGAATTTATCATCTGTAGTTGGAAAATCGATGCCGCCTGGATTGGTATCGATAGGGGGCTCAATCGGCGGTATGGGTGTCGGAATATCGATAACAGGGCCGGGGTCGAAGCCATCTGGTTTCAGAGGGTTTAGCCCCGATGCAGGCAAGTTCGGTAACCGTTGCGCGTATATCGTACTTGGAATCGGATCAACGGATGCAGACGACACTAACCGTTCCTCAGCATCCAGTGCGTCAAGTGCCGAATTGGTTTGAGGCAGCGCCACATTGGGGTCCCCACCACGCTCAACCAGTGACAGAAATGCAGCTTCTGCCAGGGGCTCAATCCGGTCGTCGAGAAATTCTTTCCATACATGATCAAACGCAATATTAAGTTGATGGAAATCGAAAATTGCCGGCGCATCTGCCGGCCCTGGCGACAAAGCAAAATCTCGAATATTGCCAATCACATCCTTCTGTCCGGGGCGTCCTTTCAGTGTTCCAAGAGGCGAATCAATGTCCGCAGTGACCCGTGCCAACAACTGATTCATATCTTTTTGAACAAACTCATGTTCAACCTCCTCAACAGACCCATCTTCGTTTTCAGCATCTTCTGTGTTCGAATCATCTAGAATCGACTGAGCACAAGACTCGTCAAACGTAAGTTGGATATACTGTTCTAACTGTGACTCTTCTCCGCCCAACTCAAACGGTTTGTCTTTTGCAGTGACATCTTCATTAAATGAAAGGATTTCATCAATATCTACCTGCCGTAAAGTATTTGAAGCAGGATTCAAGCTATCCAGTTTTTTTTGTAACTCAACTCGCTGCTCAGGTGAAAGAAAGTATCTAGTAATACGCGATTTACCTTCTACTGTTTGAGAGCTAGAGGAAAGTAAGTTCGCTCCCTTTTGTAAAGTTCTCAGCGTAACGCTATCTGTATCCCTTTGTGGCTCTCCTTCTACAACGATCTGATCACTTTTCGTGACGTCACTTGGTCGCGTACTGATCTCCTCGAGAATTTTAGGTCGAAAGCTGCTTGAAAATTGGGTGCGCGCATCGCGTTTCCTTGCAACTCGTTGACGAGCAACCGCTGCCCATTCCCGATCAATTTTTTCCGATTCTGCGGCGGCCAATTTGATTTTGATGACTGCCGACTCTGCATCACTGGGATCAGTCGGGCTCACATCGAAGTTATCAATCACATCCTGTGTGAGCTCAACAAGAAACGCGGTGGTTGTTCCCTCAGAAATGGTTCTCGGCTTGGATTGAAAAATAATATTACGATCACCACCAGATTTAGCCGGCGTTTCTACTTCTAATACAACCTGGTGTTTTGCCGTCTTTTCTGGACTACTTGACCAATTGATGAAGAAGTTACCTACCGCGTCAGTTAAGGCAGAACCCAATGCTTGTTCGGTGATTTTATCTGTAGTTTTATCGATAATAGTCGCTTGTACTATTAAGTTGCCAATTCCTTTGCGCTGGCCGGGGCCAACAATGCGTCCTTTAATTTTTGCCACCGTATTCTCCCTGTTGTCATTGCTGCACTATCCGTTCTTACAAGCCTTTAAAGAGGTAGTTCTTAATTAGAACCATATTTATTAAAACCGACGCCAGAATGGAACGTGCACCCTATATACAAACAGGTGTGCGTACAGCAAAGAGTAATTACTTAAAAAACAATAGCCTTTTTTGTGTCGGTATAATATTAGATTAACGTTAGCATCAATCTTTTCTCGAAACTGTGAAATGCTTCACAGAGTGAGTGCGGGATCGACTGTTGGCCAATACAGTGTGATTGCAGACCAAAGGTTCCAGTGTCGATTGAACGAGAAATAGAGGTACACCAGAGGTACAGTGCTCAGCTTATATTAATTGCTATTAACTACGATAAGCTGTTGAATTGACAATATTTGTGACTATCACAAACTGACACTAACTATCGTTAACTATCAAAGACTTGGTGTTTAGTTGTGGGACTTAAAATCCCTCGATCTTTGGATCGTGCCGGTTCAAGTCCGGCCTCGGGTACCATTTTATTCATTTATATAGTGCTGATTTAGACGGTATTGAGGTCTTTGGTTTTAATCTCATTAGCGACTAGGTAAGTTCTAACGATTAATTGGTCGAGCACTAATTCTGTACATTGAACGGTCGAGGGTCAATAAAAACCCGAACAATTTCTTCTGATCGACTTTTTGATTGTCCCAACGACTTCACTGACGTGGATAAGTGTTGTTGCCAAGTAATTTAAAGGCAGGTTGTTTGCTCGCTTTAATGTCAAATGTGACTGTACACTCACAACCGGCTGATTGATTCACTCTAGCGAGTACATGATCCGGGAAATCGGCATTTGAATTTTTATAATCGTTGAGCGCCCGCCATACGACTTCTGGTTGTTGTACTTCAAGTTGTCCTACCTGCAGTAGTTCTTCGATAACATACGCGATTTGCTCGCGATTCTGGTTATAGGCGCTTTCCAATACCCAGGCAAGTTCACATAAGACGATCTGACCAATAAAACATGGTTTTTCATCGGTGCAATTTTGTTCGATAAACCGGGTGGCCACCCTGGCTTGTTTGGGATCATCCTGTACTAAATAACGCACAAGGACATTGGTGTCGAGCGCAATCAAGACCGACTTGCTTTGCGTTTAACCGCTTTGTTCATATCTTCAACACTGACAGGCCGTTTGGGCTTAGTGACCAAGCCTTTTAGGGCTCTGAGTGGTTTTTTGATCGGTACCAGATTGATGGAGCCGTCCTCCTCTTCAACGAAGCTTAACTTATCCCCGGCGTGCAAACCTAGCTGATCCCGAATGTCTTTGGGAATGGTGATCTGACCTTTGCTGGTAATAGTTGCGGTAATCATAGTCTGTCTATTGCTTGCTAAAGCCTTTATCTTACCATAAAGTAAGGATAAAATGTAAGGAATAAAAATTGCCTCAAAAAGAGGATGGGTCAAAAGCTTCAGCGTCGACAGAGTACGGGAAATGAATCGTGGAAGAGGTACACCAGAGGTACAACGCTCAGCTTACATTAATTGCCATTAACTACGATTAACTGTTGAATTGACAATATTTGTGACTATCACAAACTGATACTAACTATCATTAACTATCAAAGACATGGTGTTTAGTTGCGGGGCTTAAAATCTCTCGATGGCAACATCGTGCCGGTTCAAGTCCGGCCTCGGGTACCACTTTTCTTACACGACATTCTCGTTTCGTTAGATATATCTAGATTCTCATTGCTGGTTCAATTGCGCGGCAACCGGTCACGGCCTCGGGTGCCACTCAAATCAGAAAGATCGCGATGGACTTCCCAGGGTTTGCTAGACACTTTCTAGCTTGGAATAATAGTCTTCTTCAAACTGCACTGGAGAAACCCCTCCAGTATGACTGTGTCGTTTTACTGGATTGTAAAACATTTCAATAAAATTAAATATTTCTGTCTT
>CALKKV010000077.1 GCA_937992195.1 uncultured Gammaproteobacteria bacterium | reverse complement strand
AGGAGTCAGTCTCCGGATTCTTCATCAGTGGCAAACCCCACTCTTCGAACAGGTGTACGGTGGAGTCAACGTGCCGCGCCATATCGAATAGCAAGTCTTCTCGCACCATACCCATAAGATCAATGCGTGCATAACGCACATGGTCTTCCGGATTGTTTTCATTAAAGCGTGTGCCCATGTAGCAGTTGATCGCGTAGAGGCCCTGTGCCACCGCGCCCGAACGATCTATGTTTGCCTTTTCCGCAATAACAATTTTCTTGTCTTGTCCCCAGTATCTTGCTTCAAACGCTGCGCCGGTGCCGCCCAAGCCCGCGCCACAGACAAGGACATCTATATCATCTTCGATAATTGTTTTGTACTGCATTAGTAAGTCACTCCTTTCTTCATCTTGAGACCATTGGATTCTAGAGTGTGCACTTCACCTTCGTCGAAACGAATGTATTTCGGCTCATTGAAAAGGTGCTGGCTGTCGCGTTGCTCCTGGGTAGGCGGCGTTTCATCACGCAGTACGTGGGTACCACTACCCCACGGCTTCGTGGTGATTGGCGCTAGCAGATCCATGTCTTTCTCACCATTTCGAAATTTAATACGCCAGGCGATGGTTCCCTTTTCTTCATCTCGTTTCACTCGGACAGAGTGGCCGAGGGGTGCGAAATCCGCGTAACCGCGAACATCAATTGCCTGGTGTGGGCATGCTTTAACACATGAGTAACACTCCCAGCACATATTTGGCTCAATGTTATAAGCGCGACGAGTTGTTGTATCAATATGCATGATATCTGACGGGCAAATATCTACACAGTGACCACAGCCGTCACAACGAGTCATGTATACAAATGTTGGCATTTTAGATTCTCCAGACTTAAGTTAAGTCGATTAGTAGTGACGAGGGGGTTCAGCTTTGATCCCAAGACCCATGTTAGGTGGATTGGTCCCCATATATTGCGGGATATCTGGAAAGCGTTCTTGCACCTTCGGATCAGACAAATCGTAATCATCGGGTAAATTCTCTCTTGATCCATCCGCCATGGCGACTTTCTTTTGGAATGCTGCGGCAGGCTTGAAGAACATGTGCGCAAATTTTGACCAGTAAACAGACCCAAACAAAACAGTAGAACTCAGGACAAACAACGCAAAAAGTAATGTTGAAAACGCACCCGCTCCCATTGCCTGAAACAAAGACCACAAAAACCCAAAGGTTGCTGTGGAAAGAAGACCCAGAATAAAGAGATCGCCGCGACCATTGAATTGGTTCCATCTCACTCCTTCCGCAGCCACGTCGACCCGAATGGAAAACCAGAACCAGTAACCACCAGCACAAAGCATCAGTGCACCAAGGTGCCACAAAAAAGGAATCAGTCCAGGCGCTTCTACACCGGAACCGGTGTATTTGAAAATCAGGACAGCTGTTGTAATAACAAACAAGAGAAAACCATACATCGTCAATAGATGTGACTGTCGACGTCGCACATTGGCGAATTCGGAAGACGTCAGAACTTCATTCGCTACAGTCTTCACCGCAAGGCTCATTTTCGTACCGCTGTCCACTTTACGGGTAGCGTTCGCTTGCGCCTTCTTGGAGTTAGCAAAGAAATATTTAGCGCTTTGTTTGTGCAACATATCGAGAATCGTCCCACCGACGACCAGCAGAACCATGACGACAACATATGTCTTCATTGCACTTGGCGGGATCGAATCAGCAAGTTCGGAAAAAGGATTGGAAGTAATCATTAAATCTAGGCCCCGGATTGATGAACTGTCGTTGTTTTCTGGCAGCAAAATAGAAAAAGGTGATGTTTTTCAACTGATCTTGCCTTTAATTATTGTCGGTGAAGTGAGTTGTTGATTCAACTGAGTAAATCCCTTTAGGGGTATAAGTATTTTTTGTGCTGATAAATCCCGGAGAGACCCTTTAAATGGTCATAGGACTCTACAAATAGCTTGGCGCCAGCTACAAAGTCAGCATTGTCGCGGAAATTCCGGATTTTCAGACTCGCACAAAACTATCAATAGCAGCTGCGCATTCCTGCCGAGGAAAAATTCCTCCTCATACTCGCACCCAAAAAAGCGGTAATATTCTGCAGAGAAAAATATCTGGAGTGATAATGTCGACGTGAGTATGCACAGTAAATTCGTCCAGGAAATATTACCCTTCAACACCTTCAGCAAATCTCGCGATCGCAGCGTAAAGTGTCTCCACTCGAATTTAGTGCGTGCCCCCAGGCAGAGAAACTCGAGGCGAAGTTACGTGATAGGACATTCTTATAGATAACCTCATTTGGACGACGAGCCTGTTGCAGTGTGCCCTTGCTCTACTAAGAACGAAGTCATGACGTATTGTCTTACCGCTTAGTGTTTGCTGTCATACCTTGAGAGGCTTTCAACGAGACAAGCCTCTCAATTTCAATCGCTTACCGCGGTATCTTCAAAATCATTCCGGGCTTGAGTACACCAGCATCACTCAACAAATCCCTATTCGCATTGAACAGCGGTTGCCAATTATTGGCGTCCCCATACACTTCGGCTTTGCAGGCAATACTCGACAAGCTATCCCCTTTTTCCACCACAATTGTCTGAAGACCAGTTGTGCCGGAGACCAATGGTTGCACATCTTTTTCTACCTTCACGATTGTTGGGTCAGAAGAATCCAAAGTTTGCGCAGTTTCAGTAAATTCCTTGGTCGCATAATTACTCTCAAAGACACCAAATCCCGTTAGTGGTCCATTGGTATCGGTCCTGAGTAAATCTTCGAAGTTCCTCGGGAATACATGCAAGTCCTCAGCAAAATCAGTAACTGGTTCGTCACTGGCAAGATAACGAATGATTAACTGACCGGGACCATTGTTATATTCAATCTCAATCGTCGACCACTGATCGGTTACGGTGAGATGAATATATTCGCTAATGTCTAATCCAATTTGTGTCAGTTCATCTTCAAAGATATCAAAGCGGATCAAGCGATCTTCAGGGAGATCTTCAATAACAATATCTTCCAATCTTGTACCTAAAGTGCCTTGCAATTGGTTGGACCCAAACATTGACTGATCAAGTCCCAACGAGGTTAGGAAACCAATATCTGCAAAGCCGAATGTCGGCGGCGCGATTTCAGGAGTCACAGCTGGCACAACCGGTGAAGCTGGAGGCGCAACTGGTGGTACGACTGGTGGTAAAACTGGAGGATCTATTGGGGTGTCGTCAACCGGGTCACGAAAATCTGGAGTGCCATCACTATCGCTGTCCGGACCACCCGTTGAGTTGCCTTCTATTGAATCTGGAATCCCATCATTATCAGTATCTGTGTCCAGATAATCGGGGGTTCCGTCACTGTCCGTATCCGGACCACCTGTTGAGTCGCCTTCGATAGAATCTGGAATTCCGTCATTATCCGAGTCGGTGTCTAAATAGTCAGGAGTGCCATCGCTATCACTATCGGGACCACCCGTTGAGTCGCCCTCTATAGAGTCAGGGAGTCCATCATTATCGGAATCGGTATCCAAATAATCCGGCGTACCATCGCTGTCGCTATCGGGACCTCCTGTTGAATCGGCCTCAATCGAGTCTGGAATACCATCATTGTCAGAATCGGTATCCAGATAATCTGGCGTGCCATCGCTATCAGAATCCGGGCCGCCGGTAGAGTCAGCTTCTAACGAGTCTGGAATCCCATCATTATCGGAATCGGTATCCAAATAATCTGGTGTGCCGTCGCTATCGGTATCAGGGCCGCCAGTGGAGTCTGCTTCTAAGGAATCTGGAATACCATCATTGTCTGAATCGGTGTCCAAATAATCTGGCGTACCGTCACTATCAGAATCCGGACCGCCGGTAGAGTCAGCTTCCAACGAGTCCGGAATACCATCATTATCGGAATCGGTATCCAAATAATCTGGTGTGCCATCGCTATCGGTGTCGGGGCCGCCGGAAGAATTTGCTTCCATCGAGTCTGGAATACCATCATTGTCTGAATCGGTATCCGCAAAATCTGGCGTACCATCGCTATCCGTGTCGGTATCACCCTCTGTTGAGTCAGGGATGCCGTCGTTGTCAGCGTCCGTGTCTTGAAAATCCGGGGTTCCATCACTATCGGTATCTGGGCCACCCGCGGAGTTACTTTCCACAGAGTCTGGGATGCCGTCATTGTCACTGTCGGTGTCTCGAAAATCAGGAGTTCCGTCGCTATCCGTGTCCGGGCCACCCGTCGAGTTGCCTTCGAGAGAATCCGGAATTCCATCATTGTCGGAATCAGTATCTCGGAAATCTGGCGTGCCATCGCTATCCGTATCAGGTCCACCGGTTGAGTTACCCTCAAAACTATCCGGGATGCCATCATTGTCAGCATCTGTATCGAGGTAATCCGGAGTGCCATCGCTATCGGTATCAGGGCCGCCGGTAGAGTTCCCTTCAATTGAATCTGGAATACCATCATTATCAGAATCGGTATCCAGGAAATCCGGCGTGCCATCACTGTCAGAATCCGGGCCGCCAGTGGAATCAACTTCTACTGCGTCAGGAATGCCATCATTATCGCTATCGATATCCCGGAAGTCTGGCGTGCCATCACTATCGGTGTCGGGACCGCCAGTGCTATTCCCTTCAGTCGAGTCTGGAATACCATCGTTGTCTGCATCCGTATCCAGATAGTCAGGGGTGCCGTCACTATCCGTATCTGGACCACCTGTTGAATTCCCTTCTATTGAATCAGGAATACCGTCGTTATCCGAATCCGTATCTTGAAAGTCCGGTGTACCATCGCTATCGGTATCCGGACCACCGGTCGAGTTACCTTCTTGAGAGTCTGGGATACCATCATTGTCAGCATCGGTATCCAAAAAGTCTGGCGTACCGTCACTGTCTGTGTCTGGACCGCCTGTCGAATTACCCTCTAATGAGTCTGGGATACCATCATTGTCAGCATCGGTATCCAAGAAATCTGGTGTGCCATCACTATCACTATCTGGACCACCTGCAGAGTTCGCCTCGAAAGAATCCGGAATACCATCGTTATCGGCATCAGTGTCTAAGAAGTCCAGTGTACCATCGCTATCGGTATCGGGACCACCGGTCGAGTTGCCTTCCAACGAATCAGGAATCCCATCATTGTCAGCATCGGTATCTAAAAAGTCCGGTGTGCCATCACTATCGGTATCCGGACCACCGGTCGAGTTCCCTTCTTGCGAATCTGGGATACCATCATTATCCGCATCGGTATCCAAAAAGTCTGGCGTACCATCACTGTCTGTATCAGGACCACCGGTCGAGTTGGCTTCAAAAGAATCGGGAATACCATCGTTGTCACTATCGGTATCCTGGAAGTCGGGCGTGCCATCACTATCGGTATCCGGACCACCAGTCGAGTTCCCTTCTAAGGAGTCAGGGATGCCATCGTTATCCGCATCGGTATCCTGAAAGTCCGGGGTACCATCACTATCGGTATCCGGACCACCGGTCGAGTTACCCTCTAACGAATCAGGAATGCCGTCGTTATCACTATCGGTATCCTGGAAGTCGGGCGTTCCATCGCTATCGGTATCCGGACCACCTGTAGAGTTTCCTTCTAAGGAGTCAGGGATGCCATCGTTATCCGCGTCGGTATCTAAAAAGTCTGGCGTACCGTCACTGTCGGTATCCGGGCCACCAGTCGAGTTACCCTCTAGAGAGTCCGGGATACCATCGTTATCACTATCAGTATCCTGGAAGTCAGGTGTGCCATCACTGTCGGTATCCGGACCACCGGTCGAGTTACCTTCTAACGAATCCGGAATACCATCGTTATCTGCATCGGTATCCTGAAAGTCTGGCGTGCCATCACTATCCGTATCGGGACCACCGGTCGAGTTTCCTTCCAGCGAATCCGGGATGCCATCATTGTCTGCGTCTGTGTCCAAGAAATCTGGCGTACCGTCACTATCCGTATCGGGACCACCGGTGGAGTTGCCCTCTAGAGAGTCTGGGATTCCGTCGTTATCGCTATCGGTATCCAGGAAGTCGGGTGTGCCATCACTATCGGTATCAGGACCACCAGTGGAATCACCTTCTAACGAATCGGGAATGCCGTCATTATCACTATCGGTATCCTGGAAGTCGGGTGTGCCATCACTATCAGTATCCGGGCCACCGGTGGAGTTTCCTTCTAGTGAATCCGGAATGCCATCATTGTCAGCATCAGTGTCCAAGAAATCTGGCGTGCCATCACTGTCGGTATCCGGACCACCTGTCGAGTTCCCCTCTAATGAATCCGGAATACCATCGTTATCACTATCGCTATCCTGAAAATCTGGCGTGCCATCACTATCCGTATCAGGGCCACCGGTTGAGTCACCCTCTAATGAATCCGGGATACCGTCGTTATCTGCGTCGGTGTCTAGAAAGTCCGGCGTGCCGTCACTATCGGTATCCGGACCACCCGTTGAATTACCCTCCAACGAATCTGGAATACCGTCGTTATCTGCATCGGTATCCAAAAAGTCAGGCGTACCATCACTGTCTGTATCCGGACCGCCAGTAGAGTTACCCTCTAAAGAATCTGGAATTCCATCATTATCTGCGTCAGTGTCTAAAAAGTCAGGGGTACCATCACTGTCTGTATCTGGTCCACCGGTCGAGTTACCCTCTAGCGAATCCGGAATCCCATCATTGTCCGCGTCGGTATCCAAAAAGTCAGGCGTACCGTCGCTGTCTGTATCTGGTCCACCAGTAGAGTTTCCTTCTAATGAATCCGGAATTCCGTCGTTATCCGCATCCGTATCTAAAAAGTCAGGGGTACCATCGCTGTCTGTATCCGGTCCGCCGGTAGAGTTACCCTCTAATGAATCCGGAATCCCGTCATTGTCCGCATCCGTATCTAAGAAGTCCGGGGTCCCATCACTGTCGGTATCCGGACCACCAGTCGAATCACTTTCTAACGAATCAGGAATGCCATCATTATCCGCATCTGTGTCCAAGAAGTCTGGTGTTCCATCACTATCAGTATCCGGACCACCAGTGGAATCACCTTCTAACGAATCGGGAATGCCGTCATTATCCGCGTCGGTGTCCAAGAAATCAGGGGTTCCATCACTATCGGTATCCGGGCCACCGGTTGAATCACCTTCCAGCGAATCTGGAATACCGTCATTGTCGGCATCTGTTTCACGAAAATCTGGCGTACCGTCACTATCAGTGTCGGGACCACCACTAGAATTCCCTTCTATGGAATCAGGAATTCCATCATTGTCCGAATCTGTATCGCGGTAATCTGCATCGCCTCCAGCGTTACCATCTGAATCGGTATCAGACAAATCAACCAGCGGGTCTGAAATTTGATTTGCTGGATCCCATTGCGTTGTGTTGAGATCAAACTCATCGATCAATCCATCGCTATCAGAATCACCTGTACCTAGCCCCGTTTGATCTGCACCACTTTCCACACTATCCGGAATGCCGTCATTGTCTGCATCTGTATCAATATAGTCAGCGATTCCATCACTATCCGTATCAACCGGTGTTAAGCCTTCATCTGCTATGTCATACGCATCACCGAGACCGTCGCTATCACTATCAACAAAAGTACCGCCGGGTCCAGTTGGCAAAGCAGGCACATAACCAACCGATGGCTGGGCTTCAACATTATCAACGATGCCATCGTTATCACTGTCAATGTCCAAAAAGTCCGCTATACCATCACTATCAGTATCACCCGTACCTTCTACCGTATCTAGGATACCGTCATTGTCATCGTCAATATCGATGGCATCTGGCACACCGTCACTATCATTGTCTGGGCGATCATCTTCTGTGTCGCGAAAATCCGGCGTACCGTCGCTATCGGTATCGGGACCCCCTGTGCTGTTGCCCTCTACCGAATCTGGCAAACCATCGTTATCGGCGTCCGTATCCCGAAAATCCGGTGTACCGTCGCTGTCAGTATCTGGACCACCAGTCGAGTTGCCTTCTACAGAATCAGGAATTCCGTCATTATCTGTGTCGGTGTCGAGAAAGTCGGGCGTACCATCACTATCTGTATCTGGACCACCGGTTGAGTTACCTTCTACTGAATCTGGGATACCGTCATTGTCGGCATCCGTATCCTGGAAGTCCGGAGTGCCATCGCTATCACTGTCTGGCCCTCCGGTTGAGTTACCCTCTAGCGAATCCGGGATACCGTCATTATCTGCGTCGGTATCCAAAAAGTCGGGCGTACCATCGCTGTCCGTGTCAGGGCCACCGGTAGAGTCACCTTCTAATGAATCTGGAATACCGTCATTGTCCGCATCGGTATCTAAAAAGTCCGGCGTACCGTCGCTGTCCGTATCTGGACCACCGGTAGAGTTACCTTCCAACGAATCTGGGATACCGTCATTGTCCGCATCGGTATCCAAAAAGTCGGGCGTACCATCGCTGTCTGTATCCGGGCCACCCGTGGAATTTCCTTCTATCGAATCTGGAATGCCATCGTTATCCGCATCGGTATCCAAGAAGTCAGGGGTACCATCGCTATCACTGTCTGGCCCACCATTTGAGTTGCCTTCTAACGAATCGGGAATACTATCATTATCTGCATCTGTATCTATGAAATCAGGCGTACCATCACTGTCGGTATCCGGACCACCGGTCGAGTTACCTTCTAATGAATCCGGGATACCATCGTTATCTGCGTCAGTCTCCAAAAAGTCGGGCGTACCATCACTGTCTGTATCCGGGCCTCCGGTTGAGTTGCCTTCTACTGAGTCCGGAATGCCATCGTTATCCGCGTCAGTATCCAAAAAGTCAGGTGTACCGTCGCTGTCTGTATCTGGACCACCTGCGGAATTTCCTTCTACAGAATCAGGAATACCGTCGTTATCAGCATCTGTATCTATGTAGTCAGGGGCGCCATCACTATCGGAATCCGGGCCACCTGAAGAGTCCGCCTCTAGAGAATCTGGGATCCCATCATTATCTGAATCGGTGTCTAAAAAATCTGGCGCGCCATCACTATCAGTATCCGGGCCACCGGTCGAGTCGCCTTCTAAAGAATCTGGAATCCCATCATTATCTGCGTCAGTCTCCAAGAAATCCGGCGTACCATCACTATCTGTATCCGGCCCACCCGTCGAGTTGCCTTCTACTGAATCAGGAATGCCATCATTATCCGCATCGGTATCCATGAAGTCAGGAGTACCGTCACTGTCTGTATCTGGACCACCAACAGAGTTGCCTTCTATTGAGTCCGGAATACCATCGTTATCAACATCAGTGTCACGAAAATCTGGTGTGCCATCACTATCGGTATCAGGACCACCAGTAGAATTGCCTTCGATAGAATCTGGAATACCATCGTTATCACTGTCTGTATCGCGATAATCATTTTCACCATCGCCATCGGTGTCGTCATAGGTTACCAGTGGATCCGCAACACCATTACTCGCATCCCAAGTACCAGCAGCGCCGGTATTCACCACATCATACTGATCGAGTAAGCCGTCGCTGTCGTTATCTCCCGTATCGCCATCGGAAACCAGACCGCTCTCGATACTATCGGGAATACCATCATCGTCTGAGTCGGTCTCAAGGAAATCAACCGTGCCATCGCTATCGGTATCCTGCGGTACCACAAAATCCCCACCGAATTCACTTGCCGCGCCAGCTCCATCGTTGTCATCAAAAATATCAAGGGCACCATCACTATCAGCGTCTACAGCACTTGGCGCTTCATAGTTTGCGGTAGGGTCAGCTTCTACGGTGTCAACGATGCCGTCGTTATCAGAGTCAATGTCGATTCGGTTCGCGACACCATCACTATCGGTGTCTGCCTGGGTTATACCAAGCGAAGCTGCATTAGAGCCATCAGTATTATCTGCATCAAAGATATCCCATAAGCCATCGCTGTCAGCATCGCCGCCGCCTTCCGCGGCTGAAATGGTACCGTCACTATCTGCATCGGCATTAATCGCGATTGCAGATCCGCTTTCATACAAATCACTGATTCCATCATTGTCAGAATCGATATCGCGATGGTCATTGATACCGTCTTCGTCGGTATCCACATCGACCCGCAAAATGGTGGCGGTAGTAACCGGACTAAATGACCAAAACATATTATTAAAGCCGGCGTTAAAAGCGTAGAGAGATGCTTCTGACTGCGGGTTTTCAAAAGTGAATTCAACGAAGTGATTGTCGAACGTACCATCCATATTGACCAAAACATCCGACAACGTATTATCAACAGAGAGTGGCGGGCCAAAGTCCTGCAGGTTGTTAAGATCGTTGTCACCGTCGGGATCTTCAATCACAAAACGGCCGATACCATCAGCGGCAGTAGGATCAACACTCACTACTGAAGCAGCCGGGCTCGCATTTCCTCCAGTACCTAACGGCGTCCATGTTCCAGCTTCGCTCCATACATAGGCATCTCTAACCGTTGATGTACTCAAGCTATCGATATCATTGAGCTGAATAGTTGAGAGAGTAAAAGGCGTTGGTGAATTCAGGGTGGTGTAAACCATTTCGATGAGTTCGGTACCGTCCACGTTTGCAACTGGCGTACCGCCTACCACACTCGCAGCTCGCCCGGTGGTCGTGTCAAACGTATAAGGGGCCGTTGCCGAGCTTGCGCTGCCGTTATAGACATCAAGGAAGAATTCTCCAGTAATGTCACTTAACCGCACGCCGATCATATCAGCAGGTGTTCCAGGAGCGGGATCAGGAATAACACCGCCGCCAGAAACAAATGCTTCTGGAGGTAGTGGCGAAGGCTGATCTAAGACAACATCAAATACTTCGAGACCTTCGTTGATATCGAGAATCCCGTCATTGTCATCATCAAGATCCTGATTATCGAATATGCCGTCAC
Organism: uncultured Gammaproteobacteria bacterium; assembly: GCA_937992195.1. Taxonomy (GTDB): domain Bacteria; phylum Pseudomonadota; class Gammaproteobacteria; order Arenicellales; family Poriferihabitantaceae; genus VYFG01. Next base: position 6,006 of record CALKKV010000077.1, on the reverse strand, counting down.
CATCATTGTCCGCGATGTCATACTCAATCTCGGTAATCACAAAACCGTTATCAGCGCCATCGCTCAGCGCTTCGCGAGTGAATTCAATGCTCGCGATATCGATAGGAGAACTCACACCGATTACGCCAGAACCATTTGTCGTGCCGGCAAGCGCAGTTATTGTTCCTAAAGTCGCAGAATCACTTTCAGTACCGTTAGGATCATTTACGCCATTAAAAGCCAGATCACTTGCTCCCGCTGAGTCATCGGTAAAGAAGACCGCATCAGGAATAATATTTCCATCCGCATCAAATGCCGTAATCTTAAAAATCCGCTCTTCTGTCACACCATCATTATCCAGGGAATCAAGCGAAATGCTGACAGAGCCGACCGAATCTTGAAAACTTATTCGATAAGTCTCCTGATCAAAGGCTTGTTCATCGCCTGGGAGTTGTCCTATACCTAAACCACCGGGTTCAGAAGTTAGATTCTGCCCGTCAAGTCGTTCAACTGTAATCACGTTGCCGTCAGCACCGACATAGGTAACACTTGAAGCGGGTAAACCAGCACCCGAAGAGAGTGTCGGGCCGTCAAGGACAGTCAGTACGCCATTAAACTGTTGAATCGCAAATGCCGCAGTTTCTATTTCACCGGTAGTATGCTCTAAGTCCCAGTCACCGCTATTTTCCGGGTTTCCTGTCAGATCATCGGAGGCGGCAATATCAGCAGCAGTTAATGCCGCGAATTCATCCAGAAAATCCTGCCCTTCACCACCCTCTGCAACCTCACAACCGTAGAGTAAGATATCTCCGTTGGCACTCAGCGCATGCCCCCAAGCTGAAATACTGGCCGCGAAATCGTCTAAGGTGTCGCTACTGATCGTTTCATTTCCAAGACGCACCTGTCCTGTTGAACCGTGAGAAACAATGTGGACAGCCGCAAGTTCATTGAGACCATCCAGGGTCTCGGTAATCTGCTGTATCCCGCTTTCCGTATCCTGTAACAACACCACCAGCGTTCCATTAAAATAGAACTCCGTGGGCGAAGCCTCCTCGTCTGCCAAATTCGTTGCATCTGCTGCGTCTTCATCGCCATCATTTAAGACGACTTCAAGCTCTTCGATTTGTTCTTGAAACTCGGGATCCCCATAAGAGTAATGACCAAGGAAATCATCTATTGAGTCTTCACCGGCATCTGCGACAGATTGCGCCAGACCGACCAACACACCTTCCAGCAGCTGCTCGTAGCCCTCTACGGCGGTATCAATGAACACAACTTCATTGACATCTTCCGGATTCAGGGTATTTTCTGACTGATCAGGGATATCAGCAAATAACTCAACGTCATCACCAGCTTCACCGTCGTCCGCTTCTTCAGCTGTAACATCAGTTGTTGCCGACTCTTCGCCAATGATATTGTCTGCCTCAGCGTTCTGAGCAATCTCAGCGTCAACAATTATCGAATCATTATATTCTTCATTGTCTTCATCAGAGTCTTGCTGAAATTCATTGTTTGTTTCATTGGAAGTCGTTGCATCATCGATCACTTCCGAAGACATAGAATCGGCCTGATCAGATACCTCATCAATCAAAGTAATATCGGGCGCGAGCAGGAATTCATCATCCGTCGCGGCGGGATCGATCAACTGATCGTCTACAACCACTTCGAGTGTATCGAGATCTTCAACTTCTGCTTCACTTTCAGCAAGTTCAGAAGAAGCAGTGTCTAGGGCATCAGCAACTGAAGTATTGGTCGAGTCAACTGACGCTTCTGGACTTTGTGTCTGTTCGATTTCATTTGTTGGCGATTCGGCAGATGAAGTTGATACCGCGGACTGATCAACACTCGCAGCTTCAGTTGAAGCGGATTCGGACTGCGGTATCGGAAGCTGTTCATCCGTTGCGATTTCCTCGACTATTTCATCGCCGAGAATTGCCGCAGCGGCAGCGTCAAACATTTGACGTTTTTCCAGAGTCAGTAATAAATTAGGTCGATAAAAACCTTGACGATAGCGTCTGTATAACCCTTTTACTTCCTGCTCGATCCCGGACAAACCGGGCTTTTCCAGTTTCTTTCCCAATTGACTATCCCCCGATAGTTCTCCATATTCAATTCCATTTCACATTGCACTCCCCAGCGCAATACGAAATGATTTATTTTCCATGCCCAGTATTTCAGTATCAGCCTGAAGTTCAGCTGAGTTTTAGCTGACTCTATGATGAACCCCTTCACGGTGCCCACTGTCGCATAGCATTCGTTCAGTAGGAAGTACAAGGGCAGGTAAATCCACAAAAAATCGACTTCCTCCTCAAATGCATCCCTAATGAGGCTCAATGCGGTGGACTTAAAACCGATTCACCAAAATCATATCGCGATGTGAACTGTATCTGAGCAGTGCAGATTTAAAGTTCTATCAACGCCCCTTTCTTAATTTGCCAATCTGCTATTGATCCAACTTTATAGAATCTTTTTATACTGTTTTCGCTGAACGATGCTGCAACTGCCCACTCCGCGCCCTGTCTAAAGTGAAAACCTTAGCGACATGCAAGACAAACCACCATCGATTTTCGCCGCCTCATCCGCTGGAACAGTCATCACTAAATATCCACTTTCTTCCAACAATTGTTTTGTTTTCTCAAAACCCGAGCGCAGAATCACTGCGTCATTCACCCGTATTAGATTAGCCGCGGCTTCTTCCCCTTCCGGCGCTTCGATCACGTTATAGCCCTCAAAACATCCGCTTCGCGCGAGTACTTTTGTAGAGAAAATGGTTTCACTATCTAATAATCCGCAATCTGATTTGAAGTGCAATACACCTGCCGGTGTATGTACGATCCGAACCTCATACTCATGCGCGCTGAGGATTGAACTTAGCTCCTCGACCCCTTCCGAGTTGGTGCGATCGGAAAGTCCAATCAACGCTTCCGTGTCGGTAAGTAAAATATCTCCGCCATCTACAAAACCATTTCCAGTTAGTTTTTCAATTCGATCAAAAATAGGTTTTAAATCATTCTCCATTGCCGCAGCTTCTCCGAACCGACTCTTTGCGCCAGGTCGAAGTATCACCGCGGTATTGTCGAGACATAGCACCGGGTCTTCGACAAATACCGAATCGGGAAACACCTCCAGCTTTGGCAGCACAATTGTTGAGACACTCGCCTTCTTTAGGGTCGCGATATATGCATCATGCTCTTGCTGAAAAAGCTTAGGCACCGGATCAGTACGTGTAGCTGCACGTAAACCATCAACAACGCTGTTTCCCGGGCGGCGAGAAACGGTATGACTGAATCGGTAACTGCGGTTTCCTTTCATTTGGCTTTTTTATTAGATATGTTGCGAATGAGGTCTAACAAGAAGTGTCAGACCAGACTATTTCAATCGAAAAGGCATGCTCCAAAGAGATAAATTATCCAATTTTCGAAAACACCTGCTCTAACGTTATAGATAGTTTTTCCACAATCTCATCGATTTCGTTTTTATTGCTAATAAAAGGAGGAGCAAGCAAGATGTGATGCCCGCGCTTACCATCAATGGTTCCGGCATTTGGATAAATCATTATACCGTTATCCATTGCAGTATTTTTTAACAGCACATCTAACTTTGTCGCTGCAGAGAACGGTTCTTTACTTTCTTTATCCTTCACTATTTCAATACCAGCAAACAAACCGCGCCCCCGAATATTTCCGATATAGGGGTGGTTGTTAAATCGCGCATTCAACAGTGTGAAAAGTTGCTTACTTCTTTCGCTAACGTTTAAGAGCAAATTATGCTTATCAATATACTGCTGCACCGCGAGCGACGCGGCGGCGGCGGTCGGATGACCAATATACGTATGTCCATGTTGAAAGTTACCGCTTCCCTCTTTAATAGCAGAAAATAGTCTGTCACTGGCAAGTGTTGCGGAGATTGCTTGATATCCTCCACCCAATCCTTTGGCAATGCAGGCTAGATCTGGCTGGACACCTTCATCTTCAAATGCATACGTTTTTCCAGTGCGCCCCATACCGCACATGATCTCATCAAGAATTAACAAGACTCCATACTTGTCGCAAACCTCTCGTACTCTCTTAAAATATCCCGGTACCGCAGGCAATGCCCCAACAGTCGCTCCAACAACAGTCTCGGCAATAAAGGCGATCACCTTGGTTTTACCGAGCTGTAGAATTCGCTCTTCTAGCTCATTCGCAACCCGCAAACCGTATTGCTCTTCAGTCTCGCCAACTTGTTGGTCTCGATAGGCGTAACACGGCGAAATATGATTTGCTGTCCCCAGGATCGGCTCGTAAACCTGACGCCTCCACATATTGCCACCAACGGAGAGCGCACTAATCGTGTTGCCGTGATAACTTTGTTTTCTCGAAATAAAAAATTGCCTTTCTGTTTCACCGCACTCAACACAGTATTGCCTGGCCATTTTCATCGCAGTTTCTAGCGCTTCAGATCCTCCCGACAAAAAATAAACTTTAGCAAATGCCCCACGGCTTTTTGAGATCAAAAGCTCGGCCAGCTGCTCGGCAATTTCTGTTGTGAAAAATCCGGTATGTGCATATGCAAGCTGATCAAGCTGGTGCTTCATGGCATCAATGACAAACGAATTGTTGTGCCCTACACACGATACCGCCGCGCCGCACGAAGCATCGATATAACGCTTGCCCTTCTTATCGATTAGATAAACCCCTTCTCCACCGACTGCAATCGGAAGAATTTTCGTCAAATTACGGTGAAATATATGACTCATATTGGCAATGTATCAGAGAAAGTAAACGGGAGAAAAGCGAAAAAAGCGGGAAAATGGAGAGTATCTTTGCCCTAAATTAGTCCGCAATATGAATTATATGCAATCGGTGCTAGTTTGAGGTAATCTATCCCCAAGTTCGGTCCTGTGCAGCATCCAGATTCAAGCTAGACTGCCTTGTCAAGATGCTCCCAGCGGACTCATCGGGCCATATACATATGATGAATATCGGCTCTTATTAAAAAATCTTTACATACTAAACTTCAGGAGAATCCACATAATGAAGAAACCAATTGCAACTCTATTGGCAGCTACCCTTGCTGGCACCTTCGCCCTAGCAGGCACCGCTACCGCTGCCGAACAGCAGTTTATTTCTATCGGTACAGGCGGCGTAACCGGCGTTTATTACCCAACTGGTGGCGCAATTTGCCGACTGGTAAACAAGAATCGCAAAGAACACGGCATTCGTTGTTCAGCTGAGTCAACTGGCGGATCGATCTACAACATCAACACAATTAAAGCGGGTGAGCTTGAGTTCGGCGTTGCCCAGTCTGATTGGCAGTACCATGCGTTCAACGGCACTTCCAAGTTTGAAGAGTCCGGTGCTTTTAGCGATCTGCGTGCAGTCTTTTCTGTGCACCCAGAGCCTGTAACAGTGATCGCAAGCGACGCTTCTGGTATCAACACGCTTACTGACGCAAAAGGCAAGCGCCTGAATATCGGTAACCCTGGTTCTGGTACACGTGGTACTTGGGACGTTATCGAAGAAGCACTGGGTTGGGAGCGTAGCGATCTGAAACTGGCAGCAGAAATGAAGTCTGCAGAAACCGGCGCGGCGGTTTGCGACGGTAAGATCGACGCTTACTTCTGGCTGGTTGGTCATCCATCAGCGTTAACACAAGAGTCTCTTGCAACTTGTGCGGCGCACCTCGTGAGCGTTGAAGGCCCTGAGATTGAAAAGCTAATCGCTGAAAAACCTTTCTACAGAGCAGCTGTTATCCCAGCAGGCATGTACAACAATGAAAAAGACATCAATACATTCGGTGTGGGTGCGACATTTGTTTCCAGCGCTTCTGTTTCCGAAGAAGTTGTTTACACTGTTGTAAAAGCAGTTTTCGAGAATTTTGAAGATTTCAAGAAGCTACACCCTGCGTTTGCAAACCTGACTGAAAAAGAGATGATCGCTGATTCTCTGTCTGCTCCACTGCATGATGGCGCAATGAAGTACTACAAAGAGCGCGGCTGGCTATAGGCTTTGCTCAACTGTGGTTCGTTGGCTTCTGCCAACGAAC
>CALKKV010000076.1 GCA_937992195.1 uncultured Gammaproteobacteria bacterium | reverse complement strand
AATGTCTGAATCGACAATCGGTTTTATTGGTCTGGGCCTGATGGGCAACGCCATGGTTGAAAATTTGCAGGCCAAGGGCTATGACATGGTTGTAATGGCGAATCGCTCGCGAACCCATGTGGACGCTGCGGTAAAACGAGGCGCTAAAGAAGTTTCTACTGCAAGAGAAATTGCGGAGAACAGCGACATCGTTATGTTATGTATGGATACCTCTGATTCTGTTGAATCAAGAATGCATGGCGAAGACGGCGTCATCGCGGGATTAAAAAATAATGCAGTAGTAATCGATTTCGGTACTTCATTACCAAACTCTACACGTGCTCTTGGAGAAGCAGTGAAAACCAAGGGTGCGACCATGCTCGATGCGCCGCTGGGCAGAACACCAGCTCATGCCAAAGACGGCTTGCTCAACATCATGGCCGCTGGCGACGAGTCAGCGTTTCAAAAAGTTAAGCCCATATTGGAAGAAATGGGTGAAAACGTATTTCATCTCGGCAAGCTTGGCGCGGGACATACCATTAAATTGATGAATAATTTCTATGGCATGACCACTGCCCTTGCCATGTCAGAGGCCTTTGCCATGGCTGACAAGGCAGGTATTGATCGCAAGCAGCTGTACGATGTGATGTCCGCAGGTCCATTACATTCCGGCATGATGGATTTTATTGCCGGCTTTGCCGTAGACGATGATCCAAGCAAGCTCGAGTTTTCGATTCGTAACGCTCGCAAAGACGTTGGTTACTACAGTCGAATGGCAGATGATCTTGGTGCACCGAGTATTATCTCCACTGCAACCAAACAAGGTCTCGGTATCGCAACATCAAACGGCTATGGCGATCGTATGGTTTCAGAAATGGTCAGCTTTTTTCAGGATTTATTTGACGAGCAACACAAAAGCTAGGAATCGCTATGGGCGATAAAAAACCCGCTCCTTTACGCAGTAAAGCCTGGTTCGATAATCCGGAAAACCCTTCTATGACGTCGCTCTATATCGAGCGTTATCAAAACCAGGGGTTTACCCGGGAAGAACTGCAATCTGGCAAGCCGATTATAGGCATCGCCCAAACTGGCAGCGATCTCGCGCCCTGTAACAAGATTCATGTGTTTCTTGCTGACCGTGTAAAAGACGGGATTCGTGACGCTGGCGGTATACCTCTCGAGTTTCCAGTGCACCCGATCCAGGAAACCGGTAAACGCCCCACCGCTGCCCTGGATCGCAATCTGGCGTACTTAAGTTTGGTTGAGGTACTGCAAGGCTACCCAATTGACGGTGTGGTGTTAACCACCGGCTGTGACAAAACCACACCGGCACAATTAATGGGCGCAGCAACGGTAGACCTCCCTGCAATCGTATTAAATGGTGGGCCGATGCTAGACGGCTGGTGGCGCGGCGAACTTGCCGGATCGGGTACCATCGTTTGGGAAAGTCGCAGGCTGATGGCAGAAGGGAAAATAGACTATGACGAGTTTATTGATCGGGTTTGTGCATCGGCACCGTCGCTCGGTCACTGCAATACCATGGGAACCGCGTCTACTATGAACGCATTGGCAGAAGGTTTGGGCATGTCTTTGACTGGCAATGCCGCAATCCCAGCGCCCTATCGGGAGCGCTCGGCGATTGCTTTTAAAACAGGACAGCGAATCGTCGATATGGTCAAGGAAGAGTTACGCCCGTCGCAGATCATGACCCGCAAATCGTTTGAAAATGTGATTCGCTTAAACACAGCAATCGGCGGCTCCACCAATGCGCCACCGCATATCATCGCGGTCGCAAGACATGCAGGGGTTGAGCTTGGCATTGAAGACTGGCAAACCCTCGGTTACGACTTGCCTCTTTTGGTTAACCTGCAGCCGGCTGGAGAATATCTTGGAGAATCATTCTTCCGAGCAGGGGGTGTCCCTGCAGTGATGTCAGAACTGCTGAACGCCGACAAGTTAGACGGTAGCGCAATGACCGTAACCGGGAAAACCGTCGCTGAAAATATTTCTGGTAGTGAAACACTGGATGAGAAAGTCATCTATCGCTTCGATAAGCCAATGCGTGAAAAGGCCGGATTTATCGTCTTGAGCGGCAATCTTTTTGACTCTGCTCTGATGAAAACCTCAGTCATCTCTGACGATTTTCGACAGCGATTTCTATCTACGCCAGGTGACGAAGGCGTATTCGAAGCGCGCGCAATTGTGTTTGAAGGTCCAGAGGACTACCACCACCGAATTAACGATGCTTCTCTGGGAATTGATGATCGCTGTATGTTGTTTATTCGCGGCGTAGGACCGGTGGGATATCCGGGATCGGCTGAAGTCGTCAATATGCAGCCGCCGGATGATTTGATAAACAAAGGCGTTAGTCATTTGCCAACAGTGGGCGATGGCCGTCAAAGCGGCACTTCGGAAAGCCCTTCGATTTTAAATGCATCGCCAGAGTCGGTGGTCGGTGGTGGCCTTGCAATTTTACAAACGAACGACAAAGTGAGACTGGACATCGATAACCGATCCCTCAACCTCATTCTCGATGAAGCGGAACTCAAGCAGCGTTGGGACCAGTGGTCTCCGCCAGAACTTGAACACCAAACGCCCTGGCAGGAGCTTTACCGAAGTACAGTAGGTCAGCTGGGGCAAGGCGGTTGCCTGGAATTTGCAACTGCCTACCAACGCACTTCTAAAAAGCTACCCAGAGACAATCATTAACGCTGGCGATTGGTTCCCCGCGACTAACCGCGCGCGACAAATGGCATCTTTGTCGCCATTACATTCATAAAAAGCACATTTGCAGTTAGAGGCAATTCGGCCATATGCAACACACTGGTCGCGACATGTCTAACGTCCATCAAGGGTTCCGGCATAATATCTCCGCGTGGTTGCAGTGCTCCCTGACCAAGTGGTTCGGCCATTTCAGTATGAGCGTTACCAATGTCAATTTGCCCGCAAGCAATATCATGGGCGCGGCCGTCCAATGCGAGGCAACGCGTTAACCCCGACATGCCATGCTTGCTCACGGTATACGGCGCGCTATAGGGCCTTGGAGCATAAGCGGAGATAGAGCCGTTGTTAATAATTCGTCCCCCCGATGGCCGCTGATTTTTCATCGCACCAAAAGCTCGCCGCGCACATAAAAATGCGCCGTGTAAATTCGTGTCGATAACACGCTGCCAGTCCGCCACCGGCAGTTCATCAATGGGGACTGGTGGTGCACTTATTCCAGCATTGTTGAACAATATATCGATCCTTGGAAAGTGCTGTGTCGCCTGATCAAACAGACGATCCACATCCTCTTCTCGGCCAACATCGGCGCTCACGCAGAGCGCTCTATCATCACTTACACCATGGGCCGAGGCGACATCTTGAAGCGGCCCTTCCCTTCTCCCTGTGAGAACAACGTTATAGCCATTTTCTAAAAATATATCCGCTACCGCTTTTCCTATACCGCCACCTGCACCCGTCACTACCGCAGTCTTGTTTGAGTTCGCCATGAATTTTTAAGTTTATAATTTGAAGTATCTGAAATTGTAACACCGTCAATTAAAACGCATGAGCAAGATTCAAAAAGTCAAAACGACGTTATATAAGGTTCCACTCGAGGAAGTGTTGGTAGATGCGAAACACGGTGAACACACCCACTTTGATCTCTTGCTCTGCACAATATTTATGGAAAACGGTGATGTCGGAACGGGTTATACCTATACCGGCGGTCGCGGTGGTCCGGCAATTCAGTCATTGATCGAGCATGATCTTGGGCCCTTTCTTATTGGGCTTGACGGCACAAACATCGAATCAATTTACGATGCCATGCAATGGCATATTCACTACGTGGGTCGCGGCGGCATCGCTTCTTTCGCAATTTCAGCGATTGATATTGCGCTATGGGATATACGCTGTAAATCTCAAAACAAACCGCTATGGCAGGCAGCTGGTGGTGCGGGCAATCGCTGCAACGCTTATTGCGGTGGTATTGATTTAGACTTTTCTATTGAGAAATTACTCGACAACATCTCTAACTATCTGGAGAGTGGCGTCAATGCCGTAAAAATAAAAATCGGCAAAGACGATCTAAGCGAAGATATTGCGCGTATCGCTGCGGTTCGCGCACATATCGGTCCTGACATCAAGCTGATGGTTGATGCTAACTATGCGATGTCCGTAGACAAGGCTATTGAATGCGCGAATCGGTTTAAGCCCTATGATATTTTTTGGTTTGAAGAACCGACTATTCCCGATGATTACGCTGGTTATGCAACGATCCAAGTAGCAACAGGCGCAGCATTGGCCATGGGCGAAAACCTGCACACGATTCACGAATTTGATTACGCTTTCGCGCAATCCAGGCTGTCGTTTATTCAACCTGATGCCTCTAACTGCGGCGGCATTACCGGTTGGCTGCAGGTTGCGGAACGTTCCAGACAACATGGAGTGTCTGCGTGCTCCCATGGCATGCAGGAATTACATGTGAGTCTGGTTTCAGGGCAAACCAATGCAGGTTGGCTTGAGATACACAGCTTCCCTATTGATGAGTACACCGAGAGACCCCTAGTGATCGACCAGTTTCAAGCAGTTGCTCCGGATACACCAGGAACCGGGGTGGTGTTCAATCTAGATAAGTTAGCGCCTTTTCAATTCGAACAGTAAACAATGCGAATCAAAAAGCGATTTGCACCTTAACCGCTTTCTCGCGATCGCCGGCAAGCTCAAATGCATTGAGCGCATTCTCCATCGGAATTTTTGCGCTCAGTAAAGGCGACACATCTATTTCACCACTATTAATCAATTTCACCGCCCATTCAAATTCTTCGTGAAAACGAAAAGAGCCTACTAGCTGCACTTCTTTTGCCACACAGGTATTCATCGGCAAAGATATATCGCCTCCCAGTCCCAGCTGCCCGAGCACACCGCGGGGGCGAATTACATCCAGTGCTTTTTTTATCCCGGCTTCTGTGCCGGAAGCTTCGAGTACAACGTCAAAATACCCTTTGTCCTGCTGGTATTCTTGAAAACGTTCTGCTTCCGACAACACATTGATTGTGGTGTCTGCGCCGACTTTACGCGCAACTTTTAAAACGAAGTCCGAGACATCTACTGCAACAATTTCTCGCGCACCCGCATGTTTCGCCGCCATTAACGCGAGCAAGCCAATCGGACCACAGCCTGAAACAAAAACCCGTTTACCGGATATCCCGCCGCAAGCCTGGGCGACCCGACTCACGCCATGCAGCGCAACAGATAAAGGTTCTGCAAATGCGGCAAGGTGCAAATCCAGTCCTGCTTTTACAGGTACACATTGACGCGCTTCACAAATCATATGTTCTCTAAAAGCACCTTGAATATGCGGGAAGCGCATAGCCGAGCCAAAGAACCGCATATCCAAACATTGATTAAACTCAGCACGCTGACAGTAATTACACCTTAGACAAGGAAGACTTGGATTAATCGCAACAGGCTGTCCGACAACAAGGTCTTTCACCCCGTCTCCCAGAGCAGCCACTTCACCCGCTACTTCATGCCCCGGCACCATGGGCTCTTTTAATCGAATCGCACCAAAGCCGCCTTGATGATAATAGTGCAGATCCGAGCCACATACCCCACCCGCGCGAATTCGAACTGCTACCTGACCAGTCCCCGGTTGAAGCATCGTCTCCTCTTCAACCCGAAGATCTTTTGCCGAATGGATAACGATTGCCCGCATGATTTTATGAGAAGAAAAAACAGCGTTCATTAGATCGCCTAAGACACGCAAATGCAATAAGATGCGGATCTCACTTACCCCTGATCCTATTATGTCACGAGACTTGTTTGATCTAACTGATCGCCGCGTGCTGATTACCGGCTCCAGTCAAGGTATTGGCTATGCACTCGCGTCAGGATTTGCCAAAGCAGGCGCCACCGTTATTTTAAATGGACGTTCCGCTGAACGCTTGGATAAAGCTGCCAAAACACTGAAGCAGTTGGGAGCGCAATGCGAACAAGCGGTATTTGACGTCACTGACCGAACGGCGGTTAAAGAGTCCATCGATACAATTGAATCTGATATCGGCGCAATAGACATTCTGGTTAACAATGCTGGCATGCAGGACAGAGCATCGCTGGAAGATTTTAAAGACGAAAACTGGGATCGCCTAATGGATCTGAATCTCAATAGTGTTTTCGTTGTGAGTCGCAGCGTTGCAAAGTATATGATTGCGCGCAAAGCCGGAAAAATCATCAACATCTGCTCCATTCAAACCGCATTAGCACGCCCTTCAATCGCACCGTACACCGCCTCCAAAGGCGCGGTTGCCAATTTAACCAAAGGCATGGCAGCTGACTGGGCGCAGTACAATATTCAATCAAACGGCTTGGCGCCCGGTTACTTTGAAACAGAACTGACAAAATCTTTAGTGGAAGACAAAGAATTTAGCGCCTGGTTATGCAAGCGCACGCCTAGCGGAAGATGGGGCAAGGTAGAAGAATTAACCGGCGCCGCCATATTCCTTGCATCCGATGCATCCAGCTATGTTAACGGTCATATCTTATATGTTGACGGTGGTATGGGCGCCTGCGTTTAATCAATTACACATCTAAATAAAGAAGAAAAACGGAATATCCATGAGCAAATTTGACCACCTACTTTTAGTATCGCAGAATTTTGAAAATCAAATTCAACTTCTCTCTGACCGATTCAAGATTCACCGGTATTATGGCGCTGATGACAAAAACGCTCTGCTTGACGACATTGGCGAAAAAATTCGAGTAGTTGGCACCAACGGCCACGATGGCTGTTCCCGAGAACTGATGGAACGCCTGCCTAATCTGGAAATGATCGGTTGCTATGGCGTCGGTTATGACGCAATTGATATTGAAGCGGCTCGTGAAAAAGGGATTCGAGTGACCAACACGCCTGATGTCCTGAGTGACGCGGTTGCCGAGCTGACCGTTGGCTTGATGATATCTCTTGCGCGGCAGATCCCCCAATCTGACCAGTTCGTCAGAGCGGGAGAATGGACACCTTCCAACAGCTACGCCCTAACCAGCGAGCTTACCGGTAAAACTGCTGGGATACTTGGATTGGGACGTATCGGCAAAGAGGTAGCACGCCGATTGCAGGGAATGAAAATGCGTGTGATCTATCACGGACGCACGCATCAAAAAGATGAGCCCTATGTGTATTACTCTGATTTAACTGAAATGGCTACCGCCGTTGACTGGTTGATCGTGATCATGCCCGGGGATCCCGGTACTGAAAAAATTGTTTCAAAGTCTGTGTTAAAAGCGCTTGGCGCAAAAGGAAATTTGGTCAACGTTGCGCGAGGCTCTCTGGTCGACGAAGACGCCATGGTGGAACTGCTGCAGTCTGGTGATCTCGGTGGTGCGGCGCTTGATGTATTTGCCAAAGAGCCCACGGTACCGGATGCTTTGAAATCAATGAACAATGTTGTGTTATCACCTCATGCTGGTTCCGCTACGGTCAAAACCCGAACCGGCATGGGTGAGCTGGCAATCGCGAATATCCTGGCGCATACTGATGGCAGGCCATTGATAACCCAGGTAGTCTGAATCGTAAGAGACATGATTATACGAACAAACCATACTGTTGCCGAACTGCAGTATCTCGACCATAACGCACAACAGAGCGCCTACTTTGCATCGGTTGCTGGTGGTAAAACTGGCACTTATGAGGGCAACTACATCAAAGTTTCTGTGCAGGTCGACGATGGCAGAGACGATCAGAGCGTGCAAGATTTAGACGGCAGCGGATTCAAACTTACCAGACAGTTGAGCAAAGTCAGGGATTTTTACGCGGATACTGAAATTCAAACTTTGTACGAGAACGAAGTAAAGCAGCTGGTTATTCAGCATACCGGAGCTAAAAGAGTCGAGATTTTTGACCATACCCGTCGTGCTGCAACTGAAGAGCTACGTAAAGAAAAAAAGTTACGCGAAGTCGCCTCAGTGATTCATAACGACTATACCCCGATATCAGGCCCCAAACGACTTCGCGAGATTCTGCCGGATGAAGCAGATACCCTTTTGGAAAGACGCTTTGCGATAATTAACGTCTGGCGCTCGATAAACGGCAGCATTAGCAATTATCCGTTAACGCTCTGCGACGCAAGAACCGTATCAGCCGATGACCTGATTGAGGTTGAAAGAAAATCCGCGGAACGAATCGGAGCAATACAATTATCCAGACATAGCACAAACCATCGTTGGATTTACTTTCCCAATATGCAAATGGACGAAGCGATACTATTCAAAACCTATGACTCCGCCACCGACGGCCGGACCCGCTTCACGATTCACTCCTCATTTGATGACCCAAACGCACCAGCCGATGCAGCTCCAAGAGAGAGCATGGAGACCAGATGCTTTGTATTTTTTTAATATCTGGATACGGTGCTTGAGTAAATTACATTACGGCGCCAATCTGCCACGGCACAAACTCCAGATCACCCAGGCCTTGCGCTTCGCTAAGAGAAGGCTTGCCCGAAGCAACGTCCACCAATAGTTCGAAAATCTCTCGCCCGGTTTGCGCAACGGTTTTCTCACCGTCTAGGATGTCACCGGCGTTAATATCCATATCTTCCTCCATGTTTTGAAACATGCGAGTGTTGGTAGCAATTTTTATTGAAGGTGCAGGTTTTGAACCAAACACGCTACCCCTGCCTGTCGTAAAAGCAACAATATTGCATCCGGAGGCAATCTGGCCGGTTATTGAAGCCGGATCGTAGCCGGGACTGTCCATCATGACAAAGCCAGAACTTTTTATCGGCTCAGCATAGCGATAAACATTTTCCATTGGCGATGTGCCGCTCTTTGCGACTGCCCCCAATGATTTCTCTAGAATTGTAGTGAGACCACCCCGCTTATTTCCATGGGATGGATTGTTGTCCATCGATCCATGGTTTCGCGCCGTATAATCTTCCCACCAGTGAATACGCTCAAGCAGTTTGTCCGCAACTTCCTGGCTGCGCGCCCGTCTTGTTAAGAGATGCTCGGCACCATAAATCTCTGGCGTTTCTGCCAACACCGCAGTTCCGCCATGTTGTACCAGTAAATCGGATGCATATCCTAAAGCCGGGTTAGCAGTCATACCGGACCAGGCATCGGACCCCCCGCATTGCAGACCCAACTTTAATCCGGACACCGGACACGGGCTGCGCTTGATTTGGTTAACGATGGGCAGCATTTCACGAACCATGCCGGCGCCAGCGTCGATTGTTTTGCGCAAGCCGCCCATGTCCTGAATATTCATTATCTGAAAGCGATCATTCATCGACAGGTCATAGCGTTCGAGTAAATCACCAATATGATTGGTTTCACAACCAAGCCCTACCAATAAAACCCCGCCGCAATTCGGGTGACTGGCATAACCCCAAAGTACGCGCTGCAGATTGGCATACCCTTCTCCAGCGTTATCCAGCCCGCAACCCGTGCCGTGCACAAATGCAGCTACCCCATCGACGTTTTCATACTCCGCCAGCGATCCACTATCAAACTGCTCGGCAATCTGCCGCGCAGCTGTTGCAGAGCAGTTGACGCTGGTCAGAATAGCGATAAAGTTCCGGGTGCCAATTCCCCCATTCTCTCGCCGGTAACCGCTAAATAGGCCTTCTGCACGAACAGGCTCTTCGTTTGACAACCCCTTCCCGACTTCATGGTTTAATGCCGACGCACGAAACTCCAAATTATGCGTGTGTACATGTTGACCCGCCAATATCAAACCACTGGCATAGCCAATTATTTGTCCGTATTTAAAAACCGGATCGCCTGCCTGCACCGACTTTATCGCCAGTTTATGACCAGACGGAATCTGATCCTGGACATCAATGCCCTCTACCTTACTGCCAAGGCCAAGCGGCTGTGTTGCGATAACCACGGAATCTGTTGGATCGAGTTTGACAAACAGGGAAGAGTTTAATGTCATGGGTCTGGCCTTTTTACGATTGTATTATTGTATAAAATACTTCTCTCGCGTAGCCAATATTTATTCCTTTATTTATGGCGTCTTCGGATACCAATAACACTGTCTACATTTTAATGGGCGTTTGCGGATCTGGAAAAAGCACCCTAGGATCTGCCTTGAGTCAGCGTATTCAGGCTACCTTTATTGAGGGTGATGATTTACATCCACCAGAGAATATCGCCAAAATGTCGAACAGCATTCCTTTGGACGACGCTGATCGCTTACCCTGGCTTCTGGAAATAACGCGAAGATGCAACGCTGAACTAGAGCATAATAGTATCGTCATAACCTGCTCTGCCCTTAAGAAATCTTATCGAGATCTGCTACGAAAAATCCAAGGGCCGGTCAAATTTGTTCATCTTCAGGGAAACCGCGAAACTATTATGCAACGCATGATCGAACGGTCTGACCATTTTATGCCCAAAACATTGGTCACCAGTCAGTTTGATACACTAGAACCTACGCTAGATGAAGCTGACGTCATCCCAATCGACATCGCAATACCTCTAGAACAACAACTTAATAAGATTTAACCCAACACAATTAAATTGAATGGATTTAAAGCAATCACAGCACATCGGGTTAATTGGCCTTGGTGTCATGGGACGTAATCTCGCCGGCAATATTCTATCCAAGGGTTACCAGTTACAAACCTATGAATTAAATACCGAACTTCGGCAAGCATTCACCAATAGCTATCCAGACGCTTCGTGTCACTCTTCTCTCAACGGCCTAGTGGAAAGTTTAGCGAAGCCGAGGAGCATTTTTTTGTTGATCAAAGCGGGCCAACCGGTTGATGAGGTCATCGAAACGCTTATCCCGCTGCTTGATAAAGATGACAACATTATCGACTTGGGAAATAGTTACTACAAGGATACTGACAGACGTTGCGAGCACACCGCGGCCAGTAGTATTCGATTTGTCGGCTGCGGCATATCCGGAGGCGCTGAAGGCGCTAAGAATGGTCCAGCCCTGATGCCCGGCGGCGATCATTCTTGTTATTCACTGCTAAAGCCATTCTTTTCAGAAATTTCCGCCAGCTACCAAGATGAACCCTGCGTTACCTGGACAGGTTCAGGCGGTGCGGGGCACTTCGTTAAAATGGTACACAACGGAATCGAGTACGCCGATATGCAATTAATTGCTGAGTCGTATCAGTTGATGCGTGATGGATTGAGCATGGAGGCACGTGAGATTGGTGAAGTCTTTGATCAATGGAATAAAGGCCCAGGAGAAAGCTATCTAGTCAAGGCTACAACGCAAATTCTCAAAGCCCGCGAGGCTGATGGTACACCCCTTATTGACCGGATACTGGATAAGGCTGGACAAAAAGGAACAGGAGGCTGGGCCACCGAAGCCGCGCTGCAATTTGGCGTCGCCACAACGCTAATCACTGAAGCCGTATTCGCCAGAGTTGTCTCATCTCAAAAGGAAACACGAAAGCACTATCAGACGTTATTTCCCCGAAAAACTACGTTAAAACCGGAACAAGAGAATGCAGTCCTGGAAAACATGGAAACGGCTTTCTATACCGCCAAGGTCATTAACTATGCCCAAGGTTTTATGTTGATGGAGGAAGCATCAAAACAGCGAGGCTGGAATCTCGATCTAAAAGCGGTTGCTAGGGGTTGGCGAGCCGGTTGTATTATTCGCGGCAAGCTACTTGACGAGATCGTCGCCGCCTACCAGGGTTCTATCCAGTTTAGTCTACTTGATGCGCCCGGTTTTTTAGATCAAGTAAGCAAAGGACATGCGCCTCTTAGAGAGATTATTCGTTTTTCTCTTGATACAGAATTACCTCTGCCTTGCTACGCAAGTGCTTTGGCATTTTTTGACGGCATGCGGCAAGAAAATGGGCCGGCTAGTATGATTCAAGCGCAGCGTGATTACTTTGGCGCCCATACCTTTGAGCGTAACGATCGTGATCGAGGACAATTTTTTCACGCTGATTGGCAAACACTATCAACAAACTAAATTTAAACCTATGAAATTACTGAGACATGGCGATTCTGGAATTGAAAAACCAGGAATACTTGACGATCAGGGAAATATCCGCGACCTCTCGGCGCATATCAGCGATATTGATGGCACGACATTAAATCCTGATTCCCTTGCACAAATCAGCAAACTCGATTTGTCATTACTGCCTTTGGTTGAAAGCAGTACCAGATTAGGTGCCTGCACGACCAATCCGGGTAAGTTTGTCGCCATTGGTCTTAACTACTCCGATCATGCGAAAGAGACCGGTGCCCCTATTCCGGAAGAACCGGTAGTTTTCTACAAAACAGACACTTGTATTTGTGGCCCGTATGACAATGTAATTCAGCCAAAAAACTCAACCAAACTTGATTGGGAAGTGGAAATTGCCATCGTAATGGGAAGTACCGCGAGAAATATTTCGGAGACTGAAGCAGAGTCCTGTATTGCAGGCTATTGTGTGGTCAACGACGTTTCCGAGCGCGCTTTTCAAATTGATCGAGGAGGTAGTCAATGGAGCAAAGGTAAGGGCTGCGATACCTTTGGACCATTGGGACCATGGCTGGTGACCTGTGATGAGATTGATGATGTGCAAAACCTCGATATGTGGCTCGACGTCAATGGTCAGAGAATGCAAACCGGGAACACGCGAACTATGATATTCAACTGTAATTATTTGGTGAGTTACTTGAGTGACTTCATGACTCTGATGCCCGGCGATATCATCACCACCGGCACACCGCCGGGGGTAGGGCTGGGCATGGATCCACAGACCTGGTTACATCCTGGCGATGTTGTGGAATTGGGAATTGAAAATCTTGGTCAACAAAAGCAGACCATTGTTAGTTTTCCGGGTTAATCAGTCTCTAATCAGGCTTAAGTCATGGAACCAAACGCCGGCTCTTTCTGGCACTTTCTAGTGCCTAACGACGAACTAGACTGGATCGGCTCTCCGATTAGAAGGATGAATTCAAAAATGCTGAGTCGTATTGGAAACAATGCGGCGCGATTAAGAATCAATTCGATACGCTGAGCTAAAATCAAGCGTACGGGCTGGTTAATATTGCATCTACCGGCCACGTACGCAGTAACTATGAAATTACGTACTGACTTCTCTTCAAACGAGCCAGAGAAACCTGAACCATCTGCCACAGAGAAACGCCTGCAGAAACTGGCTTGGGTATTGGACAGCGCTATCCCCTTACCGGGAGGATTTCGTCTCGGCCTTGATAGCTTAATCGGATTTATTCCAGGTATAGGTGATGGCGCAACCGCATTAATCTCCAGTTACATTATGGCTGAAGGCATCAAGGCCAAAGCGCCGAAGACTGTTTTAATTCGTATGCTGGGTAATGTTGCGGTAGACACCATAGTTGGTTCGATTCCCTTTCTGGGAGATCTCTTTGACATTGGATTTCGCTCCAATGTACGCAATGTAAATCTGCTCAAAGAATATTTACATCAGCCATCGGAAACCTCAAGAAGCAGCGCCTGGATTCTCATCCTGGTAATGATTGTTCTATTTGCGTTACTTCTCGGGCTGTTAGCTTTAAGTCTGGCGATTTTGCAGGCGATAATTGGACTGTTTTAGCTTTCCAGTGCTTTAACCAGCTTTTGCTGAAAATCATACACGCCATGCTCACTCATATAACTTCGATCAGCGTCGATTACCAGTTTCCCGCGATCATAACCTCGGCTATGTAAACCTTTCTGTACACTTTCGCAAAGCGGTATATCTTCTAGTCGCACCGAGTGCACAAAATCGACAACCGCTTTATCTTCCGGCGTCATTTCTTTACTGTGAAAGTACCATTCGATTCCCTGCACGGTGCCTTCAGGACCATCGGGCACATGATGAAATACAGTAACATTTCCACCCGGATACACCTCGATCACAGTATTCGGCCAGATAAAAAAACTGCGAAATTCGTCAGGCTTTGCCGTCTTCCCTGAGTCAGTTTTATAACCCATCTCATCGCCCTTATCTCTGCTGCGATGCACATGGTAGTGATCGAGACACTCTATTTTGTATGTCTCCAGCTCAAGCGCGTTTTGCGACAGTGTCGGATGTTGGTTTGGGCAATGGTAACATTCAGAAAAATTCTCCATTGAATTTTTCCAGTTTGCTTTCAGCGGGATAGTATAGCGATCGGCAAGAAATAAATTCTCAGGCAACTCTGAAAAAGATCTCAGTTCCGACTCAAGTTCAGAACACATCGAACTTAGTGACTCTGCGTTGGCGTCCAGATTGATAAAAATAAAACCACACCATTGCTCGAGGCGGATATCTTTCAAGCAGATTTTTTCTTTATAAAACCCTGATAGCTCTTCAGTGCCGCGCGCTACTTTTAATTTTCCACCGTGGTCATAACCCCAATTGTGGTAAGGGCAGGTTATCAACGGCGGCAGCCTGCCCTCACCTTCCAGCAACCGATGCGCGCGATGCTGACAGACATTAAAGAATGCAGAGAATCCACCTTCTTTGTTTTTAACAATAATAATGCTCTCATCCGCAATCTCTCTCACCAAATAACTTGGTGCTTCTTCAAACATACTGACGTGGCCAATATACTGCCAGGTGCGGGCGAATACCTTTTCTTTTTCTTGTTGATAGATTGCCGGGTCAAAATAATAGTACCCCGGCAAAGTATCAGGAGCGATTCCAGTTCCAGCTGTTATCTTATCAAGGGGTTTGTTCATAACATTGTGTGGAGGATTAGATAAGCCTAAGCGCGAATAAGCCTCTATTCTGGCATAGGTTATGACGCTAAGCCCACAGCTCTCATCGTACTCATTCGAAACCAAAATATGGCTTGAAATAGCATATAGTTGAAGGCTATCGAAGATTTACTTAGATTACTTAAATGAAGATCGCACAAGTCGAAGTATTTGTTCTCAAAACTGCGCTGGATCAGCCCTTTGCGTTTTCCCAGGGATGGGTTCACCAACGCGCGGCAACACTGGTCAGGATCACCAGCGATGAAGGAGTCGTCGGCTGGGGAGAGGCCTTTGCCCAGGGACTCGAGCCGCCCGAAATTGCAGCTGCTGCCATTGAACATGCGTTAAAGCCGCTATTGATAGGCGAAAATCCTTTGGATACCGCAGTGTTATGGCAAAGGATGTATGCCGCAACCCGGGACTATGGCCGCAAAGGCTCGGTGGTGTCTGCGATTAGTGCTGTGGATATAGCGCTTTGGGATCTTTCTGGACACTTTTATAACCAGCCTGTACATCAACTGCTTGGCGGCGCAATACGCGACGTCATTCAGCCATATGCCACAGGTTTCTATCGCATTTCCGGACAAAAAGAATCGGCACGACTGGCAGAAGAGGCGCTACAGCATCGCGAAGCGGGCTTTACCGCAATGAAGGTAAAACTCGGGTTTGGTATTGAGGATGATATCGAAGTCATGGCAGCAATTGCCAAGGCCTTAAACGATGACACCATAGAACTCATGGTGGATACCAACCATGCCTATGGTCGGTCAGATGCACTAAGACTTGGGCAGGCACTGGATCAATATCAGCTGCGCTGGTACGAGGAACCGGTTGTGCCGGAAGACATTACCGGTTACGCAGAGTTACGAGGGAAATTGAATACGCCGATCGCTGGTGGAGAAAATGAGCACACGCCCTACGGCTTCTCGCAACTTCTGCAAGCCGGGGGGATAGATATCGCACAGCCAGATATTGGTTCCTGTGGCGGCATCACCGCGGCAAGAGATATCGTAGCCATTGCCCAAGCCAACGGCGCCGCCGTCAATCCCCATGTTTGGGGCACAGCTGTAGCGCAGGCTGCGTCGCTACAGCTGATTGCTGCATTGCCAATCCCTCACGCCTCGTTGTTCGCCAAAGAACCAATTCTCGAATACGACCGTTCTTCACATCCGTTTCGACAACATCTTATTACAGAGCCATGGAATATGGTTGATCATGTCATTCCAATTCCCCAAGGACCCGGGCTTGGAATCGAGGTTCGTATGGACACTGTCGAAAAATATAAAGCCAATTAATCGATGATTAGGGCGGGTGTTGACTGGGGATCGAGCGGCTTCAGAGCCTATCGCTTTGATCGAAGCGGAGCGGTAGTAGAAACTATCGAGTCTGACTTGGGTATCAAGTTTTCCAAAGACCACGGATTTGAAGACAGCCTGTTTGAAACCCTGGGTCACTGGTTTAAGACAGGAGATCAAGTATTTCTCTGCGGCATGATTTGCAGTAAAAATGGCTGGATCGAGAGCCCTTATATCAGCTGTCCGGCGGACCTTGAACAGTTAGCTACCAAAGCAAAAGCAGTAAAAGTGAGAGGAATAGAATGCGTGTTCCTGCCCGGGGTTTCTCTCACTACACCGCCAGACATCATGCGCGGTGAAGAATTGCAGCTCTTGGGCACGACACCTGCAGACAAAACCTATCTTGCAATTATTCCGGGTACGCATTCGAAGTGGATCCGAGTCACCGAGCAAACGATTATCGAATTCTCCACCATTGCGACCGGGGAAATATTTGAGGTGTTGTTGAACCACTCTCTTGTTGGCAGTTTATGCAACGACAGCGAATGGAATGAGGCAGTATTTCTTAACGCGGTAAAGTCGGGATTTAAAAGTAAAACAATCATCAGCGATCTATTTACCTGTCGCTCTGGAGTACTTCTGGCGCAAACCACAGCAACCGATGCGTATGCGAAGCTCTCGGGATTGCTCATTGGAAATGAGATTAGAGAAGGACTACAGTTATCAAATTCGGCTGGTGTTCCAATTGTTTTAATCGGCGATGCTGCACTATGCCAGAAATATCAAATAGCATTGAAACACCTGAACCTAACTGCTTCGATGGAACCACCACATTCCGCATCGCGCGGCTTTCAAGCGTTGATTCAAAAAACAAAAGACGCCAAATGAACGATATCAATTTAACATGGCAGTCGGCGATACAAGAAATGCCATTAATTGCAATACTGCGAGGGCTGTTACCGGAAGAATGTATCGATATTGGCAACGCTTTGCTTTCTGCAGGATTTAAGATTATAGAAGTTCCACTGAATTCTCCGCAACCGATTGAAACACTTCAGTTGCTAAATCAGGAATTTTCCGACAGGGCAGTTTTTGGGGCCGGAACGGTATTAAATGCAGAACAAGTCGACGCTGTCATCAACACGGGCTGCAGATTAATTGTCGCGCCGAACCTCGATCAGGATGTTGCGCAGGCTACCAATCAGAATAATGGAATCTATTGCCCCGGCGTATTTACCCCAACTGAAGCATTTGCTGCTGTTGCCGCAGGCGCTAGCGCACTCAAGTTTTTTCCCGCTGAAGTAATGCCACCCAAATTTATTAAAGCCTTGAGAGCGGTATTACCAGCGTCTATACCCTTGGTTCCAGTTGGTGGTATCACCCCATCAAGCATGAGCAACTATCTCAAAGCTGGAGCAACCGGTTTTGGTATTGGATCCGCATTATTCAAGCCTGGTCGATCAGCGGACGCTGTGTACCAATCAGCCCTGGAATTTGTCGATGCGTACAAAGAAGCAAAGATCTCAAGCACCGAAGATCAAACCTAGAACTTCAGGTGCCGCCACTTTGTTCATAGTAAGGCAAGGCATAGGGATAGTCTTGTCTTAACCTCTCTAGACGGTTTCCGTGAGACGGATGACTGCTAAAAAAGCTGGGTCCGCCGCCTGATCCGAGCACTTCGTCGGCTTTTCCCCATACATCTAGCGCAATTTTGGGGTTATAGCCTGCTTTCGCCATCAACAGCATACCAATATGATCCGCCTCATGCTCCATCGCTCTTCCATAGGATAAGACGACGCCACTACCAACCGCGGAACTGGTATCAGTAGCAAGCGACCCTAAACTCGAGTTACCGGTTGCGACACCCACCACTGTTCCTAAGATTGCAGACGCAACCCCTACTCCTGCAGCACGTTTTTGCACGGTGTTATCCGCATTATGCTGGCCAAGAATATGCGCAGTTTCATGCGCAAGGACAACTGCCAACTCTTTTTCATCTGGCAATCGGTTGACAAGTGCTTCGTAAACAACAACGGTGTTTCCGCCAAGCGCAAAAGCATTAACCTGATCTCCTGCGTCTACGGTATACACTGCCAGTTGCTGTTGAATATTTGCCGCCTTGGCCAATCTATCCATTACTCTTTTAACAACACGATATGCTGGCCCGCTTTGTTTTAGCTCCAGATCATTCTCGTTCATTATTGCGGTGAGATTTGATTCATTTTCACTCAACTTTTCACTGCTTACTACCGCATACTCTGGAAGAACACCCGGTTCAAAGTTTTTAGTTGATGTAGCACAGCCGGTGATGACCACAACAGGTAATAAAAAAAACAACTTAAACAATTGATTGTTCATAAATCTGTAAAATTGAAAAATTAAAAGCATAGAAAGTTCTTTCACATATAATTACTTTCCACCCCAGATCGCTGTCTTACTCAATTTTTGAAGACAACGTAGCAAAGATATGTCTGTTATGTTTGTATTCTAACAAAAACTGCTCTTCCCAGTAAGAAGAGAGACCATTCGTCCTTGAAAATTCTCGTTTCAGAACGATAATAGGCATACATGTTTTTAATCTAATGCCGCGATTTCTGCGCATTTTCACCTTTAGACACAATAACCAAATCTATTATGAGCAAAGAGTCAGAATATACTCCCCCAAAAGTTTGGAAATGGGATTCAGAAAGCGGCGGCAAATGGGCCAGCATTAATCGTCCTGTAGCCGGTTCAACCCATGACAAAGTATTGCCCGTGGGGAAGCACCCGTTACAGCTTTACTCATTAGCCACACCGAATGGCGTGAAGGTTACTGTGATGCTTGAAGAATTATTAGCACTTGGACACACTGGCGCCGAGTATGATGCGCATCTTATTAAAATTGGCGACGGTGAACAGTTTTCGAGTGGCTTTGTCGAGGTAAATCCAAATTCAAAGATTCCGGCAATGCTAGATCGCAGCACAGAAGCACCGATACGCGTTTTTGAATCGGGATCTATCTTAATGTATTTGGCGGAAAAATTCGGCGCACTGATGCCAACCGACCCGATGAAGCGCACCGAGTGTTTCAATTGGTTGTTCTGGCAAATGGGTAGCGCCCCTTATCTAGGTGGTGGTTTTGGCCATTTCTATGCCTATGCGCCGGTCAAGATAGAATACTGTATAGACCGCTTTGCTATGGAAGCGAAACGACAGCTGGATGTCCTGGATCAACATCTTGCGAACAATGAATATTTTTGTGGCGATGAATATTCTATTGCCGATATCGCTATTTGGCCTTGGTATGGAAACTTAGTATTAGGCAGGCTCTACGACGCCAGCGAGTTTCTCGACGCCGCTTCCTATAAAAACGTCTTGCGCTGGGCAACACAAATCGGTGAGCGTCCAGCGGTACAGCGTGGCAGGATGGTGAACCGTACGTTCGGAGAACCATCAGAGCAACTCCATGAACGCCACGACGCCAGTGATTTCGAAAATAATACCCAGGACAAAATCGGCTAAGGTTGGAAACTGATCTGAGCAAACCTGAGCAGTGATCAGCACTCAGGTTTGGTTCGCCTCTCCCCAGGCACTGCGGTATTTAAGCTGCAGTCCTTTTAAAAAATTTCTCAACACCTGGTCTTTGCATTCGCGATAGTGCTTGTGAGAAGGGTTGCGAAAAAAAGCGCTTAGCTCATGTTTGCTAAGCCGAAAAGAAGATAGCTCCAGCACCTCCAGAACATCATCTGCCCTGAGGTTCATCGCAATTTTTAATTTATTAAATATCAGATTATTGGTTAGTTTTTTTTCCGGCACCGGCTGCTCGCCTTCCCGTTTACCCCGTTTCTCGTTGATTAATCCGTTTAAAAATGTCGCTAATAGTTCATCATTCATACTGAGATATTCTGGATCATCATCCTTCTTCATCCACTTGCTCACTTCCTCGCGGGAGACTTTCTTGCCCGCATGCGCAAAAATACTCATCATCTTGCTGTCTTCATAATCGAAGATATATCGCACCTTTCTTAAGACATCATTATTTGTCATAGAATATTTTGAAGCATGGGTATTTTTCCATCGAACTATAATCTGAAACGGGTTTACGCATACCGATGGTAACAGATTAACAGGCAATACTTTCGCAAAGCGATTGTCCATCGACTGTCTGTGATGTTCCTAAAGTTTCGCGAATACGTTAAAGGCTTTCGTTTTCTAGTGGCTTTAAATCACTCACCATTATTAGAAAAAATTGGCTACGGGGATTTTAATTGCGCTCTCTCCGCCCAGTCCCGCAAGCGCCACCAGTTCCCTACGATGGGTAAAAACCATGGCTTTCCTGCATAGAATGCGGGTGATTTAAATGGCAGTCCTTCAAAGGCACTAACCGGCTGTTGATCGCTCAATATTTTTTCCGCTACTTTCTTGCCAAGCCAACTCATCATGACAATTCCACACCCCGCATTACAGCCGAGCGCATAGTGCACCCCTTCGTGCACCCCGATCTTTGGAAGAAAATCAAAGGTGAAAGCCATCCGCCCAGACCAAACATTGGTTACTTTGATATCCGAAAGCTGAGGAAACATTTCTGTCAGTTGACCGTAAAGGATTTCGGCGCTTTGCTGACCCGTCATTGATGTAAATCGCGCCCTTCCACCAAATAATATGCGTTTGCCATCTGGTGATGGTCTCGCGAAACATAGCACCCTCCTGGTGTCGATCACAGGACATCCGGTTGGTAGCAGTGCAGCAACTCGTTCACGCCCTAACTCTTCACTAGACACGATCGTGCTGCTGATGGGAATTAGCCGTTTTTGATGCCATGGCGACAAGTTATCGGTATAGCCATTGGTTGCCAGGACGACTTCTTTGGCAATAAAAGATCCCGTCGTTGTCTCGACAATCTTGTTCCCACTTTCATGTGCAATCCCAATGACACGACTATCGCTAATGATTTTTACATCATTTTCCTGACAAAGCGTACGCAACCCCTGGTGATACAACGAGGGATGGATCAATCCGGCATTTTGGGTCAACATTCCGCCATACCAGTAGTCGCTATTCGCGTACTCCCTTTGCTCCCGACGTGAAATCATGCGATATCGATTCAATCCATCACAGTTGTATTCGTCTACTTTCGCTGAGAGTTTTTTAAACGCATTGGGCGTATGCGCTCCGACAAATCGTCCTACCTTATTCAAATGACATGGAATATTTTTCTCTGCAACCAGGGACTGCAGGCTTTCATAGGCTTCATCCGCTTCGTCTAATAACTCAGCCGCACGTTTCTCACCAACGGCAGACTGTAGATCAATCTGTTTGCTGACACCCGCTCGTCCCGAAAGGAATCCGGCGTTGCGTGTGCTTGCACCCATTCCGCATTTTTCGGCATCAACAACGGTCACATTGACGCCGCTTTTTGAAAGCGCCAAGGCACAGGATAAACCTGCGTAACCGCTACCGACAACAACGACATCGGTTTCTCCAGAGCGCTCGGAATCGGATATCCTTAAGGGCGCGGCGTCCTGCCACCACAATGGCTGTTCTTCGAAGTTTGAAGCAAATATCGTTTTCATCGCTGGTGGCTACCAATACCGAAACCTGCATTAATTCAATGCTATTGGACAGCATCGCTAGATCCAAATCAATTGATTCCCGCCGTAAGAGGAAAATACCATGTCGGTTGGATGTCCGTAAATTTCACACAAACTTATCTATAATTCCAAGCTCCAGACCGGTTGCTTCCGCTCGCGCAACTTCGGCGCGTTTATTGTAATCTGTCAGAAACAGGACGTATCCCGTCTTCCCAAGCAGACCTTAACCAGAAACATTCCTCATGGCGAAATTTCCTGAAAGTGCAGACGTTGTTATCATTGGACTTGGCGGTATTGTGGGTTCTTCCGTCGCCCATCATTTGATTGAAAAAGGATGGAGCAATATTGTCGGTATCGATAAGTCATCGATTCCAACAGATATTGGCTCAACCTCTCATGCATCTGACTTTGTTTACATGACGGCGCATGATGACCTGACCTGCTACACCACACGGTACAGCGTTGAGTTCTACGAAAAAATGGGGCGCTATGAAAAAGTCGGCGGCCTTGAAGTCGCCCGCCACGACGATGATGATCGAATGGAGGAATTAAAGCGCAAAGTTTCGTCAGGCAAAGCGTTTGGCACCAATGCCAGAATGATCACCGCCAAAGAAGCCAAAGAAAAATTTCCCTTGCTGGAAGAGGATGTTATCCAGGGCGCTCTATGGGATCCGGATGCGGGCTTAGTCAAACCCCGTTCGCAAACCGTCGCCGGGGAACTGGTCGATCAGGCCGTGGCGACCGGGCATTTAGCAGCTTTTGCCAACACCTCGGCAACTGGCCTTGATATTGAAAGCGGCCGAATCAAAGGTGTTGAGACTTCTCGTGGGTACATTGCGACAAAGCACGTTGTCGTCTGCGCTGGTCTTTGGGGTAGATTAATCGCGCAAATGGCAGGTGAAGATCTGCCAATTATGCCGGTTGATCATCCTCTTTGTTTTTTCGGCCCTTACACTGAGTTCGAAAATACTGGAAAGGATATTGGATACCCGCTGCTACGGGACCAGGGTAACTCTGCCTACTTGCGTGACACAGGTGATCCAACTACCGCTGAAGGCGGGATGATTGAGTGGGGTTACTACGAGCAGCAGGATCCGCGCCTTGTGCATCCGAAAGATCTTCTAGAAAAAGGAGAATCTCACTGGTCACCATCACAAAGAGACCTGGAGATCGATCAGATTATGGAACCCCTTGAACGCGCAATCGAACTAACGCCAATTCTTGGAGAACTGGGTTGGGATGAAAAGCGTTCGTTTAATGGCTTACTTCAAGTGACTGCAGATGGTGGCCCGTCCGTGGGCGAATCGCCTGAAACACGAGGGCTCTGGTACGCGGAAGCGGTTTGGGTAAAAGATGGCCCCGGCATAGGAAAAATCGTCGCCGAAATGATGACCGACGGAATAACCGAAGTGGATATTCATGGCCTGGATGTCTCTCGCTATTATCCGATTCAAAAAACACCGGGGTATATCTATCAACGCTGTTATGAATCTGCGTTTAAGATCTACAACCCCGCGGTGCATACCAGAGAGCCTTACTCTGAAGGTCGCAGTATCAGGCGCAGTCCGTTCTGGCCCAGAGAGCAAGAGCTTGGCGGCTATTTCATGGAGCTAGCAGGTTGGGAGCGTGCCCATGGCTATGCCGCAAATGAACCTCTCCTTGAAAAATACGGGGATCGCGTTCCAGTACGTGAGAATGAATGGGACAACCGTCATTTCTGGCGCGTCTCCAACGCCGAACATTTAGCGATGTCGGATAACGCCGGAATGATTAATCTCTCTCACTTCGCCGTCTACGATGTTACTGGCGAAGATGCGGAAGCACTGATGGAATTTGCTTGCGTCGCAAAAGTTGGTGGAGACACCGCAATCGGCAAAGGCATTTACACCCATTTTCTTGATAAAGCCGGCGGCGTGCGTGCTGATTTAACCGTGCTGCGGTTAGACACTGATAAATATCGCGTGATCGATGGTGCAGATGCGGGGAACCGAGATTATATCTGGCTAAAACGTATGGCCGAAGACCACGGTTGGAAAGTGTATATCGAAGATCGCAGCGACCATATGTCATGCCTTGGACTATGGGGACCAAATGCGCGAAAAATATTGCAGGCGGTTGCTGACTATCCAGAAGAACTTGAAGCAGATAATTTCCGATTCGCCACCACCAAAAATATCACCCTGCGCGGCATTCCAGTGCTCGCCTTCCGCATTTCCTATGTTGGCGAACAAGGCTGGGAATTGCATGTGCCGTTTAGCTATGGATTGTCTTTATGGGATATGATTTTTGAACAGGGGGCAACGCCAGTAGGAGTTGAAACCTATGCCAATAGCCGACGGCTGGAAAAAAGTCTGCGCCTGCAAAACGCTGACTTGTTAACCGAATACAATTTATTTGAAGCCGGACTAAATCGACCCAAAGTCAAGCAGGCCGAGTTCCATGGCAAAGCGTCCTATGTCGCCCAGCGGGAAAGGGAGCACCAACCCGCCTATCTGTGCACCATGACAATGATCGATAACGTCGACGCAAAAGGCGTCGCGCGCTATCCCGTGGGTCAATGCCCAATTCTTGATCCGGAAACAAACCAGGTACTCGTAGATGAGCTTGGCCGAAGGTCTTATTTAACCAGCATCAGCTACGGCCCATCGGTTGGCAAAAATATCGGTCTTGGCTATCTTCCCAAAGAATATGCGGTAGAAGGAAAAGAATTGATCATGGAGTATTTTGACGAGCCTTTTCCAATCAAAGTAGAAGCAGTTGGTTGTAGAGGACTTTATGATCCTGAAAATTCGCTGCCTAAAACTTGAGGCAAAAATCAAATCAAAAACCTATAAACAAATAACTGCCGGATTTTTATCTGGCGGTGCAATTGGAAAACACATATCTGAATCCATTTCAGTGCGCCTGGAAATATAGAATCGCACATTGTAAGTATCCGAATCTCCATATGGGAAGAGAATCGTATCGTTATCAATAACCCCCGAAGCTGAAGGGTATCCGCCAGATGGAATTCTGCCAAAAAGTGAGCCAGTCACCCCGAATGGCAAAGGGATACTGAAACGCTGCCCGGAGAGAAGATCGACAAACAATATATTTTGGTAATTGTCGGGAGATTGACCAGAATAATTAATTGCATATTCGCTTGGCCGCCCAGACCATGTCCATGTCTGGCCTTGGATACCGGTCGCGCTATCAAGCATCGAAGGCGGCAACACATTTTCAGGATCGACGGAGAACTGGTTGAATTCCCCTCCACTGAAAGGGCGAAAAGCCACTAACCAAACTGCAGAAGAAATTCCAGGCGAATATAATCCAGACTCTGATGGAACAAGTCCCAAGATAAAACTCTCAACAACCATTGTCAGCTCAGTCACACTATCTGTTTCACTATCATACGCCCACAGTGAACCCCTCCCGGTAAAAGCGAATGTTGATCTAAATACAGCTTTACTACCAAGCCTTGGAACAACTACCTGATTAATCTGTTGATTTGCGGGAACACCATTACTAATAGTCACTTCGCTCTCCGCTACATCAATATCTGCACTAAATACCTCTTCACGACCTGAAGCAGTATCGAAGCCTCGAAACACAACCTTGACTGGATCTTCAATAACGAAAAATTCTAAAACATTTTCTTCATCAGATTGTCGATCGTTCAATTGAATCGAATCTCCACCGGCAATCGGAATAGAAAATAGATCTGACTGAGCAGATTCTGGTATGCCTGGGTTAAGATCCACTCTCTGCAGAAATACGACACGATCACTTAAAGAGGAAATTTCAAAGAGCCTTCTATTCTCAATATTGGGGACATCAAACCCTAAATCTATGGGACCCCGCAGGAAGTTTGGTGTCGCAGCATCTACAAGCTCAACACTATTCAGCATCTGATCATCTCCATATACTAAGTAAGTACTATCGGTGCTAAACTTATACATCCTCAAAGATTCTGCACGTTCACTAAAGAAGCCAAAGTCGAGCAAGTTACTCCCTTGCAAATTTAAATTAAGAGACGGGCCATTTACAGATACAACGTTAACCTCACCTTCAAAACCAGTGTTATTTAACCTTAAAAGATATGCAACCTTGGAACTGTCATTTGAGAATTTTGCAGATATTACATTTGTCCCCTCAGCCTGCGGTGCACTGATGCGAATGGGAGCCGCACTACCATCCAATGGAGAGAAATACAAACCCACATCATCTGATCCAGCCTCTCTTGCGAAGAATACAATACTCTGACTATCAGGGCTTATTTGATACCTAACAGGGAAAAACTCATTATCTTCGGCAAAGCCACTATCAAGAGTCAGTATCACTGACAGATTTCTGACCACACCGGAATTCACATCCATCGAATAGATATGCTCGTTATCCCCCACTACTTGCGAGGATACAAACACCGCGATCTGCCTATCTGCAGAAACTCTTAGATCAGTGACAGGTCCAAAAGATGCATCAGAAAAACTCTCTGTCCGAAAAATCTCCCCCGCATAGGCATTAAAAGCCAGCGTCAAAGAGAGAAATAGCGATATCCATACAGTTCCTTTTTTACACAAACCACGCCTCCTTCAGCCAATTAAACTATAATAAACGACAATCCCCCCACCCTGTTTTTGTTTCAGCCACGCTGACTGATCTACTGGATCCCGTTTTAAAAATTATAGCATATAGCAGTTCTATGCGAGACTAAAGCTACGATCCCATACCGAACTTGTTGCGATTTAACTTTAGCAAACCGCTGCGCTTCGGATTCTATGGATGGAGCTTCTCCACCCAACGTGCCCAGCT
>CALKKV010000075.1 GCA_937992195.1 uncultured Gammaproteobacteria bacterium | reverse complement strand
AGCGGGTCAGACGCTGGATTTGGCACAAGAAAATTAAAGGTAAAAGGGGAGTAAATATGGGCCGGGGCAATGGTTTGCATGCGTTCCAGGGCTTTGACTCGACTCTGTGCTTGCTTGGCTTTGGTGGCTTTTGCCTTGAATCTCCGGACAAAATCTTCCATATGAGAAATTGCTCGCTGCTGTTTAGTGTATGCAGCTTGCTCAGCAGCCATTGCCTCAGCGCGAGTTTTTTCAAAGCGGCTGTAGTTACCTGCATATGAGCGTACTCGTGAATGTTCAATATGCAAGATTCGATTGCAGATGCCGTCTAGAAAGTCTCGGTCATGGGAAATAAGCAGCAATGTGCCTTGGTAGCTTGACAACCAGTCTTCTAACCAAACAACAGCATCGAGATCCAGGTGGTTTGTAGGTTCGTCAAGCAACAGAATATCTGAGGGGCTCATCAATGCCTGAGCAAGATTCAAACGAACCCGCCAACCACCAGAAAATGACTGCGTTTCAGCTTGCATTTGGTCTTTACCAAAGCCGAGGCCGTCCAGCAATCGGGCCGCCCGCGCTGGTGCGGCATAGCCATCAATACGTTCCATCTCGGCGTAACCTTCGGCCAGTTTGTCACCATCGTCGACCAGCTGGGCGGCGGTGATTTCTGATTCTAATCGCCTTAAAGCCCGGTCTCCGTCCAAGACAAAGTCCAATGCCGACTGGCTAGAGGAGGGGGTATGCTGCGCAACATGTGCGATCAATGCATTGGCCGGCAGCTCGACTGTACCTTGATCAGAGCTAATTTCCCCGAGCAACATAGCAAACAGACTACTTTTTCCGCAGCCGTTGTCGCCAACAATTCCTGTTCTTTCACTGCCGTGTAATTTGAGCGATACGTTTTCAAACAGTAATCGTGATCCACGTCGTAGGGCAATATTGTCTAAAGAAATCATCGGGTTAACTGGTTCTGGGTCAAAATGTAACAACACTTGTTAGTGCTAGGTTCCGTTGCCCAATGAGAACTAAGTAAATTGTTAGGTCTAGTTGAATGTAGGGCGCGATCAATTATTTTTCGAATTGCCATTGATTTTTATAAAACGGACACTATTATTAGCACTCGCTGTTGGTGAGTGCTAACAAACCGCGATTGCGTTCGCATTAGTGAGCAAAATTTGTCCTGTTTTACAGTAATTCAGTTGTAAATTGGTCGAGAATGCGAGCTGCCTTTGCTCCCTCCAATTTGGATCGGGGTAATGGGGTCGCGATGTTGCCGCATCCTTTGCGGGTTAGCCAGCCGTTTTTATCAATTATTTTCATCTTAAAGAGGAGAAATGAGCGTATGAATATCCGTCCGCTTCATGATCGCGTAATTGTCAAGAGACTTGACGAAGAACGAACCAGCCCAGGGGGCATTGTTATCCCGGATTCCGCTGCTGAAAAACCGATGCAGGGTGAAGTCCTGGCTGTTGGTAATGGCAAGGTTCTGGATAACGGGGACCAAAAAGGTCTCGACGTCAAAGTTGGCGATACCGTGTTATTCGGAAAATATTCCGGCACCGAAGTCAAAGTTGGTGGTGAAGAAGTGCTTGTGATGCGTGAAGACGACATCATGGGCGTAGTCGAAGGCTAATCAGCCATCTGAACAAACAAGATTATTTAGAGGATTTTCAAGAAAATGGCAGCTAAAGAAGTAGTTTTCGGCGAAGCGGCACGTGCCCGCATGCTGAAAGGCGTCAATACACTTGCAGACGCAGTAAAAGTAACCCTTGGCCCAAAAGGCCGAAACGTTGTCCTGGACAAGTCTTTTGGTGCACCAACGGTGACCAAAGACGGTGTATCCGTGGCGAAAGAAATCGAGCTTAAAGACAAGCTAGAGAACATGGGAGCGCAGATGGTTAAGGAAGTTGCTTCCAAAACATCTGATATCGCAGGTGATGGAACAACCACCGCAACCGTACTTGCGCAAGCAATGGTACGTGAAGGTATGAAGGCAGTTGCAGCGGGTATGAACCCGATGGATCTGAAGCGCGGAATCGACAAAGCAATTACCGTTGCGATTGGCGATTTGAAAGAGCTTTCTCGTCCTTGTGCAGACCACAAAGAAATCGCTCAGGTTGGTACCGTTTCTGCAAATGCGGATAACAACATTGGCGACATCATTGCGGAAGCAATGGAGAAAGTTGGTAAAGAAGGCGTTATCACCGTTGAAGAAGGTAACGTTTTGGAAAACGAACTGGAAGTGGTTGAAGGTATGCAGTTTGACCGAGGCTACTTGTCTCCATACTTCGTCAACAATCAAGATAGCATGACTGTTGATATGGAAAATCCATTCGTTTTGATCCACGACAAGAAGGTTTCAAACATCCGTGATTTGCTACCAACTCTGGAAGCCGTAGCGAAGTCCAGTCGTCCGTTGATGGTGATTGCTGAAGACGTGGACGGAGAAGCCCTTGCGACTTTGGTTGTTAACAATATTCGCGGCATCGTTAAAGTTTGCGCTGTCAAGGCACCTGGCTTTGGCGACCGACGTAAGGCAATGTTAGAAGATATCGCGATTTTGACCGGCGGTAGAGTGATTAGCGAAGAAGTTGGCATGAGCCTTGAAGCGGCAACGCTGGAAGATTTGGGTGAAGCCAAGCGTATCCAGGTTAGCAAAGAAAACACCACCGTTATCGATGGCGCTGGTGCTAGCTCTGATATCGAAGCGCGAGTTGGACAAATCCGTGCGCAGATCGAAGAAGCGACTTCTGACTATGACCGGGAGAAGATGCAAGAGCGTGTAGCCAAGCTGGCTGGCGGTGTTGCAGTCATCAAGGTTGGCGCTGCGACAGAAGTTGAGATGAAGGAAAAGAAAGCCCGAGTTGAAGATGCGCTGCATGCAACCCGCGCTGCTGTTGAAGAAGGTGTGGTTCCTGGTGGTGGTACTGCTTTGGTTCGCTGTGTTGCGGCTGTGGCAAAGACTAAAGGAGACAATCAGGACCAAGATACTGGTATTCGAATTGTTCTTCGTTCGATGGAAGAGCCTCTACGTCAGATTGTCTCTAATGCTGGAGATGATGCATCGGTAATTCTTAATGAAGTTAAGAACAACTCAGGGGCCTATGGTTACAACGCGGGCACTGCTGAATACGGCGATATGCTGGATATGGGTATTCTGGATCCAACTAAAGTTACCCGAACCGCGCTACAAAATGCGGGATCAATCGCTGGTTTACTGATTACCACAGAAGCCATGATTTCTGAGATTGACGAAGATAAACCTGCTCCTGCGATGCCTGATATGGGCGGAATGGGTGGCATGGGCGGCATGATGTAATTGTCCAGTCTTCAAAGAGTCTGAAAAACCCCGCTTCGGCGGGGTTTTTTTGTTAAAAAGGGGCGTTTTTGATATTGATTTATACTGCAGATGAATTATCTTAAGCTCTCGGTGCAAAGCTTGACTGATTGGGTTCTGATAACAGCACGGATTAGCAATTCATAAGTCGATTTGGTGATATCAGTTTTTTCGCAGTATTGATTTGCTACCCAAATTCAAACCATTTTTAAACAGTGACAAATAGCGTAGTCGAAATGGTCTGCCAAGTTGCAGCTGCTATGTTTTGCATTTAGTAAAAGCCCCTGTCAAATCGTGTTTCAGCGAAGAGACTATTAATTTGATCACAACTATGAGGAATTAAAATGTTAGAAGAGTTTAAGAAATTTATAATGAAAGGTAACGTCATGGATATGGCGGTTGGTATCATCATCGGTGCGGCCTTTGGTACGGTAGTCTCTTCTCTCGTTGCTGACGTGATCATGCCGCCAATCGGCTTACTCATGGGCGGGGTCGATTTTAGTAATCTGTTTGCTGTGCTTAGTGAAGGCAGTGTGCCTCCTCCTTATGCAACGGTTGAAGCTGCTGCGGAAGCAGGTGCTGTAACTATCAACTTTGGTACTTTTATTAACCACGTTATTAGTTTTCTCATTGTGGGATTTGCTGTATTCCTGCTTGTAAAAGCGGTAAACAAAATGCAGGCAGCCGCAGAGGAAGAACCTGCCGAGCCAAGTGCGGAAGAAACCTTGTTAGGAGAAATTCGCGATCTACTGAAAAAATAGCATCGGTAGTTCTTTAACCGAAAAATAAAAAGCCCTTGAACTTCGAGGGCTTTTTTTATTCTTGATTGTCCTGTTCGGCTGTGGCTAATTTTTTCTTTCGGCTAGTCCACTTGTTGACGATCACCATGCGCCAGATCACGTTGCAAAGTGTGTATCCAGCGACCGCCGAGGCAGAACCAAAAATCAAGCATCCAATCCATAAAGCAGTGAGCTGCTGGAACATCATTTGCATGGTAATTGTGTTTAGAGAAATCGTGGCTTCGCCAGTGATAGCTAAGCCAAGAAGATACGGTGGCGTGTAGAGAATTAGCCAGGTAAACGGATTGGATACCCAAACTAGTACCACTGCGATAGGTAGATTTGCACGTAACAGAATGGCGAGCATTGCGGCTAGCAGCATTTCCATTGGCATTGGTAAATACGCGCAAAACAGGCCGATTGCCGTAGCTCTGGAAACACTTTGACGGTTGATTAACCAAAGCTTGGGGTCATTAATCCTATTGCCAAAGTAATAGTGTAGCTTCAGCGATTGAATACGCTTCCTGCTTGGAAGATGCTTCTTGATGAAACGCCTTGGCATTGGTTAGAATAAATTACGGGAACAGGAGTTCTCTAGTTATATCGCTTTCGCTATGATGATTGGAGCTGAAGGAACAGCCGCCAAACGACAACATAGCACCGCGACGATTGTGTGTCGATCTGTGTTTGGTTTCAAGCGCGTAATACGAGGTCGCGTGATCGACGTATTCCGACACTTTACCACACCGTGATTCGGTGGTTCTCAAGGAAGAGGATTATATGAAGCATCTCATTTCAGGACTTGCGAGGTCGTCCGCAAAATCAACACCGTTTTTGATACTGTGTTTTTCTCTTGGTGTAATCGCTATTCGGTTTTTTCCTGATCTGCCTGAGTCAGACTGGATTGCAGCTTTTGCCATACTCTCATACGCGCTTCTTTGCCGATTCCGGAGCGCATATTTTATTTTGTCTTTCGTGCTTGGAATATGTTGGGCTAGCTGGAATGCTGCGTGCTTTCAGGCAATGATGCTGCCGGTTTCCCTTGAGAAAAAAGACGTTCTGGTGGTCGGGGTGATTTCCAGTCTGGTGAAAGTAGAAGGAAATGTTTCCAGTTTTGACTTTGATGTTGAAGGGGCAACACACAATCAA
Source organism: uncultured Gammaproteobacteria bacterium (assembly GCA_937992195.1). Taxonomy (GTDB): domain Bacteria; phylum Pseudomonadota; class Gammaproteobacteria; order Arenicellales; family Poriferihabitantaceae; genus VYFG01. The sequence continues at coordinate 28,165 of CALKKV010000075.1, read as the reverse complement.
ACGCCGATTGCAGCGCTAGGAACCATACGGTTGACAAGTTACCAGTCAATATCCGGTTTTAAGTCAGGAGATCGCTGGCAGCTAATGACAAGGTTAAAACGCCCTCGTAGCTTGTTAAACCCCGGAATGGGTTTTGACTCAGCCGCGTGGATGTATAGCAAAGGGATCAATGCGAAAGGTTATATTGTTAGAGGTAGTACCGTACGGCTTTCCTCAGATAGTTTCTGGTCGTCGGTATTGAAATCTAAGGTGAACGAACTGCGCAAAGGGTTTGCTCAATTTCTCTCAGTTCAATCAATAAGTGATCAGCAAAAAGCTGTTTTCGGTGCACTATCAGTAGGTGTCCGTGACAAGATCGATCGCCAAATCTGGCATGTGCTTCGGGACACTGGTACAGCGCATCTGGTCGCGATTTCAGGTTTGCATATTGGCCTTGTTGCGATGATATCCGGTTCATTGGGTGGATTGCTGTGGAGACTAACGGGCCGATTGCGCTATCGCATCTCCAAGCCAGCAATGAGATGGATTTTTGGTTTGGGTGCAGCGCTGCTTTACGCCATGTTGGCGGGTTTTACGTTGCCAACTCAAAGAGCTGCGATGATGTTAATTCTTGCTGCTGTAATGTTTCTTTGCCGCAACAGAGTTGCGCCTGGCTGGTTTTTATCGATCGCGCTTTTTGTGCTTCTCGTTGCCAACCCGTTGGCGCCGCTATCAGGTAGTTTTTGGTTATCGTTTATCGCAGTCGCAGTGCTGATATTCAGTTTTCGCAGGGGCGTAACCGCCCACTCAGACTCTGATTCTTTACTTAAGCTCTCGATTGGTAAATTGCGAAAGCTGGTATTTGGCTGGGTGCGGCTACAGGCCTGGTTGTTTGTTGGCATGATTCCGATATTTCTACTTGGTTTTCAGCAGCTTTCCCTGGTTTCCCCTATTGCAAACTTACTTGCAGTGCCGGTGATCGGTTTACTTATTGTGCCATTAGTTTTAAGCGCTTTGCTGTGCTGGTGTTTCGGGCTTTTACAGCTTGCAACGATTGTTTTACAGCTCAGTGCCTGGTTATTTGAACTTATCTGGTATCCATTATCGTGGTTAAGTTATTTAACTCTATCTGTTTGGCGTCAACATTTGCCAACTGACGCCGCGGTAGTTGTCGCGGTTGTGGGTTTTGTTATGCTTGTGTTCGGCAGGGCGTTGCCTTGGAGGTGGTTGTCTATCGTGTGGTTTCTGCCGCTTTTCTTTCTGCCTAGAACGCATTTGGTCGAAGGACAGTTTCGTTACTCGATGCTGGATGTTGGGCAAGGTTTGGCATCTGTGGTACAGACCAAACATCATACTCTTGTCTTTGACACGGGTGCGAAATATCCAAGTGGTTTTGATATGGGAGAATCAGTAGTTGTGCCATTCCTGCGTGCAAGAGGAGTGAGTACTTTAGATCTCCTGATATTGAGCCATGGAGACAACGATCATGCTGGAGGCGCAGCTGCAGTAGTTGCAGAATACGAGCCTAAAACTATTCTGTCTGGCGAGCCCGTTAGTAAAAATATGCGCGAGGAGGTTCGCTATTGTAGAGCGGGTCAAAACTGGCGCTGGGATGGGGTTGAATTCGCTGTCTTATGGCCCGTCGATGACGCGAAAAGAAGCGGAAACAATGCTTCTTGTGTGCTGAGGGTGTCTTCTAAATTTGGCAGTGTATTGCTGACTGGTGATGTTGAAGAATCGGCCGAGCGCTACCTGCTTAAGTTGGGAGTTGATTCTCTCTCCTCGGATCTGCTGCAAGTGCCACATCATGGCTCACTAACTTCATCTGTGCCGAGACTGATTCGTGCCGTAAACCCTAAACTGGCCTTAAATAGTAGCGGCTATCTCAACCGCTTTGGTCATCCACATAAGACCATCGTCGAGCGCTATAGAAGAGAAAATGTTCCTTTGCTTACGACAGCTGAACACGGTGCAATTGAAGTGTTATTCGATAAGAAAGGAATCTATGTGCAGTCAGAAAAAATGCGCGAACAGAAGTTTTGGCGTGATCAAACAGGTTCAATAGAAGAAACTCGTTTGTTCCCCCATGTTGAGACAAAGCCGGATGATATAATTTCCCCTGGATAATAAAAGTTTGGAGCGTGAAGGTGTCGAATATATTAGTAACAGGTGGTGCTGGTTATATTGGTTCACATACAGTACATGCACTGATTGAAGCGGGTCATCGAGTAACTGTCGTTGATAATCTATATTCAGGGCATCGCTGGGCGGTACATGCCGATGCACGATTTGTTGAATGTGATATTGCGGATGATCAATGTGTTCGCTCGGTAATAAAGGACGATCAGATTGAGGCGGTCATCCACTTTGCTGGACATATTGTTGTGCCTGAATCTGTCGCGGATCCGCTGATGTATTATCAAAATAATGTTGTTGGATCGCTTTCACTCACAAAAGCATGCGCTCAGATGGGAATCAAAAAATTGGTTTTTTCGTCAAGCGCAGCAGTTTATGGTAGCCCTGCTGAAGTACCGGTAAACGAGGAAACCAATCAAAACCCGATTAATCCTTACGGTACTACCAAGCTTGTGACAGAATGGACATTACGAGACCTTTCCGAGGCTAAAGCAGATTTTCAGTATGTGGCACTTCGTTATTTTAACGTCGCGGGGGCACATTCAAATGGAAAGCTTGGTCAATCGACGCCAGAAGCAACCCACTTAATCAAGGTCGCTTGTCAAACTGCGACTGGACAACGCGATAGTATGTCGGTTTTTGGAACCGACTACCCAACTGCTGACGGTACTTGTATAAGAGACTATATTCATGTCGAAGACTTGGCTCAGGCGCATCTCGATGCACTGACCTATCTGGATCAGGGTGGGACAAGTACCGCGATAAATTGCGGTTACGGTCGCGGGTATAGCGTTAGTGAAGTGGTATCCTGTGTAAAAAAAGTCAGCCAGGTTGATTTTTGCGTAGAGCTCTCGCCACGGCGTGCAGGTGACCCCGCTGAGCTTATTGCTGATAACGCTAAAATTCGGCAACTACTGTCATGGAAGCCGCGTTTTAATGACTTAGAGATAATTTGTAAAAGCGCTTACGAATGGGAGAAACAGATTCTATCGAACTAGTGCCCCAGTATTTGAGTCCGCGGTAATTAGTAAGCAAGTAACACAACACGAATAGTTCTGTTGTTTGAATCGAAAGTAAACAAGAATGAAAAATTTTAAGAAAATATTAGCTGGTAACGATCTAGCAACTCGGTTGTGGAGTAAGGATGTCTCGCTTTGGTCTGCCGACCCTGAAGTGCAGCAAAGTATCCAAAACAGATTGGGCTGGCTGGATGTTGTAGACTGGATGCTGCCGCAGATAGATGAGTTGGTGGCATGGGCCGGCTCGATTGCGAAAGCCAAGAGTTTTGATCGAGTTATCGTGTTGGGGATGGGAGGATCCAGCTTGGCTCCTGAGGTGTTCTCTAGGTTGTTTGAACCTGTTGCAGATTATCCAATGCTCGAGGTACTCGATTCCACTTCACCCGAAATGGTTGACGCTGTTTTGGCCAGAGGAATTGAACGAACACTATTTATTGTTGCGAGCAAATCTGGAACGACGCTTGAAACCACGGATCTCTATCGCTTTTTCTTTAATCAGGTTGAAAGCTTTAACGAGACTCCGGGATCGCAGTTTATTGCGATCACCGATGGGGGTTCCTGGCTTGAGTCCCACGCTGCTGAACAGGGTTTCCTGCGCACTTTTGTTAATCCGTCTGATATCGGCGGCCGTTATTCAGCATTGAGTTTTTTTGGGCTTGTTCCAGCAGCGCTCTACGGGGTTAACGTTAAAACGCTGCTCGAGCGTGCGATTGTAATGCTGAAAACTGCACATTCAGACGCTGCCGATGAAAATCCTTGTCTGCAATTGGGTATTCAAATGGCCACCCACGCGTTGAGCGGCCGGGATAAGATGATGCTGTTGATTGCAGAACCGCTTAGTTCGATTGGGGGGTGGATTGAGCAACTTGTTGCTGAAAGCACGGGCAAGCAGGGTGTGGGGATCTTGCCGGTGTGTATGACATATCCTGAAGAGATGCCTGAGCACTATCCCGAAGCTGCCGATAGTTTTAACGTTGCTTTGTTGCAGCATTCCCCTGATACCGTCCCTGAAGAGTCTGCGTTGCACCTGACTTTGGATTCGCCGCTTGACTTAGGAGCAGAGTTTTTTAGATGGGAATTTGCAACAGCGATTGCGGCCGTAGGCATGGAGGTCAATCCTTTTGATGAGCCCAATGTTTCCGAGGCCAAGCAAAGTACAAACAGTTTCATTCAGGAGGGGCGTGTACTGAATTTGCAACTGACCGGAGATTCTACAGATTTCTCTATCAGCGCTCAGGAAGAGAGTGTGGTTGATGGAGATAGCGTTGGATTTGCTGGAAAACTCGCCGCCAATAGCTATGTGGCGATTCTTGCCTATCTGCCGATGACTGAAGAGGCCGTGTTGCAGCTCGAACAATTGAGGTTTCAGGTTGCCTGCTATTACGATGTTGCATGTACTGCAGGATTTGGGCCTCGCTATCTGCATTCAACAGGGCAGCTGCATAAAGGTGGAGCCACGACCGGCGCATTTATTCAGATTGTGGACGAGAGTACAGTAGATCACGCTGTGCCGGGTCGTGATTATGGCTTCGCTAAATTAATTCGCGCGCAAGCGGATGGGGATTTTTCTGTGCTGTCAGAGAAAGACCTGCCGGTAATGCGATTCACTCTAAAAGGCGATAGACTCCAGTCCCTTAGCGCGCTTGCAAGCGTATTTGCGGATATGGCATAGACAGTATCGACTGGGCGAATTTTTCCGGCTGGCGCTAGTAGATGACTATCGTCTCCAACCTTAATAACTGGTTCAACAAGTGACTTTTCAAGACCTAATATTGACCCTGCAGCAATACTGGGCCAATCAAGGCTGTGTGATTATGCAGCCCTATGATATGGAAGTTGGTGCAGGAACATTCCACCCTTCGACTTTTCTTGCAGCGGTCGGTCCAGAGCCCTTGCAGGCAGCATATGTTCAACCGTCTCGCAGACCAACCGATGGCCGCTACGGTGAAAATCCGAATCGACTGCAGCATTACTTTCAGTTTCAGGTCATACTAAAACCTTCTCCAAAAGAGTTTCAGGAATTGTATCTAGGTTCCCTGAGGGAGCTCGGCTTGGACCTGTTGAAGGACGATGTGCGTTTTGTCGAAGATGATTGGGAATCTCCTACGCTTGGCGCTTGGGGGCTTGGCTGGGAAGTTTGGTTGAATGGCATGGAGGTGACGCAATTTACCTATTTTCAGCAGGTAGGCGGGCTCGACTGCAAGCCTGTTACCGGTGAAATCACCTATGGCCTAGAACGCATTGCAATGTATCTGCAAGGCGTAGAAAGTATTTTCGATCTGATTTGGAGTGATGGGCCGACTGGCAAATATACCTATCGGGATATCTATCATCAAAATGAGGTGGAGCAATCGACCTATAATTTTGAACACGCAAATGTAGATTTTCTGTTTCAACAGTTTGATGAGGCTGAGAAGATGTGTCTTCATCTGTTGGAGAATAAACTTCCTCTACCGGCATACGAACAGGTGCTGACCGCGTCGCATAGCTTCAATCTATTGGACGCGCGCCACGCTATTGGTGTTACCGAGCGCGCGCGTTATATCGGTAGGGTAAGAACCATGGCTAAAGGCGTTGCGCAAATCTATTTCGACGCCCGTGAGGCTCTAGGTTTTCCTCGTGGCAAAGAGCCAGGTCAACAGGTAACAGAGCGAGAGGGTGAATCCTGATGTCTGATAAATTGCCAAGTAGCTCCGCTAGTTTACTCATTGAATTAGGTACGGAAGAGCTGCCGCCCAAGGCTCTAAAGGTATTGGCTGAATCTTTTTCACGATCGATATCCCAGTTTCTCACTGAGGCAGGCGTTGCTTCTGACCAACATGGGGCAGTGCAGTTTTTTGCCGCTCCCAGACGACTTGCCGTATTGATAAAGGATGTTGAAAGTAGTCAGCAGGATCGTGTCGAGCAACGTCGGGGCCCCGCCGTCTCTGCTGCGTTCAAAGATGGAGAGCCTACCAAAGCGGCATTAGGGTTTGCGCGATCATGTGGCGCTGAGATTGATCAGCTGGGACGTGAAGCTACCGATAAAGGTGAATGGCTTAGCTATGAGATTCAGGTGACCGGGATGCCTTTATCAGGGCTGGTGAATACCGCGCTTGAGCAAGCGGTAAAGCAGTTGCCAATACCGAAGAGAATGCGTTGGGGAGATAGCGATCAAGAATTTGTGCGACCGGTGCATTGGCTATTGGCTATGCATGGTTTAGAGACTCTAGAGGTATCGGTGTTGGGGCTTAGCTCTAGTAATAAAACCCGTGGACATCGTTTTCTCGCTAGCGGTGAAATCACCGTACCTTCTGCCGATGACTATGTTTCGACACTCTTGGAAAAAGGCAAGGTGCAAGTTGACTATGCTGCCAGGCAGACTGAAATTCGTACCCAGGTCGAATCTCTAGCGCAAAACGAAAAAGCGCAAGCGGTTATCCATCCTGCCTTACTTGATGAAGTGACTGGCCTGGTAGAGTGGCCAGTTGCGATCTACGGTCAATTTGATTCGAAGTTTCTAGAAGTGCCGACTGAAGTCTTGGTGTCTTCGATGAGTGATCATCAAAAATATTTCCATTTGGTTGACGAAAAAGGTCAACTTTTACCCGGTTTTATTACTGTCAGCAATATTGAAAGTAACGAAGTCTCGAGAGTGCGCGCTGGTAATGAACGCGTGCTTCGAGCGCGTCTTTCTGATGCAGAGTTCTTTTGGCAGGGTGACCAAAAAACAAAACTGGATGATCGGATCCCGGCTTTGGAACGCGTGTTGTTTCACAAGAAACTAGGGTCAGTGCATGACAAAGTCTCACGAATCAAAGCGCTGGCTAAGAATATTGCCCAACAGATTGGAGCGGATTCTCAGTTGGTCGAAAGAGCTTGTGATCTGTGTAAAACTGATTTGGTCACCGATATGGTTAGTGAATTCCCCGAATTGCAGGGTACCGTCGGCCGTTACTATGCAGCGAATCAGGGAGAAGATGAAATTGTTGCAAAGGCGATTGAAGCGCACTATCAACCGCGCTTTGCCGGCGATGATTTACCGCAAGACGCCGTTTCTCAGTGTCTGGCTCTTGCAGATCGTCTTGATTCGCTGGCGGGGATTTTTGCCTGCGGCGAAGTGCCTAGCGGGGACAAAGATCCATTTGGATTGCGCCGCGCATCTCTTGGAGTATTGCGCATACTGATTGAGTCAGACTTAAATTTGGATTTGTATAAGCTGGTGAATCAGGCGGTAGATGGCTTCTCAGAAATGGATTTAAGCAATGAGGATGATGTCGCCAAGAAAATTTCGGGTTTTGTGGTTGAAAGATTACGCGCCTATTATCAGCCGCTTGGGTTTGATACGGAAGAGATCAATGCGGTGATGGCGGTGCAGCCATCTCGCCCCCTTGATTTTGATCGCCGTTTACGTGCGCTGCATGATTTTGTTGAAAATCAGTCAAGTGCTGCGCTATCACTAGCGGCTGCGAACAAGCGAATTGCAAATATTTTGGTTAAGCAAAAATCCCAGCTTGCTGAAGAGGTGAAACCTTCTCTATTTAAAGAGAGCGCAGAAACAGCATTGTTTGATCTGGTAGATCAATCGGCAAGCGGCGCGCAACAAGCGTTTGCTGACGGAAAGTATAGCGAGGGTCTGGTTGAGCTTTCGGCGTTGAAGTCGCCAGTAGATACTTTTTTTGACGAGGTAATGGTGATGGATGAGGATTTAGCAGTACGAGCGAATCGGCTGGCGTTGTTGCAATCCATTCGTGCTTTATTTCTGAATGTCGCTGATATCTCTCTGATTCGGGTAGAGTAATCTAACCAAAGGAAAGAAGACCGATGACAGATAAACAATCGTTTGCAGACATGATGGAGTCGGTGCAACTGTTTCATAACAAGCACGCGTTTAACGAGCTTGGAGGTGAAGACATGGTTTATCGACTGGCTTTAATGACTGAAGAGCTGGGGGAGATTGCTGAATGTGTTACCAAAGGAAAGCCGTTGGATGATCTGGCAGAGGAGTGTGCGGATCTGCTTATTCTGCTGATGGGGAATGCAATCTCCGCGAATTTTGATTTAAATACGGCTTTCTGGAAGAAGATGGCAGTCCTCGATTCGCGTGGAGCAAAAATTGTCGATGGTCGTGTCCGAGTAACAGCTTATAAAGCGGATGAAGATGGGCAAGAAAGTCAGGATTTAGAGGCAGGGTCAAGCTAATGCAAGGCAGAAGAGTAATCATTCTTGATCGCGATGGCGTGATTAATCAAGATTCGGATGAATTTATAAAATCTCCTGAAGAATGGAACGCAATTCCTGGTAGCCTGGAAGCAATTTCTCGACTGTGTCAGGCTGAATTCCGTGTGTTTATTATCACCAATCAGTCTGGTATAGCGCGTGGTTTACTAAGCCTAAATACCCTCAACCGAATTCATCAAAAAATGTTGGATCAGTTGCATGCATTAGGCGGTGAAATAGAAGCGATTCTGTTTTGTCCCCATGGTCCGGATGACGGTTGTCATTGTAGAAAACCTCTGTCTGGTTTGTATCTGGATTTACAGCAGCGATTGAAAGCAAGTCTGAATAATGTCGATTCCATTGGTGATTCACTTCGCGATCTGCAAGCAGCTTCGGCTGTATCAGCCAGGCCGGTTTTGGTTAGGACCGGAAAGGGCAAGAAAACAGAGCAATTGCTATCAACAGCCGTAGTGAAAAAAGAGCTTCCCAGAGTAGCTGTGTTTGATGATTTGGCAAGTTATGTGGAGTCGCTTAGGGTTAGTGGTGATTTAGAGGTAGCGCGATGAAAGAATTGCGCTCTGGCCTTTATCTAATCGGTCAAATCGTAAGCGCAGTGATTATCTGTTTTGCGATGATTATTTGTTATCCCTTCCCAAAAATTCGCGATAGAGTAATAAAGAGCTGGGCGCACTTTAATTTATGGACACTGGGCTGGCTATGCGGTGTCCATTATAGAGTTCGTGGACTAGAAAATATCCCGACAGGCGCGGCGATCATAATTTCTAATCATCAGTCGGCATGGGAAACGTTATTCTTTCAATTGATTTTCCCACCACTTTCTTTTGTCTTAAAAAGACAGCTGCTATGGATACCGTTTTTTGGCTGGGGATTGGCTGCCTACCATCCAATTGCTATTGATCGATCGAAAAAGAAACGCGCGCTTGATCAATTGATAACCCAAGGTAAAGAAAGGTTAGATGCGGGTAGATGTATTGTGATCTACCCCGAGGGAACGCGTATGGCGCCCGGTAGTCCGGGTAAGTTTCAAATTGGTGGGGCAATGATTGCTGCAAAAACTGCGGCACCAATCATACCCATAGCGCACAATGGAGGCGTGTATTGGGCAAAACGGGGTTTTATTAAGTACCCTGGAACCATTGATGTTGTGATTGGGATGCCTATTGTGACCGAGGGTCGTAAAGCGCGAGATTTAAATCAGGAGTCGGAAGAGTGGATTAAACAAACATTGGAGACGCTGCCGAAGCTGCGCTCCTGAAAATCAGGTTTCCGCGAATTCAGGGTCAACAATTCTTGTGATAAGTCTGCTTAAGAATTGGCTTCTTCGGAAACAATGAGACTTAAACGCACATAGCTTTCAGGTGCAACTGTTTCGGCTCGACTTCCTGGGTCGATATCGGCCAGTGCCATTTGCTCTACAGTCACGATGCTGCTTAAAGCATTGCGCAATGTCTTGCGACGTTGGGCAAATGCAGCAGTTACGATTTTTGCAGTAAGCTCCAGATCAAAGTGCGGCGATTGTTTTTCTATTATTGGTGTTGCGCGTGGTTTCATCCTGATAACCGTTGAATCCACTTTAGGAGGTGGGTCAAAGGCGCTTGGTGGTACATCAAACAATTTTTCAGTTTCAAGCCATAGTGCTGTCATAACTGTTAAACGTCCGTATTGTTTGCCGCCTGGTCTGGCGGCCAGTCGACCAGCAACTTCCTTTTGAACCATAAATACCATTTGATCGATATGGTCGAGTTGATTTAGCAGATGGAAGATAAGCGGGGTTGAGATATTGTAGGGCAAGTTTCCAACGACGCGGAAGCGCTGATTGAGTGTAGCACCGCCGGTTTTAAAGTCGGATAGCTCGCAATTTAGTACATCCATTTGATGCACTTCAAGTTTTTCGTCCGGGAATTGCTCCGGCAATGCGGCTGCTAGATCACGGTCGAGTTCAATGGCGATAAGTCGCTCCGTATTCTGCAGCAGCAGTGCAGTCAGTGCTCCAGGCCCCGGACCTATTTCGACAATTGTTGTAGGTCGCCCTATTCCGCAAGCGGATGAGATCTGTTGTAAAACAGTAGGATCTACAAGGAAGTGCTGGCCAAATCGCTTGCGTGGTTTATGGCTGGGTGGCTTCACCTTTTAGATTTATTACGCGAGAATTCTACCGCCAGGCGGATGCTGGTCAGCATGCTTTCAGCGCTAGCGTTACCCGTTCCCGCTAGCGACAGCGCGGTGCCATGATCAACGGATGTGCGGATCACCGGCAGGCCCAAGGTTACGTTGACTACCTGACCGAAGCCCTGGTGTTTTACAACAGGTAACCCCTGGTCATGATACATCGCTAAAACAGCATCTAAATCTGATAATTGTTGGCTGGTAAATGCAGTATCTGCAGGCAAAGGCCCTATTAGATTCATGCCTTCGTCATTGAGTTCTTGCATTAATGGGGTGATTACGCGCTGCTCTTCCATGCCAAGATATCCGCCTTCACCAGCATGGGGATTCAATCCGCAGACGCCAATCCTCGGTGATTCTAATTGATATAGCATGCTGAGATCGGTGTGCATAACTTTGATTACTGAGCGCAGTCGATCCGCGGTGATTGCGCCAGGGACATCTGCCAGTGGAAGATGAGTGGTTGCAAGGCAGACACGTAATGAAGAGCTGGCGAGCATCATTACCGGGTCGAAGCTCCCGCATCGCTCGGCAATCCATTCAGTATGTCCGGAAAAGGGAATACCGCCATCGTTGATGGCGGCTTTATTGACAGGCGCGGTGACTAATGCCTGATATTTTTCTCTTAGACAGAGATCAGTTGCAAGATCGATTGCCTGGATTACTTGTTGAGCGTTGGCGGGGTTTAGTAAACCCGGTAGCACACTTTCCGGGCAAGGGCAGGGTAGAACAGAAATTAAGCCAACTTGATGTGGATCTTGATGCAATTCAGGATCCACCTCTTTAACTTCAACCCGTAAACCAATACTGTGCGCTCTGTCGACCATTACTGCAGGGTCCGCGGCAACAGCGATTACTGCTTCGATTGGATTTTGCAAGGCAAGCGCGATGATATCAGGCCCGATTCCAGCAGGGTCACCTGCTGAAATCACAATCTTGGGTAGTGCGGGCGGCGAAGCGGGTTGGTTCAATACCGACTGAGCTCCATCTTTTTCCCAGAACGCTGCATGTTCAGTTTGTTGAGAAAAGATCCGCCAAGAAGTGGTGTTTCTGGAAAATCACCCAGGACGATATTGGCGGCGATATTTCGAAGAGAAATTCCCTCCACAGTCAGCCTATTGAGCACGATTGACTTAATTGGCGCTATTCCAGAAGCGGTTGAAGCGAATCCATCCCGACCGTCTTGATACTTAATGTCCAGAGCATCTGCCTGCCGACTGCTAAATGTAACGGTATTGGCACCAGTATCCACCAGAAAGCGAGCGCTCCGACCACCGACTTCTCCTCTGGCGTAGAAAAATCCAATTTCGTCGGCCCACAGAGTGACCTTCTTCGATGTGTCGGACGTTGCAATATTTTGCGAGCTGCTGCTTCCATCATCTTCTAAAATCGGCGCAGCAACTTCCCCGGTTCGTAAAGTTATGGTTTCGTCTCCGATCTTGAGGATAGCGCGCTCACTGTCTGCTTCCAAAAGTTCAACGCCGCTAGCGTCTTTCTTTCCTGCAGACATTACCAGTCGTTTGCCTTCCACTACGACTATGGCGCGATTGGTACCAGTCATAACCAGCTGAACTTGGGGCCCACGATCTGCTTCAGCTTCGCCTTCTGCGGGGTCAGCTGAAAGGACCGGAGGATAAGTCAATATCAATATGATGGCGAGAATCAGCCCGCGAAAAACCAGAAAGAGTTGGCCAAGATCTAGTGAGGTATGTAGAGCCATACGCTAGCTCCTCTCAGACAGCAGATAACTGTCTTCTAATTCCATATCAAATTCTGCTTCAATCCAGCCATATTGATCGAAGCTTACCCGGCCCTTCGCGTCAAAAATAACGCCCTCTTCGGTCAGTAACTGGCGCTGCAGATCATCAGCCTTACCGTCTTTACGCAGACTTAATTCTCCCTTGCTATTGATTACCCTATGCCAGGGGACATCCTGGTCAGAAGTCAGCGCAGCCATGGCATAACCTACCTGACGGGGCCCCGTTTTCACCATCCTTGCAATGCGACCATAACTGGCGACATTGCCAGCTGGGATGCGGCGCACAACTTCGTAGATACGCTGGTATAGAGTCACAAAATAAAAGTAGGGGTAGATGGTGAAAGTGTAGCAAATTACTCGTCAAGAATAGTCGATGTTAAAGGGTATTTGCCTGCTTTTGTGGCGAAATATCTGTAGCGGAAACAGCTTTTCCGCATAGACCCTAGGGGCGGAATTACATACACTCCGAATATCCTAAAAAAAAGTATTAATTATGTTTGAGTTACTCAAAGCTGGAGGGTTCCTAATCTGGCCAATACTGCTGTGCTCAGTGGTAGCACTAGCGATCGTGCTAGAGCGATTTTTAGCGCTGAAATCAGGTGATGTGGCGCCTCCAGAGCTGATTGAACGAATTCGAAAGTTGATGAAAAAGGGGGACCTTAGTTCTTCAGATATCAATGAAATTGAGGAAAATTCGCCACTTGGCAGAGTGCTGGCAGCCGGGCTGCGCAATCCGAATCAACATAGAGTGGTAATTAAAGAAGCGATTGAGGAGGCGGGGCGTCACGTGGTGCATGATCTTGAGCGCCATCTGACCACACTGGGAACCATTGCGAACATAACCCCCCTTCTCGGACTGTTGGGAACCGTAATTGGCATGATCAAAGTTTTTTCGGCAATTACTACGTTTGGTGTTGGTGATCCTCAAGCGCTAGCTGAAGGTATTTCCGAGGCGTTGGTGACCACTGCTGCTGGTTTATCAGTCGGTATTCCAAGTTTGATGTTCTATCGTTTCTTCAAGGGTAAAGTAAACGAACTGACGGTAGATATGGAACAACAGGCGCTGAAGTTCATGAAAATAATGCAGAAGAACAGCTAATTTAACGATGCGTTTTAGTAGTAAAAGTGACGAAGCGGATGCGGAGATTAATTTAACTCCACTGATCGATGTGGTGTTTTTATTGTTGATCTTTTTTATGGTGACTACCACTTTTTCACGCGAGGCTGAAATCAAGCTAAAGCTGCCTGAAGCGAGTTCAGCGGAAAAAAGTGATCCTAGTACCCAGCTTGTCACCATTCAAATTAACGATATTGGACAATTTTCAGTGCAAGGCCCTGAAGATGAAGAGGCAAGGGAATTGATTAGCTCTAAACTGGATACGCTGAGGAAAGCGATTAAACGCGCCGCTGGCGAGATGAAAGATCCGGTGGTGCTCATCAGAGCAGATCGCTTGACCCCCCATGAGTCGGTAGTTAATGCAATGGATGCTGCACGTCGACTGGGCTTTTTCCAGATAACTTTTGCAACGGGGCAAGAGCAGTGAACCTTCCTTAGGGTATTAAACGCCGAATGCTAGGCTTTTTCGGGTCTTTTCCAATTTTTATAAGCCACCTGTTTCGCCCGGGAAATAGCAAGATCACCAGCTTCAATATCCCTGGTAATTGTTGATCCTGCCCCTACTGTGGCGCCAGCACCTATGGTAACGGGGGCAACGATTTGAGAGTCTGAACCGACGAACACGTCGTCGCCGATGATGGTTTGGTGCTTGTTCGCACCATCGTAATTGCAGGTAATCACTCCAGCACCAATATTGACGTTTTTCCCTACCGTGCTGTCCCCGATATAAGATAAATGATTCGCTTTAGCGCCTTGATCCAGCCGGCTTTTCTTTATCTCTACAAAATTACCAATACGTACTTCATTTTCAAGAACCGTGTTTGGTCGAAGTCTCGCGAAGGGGCCGACGCTGCAACGACTGCCTAGTGTCGCGTTCTCGATTACGGTGTTTGCATAAATATGGCAGTCGTCCCCAATTACACTGTCACGAATGATACAGTTTGATTCAATTGTTACATCTGAGCCAATCGTGACCTCTCCCTCAAAGATGACGTTGATATCTACTGAACAATCTTGATCACATTTAACAATCCCGCGCACATCAATACGATCCGGGTCGACCAACGTAACACCTGCCGCCATAAGAGATTTCGCATTCAGTTTTTGGAGAGTACGTTCAATTTGCGCTAAATCCTGTTTTGAGTTAACGCCAGCAAATCGTGAAGCGTCTTCAGCTATAACTGCGTCAACCGCCGCGCCATCGGCTACCGCCATCGCCACGATATCAGTGAGATAATACTCTCCCTGGCTGTTGTTGTTTCCGAGTTTACTTAACCAGTCAGCCAGTTGTTTTCCTTTACATAACAAAATGCCGGTATTGATTTCAATAATTTCTTTTTGCTCTTCGGTGGCATCTTTTTGTTCAACGATCCCGACTACCTGATCTCGCTCGTTCCTGAGAATACGTCCCATTCCTTCGATATTGTCAGGTTTGGCCGTCAGCAGAGTTAGTGTACTTTGCGACTGCACTACGTTTTTCAGAACTTCGATGTCAATTAATGGCACGTCACCATAAAGAACTAGACAGTCGGCTTTTGGATCAACACCGGGCATCGCCTGCATCACTGCATGCCCAGTACCATTTTGTTCAGCCTGATCGAACCATTGAATGGATGTAAGGTAATTGGGCGCTGACGATTCGATTGCGTCTCTTATTTCCTGACCCTGAAATCCTGTTACAACGCGTATCTTATTTGCAGATAACTCGGTTGCACAATCAAGAACATGCGCCAGCATAGGTTTGCCGCCCACATGGTGCAATACTTTGGGTATTTTTGATTGCATGCGAGTGCCTTGACCTGCGGCCAAGATAATAACTTCTAGGGACATAATGGGTAAATTCGCAGTCGGTGGAATTGGACAAAGTTAAACAATCAGCCGATTCTATTGTCAACTAGGAGGAGTCCAGCGTTGAACAGGGTTTTCAGAACGTCACGGGAATCGGAAAAATCGGTGATATCATACCCATGCGGTGACCAGATCGCCAAGCGGATTCCACCTCTTTAGCTGAAAAGAGAATGTATCCACCCGTTTAAGCCGGGCCTCAAACTTAACCAAATATTCCTTGCATGCAAACAGCTATTTCATCTACCAGCAATGTTGTTGACTTGTCCGCTCACAGGCATTTGCGTTTGGCGTTGATCTCTGACACCCATGGAGAAGTCTCGCCCAATGTATTGGCTGAAGTGAATAGGGCAGACGCAGTGTTGCACGCAGGCGATATTATGGGGGGTGATGTGATCCGATCTCTTTCCCCGAGATTAGGTGTGGTGGTTTGTGTGTTGGGAAACAACGACTTTACCGCAACCTGGAAACAACGAGACTCTGATCTTTTAGCTTCGTTAAGAGAAACAGCAATTGTGCGATGTGCGGGTGGTGATATTGCGATAGAGCATGGGCATCGTGTCCCTCAAATTGAGGTTGATCATTTTTCGCTGGCTTATAAATATGAAGATATGCGGATGGTGCTATTTGGTCATACCCATATTCAGCGAGCGGATACAGACTCTGAACCATGGTTGGTGAATCCAGGTGCTGCTGGATTTACCAGAAACAAGAGCGGCGCTTCTTGCAGCGTGTTAACCATCGATGATGACTGTTGGACTATTGAGCAATTTAAGTTTGCTGCCTGCAAAAGAGCGGGATGAGAGATAGATTTCTGATGCTACGACAGGTTGGGAATCAATAGTTATGTATCAAAGCTACTTCGGGCTAAAAAACGCGCCCTTTTCAATCGTACCTGATCACCGGGTCGTTTATATGAGCGAAAGCCATCGGGACGCGGTTGCACATCTACTCTATGCATTGAAGCAATCAGGTGGCTTTGTTCAGCTCACTGGTGAAGTCGGTACAGGTAAGACCACGGTTAGTCGCTATCTGTTGCAGCACCTGCCAGAAAACGTAGATGTCGCGCTTTTACTGAACCCCCGGGTGAATGAAAAGGAGATGATCGAGACGATCTGCGATGAGCTAAAAATATCTTATCCTCCTGCGGCTACTTTAAAACAACTTTTATCCGTATTGAATGAATATCTGCTTTCGTCACATGCGGATGGCAGACATACTGTGCTGATCATTGATGAAGCGCAAAATTTATCTCGTGAGGTGTTAGAGCAGATTAGGTTGTTGACCAATCTCGAAACCAGCACAGACAAACTATTGCAGATTATTCTGATTGGTCAGCCTGAGTTGGTAAATATTTTGGCCCGACATGATTTGCGCCAACTCTCGCAGCGGATTATTGGCCGATTTAAGCTGATGCCCCTGAGTTTACAAGAGACCCGTGAGTACATTCGATACCGTTTGCGTCAAGCCGGTTGTGAGCGTTCGCTGTTTTATCCCGCGGCAACGCGCTCAATACATAAGTTAAGTGGGGGTGTGCCAAGAGTGATCAATGTACTCTGTGATGCTGCGCTGATGGGTACGTATAGTAATAATCAAGATAAAGTGACTAAAAAAGCAGTTGATGTCGCTGCCCAAGAAGTTTTCCCCGAGGCTGGGAAGCTACCCTTTTGGAAGAAGAAATGGCTGGCATACGCGGCCTCTGCTGGTATTTTACTGTCGTTTATCGCCGCCCTGCAATTTCCCAATGTATTGCCTCAATCGATTCAGGCGTTCAAAACCCAGATTAATGGGGCTGTAGGAACGAAGTTGGCCGGCGGTGAGGATGATTCGTTTGGTAAGACTGAATTGAGTGTTAGTTCAGATTCCAAGGAAGTTGAAAAGAATGCGTTATTGCTTGCGAATGTTGAACCAAAAAACGTTGATCAAGCTAATCAAATTTCTGAAATTGAAGCGAACAAACAATCGCAAAATACGTATCGGTCTAGTACTGCGGTGACCACTACTAAAAATAGTTCTTCGGATGAACAAGTTCAGGACGATGGGGCTGAAGATAATAAGAAGAAAGAAGCAAATGACGTATCCTCAAGATTTGATCTGGTATATCGCTTAGGCGTGCCTTTTAGGAGTAACTGATGTCCAATATCCTTGACGCTATTCGTAAAGCTGAGGCCGACCGACTGGACGATGGCGTGCCGTCTTTAGAAGCAATAGTGCAGAAAAAACGATCTGGAAAAAATAGTCGAGGACCTAAACGAGTCGGTGGACTGATATGGATTGCATTAGCGCTGGTAATAGCTAGCGCTGTCTTTCTATACAAAGAGCCATTGAGACATCACGGTTCGGCGTTGAAGCACAAGATTGTTGGCAAAAGTAATGTGTTGCTTCAGAAAGTTGGGATTGATTCATTGTTTAATCAAAGCTTTCCAACGCAGCCTGTTCTCGCCAGAAATTCCGGCCCGGTAACAAAACCCTCGGGAGTCGCCGCTGGATCAGATGGACTAAATGAACAACAGACTCAGCTTTTGAATTCACTACGATTTGATGTCGTGTCATTCTCTAAAGATAAGGTAAAGCGTTTCGTAATGGTCGGTAATCAAACCTATCGAGAAGGAGATCAGCTGGAGGGTTTCTTCGTTAAACAAATTAACCCCGAAGGGGTTGTATTAAATGTTAACGGAAAAAATATCTTGGTTCGTCCATAGCGATACCAATCCGGGAGGTCTGGAATAAACCTGATTCAGTTCATCTTTTTGTTGCGGATCAAAATATCGGTCTGTCGCCAGAGTTTAGTCACTTGCCAAAAATAGCCAGGTTTCGATTACGGTATCTGGATTAAGCGATACGCTGGAAATCCCTTGCTCCATCAACCAATTTGCCAGGTCGGGGTGATCAGAAGGCCCCTGACCGCAAATCCCAACATATTTCTCAGCTTTTCTACAGGCGGTGATTGCCATTGCTAGCATGGCTTTAACCGCTTCATCCCGCTCATCGAAAAGGTGGGCAATAATTGCCGAATCCCGATCAAGTCCAAGGGTGAACTGGGTCAAATCATTCGATCCGATAGAGAAGCCATCGAACCGTTCGAGGAATTGATCAGCGAGAACTGCATTTGATGGAATCTCGCACATCATGATCACTCTCAAGCCATTTTCTCCGCGCTTGAGACCGCACTCTCCGAGTAATTCAATCACTCGATCAGCTTCGGTAAGGGTGCGAACAAATGGCACCATTACTTCGACATTGGTCAATCCCATTTCATCTCGAACACGCCGCAGCGCTTCACACTCCATTTCAAAACATGGCCGGAATGTATCCGAGATATAGCGCGAGGCGCCGCGAAAGCCGAGCATTGGATTTTCTTCGTCAGGCTCGAACTCACTTCCGCCAATCAAGTTGGCATATTCGTTGGATTTGAAGTCAGACAGTCGGACGATAACCGGCTTGGGATAAAAAGCAGCGCCTAGTGATGCAATGCCCTCTACCAGTTTCTCCGTATAAAAACTTGCGGGGTCCGCATAGCCAGCAGTCTTGCGGTCAATAGTTTTTTGCAGATCAGCAGGTAGCTTATCTTTTTCTAACAGTGCACGCGGATGGACACCAATCGTGTTGTTAATAATAAATTCCAGTCTTGCAAGGCCAATGCCATGATTGGGGATACGTGAAAATGCAAATGCACGTTCCGGATTACCAACGTTCATAGAAATTTTGAACGGCAGTTCGGGCATTTCATCCAGATTGGTGGAAATTAGATCGAACTCTAGTTCCCCTTCATAGACGTTTCCGGTGTCGCCCTCAGCGCAAGAAACCGTTACCGGGGAGCCGTCGATGAGTACTTCTGTTGCATCTTCGCTTCCTACTATTGCTGGAACGCCTAGCTCCCGGGCGATAATTGCGGCGTGACAGGTTCGACCGCCACGATTGGTTACAATGGCAGCGGCACGTTTCATTACCGGTTCCCAATCCGGGTCGGTCATATCCGTTACTAGAATATCTCCAGCCTGCACTTTATCCAGGTCGTCTACAGTAGGCACCAGTCTCACTTTACCGCTGCCAATACGTTGGCCAACGCTGCGCCCGGTAATCAGTACTTTTCCAGTCTCATTTAACTGATAGCGCTCCAGGGTGTTTTTATGGTCACGGCTGCGCACGGTTTCCGGGCGAGCCTGCAAAATCATCAGTTCTCCGGTCTCGCCGTCTTTGCCCCATTCGATATCCATGGGTCGACCATAGTGTTGGCCTATGGTCACCGCCATTCTTGCCAGCGCTTCGACATCATGATCGGAGATTGAAAACTGCATCTGCTGTGCTTCTTCAACGTCGACTATTTCCACCAGATTCTCTGACGTGTCCGAGGCATATACCATCTTGATTAGTTTTGAGCCCCGGTTGCGCCGAAGAATGGCCGGTTTTCCTTGGGAAATTGCCGGCTTGTAGACGTAAAACTCGTCGGGATTTACTGAGCCCTGGACCACGCACTCGCCAAGGCCCCAGGACGCTGTGATAAAAACAGCATCTTCAAAGCCAGATTCAGTATCGATGGTAAACATTACGCCGCTGGCTCC
Source organism: uncultured Gammaproteobacteria bacterium (assembly GCA_937992195.1). Classification (GTDB taxonomy): domain Bacteria; phylum Pseudomonadota; class Gammaproteobacteria; order Arenicellales; family Poriferihabitantaceae; genus VYFG01. The sequence continues at coordinate 8,362 of CALKKV010000075.1, read as the reverse complement.
GAGATCACTGCGCACCATGCGCTGAATGCCCGCAGACAATGCAACATCTGCATGAGCAAACCCTTGATGTACCCGATAGGCAATAGCCCGGTCATTGAAAAGCGAGGCAAATACTTCACGAACGCAATGCAATACTTGGTCAATCCCGGTGACGTTAAGAAAAGTCTCCTGTTGTCCGGCAAAAGAAGCCTCTGGAAGATCCTCTGCTGTTGCTGACGATCGCACAGCGACACTGCCGCCTAATTGGTTGTAGCCGTCGCGGATCGCTTGCTCCAGCTCGGGCGGAAGCGGGTGCGCCATCATCATATGGCGAATCGCAGCGCCTGCTTGTTGTAGATCCGAGACGTTATCAACGTCCAGTCCTTCGAGGCGTTGGTTTATTTTGTCGTCGAGGTGTTCGTGCTGCACGAAAGCCCAATAGGCATCAGCAGTAGTCGCAAATCCATTCGGTACCGAGATACCCGCGCCCGCTAAGTTAGAAATCATCTCGCCTAAAGAGGCGTTTTTACCACCAACTGCGGGTACATCATGCATACCCAGGTCCTTAAACCACAAAATCCAGTTACTCAACGGTTACCTCTTATTGCTTAAATTGCGAAAACTTTATTTTAACAGTCTGTGGCGTGCGAGAGTGGAGGACTTATAATAAAGACATTAATTTCCCGATAAATCAATTCGCGTTTCGATTCTTTAGAGCACTCTGCACGAGCTGAGATTGATTTCTGTAAAGTCGATACGTTTTTCGCTTTGATATTCGGGACCGCGTCTTTATCCTGTTATTTTTTCACCACTGCCGATCGAGTACTCCCGAAATTGAATCCTTCAGAACATGACGCCTCAACCGTTCGTCCGGTTTTTATTATTTCTGATCGTAGCGGCCTAACGGCTGAAACCTTGTGCCATACCTTGTTAAGTCAGTTTCCGGACAATGTCTTCAATCAGATTGCCCTACCATTTGTGGACTCTCCAGAAAAGGTCGCGGACGCTGTTACCACGATTAATGCAGCTGCAGATGAGTCAGGCAATAAACCGTTGGTTTTTACGACGTTTGTTGATGAGAATTACAGCACCACGTTGCGCGAATCCAAGGGCGAGATTTTTGATGTTTTCTCGCCGTTTATCGGCGCTATGGAAAAGGAGCTTGGACAGCAATCTTCCCATCAGGCAGGGCAGTCACATGGTATGTCCAATCTAACGCAATACACCCAACGCATAAACGCAGTGAACTATGCCTTGTATTGTGATGACGGTTTACATCTTCGAGATTATGACAAAGCAGATATTATTTTGCTTGCAGCGTCCAGGTCAGGAAAAACACCTACTTGTCTCTATTTGGCGCTTCAATTTGGTTTTTATGCGGCAAACTATCCGTTAACCGAAGAGGATTTTGAGAAAGATACGCTTCCTGAAGCGGTGTTAAATCACCGGGATAGACTGTTTGGTTTGATCATTGATCCCAAAAGGCTGCATCAAATTCGCTCTGAAAGGCGCCCAGACAGCCAATATGCTTCGTTAAGACAATGTCAGCGTGACGTCACAATAGCGAGAGCATTGTTCGAACGTTATAAACTGCCTTTTTGTGATTCGACAAATTACTCCGTAGAAGAGCTAGGTAGTACGATCAAACATCAGCTAGGGATGCAATCCAGTCTTTACTAGATTCCATATCTTCAATTTTATATTTTTACTTGATAAGAAAACATGGCAGCTTCGTCCCCTGGAAAAATTGGCTTTGTCAGTTTAGGTTGTCCCAAAGCTACGGTTGATTCCGAGCGCATACTCACTGAGTTGCGGGTGCAGGGCTATGAAATGTCTGCGGATTATTCGGGAGCTGATTTAGTCATCGTGAATACCTGCGGGTTTATTGACGCGGCGGTGGAAGAGTCACTTGAAGCGATTGGCGAAGCGATGGATGAGAATGGTCGTGTGATTGTCACTGGCTGTCTCGGTGCCAAAGGCGACATTGTCTCTAATAGTTATCCCGACCTGTTAGCGGTAACTGGACCCCATGCTACAGAAGAAGTGATGGAGGCAGTGCATGCACATATTCCGCCTACCCATGATCCTTATCTTGATCTGGTGCCACCCGGAGGTTTGAAGCTCACTCCCCGGCACTATGCCTATCTCAAAATCTCTGAGGGCTGCAATCACCGTTGTAGTTTTTGCATCATTCCAAGTATGCGCGGAGACCTGGTGAGTCGCGGTGGTGCTGAGGTGCTATCGGAGGCTGAATCTTTGGTAGCTGCGGGGGTAAAAGAACTGCTTGTCGTGTCTCAGGATACCAGTGCCTATGGCGTCGATATTCGCTACCGTACCGAGTTCCACGGTGCGACGCCGATTCGCTCCCATATCACCGATCTCGCTCGCGCTTTGGGGAATACTGGAGCTTGGGTTCGACTTCATTATGTCTATCCTTATCCCCATGTCGACGACCTGATTCCATTGATGGCCGATGGTTTGCTATTGCCGTATCTCGATATTCCGTTTCAGCATGGAAGTCGTTCAGTTTTGAAAGCGATGAAACGTCCGGCCCATAGTGAGAAAGTGCTGAGTCGTATTTCAAAGTGGCGTCAGATCTGCCCAGATCTGACGCTGCGCAGTACGTTTATCGTTGGCTTTCCGGGAGAGACAGAAGCAGATTTTTTGGAGTTACTGAGATTCATTGAGGAAGCTCAGATCGATCGTGCTGGCTGCTTTGAATATTCTGATGTTGAAGGTGCCGCTGCCAACAAGCTTTCTGGGCAGGTTCCATGCGAAGTTAAAAAAGAGCGATTCGAACGATTTATGGAATTACAAATGACGATCTCTAAAGAGCGATTAGCGCATAAAATTGGCAAGACGATTGAAGTGATGATTGATCATGTCGATGACGGCTTTGCAATTGGCCGTTCAAAGGGCGATGCCCCGGAGGTTGATGGGGTGGTTGAGGTAGATATGACAGGCGCCAAGGCGCTTCCTGGCGAGGTAATTAATGTCAATATTACCGGTGCAACGGAGTATGACTTGCTTGGAGTTGCGCAGGTAGGTTGAGCTAGGTGTATAGCGACCAAAAACCGTTAAAACCCTGTACTTTATGCTCCCTGGTGCTTGAATAGAGCGCTAAAAACCCCATTTAAACTGTGGTATTAAATGTTCTCAGTTTGGGGTGAATATGCGGATGGACAAACTAACTGCTCGATTTCAGCAGGCGCTCGGTGAAGCGCAAAGTAAAGCATTAGGTCGCAACCATCAATTTATCGAGCCTTTGCATGTAATGCAGGCTTTGCTGGATCAAGATGGTGGAGCGGTCAGGCATTTACTGACTCAGGCAGGGGTGAATGTAGCAAAACTGCGTTCTTCTTTAGGTGACGCCATAGATAAGATCGCCAGCGTTGAAGGTAATCAGGGAGAAATGCACTTCTCCAAGGACTGCGGCCGCTTATTGAATGTGGCAGATCAACTAGCGCAACAGCGAGGAGATCAGTATATCGCCAGCGAGTTATTTGTCGTGGCGGCGGTAAAAGATAAGAGTAGCCTTGGTGAGTTAATTCGTGCTGCCGGTGGTGATACAAAATCTATTGAAACCGCGATTGAATCGGTGCGCGGTGGACAGAGTGTGGATGATCCCAATGCCGAAGAACAACGACAGGCATTGGAAAAATATACGATTGATGTGACCGAGCGCGCGGAGCAAGGCAAGCTGGATCCTGTGATTGGACGTGACGAAGAAATTCGCCGAGCGATACAGGTGTTGCAGCGAAGAACTAAAAACAACCCGGTACTGATTGGTGAGCCTGGGGTTGGTAAAACGGCAATAATCGAAGGCTTGGCGCAACGCATCGTAAACAATGAAGTGCCTGAGGGCGTTAAAAATAAAAGAGTATTGTCTCTGGATTTAGGCGCCTTATTGGCGGGTGCGAAATTTCGTGGCGAATTCGAAGAGCGATTAAAAGCTGTATTAAACGATCTGACGAAGCAGGAAGGGCAGATTATTTTGTTTATTGACGAGCTTCACACAATGGTTGGTGCGGGTAAAGCCGAAGGCGCGATGGATGCGGGGAATATGCTGAAGCCAGCGCTCGCGCGTGGTGAACTTCATTGTGTGGGTGCTACGACACTAGACGAATACAGGCAATACATTGAAAAAGATGCGGCCTTGGAACGGCGTTTTCAAAAGGTATTGGTTGATGAGCCATCTGTCGAGGATACGATCGCAATTTTAAGAGGGTTGAAGGAGCGATACGAATTGCATCATGGGGTTGATATTACTGATCCAGCTATCGTGTCCGCCGCGACATTATCCCATCGCTATATCACCGACCGGAACTTGCCCGACAAGGCGATTGACCTCATCGACGAAGCCGCAAGTCGTATTCGTATGGAAATAGATTCGAAACCGGAATCAATGGATCGGCTCGAACGCAGGGCTGTTCAGTTGAAGATGGAGCGCGAAGCGCTGAAAAAAGAAAGTGACAATGCCTCAAAGAAGCGTTTGGTTGCGCTGGACGATGAAATAGCACAACTAGAACGGGAGTATGCGGATCTGGAGGAAGTATGGAATGCTGAGAAATCGGCAGTGCAGGGTAGTCAGCATATAAAGGAAGAGTTGGATCACAGTCGAATTGAATTTGAAGCCGCAAGAAGAGCAGGTGACTTACAGAGAATGTCTGAACTGCAATACGGCAAGATCCCTGAGCTTGAGAAGCAACTTGAAACTGCTGACAACCAGGAAAATTCAGAGACAACACTTCTACGGAGTAATGTGACAGAAGACGAGATTGCAGAGGTTGTTTCGCGGTGGACTGGTATTCCTGTCTCGAAAATGCTGGAGGGAGAAAGAGAGAAACTTCTTAGTATGGAGCATAGTCTTCACAAACGAGTGATTGGTCAGGAGGAGGCGATAAATGCAGTTGCTAACGCGGTTCGTCGCTCGAGGGCTGGCATATCCGATCCGAAAAGACCATACGGGTCTTTCTTATTTTTAGGACCAACTGGAGTTGGAAAAACCGAGGTTACTAAAGCTGTGGCCGAATTTCTATTTGATTCTGAAGAATCGATGGTCCGGATCGATATGTCTGAGTTTATGGAAAAGCACTCGGTTGCAAGACTGATCGGTGCACCTCCCGGATACGTGGGTTATGAAGAAGGAGGTTTTTTGACTGAAGCCGTTAGACGAAAACCTTATTCAGTAATCCTATTGGATGAGGTAGAGAAGGCGCATCCTGATGTTTTTAATATTTTACTTCAGATACTTGATGATGGGAGATTGACTGATAGCCAAGGTCGGACAGTTGATTTTAGAAACACGGTAATCATTATGACTTCGAATCTTGGTTCAGACATCATACAAGAACTAAACATTGATCAGAAAAAGTATTCCGAAATAAAGGAAACGGTCCTAGAAGTGGTGCGTGGTCATTTTAAACCCGAGTTTCTTAACCGAATTGACGAAATTAATGTTTTTCATCCGCTCAATAAAGAACAGATAAGAAAAATTGTTGAAATTCAGATAGCAATGTTGAAGGTCCGTCTTAATGAATATGGTTTAGAATTAGAAGTTAGCCCTGAGGCGATTCAACTGCTGGCGGATATTGGATTTGATCCGACTTACGGGGCTCGTCCGCTAAAACGCGCAATTCAAACTTTCTTGGAGAACCCCCTTGCGGAGAAAATATTAAGTGGTAGCTACGTAGGAGAAAAAGTAATTTCTGTAGAAGCAGAAGATGATACATTGGTGCTTAGGTGAGTTAAGAAAGCCGATAGTTGTAGGACGGGTTATGTGAATGCCAACAATTACTATTACCGATTTTAATGGTTAGGAAAATCCCGAAAAATATTTAAAGCATATCTCCCGAAGTAGCTTTAAGCCAAAGGTTATTGTGGTTGATCATGGAACAACTGACCAAACTGCAACCGGAATCCTCAAGTTTCCCAGCGCAAAGAGAATGCGAGGAAGCGACTCAGATTGGGTCTGAAGTTCTACAGGTGAGGCAACAAATATCGGTGTGAAACAGGCAATCGAAGGCGGTGCTTATATATATACTACTTAACAATGACTGTTTTGTTCGAGAGAATACTAGCCAACAACTGTTATCTTCTGTCGTCTCTGTTACGACAAATACAATTGTTGCACCGGTCCAGAATGATTTACAATCAAAACAACTAGTTCACTATGACCTCACTTCGTTTGTATTTAATGACTTCTTAACTTTAAAGCACGGATTAATGTTTAGAAGAGTGGAGGAGTGTGGTTATCAAAATCAAAGCATTTTGAAAAGTTGGTGGTATCTTTCCGCGCAAGTTTCCCAATTGAATTTGGTTGATACAAAATTTAATGCGTTAGCGGACAGTTTCTCAGTCATCTCTTTTTCTGTCACAGCTTTGTCTATCAATCGAGAAAAATCGGTTATGTCTAAAGGATTTCCAATAATACCTGTTTCGCCATCTTTGACTACATCGTGAATGGCCGGGACGTCACCAACGATTACAGGACAACTGCAGCCCATTGCTTCTATAATGACCAATCCTAGTCCTTCCATGTCTCCGTCCTGGGCTTGAATAAATGGAAATATGGCTAGATTCGCAGAACGATACAGATCAGGCAGCTGTTTAGATTCCACACCTCCAAGAAACTCTACGGCGTGTTCGATACCGAGAGAGTTTACTTGTTGTTCAATTTCTGATTTTTCCGGTCCGTCACCCGCAATGGTTAGTCTATAGTTTGGGTTTCTTTTTAAGAGGAGATCTAAACAATAGATCAATTGTTTCAAGCCCTTCTTTTTTACAATTCTTCCAACAAATAGCAGGGAGTAGTTGCTATATCGTTGGACTGTTGTTGTCGAAAACTTTTCTTTCAAATCAACACCCATTGGTAATACATGAATAGGCTTTTGAAACTCAGGAAAAGCTTGTCTTACATACCGCTCCATTGCTGTGCTAACAACAGCAAAACTTTGAATCTGATTTAAAGTCCACTTTTTGATCTGATAGAAGAATCTCCCTTTTAATCCAAAAAGGTCTCCTCCGTGAGAAGTACAAACGACTGGGATATTAGTACGTGCAATAAACTGTGCAATTGCAACGCAGAATGCTTGAGGAAAAATCCAATGTGCATGAATAATCTCAGGTTTTTCTTTGCGCAAAAAATAGATTAAGTGTAATACCAGAGAGGTAAGCATGAACGGTACAACTGCAAATAACAACGGGTTTGCGTTCAAAGAGCCAGCTATTCCTCCATTCTCTGACAACAGCTCAAACCTTTTTATCGCATAGCGATATCTCAGAACACGAACCTGGCCATCGGTTTCTCGAGTGCTTCCGTCTTTCCTACTTTGTGTGAGTACAGTTACAGCGTAGTGCTGAGACATTTGCTGGCAATAGTCTGCAATAAATCTCGGTTCGTAGGTTTTAGTGGGAACTGGATAAGTGCTGGCCAGTACGAGTAGCTTTGGTTTCGCTATAGTCACAGCTTGTTCTTGCCAAAGAGTTTGATAAGACTCATGTTTTTGGTGGCCACAATTCAACATCCCTAGTTTCTTTTGGCAGATGTTCGAAAGTGGAGGGGAGCATTTACAATCCTGTTAGTATTTCATACAGAATTACGGTATATCAGACAGGACACCGCTTGTATAAACTTTCGAATCTGCTAACCGCATTTATATGCTTTGTTATCCTTTTAAATTCAAAATTCCTCAACTTTTTAGCGAACTCAGCGTATTTCGTGCAGAAAGGTTGAAGAACAGGTTGCTCCGATAAATGTTCCAAGTAATTGAGCCAATAGTCAGTAGAGCTGGATTGTGTCAGACTTTCAAAAACAGGTTCGGACTTTTCTGGTTGGTTGTCTATTTTAGAGTAATAAAGCGCATAAAAGTTACGGAAACTTGAAAAATTGGATTCCAGGAGGGCGTCGAAAAACTTATGCGCCTCCTTTTCTGATTTCTTGCATCGATTAGCATGCAGGCATTTCAGGTAGCTGCGGATAGCGTTTTTTACATTCGCTGTAGGAGTTGATTGGGGGAGCTTAGCTATTGCGTCATTTAACCATTCGGAATCATATTCAAATGCACCATACTCGCTGGCGACGATCATAGAAAACTCTTCTGTAATTTGGTCAGGCTTTAGGCTTATTGTTTTTAAGAAAAGTGTTTTCGATTTTTCACCATACTCTGATTCCCCTTCAATGAACCGGTTATATTGAAGTCTGGCGAGGGTTATATTGGCAGATGGAGACAGTGGCGCGGTCTTTGCATTATGTTCTGCCAAAGTATATTTATCGCTCCAGATATTAGATCGCTCATAGAGCGTATTCGCACTCCACGCTACCATACAACATAAAATTAAATAGCTAGCCCAACGAGGACTCCGAAGCAGTTTCACAGGCTTA
>CALKKV010000074.1 GCA_937992195.1 uncultured Gammaproteobacteria bacterium | reverse complement strand
GGCATGCAGGTTCGCAACCAGAGGGCGCGCATTGGGCGTTAACGTTGAATTTTGTGAATTACCCGTATCACAGTAGCATCAAGGGCTTGCGATTTAGGCAAGTCCGCGAATTCGATCGCTTCTGCGGCGTAGTAACTCTACCGTTGTCAGCATGATAATCGACAGAATTACAAGCAAAGTTGCTACTGCCAATATCGTTGGGCTAATTTGCTCTCTCAAACCGGAGAACATGGCCCAGGGGATGGTTCGCTGCTGGTAGCTGCCAACAAACCGAACAACAACGACCTCATCGAACGAAGTAACAAAGGCAAACAGTGCGCCGGAGATTACTCCGGGTAGAATCAGGGGTACGATGATTTTAAAAAAGGTGTGGGTTGGACTCGATCCCAGCGTAGCGGCCGCACGCGTTAAACTATGATCAAAACCGACCAGGGTTGCTGTAACGGTAATTACAACAAAGGGGGTTCCTAAGGCAGCATGCGCGAGTATGACGCCAACTGAAGTCGATGCCAGTCCGATGTCGCTGTAGAAAAAGAACATGCCTGCTGCCGCAATGATTACTGGCACGACCATCGGCGATATTAATATGCCCATGATCAGGGTCTTTGCGGGCATTTCTGCTTTGCTTAAACCGAGTGCTGCAATGGTTCCAAGCGTTGTTGCAAGTATGGTGGAGAAAAAGGCGAGTTTAAAACTATTGAGAACTGCGCCACGCCAATTGAGACTGGTGAAAAACTCTTCATACCATTTAGTAGAATAGCCTGCCGGATCAAGAGTCAGCATCTCCGGGGTAAAAGTAAAAAACGGTACGGCATTAAACGAGAGCGGGATAACGACGATGATCGGAGCGATCAGGAAAAAGAAGATCAGGGCACAAATTGCCCGATAGGTGTAGTACCAGATTCTTTCGCCAGTAGATGCGTGAGCAGGAATCGCCATCTGTTAACCCATTTTCATATTGTCTATACCCACAATCTTGTCGTAGATAATGTAAAGAACCAGAACTACTGCAAGTAAGATTGCGCCGAGCGCCGCTGCTAGTCCCCAGTTCAATGACTGACTGAGATGGTAGGCAATAAAGTTACTAATCAGGGTTCCGCTTTGTCCGCCGACAAGGGCAGGAGTGATGTAATAACCAATAGAGATAATAAACACCAGGATAGCACCAGCGCCGATACCTGGGACAGTGTTGGGCATATACACGCGTACAAAAGCAGTAAACGGATTGGCACCTAGACTGCGGGCAGCGCGCATATAGCTTGGCGGGATGGTTTTCATCACGCTGTACAGTGGCAGTACCATAAATGGCAGCAGCACGTGGGTCATAGTCACGATCGTGCCAGTGGCATTATGGATCATGGCAAGCCGATCCTCCTCAGCAACGAATCCGATCCAAACCAGCAGATCATTGATGACGCCCTGCCGTTGCAGTAATGCAATCCATGCTGAAGTCCGCACCAAAAGCGACGTCCAAAACGGTAGCAATACTAAAATCATCAACAGATTGCTGGTCTTGGTTGGCAGCGTTGATAGTAAATAAGATATTGGATACGCCAAAATCAGGCAAAGGACGGTAATTAGCAAACTCATCCAAAGCGTGCGGCCATATAATTTTAGATAAATCTGTTGCTTTGCATCATTTTTTTCGACTTCACCAAGGGGAGTGTAAGAATAATCCAAAGCAGCCAAGTAGTAAGACGAGGTAAAGTCATCGCTTTCCCTTTTTAAAACACGCCACATATCGACGTCGCCCCAGTCTTTATGGATTTCAATAAATCCTTCCTTGAACGGCGCTTCCAGTTTCCTTGCTTTGCGGTTTGTTTTTCGAAACAGACTAGAAAAACCGGGTTGATCGTAGTTCAGACGACGACCAACGGAACCGGCTGTTTTATCTTCAAACGCTTTTTTGAAATCTGCCGCAAGCGCAGCGTAGACTGCCTCATCCGGTAATTCGCCAGTGGTTTCATCCCAGCTAGAAAGTGCAGGGACGGTTTGAATTAGAACATCACCAACCACATGGTTTTCAACGCTGCGAACCAGCATAGAAATGATTGGGATAAAGAACGTAACCAGTATAAACAGAAACAGAGGGGCAACCAATAATAGTGCAGTGTTCCGTCGCTGTCGTTTTGCTACCGCCAGACTGGTTTTAAGCGGTACGCCATCGGCAGTAAGCAAGTTTCCGCTTTTCGATGGCTCAGAGCTGTTTGTTAATTGCGCGGTTGCTATGCTCACAATTTCAGTCTGCGTAGAGTGTTAATTGATAACCGGGTTGCGGTGGAAACCGCAACCCGGGAACTTATTTGGCGGCCTTAGTTGTTTAACCAGGCAGCAAATTTTTCATTCAGGTCGTCTACGTTATCAGCCCAAAATGAGTAGTTATACAAAAGTGTATTTTTTGCATTGTCCGGAGCGGTTGGCATGTGTGGTCCCATATCAATGCCCAGATCAGCGTGCTTGCCGACCAGAGGAGCCGAAGAGGCACGTGCCGGACCGTAAGAAATGAATTTTGCTTGATCAGCGAGACGCTGTGTATCCGTAGCGAAATTCAGATACTTCATCACTTCGTCCTTATTAGGTGAGCCCTTAGGAACCACCCAACCGTCAAGGTCAAATACCTGCCAGTCCCACATCATAGCAACAGGCTGTTTCTCTTCTTCAATCACTGAAAACAGACGGCCGTTGTAGGTAGAACCCATAACAACCTCGCCGTCAGCGAGAAGCTGAGGGGTCTGCGCGCCTTTTTCCCACCATACAACGCTATCTTTGATTGTGTCGAGTTTAGCGAAAGCCCGGTCAACACCTTCATCGGTACTAAGTGCTTCGTAGATTTTATCTGCAGGTACACCATCAGCAAGCAATGCCCATTCAAGGTTATTAATCGCCTTCTTTTCAAGCGAGCGCTTGCCTGGGATTTTTTCAAGGTCGAACACGTCAGCGATGCTGGTAGGAGGCGTGTCGCCAACGAGATCGGTACGATAGCCAAAGGTGGTCGAATAAACGATTTGTGGAATAAAGCAAGGAGAGACGATCAAATCACCGAAATCTTTCGAAGCTGGTGTGCCATCAGGAGCGGCAGCAAGTGCTTCATCATGATTGATTTCTTCAACCAGGCCTTCGTCACAGCTTAGCATCGCGTCGGATGCAACCATATCCACCAAATCCCAGGTGACGTTATTGGCTTCTTGCATCGCGCGTAATTTTGCAACAGCATCGTTTGCAGAGTCATCATTGACAATATTGACGCCTTCATTTGCTGCCATGTAGGGCTCGTGATACGCCTTTTGCTGACTTGCGGTATAAGCACCGCCCCATGAAACAACAACCATATCTTTGGCTGTTGCTGCACCGGCGACACTCATTGAAATCGCAGAAGCGATCAATGTACGGGTAAATAATGTTTTCATTTTAGAGTAATCCTCAATTTCAATATTTTAAGCTTAAGCTACTTGGATTGATTTATATGCAATTGCAAAAGTTTATGGTCGTTTACTGGCATCAATCCGAGGGGTCCAGTGCGCGACAGTCTTCGACATTCCAGCCAACCGTAATGGCATCATTTTCATGCAATGAAGCATGTTCGCTGGAGTTTGGAATTTTTACAATGAAATCATCGTGACCACAAACGGTCACGCGAGTTCGTATATGATCGCCCAAATAGATAAGCTCCTCAACTTTCGCGCTAAATATATTGGGTTGGCTGCCCGACACGGGATTTACTGTAACCCTTTCAGGGCGCAGTGATAAAGTAGTTCTGGAGCCGATTTCTCCGCAGGCAATAGGATTGGCAACGATAGAGCCACCGCCGTCTATTTCCACCTGGCATTGATTACCGTCTTTTGACACTACCTTGCCAAGCAGTCGATTGTTTTCGCCGATAAAGTTTGCAACAAAGGCATTTTCCGGGCGTTCATAAAGATCAGCTGGCGGTGCGAGCTGCTGAATCACACCATCATTGAAAACCGCTATGCGGTTCGACATGGTGAGCGCTTCACTTTGGTCGTGGGTGACATAAACTACGGTGACACCGAGGTTTTCATGAATATGCTTGATTTCATACTGCATCTGTTCACGCAGATTTTTGTCAAGAGCACCCAATGGTTCGTCCATGAGCACTAAATCCGGATCGAAAACCAAAGCTCTTGCTACAGCGACCCTTTGCGCTTGTCCGCCTGACAGTTGCGCCGGACGCCGATCGCCAAATGCACCGAGTTGCACCATATCAAGTGCACGCTTTACACGGGTTTCTCGTTCCGACTGATTCATTTTTCGGACTTCGAGTGGGAAAGACAGGTTTTCCGCAACGGTCATATGCGGAAACAATGCGTAATTCTGAAACACCATTCCGATGCCTCTCTTATGAGGCGGAACTTTATTTATTGGCTGGTCTTTTAGATAAATCTCGCCGTGGGTAGCTGGCTCAAATCCAGCTAACATCATCAGGCAAGTCGTTTTTCCAGAGCCTGACGGCCCTAACATTGTGAGGAATTCGCCTGTAGCAACATCCAGATTTAGATTTTTAACAACGAGGGTTTCGCCGTCATAACTTTTCTGGATTTGCTCAAAGCGGACAAGCGGGGAACTATCCGTCATGTATTGTTTTTCTTAGAGCGTGGTGGTCCGAGTCAAACGAGGAGAATATCTCCCCAGCAATAAATTTTTTGTGGAATTCACAAAAATGGATTCATAAAAACCTGCTCGCCTTAGCTTTGGCGAATGTTTCTAACAGGAAAGCGAATGCGCAAGCCTTTTCTCTTTCTTGAAAGGTGATTGTGACAGATTTTTCACTGTGAATCCAAGTTTCAGAAGCGGCTTCAAGAAATGTACCAATTATGAACCAAAATTTAAGCGCCGATTGTCGCGTTTGTCGCTATTTCTGTTAGCGTGGGTCTAAATTTCTCGCACTATTGTTCGGTTGACTCAGAAAATCGCCGAGTTCCGAATTTTTCATGAATCTTTAACCATTTTCCCTTAAATATGTCGCAATACGGTGTGATCGCAAAGTTACTGGTGCCAATTTTGTCCGCAGGCAACTTTGCGATCGGCATGGGTGCCTTCGTTGTAATTGGCATACTTGAACCAGTTGCGCAGGCGTTTGCCATCGATAGCGCCAATGCCGGCTGGATGATGACGAGCTATGCCATCGCCTATGGCATTGGCTCGCCTCTGGCTATTGCGTTAACCGGTCGACTACCTCGCCGCAGTGTTTTGATGATCGGCATGTTTTTATTTGCACTGGCATCGCTATTGTCTGCCACTGCAGACTCGATACTTGAATTGTGTATTTACCGCGTTGTAGCCGCGATGGGAGCAGGTATATTTACACCTGTTTCCGCCGCGGTGGTGTTGTCCTATGGTAGTACCAACAACCAGGGGAGGGATTTATCTCGGGTTCTGTTTGGACTGACCCTCGCCCAGGTGATGGGAGTGCCGGTAGGCAGTTTCGTGGGGTATACCTACGGGTGGTCGGTAGCTTTTTGGCTGGTGGTGGTATTGAGCAGCATATGCCTATTGCTGGTCACACTATATGTGCCCAAAAAGGTGCCGTTTCAGGTAAATACCTTGAAAACTCTATTCGTTTCGTTCCGGGATTGGCGAAGTTTGTTATCTGTATTGTTTACCGCTTCATTCCTCGGTGCGATCTATGTTTTGTTTACCTATATGGCGCCAATCCTTGAAACGATGATGGGTTTCGGACGAAATGGCGTTACGGTGGCGCTTATTGCATTCGGTATTGGCGCGGTGGTTGGCAATATTTTAGGAGGTAAGCTCTCTGATCAATTTGGGCCATACCCGACTTTGCGTTTTCTTTGCGTAATGCAAATTATATGCCTTTGTGTTCTCGGCTTTATACCGCTTCACCCTGTTTTTCTAATGGTTCTTATTGGTCTCTGGTCGATGTTTGGCTGGTCTTTTATGGTAGCGCAACAAAGCCGTTTAGTGCGGCAAACGCCGGCAAGGCAAAATATGGTTTTGTCCTTAAATGCGGCTTCAGTGTACTTCGGTGCAGCCTTAGGATCGGCTGTTGGAGGTGCTCTAATTGCACCTTATGGACTCGATAAATTGGCCTGGTTTGCCGCATTTTTTATGGCGTTGGCACTCATTCACCTGATCGTGTCGGAGCGCTTGTTTTCAATGAAAAAGGGTCACTAAGCGAACTGGGTAAATATCTGTCTGATTACTTAGCTATGCAGATGCGCCCGTTGGCTCTCAATGATTTGCATCCAGTGCTTCACCGTTTTTTGAATGTCGAAGTTGTCAACGACTTTATTTCGAGCGTTGTTACCGAGTCTTTGCGCAAGTGCTTTGTCATCAACTAGTTTTACAATACTTTCGGCAATTTCTTTCGGATCAAAGTAATCCACCAGTAAAGCCGTTTCATTGTGTTCCATAATTTCACGAACGAGCTTTTCATCGGATGCCACAATTGGTGCCGCCATGGACATTGCTTCTACCGCTGACCACGATAGAAACAGTGGCCGGGTCAGATAACAATGGGCAGAAGAAATTTGTACAGCTTTACGAAACCCTTCGTGGGTTAGCCGACCGGTAAAATGCACCCGGTTATGGTCAATATCATATTTTTCCAATGCCAGTTCTCGATAAGTTTTCTCCGCGGGTTCCGGAGAATAGAAGACATGGTCTCCGCCAACCATCAAAAAATGCGCTTGGGGAAGTCGTTGACATAAAATTTCAAGCGCTTCCATATACTGGTGAAATCCTCTCGACGGTTCAAAGCCGCGGGAGACATAAGTGATAACCTGATCGTCTCTGGTTAGTGTAATTCCCTTAGACTTGATACCAAATACAGCCGATGGATCGGGTGCGCACAGATTGCTATCGACACCTTCATGAACGGTTTCCAGCTTGCTTCTTACTAGCTCCGGATGTGATTGCAGTTGGTACTGGGTCGGAGTAATACCAATATCCATTGATTCCATTTGCATCAAATTATGCATATTGCGGCACCGCAGAAAGGCTTTGCGATCGTTAGATATCGGTTGGCCATCTGCCGTTAAGTGATCATACTCAGCGCTGGCATAGAGTTCGCAGTATCCAATGATTCTGCTATCGGGAAACATGTCTCGCATAAACAAAAGCCCACCCCAAGAGGTATGGCCAACAATAATGTCAGGTACAAAACCTTTAGCGGAAAGATTATTCGCGCAGATGCAAACCTCCCTGGATTCTCGAACCGCTTCATGGGTGAGATGAAGGTATCGATGTACGCCAGCACCGCGCGGCTTTTTCTTGAATTCATACTGTTCGATCAGCAGACCTTCACTGTTAGGGGTGCTGCGTTTGCGCGAAATGTAGGCAATTTGATACTCCCCAGTACTTCGTAAAGCCGGGATAATATGTTTAAACTGGCCTGGGTAGTTGGGGTGGATGAACAGTATTTTGGTCATGCTTTTTTGTCAGCCGGATGATGTTCTGGATGTTTGGGATGCTCTATCCCTAATCTTTCGGCATTCTTATATTCGTCCGGACTAAAAACAGATTCAGCGGGTACATGACAAGAAAGTTTTTGTTTGTGTGCATCTATTTCAGGTTGTCCCTCAATGCATTGCCAAACCTTTCCAGGGTGCTTTTGCCGAAACTTGTCACGATACTTTTTCCAAATTTCGTCAAAGTTTCCTCCGGATAAGTGTTTAACCAAAATATCATGGGTAACGATGACATCATGGGTTTGACTAACCCGCACGCTATAGTCGAGGTCGTAAAAGTGAAAGCCATCGAAGGTGTCTTGGTCAAAACCATGTTGATCGAATGCCGCGCGACTTGAAGCCATAAATAAACCATCAATTGCCACGACCTTTTGATCAGCGTGTTCTTTAGAATAATGCGACACCTTCATCGCGTTATTGTGGTGAATGACTCTTCCATGGATAAACGGTGCTTTTGCTGCCACCCAGTATGGAAAGCGCGATTGTAAGTAAGCTGTTCCGGCAAGGCCAACTAATCCAAGCTTGGGGTTTTCGGCAAACTTGTCGACCAAAGTTTTTCCCCAGTTTTGGTTAGTAAAAAACACATCGTCGTGGGCAAATACGAGTATGTCGGTGGTCGCCATTTTGCCGCCGACGTTGTACGCGGCAGTTAAACTGTATTGGTTCTCGGCATTGTTTATTCCGATAAACTCAAAGGGTAGGCCAACCGTTTGCTCTAGATGTTTTTTGTAACGGTTGAGTGCTGCTTTGGTAGAGCCACATACGATAATACTAAGAGCGGGATTGAGTTCAAATAACGAGGACTGGAATGTCTCGCTGGTTGACTTCTCTCGATTCGAGTTATTGTTAAATGAACCAGTAACGGTAACCCGTTTCGGTGATTCGATCGAGGTGCCGGATTGTGCTTTAGCGTCAATTGATTGCGACCTCTGCGCTTCTTGATCCATACAATACTGTTTCCAAGTGTCGCGTAAAAGCGTTGACAGATGCCCGCAAAATAGTTTTGCATCGCCTAATGAAGTGCCTTGCATGCGTTGCCGCATAGAGTGGCGAAAAGAACGAAGGCTGTCGGTGTCTTCAGCTTTTGCATTGCAAATTTCTACAAAATTTTCGGGGGAGTCAGCAACCCAATCTGCCAACTTTAATCCTGTAAGAATACTGGCACTGGTACGGGTAACGTGAAGGTCACCGGTCATGGTGACAACCGGAACACCCATCCAAAGGGAGTCAAATGTTGTGGTCGTGCCGCAATAGGGGGCAGAGTCTAGGGCGATGTCGATATCATGAAAAGTAAGAAAGTGCTCATTTGGAACATTGTTGAACCCTTTCGCAATAATCCGTTTGCTATCGATGCCCCATTCAGCGAATTGCCGGTATACCTCAGGGCCAGTGCGCGCGGAATTAATTGCGCGGGACTTAATCAGCAAGACACTGTTGGGAACAGCTTGTAATACCTTTGCCCATATCTGTAACCATTCTGTCTGCAGCTTGGCATGGTTGTTCATTGATCCAAAGGTGATATATCCGTTCTTAAGATGTGGAGGCTGTGCGACATTTGGCAGGTTAGGCCAGGGCGAATAGTTCCATAAAGGTACTGGCAACCGTAATAGTTTCTCGCTGTAGAGGTGATCAATCCCCGTTGGATCACTTACTTCATCCGTTATCCTGTAGTTCATCGCAGGAATGCCGCTGGTGTCCGGATACCCCATATAATTAATCTGTATCGGCGCCACCTGTTGCGCAATCAGATCAGGATTGCCGCCATGGGTATACACAGCAAGGTCGAACAGTATATCTATCTGGTCGCTCTGGATACATTGGGTTAACTCTGGAAGTTTTAATTTGTGAACTCGTTTCCAGTCGATGTCGCATGATTTTAGATCTTTGGAAATAGAATCTTCCTGTCCGCTATAAGTATGGTAAGCGAACAATTCGAATTGCGACCTGTCCAGGTGTTTAAAGATACCTTCAATAAAACGCGATACGGCATGAAAGCGAAAATCACCAGATAGAAACCCAATTTTTAATCTTCGTTCTGGATCAAGATTAACCGACACATTTGACATAAGATTTTCTGAAGTCTGATAGTGCCGCTTTGCATAATCGTGATGTGCGTTCGAAATTTCAGTTGGGTTGGCACCCCATATATAATGCTTTAGGTAGAGCAGGTTAGATCCGGCTTGTTTGTAATCTGGGTCTGCATCCAATGCGCTTTGATATGCTGCGGCTGCTTCGAGCGAGCGTCCAAGTCGATTGTAGGTGAGTCCGATGTTGTTGAAAGCAATCTTGTCTTTGGGGTTGCGATTTATACGATAGTTAAATACGGTAATCGCCAGGTCGTATCTGATTCTTCTATACAGGGCAAGACCAAAGATGTTTAAAAAGCCGACAAAAGAACGGCTAGGTTGGACAGCCGTTAATTGCTCAGACAAAGTGGTTTCAGCAAAATCCAGCCCCTTTTGATCTTCAATGCTTTCGCATGCTTCGACCGCTAGGTTTGATCTTGTTTCGAAATCCGTGTTTTCGTTATCCTGCAGCGCAAGTGCGAGCTGACTGATGGCTTGCTTGAGTGAAATTGTCATTGCTGCTCGAAGTAATTGCTAAGTAGTTTGCTGCGATAAAAATCACGCGCAATGATAGGTGGAAGCACTTAGGACAGAAAGGTGCAAGACGGTAAAGTCTAAAAGCCGGATTCTCTTATTAGAATAGAGACAGCGCGGCGATAGATATCTTCTGCGATGCTATGTTTCTCGCCATCAAGGTGAAGTGATCCACGTAACGAGATTCCAATCCTGTCAATATCTTCCGGCATCATTGCAAGTCTTACTCTATAGTACGCTTTTTTAGGATAGTAAACGCCAGTCTCTGCAGAGGTGGTGATGATGTCACCGCCCTCAGCTTTAGACAACATCTTATGTTTTAAGACATGGGTTTCGGAAGTGTCTATCTCGATAACGCTTGCTTGGATTGGGTCGATTTTCGGGTTTTCCGGATAGAAGACAGCGCTGCCAGTGCTATCGATTCTGGTCAAATCTTTTTCTGGAATATAGCCGTAAATTTCAAGTGTAGATTTGTCTGCGATAGATGCTACAGCACTCTCTTTTCCAATCCACGTTCCAGACACCAGCGTTTCAGGTAAGGCTATAACCTCGCCATTAAACGGTGCAACGATGGTTAATTGCTTGAAGGTGTCAATTAATCCAGATGTCCTTTCTAAAGCAGACTGCAATTGTCCTTGTAAAACACTACGAGAATCGAGCAGAGTTTGGTCTGCAAAACGACTGAGAGAGTTTTGTAGAATATCAACATTGGTTTTCGCCAGCCGAATATCATATTCCAAATTGGTGTTTTTGAGCTTTACCAGTATCTCTCCTTTTTTTACGGTTTGATTTTTTAATACGTTCACTTCGCTAATTTGCGCATCTTCCGGCGCGAATAAAATAGCTTCGACCCTTGGCGCTACTACAGCGGGAACCCGGATTGTTGTTTGCCAAGGAACGAAAAGCGTCAGGAGGATGCCGCAAAACACGATAAGCGTTGTTATGCTATGAGTATTCCAATTCATTTTGTCTCTATTTTTATACCAGGCAATAAATTCACCGCCGATGGGTCTTATGACAAACATAAAAACCTGCATCGACAGCAGAAAAATGCCAAGAACCTTAAATAACTTCTGATAAATTAATATGCCAATACCGATAAATATAAAAAAACGTTTTATCCAGGCACCGTAGGCATAGCCGACGACTACCTTGTGCATTGTTGGGGTGAGTTTTAGCGGTACATCGTCTCCCCATTTAAATAACCATTCGCGAAGCTGCCATTTTCCTAGTGCAAAGCCCCGCATTTGTAGGTTTTGGATGCCGATTAAGTCGGAGAACATATAGTAACCGTCCCATTTGAGAAACGGTGTCGTATTGATTGCCAAGCTAGATAGCCACGAGGTAACGAACAGATAGAAACACACGCTTCGCAGCAGTCCGTCATCAAGAATTCCCCAGAGGAACATGCAGACAATGGCAAGAGCGCATTCTGACAAAACGCCTCCGGCCCCAATAAGAAAACGCTGTCTTCTTGAGTTCAGCTTCCAACTTTCGTTTGTATCAGTGTAGAAAAACGGCAGGATAATCATTAGCCGTAAACCAAATTTTGGTACAGCCAACCCGAGATGTTTACAGGTATAGGCGTGGCCAAACTCGTGGAAAATTTTTGAGATCACCAAGGCGATGATGATGAAGGTGGCGCCTTGCAGAGTGAATATGTTCTTTGCTTCAGTGGTAAATGTTTCAAAATCACGAATGACTAAAAATAATCCGGCAAGAAAAACCACAAATAGAAACCACCAAAAAGTCTTGGTAAAAACAAACTTAATCATCCAGTAAGTATTCGACAGAAAAGTGTCCGGTCGGAATAAACTGATATTGATCATGAAGAATTTAAACAGCGTCATTGGACTAAACTTTTTGGGTTTATCTTGCGCTGCAGTGATTTTTTTACGCTGCTCTTCGGTCTCAACAACAGCTAGCTCGTGTCTTACCAAGTAGTCGTTTAAAAATTCAATGTCTTCCTGATTTACATAGAGCGTAGTAGTTTCCAGGATATTGTCGACAATTGCGTCTATATCGCCTAGATGCCACCTTTTGAGAATTTCGTATTCGGTATGTCCAATATTAGTGAATTGATGACGGTACAGATCGTGGATAACGTAGGTAGGGTAGCCTTCCAGGCTTTTGGTGCCTGGGTATATATCCAGATCGGGACGAAGTTCTACCAGCTCTATCGGCGACTTTTCTTCCGCAGTCGGATCACCATCGTTAACGGACACAGGTATGCCTCCGGCAATAACTGCTGGCCCTGAAAATATTTCCGTTAATGATTTTCACGAATTTTTGAAGCTTTAGGTTGTTGCTGATGTAGGGCCAGTATTCCTTCTTACCCCATACCGAAGAGAGGCGAGAATTTTACCGGAATGCCTGCCAGAATTACCATTGACCCAGTATTAGTCATTTGTTTAACCGATTTGTTTGCGAAATTCCCGATTTCTTTGCTTGTTTTCGCGCCAAACGATAATTAATCCCCCACTAATTATGAACAATACGCCAGGAAACAGCGTGCCGTAGGGTAATTCATCGAAGAATAACCAACCAATGATGAACGAAAACGGAATACCGAAATATTCGAAGGGAGACAGATTTCCCGGTTGCGTTAGCCTGTAAGCGACGATCATAAAAAACACAGCGAAACCGCCCGCCATTCCCATTGCAAATAACCATGCTAGATCGATAGTGGATTCGATGACTCTGTAGCTGTCGGTGAAAAAAACAAGACCGAGTGAGCAGGTCAGGGTTGCTAGAGTCGTATGTATGTTGATTTTGGCAGTCGATGTTTCTTCGTTGAACAATCGAACAAGCACGCTGGATGTGGCGTATCCCAGCGCTGCGATTAGCGGTAATACCGCGAACCATTGAAATGTAGAACCGCCAGGTCGCATAACCATAATAATGCCGACAAACCCAACTAAAACAGCTATCCATCGTGCCCAGCCTACCTGAGCTTTGAGAACTGGCACAGAGAGCGCAGTGATAAACAACGGCCCAGCGAAAGCAAGGGTGGTTGCCGTTGCAAACTCAAGGAGCGTGATTGATAAGTAGAAGCAATATTGCGCGATTGCGATAGCGACTCCTCGTAGCACTGTCAGCGGCCATTTATCTATTTTTAGAGAGCGATGTCCCGCTTTCCATTGACTGGAAAAAAATAGAAGTGCCAGACTAGGAATCAGGCCAAAGAAATTCCGGTAGCTTGCGATAAGGGGCACCGGGTAACGATCTCCAAGATGTTTGATAATGGCGCCCTGAAGGTCAAATAGTAAAATCGCTAGCAAGATTAATCCAACCGCTCGGAGAAATGGAGACATGTAAGAGGCAGCGGAAAATTGAAAGTGCGGCGAGAATACCTGAAAACCAGTGGCTACTGAGTTCGCGCTGGATTGGCTCTGGCGTTCTGCGTTGCGTGAAGATGTAACGCTCTCGCTGTTGTTAGCGATAACAGCACCAGCAACCCAAACGGATAGATGAAAATAGAGTATGCCCAGGCACTGATCGTTGCTATCAGCAGAACTAATAGCGCTTGGAAAAGTCGATCAGAGAGCAGTACTTTCAACATGCGCACATTGTAGGCCAGAATGAGAGGCAACCATATTGTATGGATGAGATCGCTAGTACTCTGTTTTTTAACGCCTTTTTCTATCATTTTGCCTTGATAAATCGGATCATCGTACCCAATGTTGTGGCATAATACCGCGCTCATTTATCAAGCTGTTTTGATAAATAGTGTTAAATATCAACAACTAATAGAAATATTCTTAGAACACAATGAACTTATTTATCTCAGATGCTTGGGCGCAGGGCGCAGC
>CALKKV010000073.1 GCA_937992195.1 uncultured Gammaproteobacteria bacterium | reverse complement strand
AGATGGTGTTCCGGCGCTTGTAAAGCATATTGAATACGATCCAAATCGCAGCGCACACATTGCCTTGCTGGTTTACAAAGACGGCGAGCATCGCTACATGATTGCTCCTCGTGGGGTGAAAGCGGGAGATTCAGTGATGTCTGGTGTAGGAGCTCCCTATAACCCGGGTAACTGCCTGCCCCTGCGAAACATTCCGGTGGGTACTATCGTGCATTGTGTTGAGCTCAAGCCAGGTAAGGGAGCGCAACTGGCGCGATCTGCCGGTGCCTCTATCCAGTTTATCGGTAAAGAAGGCGCTTATGCCCAATTACGATTACGTTCTGGCGAGATGAGAAAAGTTCTGCTGGACTGCCGCGCGACTATTGGTCAGGTCGGCAATTCTGAGCATAGCTTGAAAAAGTTGGGTAAAGCTGGTGCAAAGCGCTGGCGCGGTATTCGCCCAACGGTACGCGGTGTTGCGATGAACCCGGTCGATCACCCGCATGGTGGTGGTGAAGGTCGAACTTCAGGTGGTCGTCACCCTGTCTCTCCATGGGGCGTGCCGACCAAAGGTTATCGTACACGTTCCAACAAGCGAACTTCTTCAATGATTATTCGTAGAAGGAAGAAATAAATATGCCACGTTCTATTAAAAAGGGTCCTTTTGTGGATCACCATCTCTGGACCAAGGTCGAAAAAGCCAAGGAAGAGAATTCACGTAAGCCGATCAAAACCTGGTCAAGACGCTCAATGGTGATGCCCGAGTTTGTGGGTTTAACAATCGCTGTTCACAATGGTCGTCAGCATATGCCTATCTTGATTAACGAAAACATGGTTGGTCATAAGTTGGGTGAATTTGCACCTACTCGCACTTACCGTGGCCACACAGCAGGCAAAAAGGCGAAATAGACATGCAAGCTAAATCAATTTCCAAATACGTGCGTCTGTCACCACAAAAGTGTCGACTGGTTGCTGATCAGGTGCGCTCCATGCCCGTAGAAAAGGCACTAGAGTTATTGCAATACAGCCCAAAGAAAGGCGCATTGCCGGTAAGAAAAACATTGGATTCCGCGATTGCAAATGCCGAGCACAATGAAGGCGCCGATATCGATGAGCTTTGGATTAACGAAATAATGGTTGACGAAGCGCCAACGTTAAAACGTTTCCGTGCACGAGCGAAAGGTCGTGGTACCCGAATTTTGAAGCGCAGTTGTCATATTACCGTCAGCGTCAGTGACGAAGAGCGACCTCGCAAGAAGTCACGTAACACTAACTAGGAGATAACAAGATGGGTCAAAAAGTTCATCCAAATGGCATGCGTCTTGGTATTTCGAAAGACTTCAATACCAAGTGGTACGCCTCTAATAAAGATTACGCTGGTACATTAGCTAGCGATTTGAAATTGCGCAAGTTCATTACCAAGCGTCTGTCAAATGCTGCGGTTAGCAAGATCATGATTGATCGACCTGCGCAAAATTTGAACATTACGATTTTTACCGCTCGCCCAGGTATTGTGATCGGTAAGAAAGGCGAAGACATTGAAAAGCTTCGTAGTGCTTTAACCCGATTGAATGGGGCTCCTGTTCAAGTCGCGGTTGAAGAGATTCGCAAGCCTGAGCTTGATGCCAAGTTGGTTGCTGAGAATATCTGTCAGCAGCTGGAGAAACGAATCATGTTTCGCAGAGCGATGAAGCGCGCCGTACAGAATTCAATGCGCCTCGGCGCTGAAGGCGTGAAGGTCATGCTTTCCGGTCGTTTGAACGGCGCGGAAATTGCCAGAACAGAATGGTATCGAGAGGGGCGTGTGCCGCTTCACACTTTACGTGCCGATATTGACTACGGTGTGCATGAAGCATTGACGACCTACGGCATCATCGGTGTCAAGGTCTGGATTTTTAAAGGTGAAGTTTACGAGCAGGAGAAACCTGTGGAGCCAACTGAGCCGAAAACTGAGGCTGCCTGAGAGGTTTACTGATCATGCTTCAACCAAAGAGAACTAAATTCCGCAAGCAGATGAAGGGTCGTAATCGCGGCCTTGCAACTCGCGGTAATCGCGTGAGTTTCGGCGAATACGGTCTGCAGGCTTCTGGTCGGGGTCGACTGACCGCGCGACAAATAGAAGCTGCGCGTCGTGCAATTACGCGTCACGTTAAAAGGGGTGGACGTATCTGGATTCGGATATTTCCTGACAAGCCTATTTCTAAAAAGCCGCTCGAAGTTCGAATGGGTAAAGGAAAGGGTAACCCTGAGTATTGGGTAGCGCTGGTTCAACCAGGCACAATGCTTTACGAAATCGAAGGTGTGCCAGAAGATTTGGCGCGCGAAGCGTTTCGTCTTGCCAGTGCGAAGCTCCCTATTCAAACAACCTTTGCTAAACGACAGGTAGGTTAATGAAAGCCGCTGAAATGAGATCTAAAAGCGCTTCTGAATTAAAAGAAGAGTTGACAAACCTTCGTGAGGAGCAATTTAACCTGCGCATGCAGCGCGGCGCCGGACAGCTGGCTAATCCAGCTCGTTTTGGCATCGTAAAGAAAGAGATTGCGCGTATCAAGACCGTATTGACCGAGAAGGCCGGAAACTAAGATGACTGACAAGACTGAAAAAACTGCGCGATCGTTGCAAGGCAACGTGGTAAGTGCGGCCATGGATAAAACCATCACAGTGTTGGTTGAACGTCAGGTCAAGCACCCGCTGTATAAGAAATACATTCGACGCTCAACCAAATTCCACGCGCATGATGAGAAGAATGAATGTGGCGCAGGTGACGTTGTTCGAATAGAAGAATGCCGTCCGATGTCAAAGCATAAAAGCTGGCGTCTGGTGGAAGTTGTCACCAAAGCTGTATAGGAGCAGACGATGATTCAAATGCAATCAATACTCTCAGTGGCTGATAACAGTGGCGCTAAGCGCGTCATGTGTATAAAGGTCCTGGGTGGTTCTAAGCGCCGTTACGCAGGTATTGGCGACATCATTAAGATTTCGATTAAAGAGGCACTGCCAAATAGCCGAGTTAAAAAAGGTGATGTTTACAGTGCAGTTATCGTGCGAACTCGCAGTGGTGTCCGCCGTCCGGATGGCTCGTTAATTCGTTTTGATCGTAACGCTGCGGTATTGCTGAATGCGAATAACCAGCCTGTAGGTACCCGTATTTTTGGTCCGGTTACACGTGAGCTGCGGTCAGAGAAATTTATGCGAATTATTTCGCTTGCGCCTGAAGTCTTGTAGACGATCTGGCTCGAATAGAGAAAGAGATATTCAACATGCAAAGAATCAAAAAAGGCGACGAAGTTATCGTGATCGCAGGTCGTGACAAGGGTAAGCGCGGAAACGTGTTGAACTTGACTAAAGATGATCGTGCGTACGTTGATAACGTCAATTTAGTTAAAAAGCATAAGCGAGGGAATCCGAATACTGGTGAAACAGGTGGGATTGTCGAGCAAGAGGCATCAATTCATTTGTCTAACATTGCGCTTTACAACGCGGCGACAGACAAGGCAGATCGAGTTGGGTTTAAAACACTGGAAGACGGTCGCAAGGTGCGCGTTTTCAAATCAAATGGTGAGGCAGTTGATCTGGCCTAGTGCCTGGTGAACGATTGCAGATACCAAAATTTGACAATATAAATCATGAGTCGATTAGAAGAGTTATACAAAAGCGAGATCGCGCCAAAGCTAAACGAAGAGTTTAAATTTGGAAGCGCAATGCAAATTCCTCGTATCACCAAGATCACATTAAATATGGGTTTGGGTGAAGCGGTGGCGAATAAAAATGTGCTGCAAAATGCGACTGCGGATATTGAAAAGATTACTGGTCAAAAGCCGGTGGTGACCAAAGCAAAGAAGTCTGAAGCGGCGTTTAAAATCCGCGAAGGTTGGCCAATTGGTGCCAAGGTTACACTGAGACGAGATCGCATGTACGAGTTTCTCGATAGACTGATCACCGTGGCTATTCCGCGTATTCGTGACTTTCGCGGCCTGTCAGCGAAATCGTTCGACGGCCGTGGAAACTATTCTTTTGGTTTGAAGGAGCAGATCGTGTTCCCTGAAATCGACTATGACAACATTGACGCACTGCGTGGTATGGATATTTGTATTACTACTAGCGCAGCGAATGATGATGAGGCGCGCGCGCTTCTGAGAGCGTTTAACTTTCCGATGAAGACCTAAACCTATGGCGAAGAAATCCATGATTGCCCGCGAGACCAAGCGCGCTCGATTAGCTGCTAAGCACGCTGAGAAACGAGCTGCTCTGCGAGCAACTATTATTGATGAAGAGACCAGTGGCGCTGACCAGTGGGATGCAATGATTGCATTACAAAAACTACCTCGTGATTCGTCCAAGGTGCGTAAGCGCAATCGCTGTGCTTTGACCGGTAGGCCTCACGGGTATTTCAGGAAGTTCGGTTTGTGCCGTAACCAACTTCGCGAAGTCATTATGCGAGGCGAAGCGCCTGGTGTAGTGAAAGCTAGCTGGTAAAAGGAGAACTATCATGAGTATGTCTGATCCAATTGCAGATATGTTGACCAGAATTCGTAACGGTCTTCATGCTGAAAAAGCGGAGATCTCTATGCCGGCTTCTCGCACAAAGGCTTCTATTGCCGAAGTGTTAAAGAATGAAGGCTTCATTAAGAGTTATAAAACCGCGGGCGAAGGTGCTACAAAGACACTGGATATCGAACTCAAGTACTTTCAGGGTGCGCCGGTTATCGAAGAGATTCATAGAATCAGTAAGCCAGGACGACGGGTTTATGCTGGCTCGACCGAGATCCCGAAAGTACGCGATGGCCTTGGAGTTGCATTGGTTTCAACTTCCCGCGGCATCATGACCGACAAAACTGCCCGGGAAACTGGAGTGGGCGGCGAAATACTGTGTACCGTTTTCTAAATTGGTATCAGTAGAGGAGATTATTTAAATGTCACGAATTGCAAAAGCACCGATTTCAATTCCTTCTGGAGTCGAAGTGAAAATCGACGGCAATCAGTTCTCAGCTAAAGGGCCGAAAGGTGAATTGGCAATGAATTTGATGGCCGGTATCAGTCTAGCTCAGGAGGATGGGTCGTTACAGGTTAGCGTCTCTGCCAAGAGCGAGAAAGAAGCGAAAAAGCTGGTTTCAATGTCAGGAACAACAAGAGCATTGGTAAACAATGTGATTACTGGCGTCAGCACCGGTTTTGAGAAAACACTGACGATTATCGGTGTTGGATACAGAGCCGCTGCCCAAGGCAAGAAGCTGAATTTGACTTTGGGGTTTTCGCATCCCGTTGAATATCAGTTGCCTGAGGGTATTACTGCGGAAACGCCGAACCAGACTACGATTGTGCTGCGTGGTGCAGACAAGCAAGTGCTGGGTCAGGCTGCCGCAGAAATCCGACAGTTTCGTCCGCCTGAACCCTATAAGGGTAAAGGGATTCGTTACGCTGATGAATACGTTTTGCGTAAACAAGCTAAGAAGAAGTAATTCGTTTATTAACGATTATTGAAAGCATACAGAAGAGATAAGTAACAATGAGCGACAAAAAAACGTCACGACTCAGACGCGCGAGAAAAACCAGGGCAAAGATTGCTGGTTTGGAAGCGGTTAGATTGTCTGTGCATCGCACACCAAGGCACTTTTATGCGCAGGTGATTGATGCGGCAAATGAAAAAGTTTTGGCAGCGGCTTCCACGCTGGATGCAGGTTTGCGCAAAGAATTGAAGTACACCGGAAATGTCGAAGCAGCAACTGCTGTCGGCAAGCTGCTGGCTGAGAAAGCAGTGTCTGCTGGTGTTGAATCGGTCGCTTTTGACCGCTCTGGTTTTCGTTATCACGGTCGTGTCAAAGCTTTTGCTGATGCGGCTCGTGAGAACGGTTTGAAATTTTAAGAATTGAGACAAAATGGCTAATCCAAAAGATCGCGATAACGCACGTAAGGACAACTACCAAGAGCAGTTGATCAACGTACGACGGGTTTCAAAAGTTGTAAAAGGCGGCCGAATTTTCGGTTTCTCTGCTTTGACTGTCGTCGGTGACGGTGAAGGTCGGGTCGGAATGGGCAGAGGCAAAGCACGTGAAGTGCCTATTGCCGTGCAAAAGGCTATGGATGATGCCAGGCGCAACATGTTCAAGGTGCAGTTGTCTGGCGATACCATCCCCTATGCATTAGTTGGTAGACATGGTGCCGCGCAGGTTGTTGTACGTCCGGCTTCAGAAGGTACTGGTATCGTTGCCGGTGGCACGATGCGTGCAGTGTTCGAAGTTCTTGGATTGCAGAATGTGCTTTCCAAGGTGATTGGAACAACTAACCCGGTAAACGTCACACGAGCAACCATCGACGCGCTACGAAGCATGAAAAGTGCGACGCAAGTTGCGGCGAAACGCGGTAAGAAAGTTAAAGAGCTTTAATCAGCGAAAGTTAAGAGATACTGACAATGGCAGAACAAAAGAAAATTCAGGTAACCCTGATTCGAAGCATGAATGGTCGATTGAAGAAGCACCAGGCATGTGTACGTGGTTTGGGTCTGCGACGAATGCACCATACCGTTGAAGTGATCGATACCCCGGAAAACCGTGGCATGATTAACAAGGTTCAATACATGTTGGAGTGTAAAGAAGTCTAAACAGGCTGCCTGTATCCATTCCACATTAAGAGATTAGCAAGATGACAATGCGATTAAATACAATTAAACCAGCAGAAGGCTCGCGTGTTTCTGGTAAACGCGTAGGTAGAGGTATTGCTGCTGGCCAAGGTAAAACCTGCGGACGTGGTATTAAAGGCCAAAAGTCTCGCTCAGGTGGGTTTCATAAAGTTGGATTTGAAGGCGGTCAAATGCCTTTGCAACGCAGATTGCCGAAGCGCGGTTTTTCCAGCCGGGTTAACCGCAATGCTGCGGAAATTCGATTGAATGAACTTGCCATGGTTGAAGGTGATGTTGCTGATCTAAAGAGCCTGCAAAAAGCCGGCGTGATCGGGCTTTATGTGGATCGCGCAAAAGTAATGCTGTCTGGAACAATTGAACGTGCGATTACGGTTAAAGGCCTGGGTGTGACAAAAGGCGCACGTGAGGCAATTGAAAAAGCAGGTGGCTCGGTAGAAAACTAATGGCTAAAAAGAACGCTCCTTCCGCTGGAATGCTGGCAAGCATGTCCGAATTAAAACAAAGAATTCTATTTGTTTTAGGGGCGCTTATTGTCTATCGCATTGGTACCTATATTCCTGTTCCGGGAGTGGATTCCAACGCAATCGCTGAGTTGTTTGCACAAACACAAGGCTCGATTATTGATGTATTCAACATGTTTTCCGGTGGTGCATTAAGTCGATTGTCGGTATTCGCTCTTGGAGTGATGCCGTATATATCTGCATCGATCATCATACAAATGATGACCACCATTGTTCCCAAGCTTGAGCAGCTGAAGAAAGAAGGTGAATCGGGAAGACGTAAAATTACGCAGTACACTCGATATGGAACCGTTGTTCTTGGCTTGTTCCAGGCCATTGGTATTTCTGTGGCGATCGAGAGCATGCAGGTTGGATCTTCTCAGGTGATTTTGATACCAGGGCTTGGATTTAAGATCATTTGTGCTGCTAGTCTCGTTGCCGGAACCATGTTTTTGGTGTGGTTGGGTGAGCAGGTGACGGAAAGAGGTATCGGAAACGGGATATCGCTGATTATTTTTGCTTCCATTGTTGCTGGGTTGCCTTCTGCGGTAACGGGAACTCTTGAGCTGGCCAGAACTGGCGCGTTTTCTCCATTATTTGTTCTTGGATTGTTTGTTGGCGCAATCGCAATTACCTTTTGCGTTGTTTTTGTTGAACGTGGCCAAAGGCGCATTACGATCAACTATGCAAAGCGGCAGCAAGGGCGCAAGATGATGGCTGGACAAAGCAGTCACTTGCCTTTAAAGCTAAACATGGCTGGGGTAATTCCACCAATTTTCGCCTCTAGTTTGATTTTATTCCCCGCGAGTATTGGTAGCTGGTTTAGCCGTTCTCCGGGCATGGCATGGATGAATGATATTGCCACCAAACTACAGCCTGGTGAACCGGTGTATACCCTTGCCTATGGCGGCATGATTATATTTTTCTGTTTTTTCTATACGGCGATGGTGTTTAACCCAACCGAAATGGCAGATAACCTCAAGAGATCCGGAGGATTTATCCCTGGAATTCGTCCTGGAGCGCAGAGCGCTAAATATATCGATAGTGTCGTTTCAAAACTGACGCTTGTAGGGGCGATCTATATTACAGTGGTTTGCTTGATCCCCGAATTTTTAATTGTTCAATACAGCGTGCCCTTCTACTTTGGCGGCACATCTTTGCTGATAATTGTCGTTGTGACCATGGATATGATTTCCGCGGTGCAGTCACATATGATGTCTCGTCAGTACGAGAGCATTTTGAAAAAATCTAATCTGGGCGGTAACCCTGGCGGTCTACGCTAGTTTGCTGGTTAGAAATAGCTGAAACTGGAGATAAATAATGAAAGTAAGAGCTTCCGTAAAGAAAATTTGCAGAAACTGTAAGGTAATCCGCCGAAACCGAACGGTTCGCGTGATTTGTAGTGACCCTCGGCACAAGCAACGCCAGGGCTAGTAAATATAGCCGATAGCTGAACTTGATGGTGATTGTAGCAAGCATTTGAATTTGCTAGAATATGCGCCCTTGATTTCAGTCAGCTGATTGATAAATAAACCTTTTTTGAGACGATAACGTGGCACGAATTGCTGGAATAAACCTGCCGAACCATAAGCATATTGAGATCGGATTGACCTCTATTTATGGCATTGGTCGAACAAGCGCACAGAAGATTTGTGATGACGCGGGAGTACCGCGCAACACGAAAGTGCAAGCTCTGACCGAAGAACAGGCGGAGAAGCTGCGAGCTGAAACTGCGAAATTTGAAGTTGAAGGTGATCTTCGTAGAGAAGTTTCGATGAATATTAAACGATTGATGGATTTAGGCTGTTATCGAGGCCACCGTCATCGTAGAGGCTTACCAGTTAATGGTCAGCGTACTAAAACCAACGCGCGAACTCGAAAAGGTCCGCGTCGTGCTGTTAAAAGATAATCGCAGGTAAATCATGGCCAAGGGCGCTACCAAAACCACCAAGGCAAAAGCCAAGGTTCGCAAAAACGTTTCTGAAGGCATCGCGCATATACACGCGACCTTTAATAATACTATCGTTACGATTTCAGATCGTCATGGAGATACCCTTTGCTGGGCATCAGCGGGCAATTCTGGATTTAAAGGTTCCAGAAAAAGTACACCATTTGCTGCGCAGATGGCCGCTGAATCTTGTGGCAAGAAGGCACAGGAAATGGGCGTGAAACAACTTGAAGTCAAGGTAAAGGGTCCGGGCCCTGGAAGAGAGTCTGCTGTTCGTGCTCTGAATGCATTAGGTCTGGAGATTCATGCGATTTCTGACATTACGCCCATTCCACACAACGGCTGCAGGCCTCCTAAACGGCGACGCGTTTAGGCTTAAGCCCTAACAGTATTCAAATAGTATTTTTACGCATCCGGCAATTTGCCGAGATAGAACGACATTAAATTTAAACCGGGTCTTTGATAACTAACCAACCCGGCACAATTCTTCGGAAAGCATTATGGCAAGATATATTGGTCCAACTTGTAAACTGGCGAGACGCGAAGGAACAGATCTGTTCCTGAAAAGCCCTGTCAGAACGATTGATTCCAAGTGCAAGTTCGATCGCGCTCCTGGTGTGAAGCCTGGCGGTCGCCGACCTAGAACCACAGTTTACGGAACCCAGCTGAGAGAGAAGCAGAAACTGCGCCGTATGTACGGGATTTTGGAAAAGCAATTTAGAGCGTATTACGATGAGGCGGCTCGTCTTTCTGGTTCTACCGGCCTCAATTTGCTTCAGCTTCTAGAGTCGCGTCTTGATAATGTTGTGTACCGCATGGGTTTTGGTGTGACCCGAGCAGAGTGTCGACAGTTGGTCAGCCATAAATCTGTAATGGTGAACGGTAAGAAAGTAAACATCGCTTCTTACAATGTGAAGCCTGGTGACGAGATTGAGATTACTGAAAAGTCGAAGAAGCAACTCCGAATTAGTTCTGCGATGGAAATTGCGGAGCAAATTGGCATCGTTCCATGGGTAGAAGTCGATACAAAAGGAGTTAAAGGGGTGTTCAAGTCTCTTCCTGATCGCGCTGATCTGCCACCCGATATTAACGAAGCGCTAGTCGTTGCACTTTACTCTAAGTAACTAGGTAGCTTCGGATTTATAGAGATTGATTGAACCGGGCCGTTACGGTCCGGCAGTAAGCGCTAAGCGATATAACAGCGTTTGAATTTTTAGTTTAACTTCGTCTTATTGCGAGGAAAAAATATGCAGGATCCCACCATTGAATTTTTGCGGCCGCGACTTGTGGAAGCAAAAAATATCGATGACAAGCACTCCCGGATCACCATTGAACCGTTAGAGAGAGGCTTTGGCCATACTCTGGGAAATGCGCTGCGTCGTATTCTGTTGTCTTCAATGCCTGGCTGTGCAATTACCGAGGTCAGAATAGAAGGTGTCCTTCATGAATATTCTGCTCTCGAGGGTGTTCAGGAAGACGTACTGGATATCCTAATGAATCTGAAAGGGCTGGCTTTGATCATGCATACGCGATCTGAAGCGACTTTGACTCTGAAGAAGAAAGGTTCGGGCCCGGTTACTGCTGGTGATATCGATTTAATCGATGATGTTGAAGTTGTTGATGCTGATCATCATATTGCAACGCTTGCGAAAGACGGTTCCATTGAAATGGAAATCACCGTTCGGCGTGGACGTGGATATGAGACCGCCGAAAGCAGAATGCAGGATGGAGACGAAAGCCGCGCGGTAGGTGTGATTCATCTTGATGCTTCATTCAGCCCGATTCACAAAATCTCTTACAGCGTCGAAGATGCGCGCGTTGAACAGCGAACGGACCTTGATCGTTTGATTTTAGATGTTGAGTCTAATGGCTCGATCGATCCAGAAACCGCCGTACGTCGCGCTGCAACCATTTTGCATGATCAAATTTCAGTGTTTGTAAACCTTGAGGAATCGATGATTCAAAGCAAGGTAGAGGAAGAGCCAGAGATTGATCCTATTTTGATTCGGCCTGTCGATGACCTTGAGCTTACGGTTCGATCTGCGAACTGCCTGAAGGCCGAGAATATTTACTATATCGGTGATCTGGTGCAACACACCGAGACTGAGCTTCTCAAGACGCCGAATCTGGGTAAGAAATCGTTGACTGAGATCAAAGATGTGCTGGCACAGCGCAACCTGGTCTTAGGCGTGAAACTAGAAAACTGGCCTCCTGCCTCTCTGGTTAAAGAAGAAGAGACCGGTGGCTTTGGTATGGGTGGATTGTAATGAGACATAGACTCTCTGGGCGAAAGCTCAACAGAACCTCTTCTCACCGCAAAGCAATGCTAGCCAATATGGCGAATTCATTGTTCTTGCATGAGCAGATTAAAACAACATTGCCAAAGGCAAAGGAATTACGACGTGTTGCGGAGCCGTTAATTACGCTTGCGAAGACACCAAGCATTGCCAATCGCAGACTCGCTTTTTCTCGGTTGCGCGATCGTGACATGGTCTCCAAGCTGTTTGATGAGCTCGGTCCACATTTTCAGTCTAGGCCGGGCGGATATTTGAGAATTCTCAAATGTGGTAACCGTGTGGGTGATAACGCGCCGATGGCTTACGTGCAGCTGGTAGACCGCGATCTTTCCAGCGAAGCCGCGGAAGACGACGAGTAATTGATTATTATTTGGGAATGCCGTAATTGCTCGGTTGGTTCTCAAAGAATCGATAGTAAAAAAAGCGCCGATGGCGCTTTTTTTGTTTACGGACATCTTGAAATTGGGGGTTTTGGAGTAAAAGAATTTATGGCCTATCATCGAGGCCATAGCAATCGAAATCCAAGTTAATTGCAATATGCTTAGTCAGGAAGCCAAAGCCTACCTCAAGTCCCCTGAGATGCTGCTAATGATCATGGCGTCAGCGGTGCCGCTATCTTTCGCCACTTGGTCAGCGATGATCAACAATTTTACGATTGAGATTGCAGGTTTTTCTGGCAAGGAGATTGGCATACTTCAGAGTATTCGCGAAGTACCAGGCTTTCTAGCCTTTGGGATTATTTTCTTTCTGATTTTTATACGCGAGCAAAGCCTGGCAATTGTTTTCCTGCTAGTCATGGGGGTGGGGACAGCAATCACGGGCTTTCTTCCTACTGTAGTCGGCTTGTACTGCACGACACTGCTCATGTCATTTGGTTTTCATTACTACGAGGCCTTGCAGAACTCGCTATCTTTGCAATGGTTCGATAAAGATCGAACCGCTATTGCGCTGGGACGTCTGCTCGCGGTGGGCTCGTTTACCTCGTTAGTGGCGTTTGGTTTGATTTATGTCGGACTTGAGTTGTTTTCTTTCTCTTTTTCAACGGTTTTGCTTGCGGGGGGTGGAGCGAGTGTTGTGATAGGTCTGATCGCTTGGTTGTGTTACCCGTCTTTTCCTTCAAAGCATGAACAGCATAAAAAACTGATACTGCGAAAGCGATATTGGCTTTACTACGCTTTGGTGTTTTTTTCGGGTGCGCGCAGACAGATATTTATCGTCTTTGCCGGTTTTATGATGGTAGAGAAATTTGGTTTCAGTGCTTCAAACCTGACGTTGCTATTCTTGATTAACTGTGCGATCAATATTTGGCTGGCGCCCATTATTGGTAAATTAGTTGCAAAATGGGGTGACCGGCAATCGCTTATTTTTGAATATATCGGATTGATTATTATTTTCGTCAGCTATGCTTTTGTGAATAGCGCAGGGCTTGCTTCGGTTTTATACGTGATTGATCATATGTTTTTTGCTTTAGCGATTGCGATTAAAACTTATTTCCAAAAGATTGCAGACCCCCGAGATATTGCGTCTACCGCAGGGGTAGCGTTCACAATAAATCATATTGCAGCGGTGGTGCTGCCAGTACTGCTTGGCATTGTGTGGTTAACTTCACCGCAGCTTGTGTTTTTGGCGGGGGCAGCATTTGCAGGTTGTTCGCTGGTTTTAGCAATGTTGATACCGCGCCACCCTGAAGAAGGTCGAGAAGTATCTATACCTGCGTTTCGCGCTAATGCAAAAGGTAGCCTATCGCAATAGTGAAACGAGATACTATTAATCAATAAAATTTTCAAAAGTGAAGTTGAAATGAGCAAACAAAAAATTACAGTGATTCCAGGGGACGGGATTGGACCAGAAATTACCAAAGCGGCGTTACGCGTTTTAGACGCTGTTGATGCCAATCTTGAGTACGATTTGCAGCTGGCAGGATTAACTGCAATTGAAGCCGGAAAAGAGCTGATTCCTGAAGAACTGCTGGAGAGTATTCGTAGCAATAGCATAGCGCTAAAGGGTCCGTTAACCACTCCGATTGGCAAAGGGTTCACCAGTTTGAACGTCATGCTAAGAAAAGAATTTGATCTCTATGCAAACGTTCGTCCTGCGATTACCCGCGAAGGGATTCAATCCAAGTATGAAAATATTGATTTGATCACCGTGCGTGAGAATACCGAAGGAATGTATTCACAAGAAAAACAAACGGTATCTGAAGATGGAGAACGAGCTGAATCTGTCAGTGTGATTACGCGTGTTGGTGCAGAACGCGTGTTGCGTTATGCGTTTGATATGGCCAAACGCCAGGGTCGTAAGAAAATAGCGGTGGTGCATAAGGCGAACATACTAAAGGCAACCTCCGGTTTGTTTTTGGATGTCTCGAGGGATATTCGTGAAGAATATGACGAGATTGAAACCACTGAACTGATTGTTGATAACGCCTGTATGCAACTTGTGGTTCGACCCGAACAGTTTGATGTGATTGTGACAACGAATTTATTTGGCGATATTATTTCTGATTTGTGTGCCGGTTTGGTGGGCGGCCTGGGAATGGCTCCCGGTGCAAATATTGGCGACGATGCAGCGATTTTTGAGGCGGTACATGGCTCAGCGCCTGATATTGCCGGCAAAGGAATTGCGAACCCATTTGCCCTGATTCTCGCCGCTGCAATGATGCTTGATCAGTTAGACCGATTCGAGGATGCGCAGCGAATTCGTGCTGCAGTGAACAGCGTTATTCTTGATAAGGACAGATTGACAGGTGATCTTGGCGGCACCGCTGGTACGCAGGAAGTGACCGATGCATTAATTGAGCGTTTGTAAGTGCTGACTGAGAACGGGGCTGGCAGTAAAGCGTTTAAATAATGGTGTTTTAAAAGTCAGGCTGGCAACGAGATTTTTTTGTCTTCGCTTGCTCGGTAGATGACCCCGGCACGGCCAATTAAGGTAACAAATGATGCGTTAGTTTGACCACACAGAGTTTCCAGCATCGCTGTTCTTTCTTTTCGATCGCTGGCCGGTAGTTTAACTTTGATTAATTCGTGGTGGGACAGGGCGCGATCGACTTCTTCCTGAACCGTTGCGGTTAAACCTTTTTGACCTACGGTCACAACGGGCTTTTTGTCGTGGGCAAGACCTTTGAGAAATTTCTTTTGCTTAAGAGTAAGTGCAGTCATAGGGCGGATTCTATCGCGATAATGCGTAATGAGTAGAAATAAAAGCAAGCAAAAACGAAAAACCAGTAACTGGGTAAACAAACAGGAAAGTGACCAGTTTGTTAAAAAGGCAAGGGCGAGTGGGTTCCGTGCCAGAGCCGCTTTTAAGCTGGAGCAAATCGATCATAAAGCGGGATTGATCAAAGCAACAACGCGACTGATAGACCTCGGCGCGGCACCGGGTAGCTGGTCGCAGTATGCCTCGAAGAAGGTGGGTCCTCAGGGGCAAATACTGGCTGTAGACCTCCTGCCAATGGAGCCGGTGCCTGGAGTAAAGTTCATTCAGGGCGACTTCACTGAACCCAACACCATTGCCGAAATACACAATGCTGCCGGTGGCGAGCTTTTAAGCCTTGTTTTGTCCGATATGGCCCCCAATATTACTGGTATTCGCGCTACTGATCAGGCGAGAATCGAGGTATTGCAGGAGGCAATTCTGGCGTTTTGTTCAGATACTCTGGCCCCTGGTGGTCGACTTCTGACGAAACTGTTTGAGGGGGAGGCCGCGGTTGAGATGAGAAAACGGGCAAAAACCTTGTTTAAGGATATTCAGGTGATTAAACCGGATGCTTCCAGATCTGAATCAAAAGAAGTGTTTCTGTTGGCTTCCGGATATAAATCGCAGAAAAATTGAACCCTTTGGTCGCTTAATGGCCAAAAATTGAGAGAATGGGCTGTGCATCATTGCAATTTCTTAATACAGACGTATTGTCCATATAGACCGCACTGTAGATGGTGTACCATCTTAAGCTAAGTTGAGAAACTCTCTTCGCAATACTTAAAGGGCCAGGTGCCCGCGTTTTGGAGAAAAGTACGTGCCAAATATGACTAAAAATATCTTGCTCTGGCTAGTGATCGCCATGGTCCTAATGTCGGTTTTTGACAATTTCACATCTGGCCAGTCAGGTCGCGATACAGATATTGATTATTCCTCATTCTTAGCCGAGGTGAAGCAGGGGAATGTCGCTGCGGTAAGAATTGCCGGAGACACCATATATGGCGAGACCAAAGACAATCAGCCATTCAAGGTTTTCGCTCCTAACGATCCAAAATTAATTGATGATCTGTATGCAAACGGTGTGCGCATCAAGGTCGAGGAGAAAGAAGGGACCTCATTGTTGATGACGCTGTTGGTGAGTTCTTTCCCGATTTTGTTGTTGATTGGCGTTTGGATTTTCTTCATGAAACAAATGCAGGGTGGCGGCAAGGGCGGCGCCCTGAGTTTTGGTAAAAGTAAAGCCAAAATGCTGACCGAAGACAAAAACCATGTGACCTTTGAAGATGTTGCCGGTGTCGACGAAGCAAAGGAGGAAGTAGGGGAGCTGGTTGAATTCCTCAGAGACCCTTCTAGATTTCATAAACTTGGTGGCAGGATTCCTCGCGGTGTGTTGATGACCGGAAGTCCTGGTACTGGTAAGACACTGCTGGCTAAAGCGATTGCCGGTGAAGCAAAAGTACCGTTCTTTACCATCTCCGGTTCTGATTTTGTTGAGATGTTTGTCGGTGTAGGTGCTTCTCGCGTGCGAGACATGTTTGAGCAAGCAAAGAAAAATGCACCTTGCATTATTTTCATTGACGAGATTGATGCGGTTGGCCGTAGTCGCGGCGCTGGAATTGGTGGCGGTAACGATGAGCGCGAGCAAACCCTGAACCAGCTATTGGTAGAAATGGATGGTTTTGAAGAGAATGAGGGTGTGATCGTGATTGCCGCGACCAACAGACCCGACGTTTTGGATCCAGCGCTATTGCGCCCAGGGCGCTTTGATCGCCAGGTGAATGTGCCACTCCCAGATATTCGCGGTCGGGAAGCCATTCTGAATGTGCATATGAGAAAAGTGCCTGCAGCAGAAGACGTTGACGCACGCGAAATTGCCCGTGGAACACCAGGTTTCTCCGGCGCGCAGATTGCGAATCTAGTGAATGAAGCCGCACTATTGACAGCGCGACTGAAAAAGAAGCTGGTAGGCGAGGACGAGTTCTGGGCGGCAAGGGACAAAATTATGATGGGTGCAGAGCGCCGATCTATGGTTATGAAAGAAGAAGACCTGCGTAATACCGCTTACCATGAGTCCGGGCATACCGTTGTAGGTTGGGTGTTACGAAACTTAGTGGATCCGATCTTGAAGGTCACGATTATTCCCCGCGGCCGCGCTTTAGGAACCACGCAATTTCTTCCTGAGAATGATGAATTAAGTCATGAGAAGGAAAAACTGCTTGCGCAAATTGCTGTTTCTATGGGAGGCAGAATAGCGGAAGAAATCTTCATGAATCAAATTACCAGCGGTGCCTCCGGCGACATGCAAATGGCGACCAGCACAGCTGAGTCGATGGTAACCGAGTGGGGGATGAGTGAAGAGCTTGGACCGCGCCTTTATGGCACTGATAGCCATGATATGTACGGTCGTCCAAATCGCGCATTGAGCCCTCAAACCGCTGAAAAAGTCGAAGAAGAAATAACCCGCATTATCACTGAGCAATACAATCGTGCGCGTACCATTATCGAGGAAAACAAGGATAGGCTAGAGGTCATGACCCAAAAACTGATTGAGTGGGAGACTCTTGAAGCGGATCAAATCGAGCAAATTATGTTGGGTAAAGAGCCGCGCCAGCCGGATGATTCAAAGCCGTCTTCAACCGATTCAAAGGGTGGCGGAGCGAAGGAATCCTTAGCCGATACTGGCCTTTCCGAGGCGGATATCGACCTACCTGATCCCACTGAAGCGACATAGCGATAGTCTCTGTCGGTAATTGACTGCAGCGCTAACTTAGATGTCGTTGTTTGGTACCGACGGGGTAAGGGGGTTGGTCGGGTCTGAGCCGATTACTCCCCATACAATGATGAAGCTTGGATGGGCTGCAGGCTCTGTTCTTGCCCGTGAGGGGGTGAGTAATAAGGTTCTGGTTGGTAAAGATACGCGTATATCGGGCTATATGATGGAGTCTGCACTCGAAGCCGGGTTCGCTGCCGCAGGTGTGAATGTCAGTTTGCTCGGCCCCATGCCAACCCCGGGAATTGCCTATTTAACACGGACGGCGCGCGCAAGTGCTGGAGTGGTAATCAGCGCGTCTCATAATCCGTTTCATGATAATGGCGTTAAGATTTTCTCATCGGAAGGTACCAAGCTGGATGATGCGTTAATAACCAGTATTGATCAAAAAATGCAGGAGCCGATGGTCTGTGTTGAATCAGATCGAATTGGCCGCGCTGAGCGATTCACCGATGCACAAGGACGTTATATCGAATTATGTAAATCTACCTTCCCGGATCATCTGAATCTATCTGGGTTGGGGCTTGTCGTTGACTGCGCTAATGGTGCTGGCTACGAAGTCGCGCCCAGAGTTTTTTCCGAGTTGGGCGCGGATCTAACGATCATTGCTAACCAGCCAGATGGTTTCAATATCAATGCAGAATGTGGTTCTACCCACCTCGACGGTTTGATTGAAACGGTTAAAACGCAGAAAGCGCAGATTGGTATTGCCCTCGATGGGGATGGCGACAGGGTGCTGATGGTTGATGAAAATGGAAATCTGGTCGATGGTGACCGAATTTTATTTTTACTAGCTCAACATCGATACAAGCAAGGTTCGCTCAGAGGTGGTGTAGCAGGAACCTTGATGACAAACCTTGGTCTGGAGCAAGCGTTAGAGCAAAGAGGTGTTCCATTTGTGCGAACCAATGTGGGAGATCGTTATGTGCACGAAGCATTGGTTTCTAATGGATGGCTTTTGGGTGGAGAAAACTCGGGGCATATTATCTGCCTGGATAAAAATAGCACCGGTGACGGCATTATTGCGGCGTTGCAGGTTTTAGAAGTCATGCTGGAAACCGAGCAGCCTCTATCGGCACTGGTTGCTGGTATGCCGATGTTCCCCCAAGTCATGGTCAATGTAAAAGTAGATGGGGCCAATGCAAAAGCACTGGTGGCTGCGCCTGGCGTTATTGCGGCTGTCGAAGAAGCTGAGAAAGAGCTTGGAAAAAATGGCCGCATAGTTCTCCGGCCGTCGGGAACCGAGCCATTGGTTCGCGTCATGATCGAAGGCAATGATCATGATCAAGTGGATCGCCTTACCAATACGATTGCGGATGAGGTGAGAAAAGCGATTCCCGCGTGATGCGAATCTTTAAGCGCCGCATTGTGTTAGTCGAAATTAATTGCGCTGGTTTAATTTAAAATAGGTGATTTAAAGTTCTTGTAAGAAAGCCAGAACTTTCTCTGGGTGGTCGGCAGCTTTAGGGACTTTTTTCCAGTGCTTAAGTACCTTGCCATTCGGTCCCACAATTGTTGTCGACCGAATCACACCAATCATTTTTTTTCCGTACATCATTTTTTCTCCCCAGGCGCCATACTTTTCCATTACCTTTTTGTCCGGATCAGATAGCAGTGAAAAGGGTAAATCAAACTTCTCAATAAACTTGGTGTGAGAGTCAGCAGCATCGGGAGAAATACCTAGAATAACAGTGTCGATCGCGTCGAAAGATTTCTTATTGTCTCGAAAGGAGCAAGCTTCTTTGGTGCAGCCAGGTGTGTCATCTTTTGGGTAGAAGTAAACAACCACTGTTTGTCCTTTAAAATCTTTCAGTGCAACCTTGTTTCCATCTTGGTCGGTAAGTGTGAATGCTGGTGCTGCTTTGCCTTCTTCTATTGCCATTTCGATTGTTTTAGTTTTGTAACGCGTTAGAGTTTATTCGTTTATTTTCAGGTCGCTTCTGCTTTCAGATTTATACCTTCCGTCTGGCAAGAGTCGGTGCAGGTCCGCCAGTATTTGGCAACGGTCTTTCTGGAAAAGGTTTACCAGGGGTTGGCTTGGCGACCGGATTGCGAGGCTCAGCTGGATTCATCGGTTTGTCTTCCATATCGACCAGTCCTTTAAACTGACAGCCATCATTTAACACCACTCGCGGCGCTCTGATATCCCCAGTAACCCGACCTG
The DNA here is from genome assembly GCA_937992195.1 of uncultured Gammaproteobacteria bacterium. Lineage (GTDB taxonomy): Bacteria > Pseudomonadota > Gammaproteobacteria > Arenicellales > Poriferihabitantaceae > VYFG01. The sequence continues at coordinate 2,409 of CALKKV010000073.1, read as the reverse complement.
AAGGCTTAATTGTGACTTGCTCGCTTCCTCTCAATTCGCCTTTAAGCTCCCCAGCAATCGTAATGTTACGGGCAGTTATATTTGCGTTTACTTTGCCTTTATCTCCAACGATCACATCGTTCTCACGAAAATCTACGGTGCCTTCAACGGTGCCATTGATCACAAGATCTTCTTTGCCGTTTAGATCGCCATGTATTTTGACGGTCTCACCAATCATTGCCACTTTGCCGTTTTCCGGGCTGGCTTCAGGGGTTTTTGGCATACTGCTGCTAATATTGGTTTGGCTGGGCTCGTTTGGATTCATGGCAAAAGGCAAGTTAAATTGGCGGAGCTGTATTTTACCGTCTCCGATTGGTATTCACCACAGACAAACCTATGGCAAAAACCTGAAATTACCATTATTTAAAGTTTGGGAAGAAACTGCCGTCAGATGGAGACAGTAATGATGGAGGCAGTAATATTGTCGGTTTCATACATAGAGAACCAAATGATATTCCTGTTTCTTCTATGTCTGACATGGATCACAAATAAAATAGAAATACAGGAATGGTACCGAGGGTCGGACTCGCTACCACTAATAAAGTTAAAGGGTAGTTAGGCAACTATAGGTGGTTTTTCGCGGTATATTTGGGTAAGAGGTGCTGACTGTACCCCAGTTTGTGCTACAAAAAAAGAAGACAAATGGAAGAATAGGTGAAAAAAATAGTATTAATTTCATGTGTCAGCATGAAACAAGAAATACGATCAAAAGTTGCAGACTTGTATACCAGTCCACTTTTCAAGTTCAATCTGAAGTACGCCAGACAACAATCACCAGATCAGATGTTCGTACTATCGGCATTGCATGGACTATTGCCAATGGATCAGGAGATTGATCCCTACGAGTTGACCCTGAATACGATGAAATCTGCTCAGATCAAGGAATGGTCTGAATTGGTTTTGAATCAACTTCGAGAATTCACTGATCTGGAGAATGATCATTTCACATTTCTCGCTGGTATGAAATATCGGAAATTTCTCGTTCCTCAGATGAATCACGTGAATGTTCCCCTAGAAGGGTTGGGAATCGGAAAACAACTACAAAAACTGAAGAAAATGACGTCAGGGAATGCTGTGACTAGTCCATGCGCCAAAATCCATGAAATTGGGAGAAATTTAGAGAGATTCAGATTTCCGTACGATGACACCAATATCCCCAAAAATGGATTGTATCTGCTGTTTGAGAAAGGTGAGTCTGGGCATCACGGAGATCGAATTGTGCGAATAGGGACGCATACAGGCGCAAATCAGTTGAAATCTAGAATCAAGCAACATTTTTTGAATGAAAATAAGGATCGGAGCATATTCCGTAAGAATATTGGTCGATCTCTCCTGAATCGGCGAAACGACCCATTTTTGGAGTTTTGGGAACTTGATCTAACAGCCAGAAAAGCAAAGGATCAATATTCAGATCAGATTGATTTCGAATATCAGGCGAAAGTTGAAGAAGAAGTCAGTGAATATATGCGAACGAACCTGTCTTTCTCAGTTATTGAGATACCAGAGAAGAGTGGTCGTTTAGAGATTGAATCAAAGATCATCTCTACTGTGTCTTGGTGTGAGGAATGTGGAGGATCAGGTGATTGGTTAGGACAGTATTCGCCAAAAGATAAGATAGTCAAAAGTGGTCTGTGGTTGGTGAATGAACTCTATAAGACACCGTATTATTCACAAAATGAAATTCAACTTATTTTGAATAAGAAATCGTAGGGCATTGTTGTGGCGAAATGGAATGAAAAGGGCGGTCAAACTGTATCAATGATGTGTGACTTGATAGAGGAGCAAAAAGTTGAGGTTGCTAGCGGAGGTATAGGTTTCCAAGATTCAGGGTACTCGGAGCAAGTTGTAGTTCTAAATGGTGAATTAAGGGTCAGTAAAGAAATCTCTGACTTAGATAAGAAAGGATTGCTGCGTTCTGGACTTATGAGTGCGGGTGCGAAAGGGAAAATATCTGCAGAAAACCTTATTAAATACATTTCTATTGAAGAAAGAAAATTACTTAAAAAACCAAAGAAATTCTATCGATTAATTACAGATATATCGATTTCCCGACACTCGGAAATACCTGTTGTAAATTTTGAAGGATCAAGAATAGTCATAAACCCCAAACCGAACAGAAAAGTACACGAGTTCAGAAGAAAAATCACTAGAAGAGCGAGAGAAGATTTAGTTAGCGATCTACCTTCGTTCTATGCACCTGTTAGTGTGAGTGTTCGGTCAAGGTCTATGTGGACTTCCCAGGGTTTGCTAGACACTTTCTAGCTTGGAATAATAGTCTTCTTCAAACTGCACTGGAGAAACCCCTCCAGTATGACTGTGTCGTTTTACTGGATTGTAAAACATTTCAATAAAATTAAATATTTCTGTCTT
>CALKKV010000072.1 GCA_937992195.1 uncultured Gammaproteobacteria bacterium | reverse complement strand
AATCCATTTGCACTGACAACAATATCGCCAGCGAGCACCCCCGCTTTTTCCGCAGGACCCTCGTCAGCTAAGCGGGTGACGAAAAGATGTCCGCGATCCATTTCGGTATAAAGTCCCATCCAGGGACGAGCAGCGCTCTGTCTCCGCCCGTGCTTTACGAGATCTTTTAAAATAGGTTTGAGGCTATCGATTGGCACAAACATATTGCCTGCGGTTTCATCAACGCCTTGAGTTGCATCGCGTACAGCTAAATATCCAACACCTATCAAAGCACCAGATTCATCAATTAACGCGCCGCCCGCGAAACTTCTGACTATCGGTGTGGTAAAGATTGCCTCTTCTAGTAAGTACTCCCAAAACCCCGCAAACAGTCTTATGTCAGCAACTTCAACGGCATGGATATTTGGCTCGCCGATCAGGCTGGCAAGTAGATTTTTCGAACCGGAAGTTACCTGAGAAGAATTCCCTATCGCAATAGGTTCAATGTCTAAAGGCTCGTTTGTCCTTACGAGTCCGAGTCCTGTATCGTAGTCGTATGCAACCACATCGGCTGGGATGATCTCTCCATTAGCTTTGGTGATCGCTACGTCGGAAGCCTCTAGAATCAAATAGCCAATGGTCAAAATCAGACCTTGGTCGTCAATGACAATTCCACTTCCTTCGCGGAAGGTTCCCAGCACATCCGCAAGCCGGGAATTCGGTGGGGCTACTGCTTTTAAATTTACGACGGCGTCGAGCGGGTTTGCTTGTTGTGCCCGAGCCTGGCCGACAATTGTGAATGCAACAATGAGAAAAACCAGCGTTAGTGCACTCATCTGCCAGTTATAGCAAAGGAGTTGTTTCGTCCTATTAGCGGTTGGATTCATTACGCGCTCCAGATGAATGGTATGCTTTCTATTGTAGACTGCTTGTGTCTGTGTTTGTTACAAAAGACCTGGGATAGATCGATGAGTCAATTTCAGTGTGAATGCAGTCCTGAGGTGGCAGCGATCATGTAAACATGGCCTGCCTAAATTCTTTGAAAATTAAACCTGACACTTTTCTCGGACACCTTTCTCCAATCGAAAACAACCCCATCATACTCTAGGCTACAGATTATCGATTCGTTCAAACTAGAGATGATCGGAGCTTAGTCCAATGATCTGTTGGGCCAGTACACTCCGTTCTGCATCCTTGCTGTAAAATCCAATCACTTTGTTTTTCTGGAAACCCACGTCGGTATGATGCGACAACTGCAACAAGGCTGGCAACATCCCGGTTTGTTAAACTATCTGGCATTACCCGTTAGCTGGCTTTATCGATTGCTCGTTGGCCTGCGGCGTTATGTTTATGAGGCCGGCTTTAAATCTGTGTTTAGATCCACCGTGCCGGTGATTGTGGTGGGCAACCTTTCGGTCGGTGGAACTGGAAAAACGCCGTTGGTAATTGCATTGACCAGGTATTTGAAGGACGCGGGTAGGACACCGGGCATTATCGCTAGAGGTTATGGCGGAGAGAGTGCCGAATGGCCACGAAAAGTGACGTTAGAGGATAGCGCTTCCGAAGTTGGAGACGAGCCCTTGTTACTGCTTCAATCGACAGGGGTTGCTGTGGCAGTTGGACCATCGCGCAATGAAAGTGTGGCGCTCCTGGTTGATCAATGTGGTTGTGATGTAGTGATTAGTGATGATGGATTTCAGCATTTCGCCATGGCGCGGGATTTGGATATTGTGGTGATTGACTCGGAACGGCAATTGGGAAACGGTTGGTGTTTGCCAGCAGGTCCGTTGCGTGAGCCAGCAAGCGGGTTACAACGCGCTGGAATAGTCATATTCAACGGTGATGCGAAGGCGAACTTAGATAAGCTGTCAGCGTTAGCAACTCACAATGGTTTTTCTGGAAGTACCTACCTTTCTTCGGTGGTGTCTAATGATCTTTATCGGTTGGCGAACCCCGCAGATAGAATTGAATTGAACACCCTTGTTGGGCAGTGTGTACATGCGGTTTGTGGTCTTGGGAATCCGCAACGATTCTCGCAGTTACTCACTCAAAATGATATCGAACACGAGCGGCATTTCTTTGACGACCATTATCGTTATACACAAAACGACTTTGCGTTTGTGAAGGAGGGCGATGTAATTGTAATGACCGAGAAAGATGCGGTGAAGTGTGCAGCATTCAGCTTGCCTTTAAATACCTGGGTGCTTCAGATATCAGCTGACATTCCTGATTCATGTCTAAAAGAAATCGACGCCGTTATCGCTGATCCCGCATCGTCTTGAGTTTTATAACGAGTAGAACTAATGAAACAATTATTCAAAGTGGTCATACCAGCAAGATTCGATTCCGGACGACTGCCAGGCAAAGTGCTGGAAGATATCGCCGGCAAACCAATGATCGAGCGTGTGGTTGAGGCGGCGAGAAATAGCGCTGCCGAAGATGTGGTGGTGGCCACCGATAACGACAAAGTGGCTGCCGTTGTGCAGGGTTTCGGATGCCGAGCGATAATGACCTCTCCCTCGCATGCCTCAGGCAGTGATCGCATTGCCGAGGCCTGCAAAACCCTGGAGTGGGACGACGCCACAATCGTGGTTAATGTGCAGGGCGATGAGCCAGCAATTCCCTCTGCTTTGATTGATCAGGTGGCTACTTTACTGGCGGATCATGACCAGGCTGTGATGGCGACCCTGTCAACACCGCTTCTTGACCACACTGAGATGCTGGATCCATCGATGGTGAAGGTGGTCACCGATCTCAACCAGTCTGCACTGTATTTTAGTCGCGCTCCCATTCCCTGGAAACGCGCGGAGAATACAGCTGAGTTAGATACCAGTGGATTTTCCTTGGCGAGCCGTCATTTGGGGATATATGCCTATCGGAGTGGGTATATCCAGCAATTTTCCGCCAGACCGCCCTGCGTACTGGAGGAAATCGAGTGGTTGGAGCAGTTGCGGACGTTATGGCATGGCGAACGTATTGTCTGTGCGACTGCGGTAACTGCGCCACCGCCAGGCGTTGATACTGCCCATGATTTGCAGAGAATGCGGTCTTATTTTCAGCAATAAACCCCGCTTAGCAGCAGCAAAACCGCCTCGTGATACTTCATTTTTGTGATTAACAGGAATACAATTCCCTTGTCTGTCTGTGAAGTATTCTCATTCAGGCGCTCCTACATTGAACACAAACACATGAATCCATGGCACTTCTAGAAATCCTGGTATATCCCGACAAGCGTTTACGCGAACGTGCAAAGCCAGTAGAAGTATTTGACGAATCCCTGAAACAGCTGGTGAAAGATATGGCTGAGACCATGTACGACGCTCCGGGAATTGGCCTCGCAGCGATTCAGGTCAACGTACCCAAGCGCGTGATCGTCATGGATCTGTCCGAAGATAGAAACGATCTAAAGGTTTTTATTAACCCGGAAATTGAAGCAATCGACGGCACCCAGGAATATGAAGAGGGCTGTTTGTCGGTGCCTGGTATATTTGCCACGGTAGAGCGGATTGAAACGGTGCGGATCAAAGCATTTGATGTCGATGGAAAGCCGTTTGAAATTGAAACCGATGGGCTGCTCTCCGTTTGCATCCAGCATGAAGTAGATCATTTGGATGGCAAGGTTTTTGTCGACTATCTGTCTCGAATGAAACAGGATCGTGTGCGTAAAAAACTCCTCAAAGAACTGAAGGAGTCACAGGCGGCGTAGCGCTTCGCGCCTCTTTTCTCTTGTCTCCGCTTTCCAAGATTTCAGTGGCTTAGACTCTGCTAGCCTAAAAATATAATGCGTGTTGTCTTTGCCGGAACCCCGGAATTCTCTCTTTCCAGTTTGGAAGCTTTAGTCGCACACCCTGGAGTGGAATTGGTGGCGGTTTATACGCAGCCAGACAGACCCTCAGGCCGCGGTAAAAAGCTAACGTCATCGCCTATAAAGACGCGCGCTTTAGAACTTGATATTCCAGTTTATCAGCCGGAGAATTTTCGACAGCAAGATTCCATTGAGCAATTACAATCATTACAGGCTGACTTGATGGTTGTTACCGCTTATGGTTTGATTCTTCCGCAAGAAGTTTTGCAGGCGCCGGCTCTAGGTTGCGTCAATGTCCACGCGTCTTTGCTTCCTAGGTGGCGCGGCGCTGCACCGATCCAACGGGCGATTGAAGCGGGGGATAAGCAAACCGGTGTTACCTTAATGCAGATGGAGGCTGGCTTGGATACAGGACCAATGCTCGCAAAAAGTGTAATCGATATCGATCCTGCGGAAACAGGAGGTTCCCTGCATGACAAGCTGTCGATGATTGGTGGGCGCTTGTTATCTGATGCATTGGATGCGATTGCAGATTCTGCACTGAAACCCGAGATTCAGGACGAAAGTCAGGCCAGCTATGCGGCGAAGCTTGTTAAATCCGAAGCGCGGGTTGACTGGCAGGAGCCAGCTGAAGTCCTGGCGCGTAAAGTTCGCGCGTTTAATCCATGGCCCATGGCAAATACTAAATATGCAGATCAGGTAATACGTATTTTATCGGCAACAGTTTTAGCACAATCATCATCTGATACTCCCGGCACAGTGATCGAAATCAGCAGCGAAGGAATTTGTATCGCAGCAGGCGAGGGCTGTTTGTTGATCACGAAATTACAAAAAGCAGGGTCAAAACCCATGGCGGCAAAAGACTTTTTGAACGGATCTAAAATTAAAGTTGGAGATTGTGTTGGCGAAGCCTAATCTGCAATTAGTCGCGGCCCACGTGCTTAGAGATGTTGTCGATCAGGGGCGTTCGCTGGATCGCACATTAGAGACAGAATCAGAGCGTTTAGATGCTGCACAAAAACCCGCTTTGCACGAGATGGCATACGGAGGTTTGCGTTTCTATAACTATTTGGAAGGTTTACTCGAGCAGTTGATTGAGAAACCGATCCGCCGTAAAGATCGTATGGTGCATTTTCTATTGATCGTGGGTCTTTATCAATTAAAGTTTATGCGCACGCCGGATCACGCTGCGGTGAATCAAACGGTAAAGGGTTTGGCTGCAAGCAAACAGTCTTGGGCAAAAGGATTGGTGAACGGTGTGTTGCGGCAGTTCTTGCGGATAATGGAGAGCAATAAACTTGTCGATCTTGAAAACAAACTGTCGCCAGCGCAACGCGTTGCGTTTCCCGATTTTTTCCATTCCACAATTCTCGATGCCTGGCCTGATCTCAGTGCGCAAATATTTGAGGCCAGCAATCAAAAGCCGCCGCTGACCTTGCGTATCAATCGCCAAAAAACCAAGAGAGAAGAATATCTAAAACTACTTTCGGAAAAGAAAACCGAAGGGGTTGAAACCAAAGACAGTGCGCTTGGCGTGGTGATTTCTCAACCAAAACCAGTTGCAGATTTGCCTATGTTTAACGAGGGATGGGTTTCTGTGCAAGATGAATCTGCTCAGCTTTGTACTAAAGCGATGCAATTAGAGAAAAACTTAAGGGTGCTAGACGGTTGTGCGGCGCCAGGTGGCAAGACTTGTGCAATGCTTGAGTCAGAGCCATCGCTGAATATGACCGCAGTCGACCTCCCTGAGCGCATTTTCAGTATTGAACAAAACCTCGAACGGTTGGGGCTCAATGCCGTTGTTCGCGATATGGGGCTAGAGGAGTACAGCGACTGGTGGGACGAGCAGCCGTGGGATCGGATTTTGCTGGACGTCCCTTGCTCAGGATCCGGAGTGATTCGTCGTCACCCTGATATTCGTCATCGCCGTCAGCCTGGTGATCTTGAGCGATTTGCCAGTCAGCAGTTGGCATTGCTTGAGACTGCCTGGGTGATGCTTGCCGAGCGAGGACTATTACTATATGTCACTTGCTCGCTACTGCCTCAGGAGAATGATGATGTTATTGGCGCATTTTTAGCCAAAGAGCCAAATGCAAAGGTCACTCCTTTGTCTTCGGTGGGCGGTTTGGAGACACAATTTGGACGACAGCGTTTGCCTGGTGTCCATCAAGGAGACGGGTTCTATTATTGCCTGCTGACTAAACTATAATGCGGCTTATATTGAAGGGGACGGAAGTTATGTCAATCAGCCAATTAAAACGCCCGCACACAACTATATGTTTGTTGCAGGGCGATATCAGGCGTTTCAGCCAATGAAAATAATTATTTTGGGCGCGGGTCAGGTAGGAAGCTCAATCGCCGAGATTCTTTCTCGTGAAAATAACGATATTTCATTAGTCGACCATGATCGGGCACTGTTGACTCGTCTCCAGGACCGGATGGACATCCGAACGGTGGAAGGCCATGCGTCGTCGCCGAATATACTAGCGCAAGCTGGTGCAGAGGACGTGGATTTATTGCTGGCGGTAACGCATTCCGACGAGGTGAATATGATTGCCTGTCAGGTCGCCCACACCGTATTTAAAATTCCGACCAAGATGGCGCGTGTTCGCTCTTCAGATTATTTGTATCATGAAGCGCTGTTTAGTGATCAAAGCCTGCCTATCGATAGCATCATTAGCCCTGAACAAATTGTAACCAATCAAATACAAAGGGTCATTGAATATCCGGGTGCACTGCAGGTGATCGATTTTGCAGGCGGCAAAATTCATTTGGTCGGCTTACGCGCTTTCTATGGCGGTGCGTTGGTCGGTCAGCAGCTACGCGAGTTAAAACACCACTTGCCGTCTGTGAATACCAGAGTTGCTGCAATCTATCGTCAAGATCGCGCGATTATTCCCACAGGTCGAACCGTGATCGAGCCTGATGATGAGGTGTTTTTTATCTCTACGCGAGAAGACATTCGTAAGGTTATGCTGGAACTTCGTTCCATCGAGGAGGTTGGCAAGCGGGTTATCCTCGCGGGTGCAGGTAACATCGGTCTGCAGCTTGCGCGTTCTTTGGAACAAAGTAGCTATCAGGTTAAGTTGATCGAGCGAGATCCAGAGCGTGCAAAATTTGTATCGGAGAAACTTGAAAACACCGTGGTGTTACATGGCGATGCCGCCGATGAAGAGTTACTTCGACAAGAGAATATCGATGGCACAGAGGTTTTCTGCTCCTTAACTAATGCCGATGAAGCAAATATTTTATCGGCTATGCTAGCAAAGCGTCTTGGTGCAAGAAGAACCATGGCGATTGTAAATCGCTCTGCTTATGTCGATTTGATCGAAAGCAGCGTTCTCGATATCGCTATTTCTCCTCGAATGGCAACGGTCAGTGCGTTGCTTTCCCGAGTGCGAAGAGGAGATGTCGTTGCAGCACATTCGCTTCGGCGCGGTGTTGCTGAAGCCATCGAAGCGGTCGCCCATGGCGATAAAAAGCAATCCAGGTTGGTGGGCAGGCGTCTGGCAGAAATCAAGTTGCCAACGGGCGCGACGATTGGAGCGATTCTTCGCGAAGACGAATTGGTCCAGCTGGACAACGATGTGGTTGTGGAAGAGTTTGACCACATTATTATTTTTGTTATCGACAAGAAACAAATCCCGGAAGTTGAAAAGTTGTTCCAGGTTTCAGCCACTTTCTTTTAGCTAACCTGCGATATGCGCTCTATTGTCTTTAAAAATCTGGGCGTGTTGCTAGGGTGCTTTAGCGTCACTTTGTTACCCCCGCTGGCGGTGTCGTGGTTTGCCAACGACGGACAGTTATTTGCCTTTCTCTATGGCTTTTTAATCATTCTTTTTTTGGGCCTGGTGCTTTGGTTCCCTTTGCGCAGGCGTCGCGGAGAGATGCGTTTTCGTGACGGCTTTCTTATCGTCGTGCTCTTTTGGGCGGGGCTTGCAGGTGTAGGCGCAGTGCCACTGTGGTTGATGGAGTCGCCATCGTTGACATGGATCGAAGCATTGTTCGAATCGATGTCTGGCCTTAGTACAACTGGAGCAACGGTGTTAACCAGCATCGATACCCTGCCTTTGTCGATTCTTTATTATCGGCAGCAGCTACAGTGGTTTGGCGGTATGGGAATTATTGTACTGGCGGTTGCGGTGATGCCGATGCTTGGAGTCGGTGGTATGCAGCTGTATCGTGCTGAAACGCCGGGACCGATGAAAGACGCACGTTTAGCGCCACGTATTGCGGAAACGGCGAAGCGGCTCTGGTATGTCTATCTGATTTTGACCGTTGCATGTTTTGGTTGCTACTGGCTCGCGGGGATGAGTGTATTCGACGCCGTTAGCCACGCCTTTTCTACGGTCGCTATCGGCGGTTTCTCTACCCATGATGCTAGTCTGGCCTGGTTTGATAGCTCAGCGGTCAATATGATTGCCGGTGTGTTTATGCTGTTGTCAGGATTTAATTTTGCATTGCACTATGGCGTGTTTAAGTCCAGAAAGATCACGGCATATTTTGTTGACCCGGAAGCGCGTGTTTATCTAGGCCTGACCTTATTAATAGCGACGGTGTGTTTGGGGGTCTTATTTACGGCGCGTTACTACAGCTTGAATTTTGATAGCGCGGTAGCGAGCTTCGTACAAGTAATTTCTGTGGTGACCACTACCGGATTCACAACCGCTGAATTTTATCTCTGGCCGTCATTTCTACCGGTACTTTTGATATTAATGAGCACTGCGGGTGGATGCGCTGGTTCTACTGCTGGCGGTATGAAAACCATTCGTCTTATTCTCTTGTTCAAGCAGGGGTCAAGAGAAATTTCGAGGCTGGTGCATCCAAACGCGATTATTCCGATCAAACTTGGTGGAAAACCTGTGCCCGAGAATGTGATCAATGCGGCCTGGGGATTCCTATCACTCTATATTTTTAGCTATCTTGTTCTACTGATTGCGATGATGGCAACCGGGGAGGATCTGGTGACGGCCTTTTCTGCAGTCAGCGCTTGCTTGAACAATCTGGGGCCGGGGCTTGGTGACGTAGCGCAAAATTACGCCAGTGTTAGTGATACCGGTAAGAGCATTCTGGTTTTTACGATGCTGTTAGGGCGACTGGAGTTGTTTACCTTGCTTGTCCTGATTTCACCCGTGTTTTGGAGAAGTTAGCGTCAATATTCTTCGATGGGGTGTATTTTTATTCCAACCACTCATTGATATATTGAATGTCTTCATCGCCCAGATTACCGATTGCGCTTTCAAGTCTGAGCAAGGCAAGGATGTAGTTATATTTGGCGCGCAGAAAGTCAGTACGAGTCTGAGATAAATCCCGTTGGGCATCGAGTACATCGAGGTTCGTGGTTAGACCCGCGCTAAACCCTTCTTCTCGTGCTTCCAATGCATTTTCACCGGACACTACGGCTTCAGCTAGGGCTTCAACTTCGCTAATACCGCTAGTCACATCAAGAAAGGCAGCAGTGGTTTGGGTAGCGGCATTGCGGCGCAGCTGCTTTAAAACCTGTTCGGCAGCGGACAGCCTTCGGGCGGCCTGTTCCGTTGACAGCTTGATAGATCCCCCAGTGTACAGCGGAATATCTAAAGTCAGGCCCACAGAAGTTGTGGAGTTTCGCCCGTTAGAGGTTACCGAGGGTCCACTGTCAATCCATCTTTGATTGGCATCAAGACTTAGCGTTGGGCGTCTTGCAACGCGCTGTTGTTCCACTTCCTTGTCTGCAATAAGTACATTCAGCTGTTCTGCACGAACATTTAGGTTGTCCTGCTCGGCGAGATTGGTCCAGTGCTTAAGGTCGTTTGGTTCGGGTGACTCGAGGGGAGAGTTTGCAGATAAACTGGCAATATTCCGCGGCATTTGCCCTGTGGTCTCAGTGAGTTCGCGGATTGCATTATTTATTGCAATATCTGAGGCAATTTCATCGGCCTTCGCTCTCTCAAATCGTGCCTTGGCGTCAAACAAGTCCGTTTTCGTGCCCAGACCGACATCTAATCGCTCACTTGCCAGGTCCATTTGCCGCTTGATCGCGACTTTTTGCAGCCTTGCTACCTCTTTATTATCTCTGGCAGACAATAAATTGAAATAGCGTTCGGCCACACGCAAGGTTAATTCATTGCCAGCAGCTTCAAATTGCAGTCTGTCGCTTTCAACCTGCAATTCTGCCTGACTAATATCTATGCGTTGGGCTTTATTATAAAGCGGCAGCCCGAAATTAACGTTAAGCGAATTGTTATCGCTGTTAATAGGGTCTCCAGTAAAGTCACTTCGTTGTCTTCCAAGTGTGGCGGAGGCTGCTACAGTAGGGCGAAAAGATGTTTTCGCCAGAGGAAGGTTTATCTTTGCTGCTTCAAAGTTCTCGGAAGCAGCGTTGTACTCCGCATCATTTTGAAGCGCAAGCTGATAGATATCCCAAAGATCTTCAGCGGACGCAGTTTGTGTCAGGGCTGCTGCAAGCATTAACCCGGCGATGCGCATTGGCCACACTTTAGATTGCTCAGTCATCCGTTTTATCATCTGTTTTTGTTTTTGTGATTTAACCAATATCCTAGAAAACAAATTCTTTGGCATCCTCAGCATTCTTTAATCTCGGCGCCCAGGTTTCGAACAGACTTTCACGAATAATTTTGCCCGCAGACTGGGTATACAGAACGGCTTCCATCGCCGGTTCGTAACCTTCGATAACGATTAGCCGACCACCTGGTTTTAGTTTGTCAAACCAGATACTGCTGATCGAAGCGATGGAACCGCCAATCATAATGGCATCAAACTCTCCTGCTTCGCCCCAACCCGCGTGGCCATCACCCTCGACCAAGGACACGTTTTCGATGCCAGCCATGCCCAGGTTTCGTTGCCCGAGTTGTAACAACGTTGGACTGATTTCGACACTGGTCACGTGTTTAGAAACCAGGGCCATCAGCGCAGTCAAGTAGCCTGAACCAGTACCGATTTCCAACACATTGTCGCTCGCCATCAGATGTAATGACTCCATCAAACGCGCGCTAAGCTTTGGCTCCAGCATGGTTTGGCCCTCGCCAAGCGGTATCTGAACATCAGCAAACGCCTTATCTTGATGTTCAGCTGGGACAAAATCCTCCCTGCGCAAAGCACCTAGAGCGTTCAGAGTTTGCATCTCAAGCACATTCCAAGGACGAATCTGCTGTTCGATCATATTTGCGCGGGCAATTTCGTAATCCATCTTTCAGGGACCAGACAATGATTTCAAAAGGCGTGAGAGTTTACCAAACTTTGAGCATAGCCAAGAGAGTCAAATAAGCAAAGGGCGTGTAAATTATCAAGAAGCGCGGGTTTAAACGTTTTGATTGACGCCTGAATGAACCTGGTCTGTACTATAATCGCCGATCTTTGAACCGATCTCGGGTATTTCCATGCCGGCCAAAACACTGGTCTCCTACCTTACCGACATACTGAACGCCCGAGTTTATGATGTCGCCCGCGAGACGCCGCTACAGCATGCTAGATTGTTATCTGCCCGGCTGGGCAACTCGGTATTTTTGAAGCGCGAAGATCTGCAGCCTGTATTTTGTTACAAAATTCGCGGTGCGTATAACAAAATGATTTCACTATCACCTGAGCAACGCGCCAAGGGTGTTGTTGTGGCATCGGCTGGAAATCATGCCATTGGTGTAGCGCTAAGCGCCAACAAACTCGGCTGTAAGGCAATAATCGTGATGCCGAAGACAACTCCGGCTGTAAAAATTGAGGCGGTGGAACGGTGGGGTGCAGATGTCAGACTTAAGGGCGATAGTTATGATGGTGCATACGAATACGCCTGCGAGTTGTCCGAGAAGAAGAATAAATTGATGATCCACCCGTTTGATGACCCGGCTATCATTGCCGGACAGGGCACCGTTGGATTAGAGATTATGAAGCAATCCGAGGGGCCGGTTGATGCGGTGTTTTTGCCGGTGGGAGGAGGTGGTTTGATCTCGGGAGTTTCTGCTTATATTAAACAAGTGCAGCCAAACGTCCGGGTCATCGGCGTTGAGCCAGAAGAGTCTGATGCGATGTATCAGTCATTGCAGGCGGACAAAAGAGTAAAACTGAAACATGTCGGGATTTTTGCAGATGGTGTGGCGGTAAAACAGGTTGGCAAAGAAAACTTTCGGATCTGCAAACAAACCGTTGATGAAGTTGTGCGGGTAACCACAGATGAAATCTGCGCCGCGGTGAAAGATACGTTTGAAGATACACGCACCTTGGTGGAACCATCAGGTGCGCTCGGTGTTGCCGGAATTAAACGCTGGCTGCAGCAGGCCGAAGCTTCTGGAAAGCCGATATCAAATCAGCACTTGGTAGCGGTCTCTTCAGGCGCCAATGTTAATTTTGATCGATTAAGGCATATCTCCGAACGCGCGGAAATAGGGGAGCGAAGAGAAGCTATTTTTGCGGTAACTATTCCAGAGAAGCCTGGCGCGTTTCGCCGTTTCTGTTCTGTGCTTGGAGACCGTGAGGTTTCCGAATTTAACTACCGATATGCATCCGAAACTGAAGCCCATATCTTTGTGGGCGTGCAAATAAAAAAGCAAGAAGAAATCAGCGAGTTGATGGAAACTCTGGATTCCAGCGGTTTTACCACACAAGATCTTACCGACAATGAAGTCGCGAAGATTCATGCACGACATATGGTTGGCGGGCGTGTCAGCGGGCTGGAGGATGAACGCATTTTTTCGTTTGAGTTTCCCGAGCGAATTGGCGCATTGAAAAATTTTCTCGATCAGTTGGGGAATCAGTTCAATATTTCCTTGTTTCACTACCGTAATCATGGATCAGACTTTGGCCGGGTTCTTTGCGGCATTCAGGTGCCAAAGAAGGATAGAAAAGCCTTTAAACAATTTCTGGTTGAGTTAGGATATAGCCATAAAGAAGAGACGGATAACCCGGTGTACAAACTATTTTTAGAATGACTTCAGACCTACAAAAAACACGCTTCGTTGGTATTTTCAGTATGCCAGGAGAAGGGCTGGTGGTCGAGCTGGGTTCATCTGACGGTACCGCGCTCTATGACAAGCAGGGGCTTCAGTATCGGATTATTCAAAGACAGCAGGCGGGTTTGGATACATCCACCGAAGAAATCGCACTGGGTCAAATGAACAACTTTGCACCGGTATTTGATGTCGGCTGAAACTGCTCCGGCCGTTGATGCGGTGGCTGAGTTAGCGCTTCACTGGCGGCAAAGAGATCAAGTTGATTTCGATCTAACAAAGTTGAAAGATACGGTGCATCTTTGGGTGTACGACCTTGAGCAGCTCGATCTGGTTGCGCTATCAAGTAGAGCGACAAAATCAGAACTAGCTAGAGCGGAACGCATTCGCGATTCTGGCAAAAGGCAACTGTATCTTGGAGGCCGAGTTGGTCTTAGATATTTACTTTGTCGTTATAGCGGTTTGGATGACGCTAGTTTAAAAATCGGATACGGAGACCGAGGCAAACCGCGGCTAGAGAATACAACGGCTTCTGGTGAGATCTGTTTCAACTATACTCTGTCGAAAGACAAGGTGCTTTATTCGGTAACCTTGGATCGGCAGCTCGGTGTGGATTTGGAAACGTTTCCAAGGAGGGTGAGTGCAGAACGAATGAGTAAAAGCAAACTCGCAACTGCGGAGCAGCATGCTTGGGCGCAACTGCCGGAGCGCGAAAAGCAAAATGCGATGTTGAGCTGCTGGACACGTAAAGAAGCTTATGGAAAAGTTACCGGGGTAGGGATTCGATATTATCTTAATCAGGCGGTTCTTTTTACTGCATTGCAGCAGCCTTGGTTCCAAACGACCAGGGTAGGAATGTTTGAAACTAGTAATCAAGCAAATATCCCGAATCTGTTTGAAGGCGTGCAGATTGCGTTACCATTCAATGGCGTAGCCAGTTTAATGTACGAGCGTTCACACGTTAAGGAATCACGGCTGTCCATTTTGGCTGGACATTTAAAGTTATAACAACTGCGGAAATATTAATGAAATTTGTTGATCTCGATGCTCAGTTTCGTTCTCTTGAAACCGAGATTCGTGGAGCGATTGATGCTGTTCTTGAACACGGTCAGTACATCATGGGTCCCGAAGTTGCGAGCCTCGAAGAAGAGCTTGCAGAGTTTTGTCAGGTTGAGCATGTCATCAGCTGCGCCAGCGGAACCGATGCATTGTTAATGGCCTTGATGAGTTATGGAGTCGGACCCGGAGATGCAATTATTGCGCCACCTTTTACTTTTGTTGCCACTGCCGAGGTGGTGCAACTGCTTGGCGCGACCACCGTGTTTGTTGATGTCGAAGAAGACAGCTTCAATATGGATGTTGTTGAGCTTGAAAAAACAATCAAGCGCGTGAAGAGTCAGGGGAAACTCAATCTAAAAGGGATTATTCCCGTTGATCTATTTGGATTAAGCGCCGACTACAGGACGATCGATCGCTTAGCAAAAGAACACGATCTGTTTGTTCTCGCAGATTCCGCCCAAAGTTTTGGTGGAATTTGTGATGACAAAAGAGTGGGTGCATTTGGAGACGTTTGTGCAACCAGCTTTTTTCCGGCAAAACCCTTAGGTTGTTACGGCGATGGCGGAGCACTGTTCACCAACAACGGAGAGATCGCAGATATTCTGCGTTCAATCCGTTTCCATGGGAAGGGTACCACTCAATACGATAATGTACGAACAGGAATAACCGGCCGTCTCGATACCATTCAAGCGGCGATTTTACGTTGTAAATTGAAGGTCCTCGCTGAAGAAATAGATGCCAGGCAAGCAGTGGCTGATCGCTATACCGCCGGGCTATCGGATGTCCTGAAGACACCACAAATCCCATCCAACTGTCAGTCGGCATGGGCGCAATATACGGTCAGGTCAGCAAAACGAGATCAAGTACGAAAACACCTGCAAGACGCAGGGGTCCCAAGCGCGGTGTATTATCCATGCCCATTGCACCTGCAGCCCGCATTTAGTGAAGCGGATGGCGCAGGAGTTAGCATGCCAGTATCAGAAATGTTGTCTGAAGAGGTTTTTAGTTTGCCAATGCATCCGTATCTATCAAATGAAGATCAGGATCGGGTGATTGAATTAGTCAGGGAAGGCTTAAAGACTTAATGGAATAACTACAAAGGAAAAACCAGTGTTAGACAGATGGCTAACGGTTAGTTGCACTGATAACAATTAAGAGGCGCGGCTATTTTCTGTTAAATGAGATCTGGTGGTGTGGCGAGATTGAATTGAAATTTCAGATAGTTGCTGCGTCGTAAAAAAGTATGAGTTGCTAGTGCTGCAACGAATAAGAGTGGCTAACTGGTTAAACAGGAGTAACACAATGAAAATAATGATAATTTAGAAAACAGGGAAATATTAGTTGCAATAATATTAGCAGCTCACCGTTCATCTAACTAGCGTTATAAAAATCAGGAGAAGTTATGAAAATTCCAATGTACCAAATTGACGCATTCGCAAGCGAGGTGTTCCGAGGAAATCCAGCAGCAGTATGTGTACTAGAAGAGTGGCTCGATGATAATATCCTGCAAAACATAGCATCAGAAAATAATCTTGCCGAAACGGCATTCATTATTAGAAAGGAGGCTGGATACGACCTCAGATGGTTTACTCCTAAAGTCGAAATAGATTTGTGTGGTCATGCCACATTAGCAAGCGCCTACGTGATTTTTAAGTTCCTCCAGCCGGAATTAAGCTTTATCTCATTTAGTACTATGAGTGGTGAACTAACAGTGTCGATGGAAACGTCGGGAAGACTATCTATGGATTTTCCTTCAAGAATCCCGACACAAATTGATATCACTGAAATGGTTGAGCAAGCATTCGAATTGCAGCCTATGGAAATATGGGGATCTGAAGATCTTATGGTTCTTTTTGAATCTGAGAAAGATATTCGTAGTCTTCAACCAAATATGGAGAAGCTTTCTGAAATCAAAAAGTATTTTGCTGTCATAGCAACAGCGCCGGGTGAAAGCGTTGATTTTGTTTCCCGATTTTTTGCGCCTAATGCAGGTATACCTGAAGACCCTGTAACCGGAAGGGCGCATTGCACACTCGTTCCATTTTGGTCTAAAAGATTAAATAAATCGCAACTCCACGCGCTGCAACTTTCAGAAAGAACAGGAGAACTATTTTGTAAAGACAAAGGAGAGCGAGTTTCAATGAGTGGCTATGCGGCTCTGTTCTTCAAAGGAGAAATATATTTATAACTAAGCCAATCACTCGGACGTCAAAACCGTCGCTTCTTCGTCGCTATGGTTTTGCCTCCTGTGTTGGGGAGTTAGTCTACACAATGTTAAAAATCATACCTACACTATTTTTCTGTACATGCATCATGACATCAACTGTCTCAGCAGAGAGCTTATGTGATGAAAATGCTGAAAAATCATTCGGTTATTTAGAGCTTTTTTCGGTCGGTGACATTGTCGAGCCTTATAGTCATTATGATTCTGAAAAAGATAGACAAGTAATTGGTTCTCCTGAAAAAGGAATGGAAAATACAAAATGGAAAATTGTCGAAATCTCTGACATAGAAATACAAATTGAACTTATTGAAGGTGAATTCACCCCTTGGTATGACGATGGTGTGACTCATAAGGCGGGTGAATATCGGACTTACTATGAAACAACAAAAGAGCACCTCAGACTTAACCCAACGGCAGATAAGTCAAAGCCAGAGAATATTTCAGTTTTTAAATGTGCTAAGTAAATATCAGTTTATAGGAATGTATAGTAGTTTATGAGGGGGATTAGATTTAGACCGTTTTTAATTGATCTGGTTTTAATCGCTACATCTGCACTGTCCTCTTTAAACTTTTTGAACGCAAACAATGACCGAACGCAACAAACAAACTACTGACCTGCTCATTGTTGGTGGCGGTCTATGTGGATTAAATCTGGCTCGACAAGCTCAAGCAAAAAATCTAACCTGCCGGATTCTTGAAGGTCGGCCACATGTTGGGGGACGTATACTGTCCCGACCGTATCAATCCGCTGACACCAACAGTCGATATGATTTAGGACCGGCTTGGTTTTGGCCGCACCATCAGCATATTCGGCAGCTAATTGAAGAGCTCAACTTGCAGCAATCCGTTTTCGAACAACATGGCGCGGGTGCGGGTTTGTTTGAAAACAGTAACGGTCAGATTCAGTCAGCCGTGAGTGGTATTTCTATGGCTGGTTCTTATCGATTAGCGGGTGGCATGCAATCGTTGACCGATAGCATAGTCGCATTACTAGAACCTAAAACGGTGTTGACTAACTGCGTAGTCCAACAGATCGAGTTACAGGACGGACAAATTGACACACATGCTTGTTATCAGGGTGAGAAAGCTGTTTTTCATAGTGAGCATGTTGTCATCGCGTTGCCGCCCAGAGTGGCGATGCATGGCATTCAGTTTATGCCAACCCTTGCTGAGAGCCGCCAGAATTATTTGGAAAATGTTCAAACCTGGATGGCAGCGCAAGGCAAAGTCATTGTAGAGTACGCCGAACCATTTTGGCGTCAGGGCGAACTCTCGGGTGACGCTTTTAGTTTAATTGGCCCTATGAGAGAGCTGCACGACGCATCTTCGATCGATGCCAGTCATGCAGCATTGTTCGGTTTTTTAGATGACACCGCGTTATCCTCTTCACTAGAAGAAAATAAAATTAAAACAGCTGTAATCGATCAACTAACGCGGTTGTTTGGCAACAAAGCAGATCGTTTTATCAATATTGATATCGAGAATTGGTCAACTTCCACTTTTACCTGTACTTCTCGCGACAGGGAAGAAGCGCCAATGCATAGTTTCAATACAGTGCAACCATTAATCGAACCTGGTTGGCAGGACAAACTAATCTGGTCGGGTTCCGAAACTGCGAATGCCCAACTGCAGATTAATGGCTATCTTGAAGGAGCGGTCGTGGCGAGTCAGCATGCCTTATCGGTGATCGTAAACGAAGGCATGGAGATTGAATTGTAATTTTAGGAACCTGTTTGCTTTTTGATTGCGACATCTTCTATATATTTATTCAATGTTTGTGCTCAGAAAAATAAAAATTAAATAGCCTAAGAGGATTATGTGCAATGCGCATTAGTGAAATTCATATCTATCAGAAAGATCTGCCGGTGGTTGATGGTCCCTACACCATGTCCACCATGACACTGGATTCACTTGATGCCACGATTATCAAAATGGTGTCCGATACCGGCTTAGTTGGCTGGGGTGAGGTGGTTCCGCTCGGTCCTTTGTACCAGCCGCAGCATGCCGGAGGCGCGCGCGCCGCGATCGCTGAAATGACACCGGCATTAATTGGACGGGATTGCCTCACGCCACTATTGTTACGTCGCCGCATGGATGAGTTGCTTAACGGTCATCTCTACGCCAAGGCAGGTATTGAAATCGCGCAAATGGACCTGATGGCGAAACACTATGGCGTAAAGGTTTGTGACTTGCTTGGTGGAGCGGCGGTTGATCGCGTGCCGGCATACTATGCGACAGGGATAGGCTCGCCCGATGATATTGCGCGCCTGTCGAAAGACAAAGTAGAGCAGGGGTACAAGCGTATCCAGATAAAAGCTGGCGGGCGAGATGTATCTATTGATATAGCAGTGGTCCGCAAGGTTTGGGAAGCTGTTGGCAAGCAAGCTCAGATTGTTGTCGATCCGAATCGTGGGATGACGGTTGCAGATGCCAAACTTTTGAGTCTAAGCTGCAGTGATGTCCCGTTTTTATTGGAGCAGCCTTGTCGAACTATGGAAGAAGTGATGTCTGTGCGCTCGCAGATTGTGCACCCGATTGCACTTGATGAATCTCTGGAAAGCCTCAATGACGTTTTGCGGGCAATATCAATGGATGCATGCGATGCTTTCGGGCTGAAAATTTCCAGAATGGGCGGACTCAATGCTATGGCAACCATCCGCGATATCTGTGCAGCACGTTCAATTCCACATACCTGCGAGGATAGCTGGGGCGGTGACATTCTCGCTGCAGCGATTGTTCACATTGCTTCAACTGTAGAGCCGAGATTGCTTGAAGCTGCCTGGACTGCCGGAAATTATATTGAGGAGCACTATGATCCGGAAAATGGAATCGCGGTGCAGGACGGATATTTCAAATTACCTGATGGTCCGGGGTTGGGGATTTCTCCAGATGAAGAGCGAATAGGCCAGCTAGTGGCGTCCTATAATTAGAGATAACAACGATGCTTCCGCCAAATAATGAACGCCAGGTTTAACTTTCAACCAACAATACAAGGGAAGAATATTTCCCTGCGTCCTCTGGAAGAGTCTGATTTTGACGCGTTGTATTCCTGCGCCTCAGATAAGAAAATTTGGGAAGGTCATCCACATACCGACAGATATAAATTATCAGAGTTTGAAACCTATTTTCAGACAGCGATAAAGTCCAAAGCTTTTGTGGCAGTTTTCGAAAATACCTCAGGAAAAATCATTGGCACATCGAAATTTTATGTGTCGGACTCGATTCCAGATGACATATCGATTGGCTTCACCTTTCTTGTGCGCGCGCACTGGGGAGGAAAAACAAACTCCGATCTTAAGACATTAATGCTCGATTATGCGTTCAAATATTTTGACACCGTTTGGTTTCATATCGGCGCAACCAATATTCGATCGCAAAAAGCAACCGAAAAAATAGGGGCAACTTTTAGTCACGAAGAAACCCTGGATATTTCAGGTAAAGATGAGGTTTGGTTTTGTTATAAAATTTCAAAACTGGAATGGGCACAAAGAATACAAAGGTGAGAAATAGCTGAAATTGTCCACGCCATCACGATCGCCAATCCTTACTCTTCTCAACTGCTGCAGTAAATTTTTCTAACCACTCACCCTGGTTTGATTTGGGATGATAGGTTTTTATATCCACCTGTCTGTTGTGATCCACCGCAGCGCCAGCCAGTTGCGCTGTTCCAAGTGCGGTTAACTCTGAGAAGGATTGAACGTTCACTTCTCGTTGTAGAACATTCGAGAGAAACTGGCAGAAGTAGCCATTAACCGATAAACCGCCATCAATAGAGATGCTGTATGATGATGCGTTGTTTGAAAAATCGAATTGCTGCATGGCATTCACTACTTCCACAGCGCGCAGGGCAATACCTTCCAGCACTGACTGCATCAGATCTTTAGGGTCTGTATCCAGAGAGAGGCCGACCCATAATCCAGCAGCTCGCCGATCCCAGTGCGGGCAGGCGAGGCCTGAGAGCGCAGGAACGAAGGCGAGGTCCCTTGCAATCGCTGGGCTGCGATTGAAATGATTAATTTCTTCCCAGTCATTAAACAGGCCCAGTGACTTTGCCCAATTGAGCGCTGAGCCGGCGCAATATACGCCGCCATCCAAAGCATATTCTGGTTGCTGGTGACTTTGCTGCCAGGCAATGGTGGGAAGCAGGCCTTGCTCAGGAGCGGTGTACAGCGAATTGCCGGTGACCATTAAGGCGAATGCGCCGGTGCCAAAGGTGATCTTAACGTCACCAGCTAAGCGGCAACCGTGGCCATACAAAGAAGCCTGCTGGTCAACCACGGTTGCGCAGAGTTGGGCTTGGTTGGGGTGGTTTTTGATCTCACCATATTCTCCGGTGGTAGGCACGATTTCCGGCAGGCAGTCGATCGGTATTTGAAATGCGTTGCAGAGATCTTCGTCCCATTCGCCCGATTGCAGATTCAGCAGTGAGGTTCTGGATGCGGTTGTGCAGTCAGTGATATAGCGGCCACACAGTCGATCCAGAAAATAGGCGTCAGTGGTGCCGAGCCCCAGTGTTCCGGCTTTTCTTGTTTTCTCTGCGGCAGGAACATGTTCGAGGATCCAGCGCAATTTTGATGCGGAAAAATAGGAATCAAGGGGAAGCCCGGCGCGTTCAAGCGTCAGCGTCTCCATCCCTTCGCTTTTCAGTTTTTCGATTTGATCCGCCGTGCGATTGTCTTGCCAGACAATGACGGGCGTAAGCGGTTCACCAGTTTTTCGATCCCATGCAAGGCAGCTTTCGCCCTGATTATCGATACCGATACGGGTCGCATCCGGGCATTGTTCAATACATTGCTGAACACTTTCAAAAAGCTGTTGAGCATCATGCTCAACGTATCCTTGCTGCGGATGATGTTGTGTGATCTCCGTGGTGCTTACAATTTGCATCTCCCCGTCATCCGTCACAGAGAGACCTCTGGTGCTGGTTGTGCCCTGATCGATGGCAAGAACAGTCATAATTTATTCATGAAGATGTGACAGATATAAAAACGCGAGTGCAGATCATCATATCAGGAGTGAAGTGTTGAATGATCATGCTGGTTTGAAACTCAGTGATAGCTGATCTGAGGTATCGAGTTCAGTTGGAATTTCTATCGGCATAAGAATCCGTCGTTCGGGCAAGCTGCTTATCGCTTGGCTTGCAATCTTTCTGCTTCCTTGTTTCAGTTCCAGAGTTCCTTTAACTGCTGTATTTAAACGAATCTGTAACGTGGTTGAATGGGTAGCTAGCGTGTTGCCTGGCTCCACTGACAGGCAACCTGGCATGACATATTTGATCTGTGCCGTGCTGTTTTGGTCAATGATGATCCGTCGCGAGGTTCGATTTATTTCGCCTTGTTTTAAATCATTGAAAATCGCAGCGGCGACTTGTTTGCCTTCCTGCCAGCACCAGCCGGCAGTTTCAACCGGTCGTAATAGATTCCCGGTTGCAAAATAAGCCGGGTCACTGCAGCGTCCGGACTGATCTACCAGGGGGCCAGCTGTCAACGCATCGATATCAAGATGACCGCTTCTGCAGAGACTAGCCTCCGGAACAAATTGGCCAGTGAAGATTACGCCATCGCAGGCTATCTGTTCGCTACCATCTTTATCGCTATTTCCAGAGCAGAGCTCAACACCGCTCACCTGATGCTCGCCGATAATTTTTTTAATGGTCGTGTTGTGACGCAGCGGTATTCCCAACAGTCGCGGTAGCACACCAGATCCTTTTCTCGCTGTGATCCGATGTTGGTCTTCAATCATCGCGACCGGACGAATACCCGCATATCGGCAGGTAAGCAGGGCGGAAAATGCAACCAGTTCCGTGCCGACGATAACCGGATTCTTAAAGGGGCGTTGATTTTTCAGGTAGACCGTTGATTGCAGTGCACCTGTTGTCATCACGCTGCCGGGACGCATTCCAGAAATAAACCGTGCGCTGCGCGGTGTCTCTCGTACCCCAGTGGTTAACAATATTCTCTTTGCTTCGAGTTGAAACGCTCCGGAATCGTCGGAGGCTGTCAGGCTGCCGTTTGGATGAATGGCGATAACGCTTGTTCCGGTCATTATATTAACTCCGGCATCCATCGCGCGCCTTACCAGTTTGTTTGCATATCGCGGTCCGCTGTGAACTCGATAAAACTCTCGCATACCAAAAGGTGGATGCCCGCAATGCCTGGGAATACCGCCGGCCTCGAGCTCGCGTTCCACCACGAGTATATTTTGCATTCCCATTCGTGCCAGCTTGGTAGCGGCAGAAAGACCACTGGGGCCGGCACCAATGACGATGACGTCCAAATCAGGGGTAATGTTCAACGCGCCCACACTGCAGTTAAGGAATTGACGATGACATTGCGGGAGTGAGCTTACCTTTAGTCAACTCGCACAGTTCAGCGTGACAGTAAAACCCCTGACACCGTCCCATCGTCACACGAGTCCGGCGTTTCAACCCCGCAAGGCTGGTTGCTGCCAAAGGGCCATGCAGCGCATCGATTATTTCGCGCCTGGTCACCTGTTCACAATGGCAGATGATTCCGCCATTGCCCGGTTTCTTCCAGTCCCGTTCAGCAGATTCCGCCAGCGCGGGAAATGTTGGTGCTGGAGGCACGATTTCTTTTGTTGGTTTTGGCCAATGTCCGCGTCCTTCTATTTGATCTGCCACATAGGCGGCGATGCCGAGTGCAGCCGATAAACCGGTGGAGCGAATACCGCCAACGTCTATGAAGTGTTGGTCCGAATGACAGCTGATTTGAAAGTCGCTGTGATCGGTGGCCGGGCGTAACCCCGCGTACACCGCTGTGACTGGAGTGTCTGCAAGATCAGGAACAATCTTTTTTAATTGCGCTTTTAGAGATTCCAGCGTGGTTCGATCCGTTTTAGTATTTGATCGACTTTGTTGTTCTTCTGCAGTCGGGCCAACCAGCACGTTGCCAAATATTGTTGGGCAGACTACTACCCCCTTGGTGCGCTCGTTGGGAATGGGTAACAGAATAGTTTTGACTTGCTTGGTCGCGGCTTTGTCGAGCACAACGAACTGGCCTTTTCTGGGTTTGATCTGATAGCGAGATTTGCCGGTCAGATGCTGACTGACTTGGTCTCCATACAACCCTGCACAATTGATGGCCAGACGGCATGTCATCGTGCCGCAAGAAGTTTCCAGCTGCCAGATGCCGCCGTTCAATGTACCCCCCGTCAGTTCGCAATCACGCATGAGAGTTCCACCTGATTGCAGTACCTGACTAAGATAAGCATAGGGGGTTGTCCATGGATCGATAACGAATTCTCCGGGAACGTGGAGCGCAGCGAGGGAGTCCGCTGCCAGATGAGGTATCTTCGCGTTCAGTGTCTGGCGTGAGAGTATTTGAACATCAGAAACACTATTTTCTCTTGCCTTATCCTGCATGCCATCCAGCTGGGAGATCTGTTCCTCCGACCTGGCAATGACCGATGCCCCGGTGCGCATTATGGGTAGCCCAACGGTTTCAGCGTAAGAAAGGTATTGTTGGTAGCCGCTTGCAATACACCGTTGTTCCAATGAGCCTGGTGGTGCGTCAAAACCGGTATGCAAAATCGCGCTATTTGCCTTGCTTGCGCCATCCAGGAAGTCCACTGCCTTTTCAAGAACAGTAACCTTTAACCCTCTGAGCGCGCATTCCCGAGCGACGGCACAACCGACCACGCCAGCTCCGATCACCACGATATCCTGGGTTGAATCAGGAAGAGTCTGCAATTGATGGCTTGATTGTGGGGAGGTCATGAGTGGTTTGGCATCGCTCAATAGGGAATCAATTGAATGACCAAGTAGTCACAATAATTGAATGTTCAGTAAATATATACGAAGCTTCGCTTTTATTTGGTATTATAAAGTGAGTTTAGCTACCCGAGTGCACAATATGCGACCAGCCGAGCGGCAGCAGCAGATCGTAGATTTGGTCAATTTGGAGGGAAATACTACGGTGGAGGCGCTATGCGCCCGGTTCGACACGTCTCCAGAAACTATCCGCAGAGACCTCGGTCAGCTTTCGGCGCTGGGTAAGTTACGCAAGGTCCATGGCGGTGCGACCAGAGCGAGCGCTCGAGGCGAAGGGCCCTTTTATCAGCGTTTGCTCGAGAACGTCGAAGCAAAAAGAGCGATTGCAAAAAGTGCGGCGGCGATGATCGAGCCGGGCCAGGTGTTATTTATCGATACCGGGACCACAACGCTATTATTTGCAGAGGAAATCTCAAGGTGTAACCAGCTGACGGTTATTTCCAACTCGATCGATATCATCCGCACCCTCGATCAGGGCAGCGGAGAAGACAATACACTGTACCTGTTAGGCGGAAAATACAATGGCATAAACGGCGAGACTCTGGGACAGGTTGCCGAGGAGCAGTTGCAAAAGTTTCGCCCTCACTTCGCAATAATTACCGTTGGCGCAATCCACGCGGACGCTGGTGCAACCGACTATGACAGCGGTGAAGCGAATCTGGCTGCGGCGATGATGCAACTGGCGCAGCGAAGTATTGTGCTTGCCGATAGTTCCAAATTCGATAATGTGGGGGGCTATCATGTTGCAAGACTTGCGGAAATCGATCATCTTGTTGCGGATAAAATGCCGAGGGGAATACTCAGAGATCGACTGCAGGAAAACAATGTCGATATACTTGGTAAATAAATTGCACAATAACGATGACTGAAGTGCAGCCGACAACAAAGAAACAATAAGAGGAAAGACATACTAATGCCTGGATTTCTGGTGAGCTATGTACGCTGGGTCGACTATTTTTCGACTCGCTTTGGCCGCCTCGCGATGTACACGATATTTTTGATGATCGGGGTGCTGTTGCTTGGCGCTGTCACACGAAACATCTTGAATATCCCCTTGTCCTGGACTGTCGAAATGGCACAGTTTCTGATGGCGGGGTATTACATTGTCGGCGGCGCCTATTCCATGCAGTTAAACGATCATGTTCGCATGGATCTGATTTATGACAATTGTTCTGATCGCGGTAAGGCGCGTATCGACAGCTTCACAAACTTCTTTCTGATTTTTTATCTTGTCTGTCTTCTTGTCGGTTCGATATCCAGTACGATTTACGCCATTGAAACTGGACAAAGAAAGTTCTCGCTCTGGAACCCTTCGATGATACCGATCAAGGTCATCATGGTGGGCGGTATCATCTTGATGTTGTTGCAAGGGATTTCTACCTGGATCAAGGACATTGCACGTTGGCGCGGGCTGGACATGCCTGGGATCGATCTGACAATAAAACGTGGCGCCGATAGCGTCGATCATCGACAGCGCAAACCGGGGGTGATGGCTGCTGAACAAAGTCCGCCTTCAGATAAAGGAGATGCGTCATGAGTTATGAAATGATCGCTATCCTGATGTTTGCATCGATGTTGCTGATGCTAATCACCGGGCAAAGGGTGTTTGCTGCCATTGGCTTTGTATCGGTCGCTGCAGCATTGCTTCTTTGGGGTGACGGCGCGATCGAGATGCCGTTCAATGCCGCATTTAAACTGTTCAACTGGTATCCGTTACTGACGCTGCCGTTGTTCATTTATATGGGCTATATCCTCTCTGAGTCAGGTATCGCTGATGATCTGTATCAGGCCTTCCATGTCTGGTTTGGCGGGCTTAAGGGCGGGTTAGCCGTCGGAACGATTGTTTTGATGGTCGTGATTTCTGCAATGAATGGGCTTAGCGTTGCGGGTATGGCAATCGGCGCCACCATTGCGCTACCTGAAATGTTACGGCGGGGATATGACAAGATCATGATCACCGGGGTGATACAGGCCGGAAGCTCACTGGGGATTTTGGTGCCGCCTAGCGTGGTGCTGGTGCTCTACGGCATGATCGCACGTCAACCGGTAGGCAAGCTCTGGCTCGCAGGTGCGATTCCCGGTTTAATGATGGCGGCCATGTTCATTATTTACATTGTGGTGCGATGCAAGCTGCAGCCCAATCTTGGCCCGGTAATGCCGGCAGAAGATCGTGATATTCCACTACGCGAAAAATTGAAATTATTGCGTGCGGGAATCATTCCGTTTGTGATCTTTTTTCTGATGACCGGTTTGTTTGTCATGGGCATTACCAGCCTAGTGGAGAGTTCTGCTGTGGGCGCTACCGCTGCGACCGTTGCTGCGTTAATCAAGCGTCGACTGAACAAACAGGTTCTTGAAAACACCATGCGTAAAACGTTGGGCATATCCTGTATGTTTATGTGGATCATCCTTGCGGCGTTGTGCTTTGGTTCGGTGTTCGACGGAATTGGTGCGGTTAGAGCAATTGAATCACTATTTATTACCAAATGGGATTTAACGCCGTGGGAAGTGCTGATTATGATGCAGCTCTCTTATCTGGTGATGGGTATGTTTTTGGATGACACAGCGATGCTGGTGATTGTTGCTCCGCTCTATGTGCCGCTGGTAAAAATACTCGGTTTCGATCCCATCTGGTATGGTGTTCTTTACACGATCACCTGCCAAATTGCGTACATGACTCCGCCATTTGGCTACAACCTGTTTTTGATGCGGGCAATGGCGCCGAAGGAAATACAGCTCACTGATATCTATCGATCGATTATCCCTTTTGTGCTGGTCATGACCCTTGCTCTGATATTGGTCATGGTCTTTCCACAGATTGCACTATGGTTGCCGGAGTATGTGTATTCCCGTTAGTCGTCAATATATTTTTCCAAGCTACACCACCTGTACCACTAAATCTAAATTAAGAGGAGAATCATGAAAAAGAAATTAAATGATCCAGTCGCTTCCAAACCAGGGAGCGATCGTCGGGAGTTTATTAAGCGAGCCGGTACTGGAACCGCAGGTATTCTTGCAGCATCCACTGCACCGTATGCATTTGCCCAGTCCAACCCAATCAAGTGGCGATTGCAAACCTACTCTGGCGCACCATTGGGAGCCCATGTCATCAAGCCGCAAATCGAAGATTTTAATCGCGCGGCCCATGGCCAGATGGAAATCGAGCTTTACTATGCGGACCAGCTTGTTCCCACTGACGAACTCTTTCGCGCGATGCAAAACGGCACCATCGATGCGGTACAAAGTGATGACGCAACCATGGCGTCACCAGTTGATATCAATGTATTTGGGGGTTACTTCCCGTTTTCTACTCGCTACAGCCTGGACTTGCCAGTGTTGTTTAGATACTACGGTCTGGACGAAATCTGGGCGGAAGCTTATGGTGAGGTAGACAATGTGGAATGGCTTGGTGCAGGCGCATGGGATCCATGCCACATCTTCACCAAAGACCCGATTCGCAGTCTTGCAGATATGAAGGGCAAGCGCGTATTTGGTGTACCAACCGCTGGAAAATTCCTTTCACGATATGGTCTCGTCCCGGTTACTCTGCCATGGGATGACATTGAAGTCGCGATTCAAACTGGCGAACTGGACGGCGTTGCCTGGTGTGGATTTACCGAAGCATATGAGGTTGGTTGGGCTGACGTTTGTAACTATGCATTGCTGAATAACGTCACCGGTGCCTGGTGTGGTTCGTACTTTGCGAATTCACTCAGCTGGGGCAAAGTACCGCCGCATCTCCAGCAGTTGTTCAAGCTTTCCATCGATAGCTCACACTATTATCGCCAGGTCTGGTATTGGGGTGGTGAAGCTAGATTGCGTGCAGAAGGTAAAAAGATGGAATTGACCGAGATACCTGCTGCAGAGTGGGATACCGTTGTCGAGGACGCCAAAGAATTTTGGGATGACCTTGCCTCTATCAGCCCACGTGCCGCTAAAGTTGTGCAGATATTCAAAGACTACTCGGCAGTTATGGAACAAGTCGGTGTACCGTATCGGTATAGCTAGTTACCAAAGCTTATGCCGCAGTGTATTGCGGTGAGATTCGGCGGCAAAGCGAAGAGCTTTTCCGCCGTTTTTTTATATTAAAAAGAAGTTCCAAGTATTCGGGGTAGGGTGTTTATTTTTGCCGAACTTGAAAAGTGTTCTCGAGCCGTATGCGGGGTAGTAACGCTAGCTTGAGAAACACGCAGCTCTTTATGTGCCCCTCTTAAAGCACCGATTGGCGCTGGCAGGCTCTCACGTCGCGATACACAAAATCTTATTGTGGCCGGCCGAAGCAAATGACATATCTGTCGTTGTCGTATATCGCGAACCCCCTGATGCCATCGTCCGTATCGCCAAGCTGCTCTCGAAATTCAACTCCGCGGCGTTCAAATTCCAAGGCCAATGCATCGGGATCATCTACGTAAATATAGGCGTCCCAACGAGCCCATGAGTGACGCATGTGATTTGGTTGCGGCGTTACTTCGGATGTTATCGCTTTGAGCATCACCATAACACTGTCTCGCGCTATGATCGCAAAGAACGGATCATTATCTGGACCCAGGAACGTAACTGTAAAACCCAGTGCGTCGCGATAAAAATCAACTGAGGACGTCAAATCCTTGACGATGAAGCAAGGCGCAATTTGTTCTAGTTTCGGCATATCGAGGCGCTTAACGCCTTGAGCAGCGGCGAGCGATGGCGAGTCCGGCCCAAAGGGCCTTGCAGACTCTACTTATGACTTTGTACGCCATGTCATGTCTATTTCTCTATTGCTTCGCACACAATCTTGTAGATAAAGATTTATTAGACTCTGATATGGCACTCCTGTGTCATCTGACATATTTTTAAAATAGTCAATTACGTCTTCACCCAACCGGATATTTACAGGCTTTTTCAACGACGAGGCATAAGGATTCTTTCGGCTTTTCATTTTTGAAAAATCGTATTCTTTCTTCATAATATTCAACCTTTGTAGAAATTACGTTCATTCTGCGTGGCCTTTCGAGCAGAGATTAAACGAACAACGCCTCCGTCTTCTTGTTCAGAATGAATTACCACTAGTATCCTTGAGTAGTTACTGATACCCAGCATAATAAACCTGTCTTCGTTATCAGAATGTTCTTTATCAAAGAATTGAGTAGCATATTCGTCATAGAAAACAGACTTTGCCTCCTCAAATGAAACTCCATGTTTCTTAAAGTTGGATTTTGCCTTTGATTCATCTCACTCGAACTCAATCATGTATACATTGTATATACATGAGTGTGGATGTCAATAGAGTCATAACGGTTGAGCTAACCTGCGCCGCCATCGGCGGCGTCAGACGGAGTCGGCGTAGCCGCCGCAGTGGAGTTGAGCGATTTGTTAGGTGGCAGCTCGCGCTGAGTTGGACGGCACCTCGATCCACTCATGACCCAATTCTTCCTCTTCGATGATTTGATCCTCCTCAAGATACAATATTTCTTGAGCACGGTGGGCCTGAATGAAGCTGCGGACAGCGGGCAAGACATCCTGTGTTAGCCAACGGGTCTTTGCTTCTTGCGGGGGTGACCAATAGGAATGGCAATCCAATAGAGCCTCGATCTCAACCAGCTTGCCTAACTCAACAATACCCGAATGCTCGAGCTCCCAATATGCCCAACGATAGCCAGCATTTACGTAGCGAAGCGCTTCTCGACAAGCGAAGTATCTACTGTTCATGCTGCCACCTAGACATAATGATCCCCTGAAGTGCTAGCCTCCAGGTTATCGTGGGTTAGCAAAGCCAGAGCCTTAAAATATGAATGACACATATTACTGGAGACTAGCATGCGTAAAGATACACTACTTTTCATCGGACTTGATACGCA
>CALKKV010000071.1 GCA_937992195.1 uncultured Gammaproteobacteria bacterium | reverse complement strand
GTTTTATTGTCAGAAATTTCCTCTACTCCCAACTCCGAAGCCAGATACTGGAATAAATCCAGACTTTTATCTGGTGGTTCTGCCACCCAAATTAGCTTGGTCGTCTCGGGTTGAACAGCAATTACCATATGACTAAGTGTTGTCTTCCCTGACCCGATAGGGCCCGTAACAACAATCAGACCCTTGCCTGATTCAATCGAAGAAGAAATTCGCTTCAGCACAACAGAATGCTCTCCTTCATCAAAAAAACAACGTGGGTCTGGTACGTTTTCGAACGGCAGACCATCCAGTTTAAAATACTCTTGATACATTGAATACAATTTTATTTTTTAACTGATACCGATTAGCATCTTGGTCTCTACTTGTCTGCACTTCCTATGCTCCTTATCGATTTCATCCGAGGCAATCCATTGCTTCATGCCATTCATGCAAACATTGATTGAGCCGAAGGAAACAACATTTTCATTTTCCAATACATCTTCAAAAGCTTCTGTCCTAAACTGTATTAACTCAGTTTTGTTTTTATTGGGCAAAGCTAATGACAGCGCAGCATTCCTAACAATCGATTCAGAACTCTGATCGGATTCGCCGGACAAGCCTAAAGCACTAAGTTGCAACCACCCTGCTAGCAAAAATAGTAAAAATGACAGAACAATCAGAAGAATTCGCATATTTAATCAATTCCCATCAGACGCGACATTTCAGTATTTCATATTTCGCCATATCAAATCAGCTATGCATATGTCTCAGATTATTCAAAAAGAGAGAGCATAAAAAAACAGAAACTCGCACAAATTGAAATTTTTTGAATCGGAGCCCGCGCCCTCAATTCACCTCTTTATTAGTAACACATGTTAACATTATTCTTTGAATCACTGAACGTACGCTCAAAATATGGTTTCAATAACTGTGAAAGGTAAATTGGATATTCGACAGTGCAATCAGACGAAGCGCCCTCACCGCCTGCCATGGATATTTCTTTTGCCTCTGGGATTTATTATGTCCTCTTGCAACGGCGGAGACGAAAAAATTGAGTCCGACCCAGGAAAAGCTGAATACTCACAAACCGCGCCTCTCGATCCTGATAGCGGAAGCCATGCTTTCATTGGTCAATTTATTCTTGCCGAACCCGATGTTTCGGATTTCAAGGAAAAAACTGGATACCAGCCACCGATTGTCGCCTATATGGCTGACTGGATCCCTGATGAAAAACTTAAAGGCTGGATAAAAAAACCCAAAAATCAAATGGAACTTGCCGCATTCGATACCTCTGTTGGGGACACGGTTAAGCGACTACTCGATGATGGCAGTATTTCAGCACTAGGTTGGTCTATCCCGCTCACTCATTGGGATATTAAACCCAAGCACCTTAATAAAGTACCCAATGTTGTGTCAATCACTGCAGGCAATTACGACAAGTTCATCGCATCTTATGCAAGACAAGTGAAAGCTTTTGGGCGCCCTTTGATGATGACTTTTTTACCCGAATTCAATAATTATGGTGAGACGAGTTTTGGGGAAAAAGGAAATCTCTCATTTGACGATCGAGATGTAAAGAATCTTACTAGCGAGTATGGTGACCCAGATTTCCCTGACGGACCGGAAAGGGTTCGAGATGCCATTTCCCACGTTATCGATATTTTTAACAAAGAAGGCGCAACTAATGTTCAATGGTATATGTACGGTTCCACGCACTACATGATGCCTGATGACGACGCCGGAAATTGGTGGAACCATCCCAAGTACTATTATCCCGGAGATGACTATATCGATTGGGTAGGAAAAAGTGTTCATTTCACAACCATGCAAGAATTTGTCGACAGATTTGAAGCTGGTTATCTCGCATGGGGAGAAATTACTGATAAGCCCGTGTTTATTCCCGAATTCAGCTTCCATCAAAAAAAACAGGGCAGAGAAGGACTATACAAAAAGATTTTTGAAGAATACCTTCACTACCGAAATCGATTTAAGGCTGCTGCTTTCTACCACTCCCCCATAGGAGAAAAATATGGCATTGATTTTGGAACACCGCTTGGCGGCAAAAAAGGTAAATTTAAAAGTGAGATAGAAGTATGGAAGCAAGTCGTATCCGAAAATCAGTATTACCGTAACTCAATCAGTAATAATCAGTGACGAAAACTGTAGACTTCTTCCAATTCCAAGGATAAATAGCAAGAACCGGATTCTGTTGTCGTCGGTCCTGTGTCGAACTGATCGATTATTGCGAACTTTCAACAGGATAGATTCCAATCCGGGCGAATAAGCTTGGAAACACAATAACAACTCCCTGCGCCGAAAATAGCAATACGACTGACATAAGAGGCATGCTATATCGCAGCGTGGAAACAATTAGCCCATAGAAGAAGGTCAATCCGAGGATTGGCAACCAAAGACCAGCCGTTTTGACATTCCTTCGCCACAAACTCATTACGCCTATTAAAGCAAATAACAGTATTGGTACTTGCAGAAAGTAAACATAAATCTGAGCCCATTGATTGGTGGTTCGAAAAATACTGAACCATAAACGACCCATCTTTTTTACGACTAAAATCAAAGCACCAGGAATATCCGAGATGATTTCTTTCACTGCCACATCCTTAAAAGCGGCATCTAAATCGGGGCTAATATGAACCGGCCGCATATATCCTGGTGGCACCGATCTCTCTTCTTCACCTACTCTAAAAGGAGATGCAACAGCCTCTCTCGCAGCAATATATTTTGCCAAAACAGGCTCCTGCAATTCACCCTCTTCTCGTCCGTCACTTATACGATTGTATCCAACCCAAAGACTGTATCCGCCACCTGTTGCCACAGGTATAAAGTCGCCACTAACAAGATAGTTCCGTATTGTCCACGGTGCAGCGATGATACAGAAACCGAG
Source organism: uncultured Gammaproteobacteria bacterium (assembly GCA_937992195.1). GTDB lineage: Bacteria > Pseudomonadota > Gammaproteobacteria > Arenicellales > Poriferihabitantaceae > VYFG01. The sequence goes on along the minus strand of CALKKV010000071.1, from coordinate 48,150 downwards.
TCGCACACCAAGGCCTGGACCTATTTTTTTAAATACATGAACCTTGCCGTATATCAAAAGTATGAACACACAGACAGGCAGGAGCAGTAACCCAACAGCTTTTATAAGGGTAGCGAAGCCAACCAAACAGCCTAAAACAACAAACAGTCGAATAGGTGGTTGAGACTTTTGGATCGAAATAAACCAGACACATGCAACCACTGCAACGAATGCTAAGGCAAACAGAGATTCTGGTTGTCCACGAAGAGTGTAGTAAGCACCAAGAGGATAGAGAACATATAATACTGCACCTAACACTCCCACGGAAACGGAACCTAGGTTTTTTCCAATCCAAACCAAAACCAAGCCAACACACGAGTCGATCAACGATTGAAAACAAATTATCGCCAAGAAATTTTCTTTTCCAAAAATCAGCATCACCAGAGACAGAACCGCTGGATAGCCTGGAGTTCTCCACAAAATTGAATCCCCGTTTGGCACACCAACAAACCCATACCCATCAGCCAGATTTCTAGCTAATTGCAAATAGAGTGTATTATCAAATGGCGCTTCCAATATACGGCAGAGCAAAAGTGCAACTGCCAACCTGAAGACACACAGAATTACGAATAGCTTAAAAATGGATCTGCTCCTGATATTGGTCCTGCTAATACTACCGAAATTACACAAGATAACCTAAGTCAGAATGAATACGTTTTCTGGCTCTTTTGACATCTTTATCATCAAACAAATCTTGTTATCTCTCACGACACGAGCAATAATTTCCACCAAACCATTAAAAATAGTAAGCATCCATCTGCAACTGACACAAATGGTATTATTCACAGTACAAACAAATATTGCTGAAACGTATTATTCAGCCAAAGAAGGCGGAAACTAATTAATTCGGCCTTAACTATAGATCAATTATAAAACTGACATTGTGGGAAAATGACATGCGAGGAGAGTCACGTAAACGAGTTCTGATCACTGGAGGAGCGGGGTTTCTAGGATCACATCTTTGTGAGAATTTGCTAGAGGCAGGTCAAGATGTTCTATGTGTAGATAATTTATTTACCGGAACAAAAGACAATATTGCCCACCTGTTAGACAACCCTAGGTTTGAGTTTATGCGCCATGATGTCACGTTTCCTCTCTATGTTGAAGTTGACCATATTTATAACCTCGCCTGCCCTGCATCTCCGATCCACTATCAATTTGATCCCGTCCAAACTACTAAGACCAGCGTCCATGGTGCAATTAACATGTTGGGTCTAGCCAAAAGAGTGAATGCGAAAATTATGCAGGCTTCCACGAGTGAAGTGTATGGAGACCCGGAAATGCATCCGCAAAGTGAATCGTATTGGGGACACGTAAATACTATTGGACCTCGCGCATGTTACGACGAAGGAAAGCGATGCGCTGAAACCTTGTTCTTCGATTATTATCGTCAATATCAACTGAAAATCAAAGTTGTTCGAATATTCAACACTTACGGACCCAAGATGCATCCTGCTGACGGCAGAGTAGTCTCGAACTTTATTGTTCAGGCATTGAAAAATGAACCGATCACGATCTACGGAGACGGAAGTCAAACGAGATCATTTTGTTATGTTTCGGATTTAACAACAGCCTTTATTTCGGCAATGGAAAGCGATGACAGCTTTGTAGGTCCGGTAAATATCGGAAACCCAACCGAATTCACGATAAAAGAACTTGCCGAACTTGTGATCGAACTAACGTCTTCCAAATCAGAACTCATTCGTCTGCCATTACCCGAAGACGATCCGACTCAGCGTTGTCCGGATATTGGTCTTGCCAAAAAAGAGCTTGACTGGGCACCCAAAGTACAACTTGAGCAGGGTCTAGAGAAGACCATCGAATGGTTTCGTAAAACATTATAAAAATCGACAAACCGCTTTTTAATCTACCGATTAATTTTGAGATTATCTCCGCGTCCATAAATCTAGTTTACTGTGATAGTGTAAAATCGTCTCGGACAATTAAACTCCGGGTAAAATACTAGGAATCGCTTACCTATATTCCTCTTTCGCTCTTTTGAAACCATGTGATACATGCGGCATTTTTAAAATTACCTATGAGTACGATTCTATTAACAGCAAACGGACAAGGCGGAGACAAATCTGTCATCGCCACCGATACCGACTATTTGCTCAGTTGATTTCGATCCGTTAGTATTTCTCCATGTATTTGTATAACCTGTTGTTTACGATAATCAAAACCATCACCTGTCCGGGCATGAGTTTCTAACATGGTACGACTTGCCGACATTCCCGAACCAGAGCGCAGCTATATGGCTGGGTTGGAATGCACTCCCTATGCGCACAAACCGTTTACCAAAGCAGTCGCACCGGCGCTGCGACATGTGGCAATTGTTTCTTCTGCTGGTTTGATTGTTCGCGGACAACGCCCAATGCTTTCCAATGATGTAGGCTATCGTGCCATTGGGGCAGATGTGGAAGACAGCGACATCCTGTGTAGTCACGTTTCTATTAATTTTGACCGTTCCGGATTCCAGCAGGACATCAATGTCATGCTGCCAAGGGATCGATTGAATGAATTGGAAGCCGAAGGCAGTATAGGTAAAGCAGCGAATACACACTATGCGTTTATGGGAGCAACCCACCCCGATCAACTCGAAGACAAGGCACGCGAAGTGGGCAAGGAAATGTTGTCATTGGGCGTCAATACTGTAGTTCTCGCACCGGTCTGACCCAATTGCACGCGCGCCGTGAGCGGGCTGGCCCATTATCTGGAAGATGAAGGTCTGTCGACTGTCGTCGTTGCCTTGGTGCGCGAACATGTCGTCAAGATATCTCCGCCAAGAGCGCTTTGGGTGCCCTTCGAGATGGGGCGTCCGTTTGCAACACCGAATAATATTGGGCTTCAGCAGCGCGTGCTGAAAGCGGCGTTGTCGCTACTGGACGCTCCTGGCACCGAACCGGTATTGCAGGATTTCACAGAGGAAGCTGGTAATCTACACGACAGTAACTGGATTTTTCCTGCCTTACTCAGTAACGAATCGGTTATCGCTGAAGCAAAATCAATACTACCAAGTTGGCATAAAGCGCAGACCCGTATTGGCAAAACGACAGTTGGGGTCAGCGGACTACCTCCAGAAACAGTGGTTGAATTTATCGATCGCTATTTTTCTTCAGATCCAATGCCAAATCCAAAAGGCATGGCCCTTGTATCCCGCGCGCGTTTTGCGATTGACGATATCAAGCTGATCTATTTTGAGTCGGCATTCGCCAATGGTGGTCAGCCATCCTCTCACCAACTGAATGAATGGTTCTGGAAACAAACGCTTGCGGGCAAGATGATTCTTGATTTCCAGGAGGCTGCGCGTATCGGTGATAATGAGAATCTGCGGCTTATATCAGGCTCTTTGGTTCCTCCGGAACGTACTTACGAATACACGTAGACGATTTCGGAAAAGACATTTCTGCAAACCGCTGTTGTTCAACTTGTAAATCGATAGACAAACAAGTATGTTCAGTCGATTCGGTCCGTGCGATTCGACATGTCTGCTATTGAAACCCCTCATCAATTACCATCGGTTGATCGCCTTTTGCACGATCCCGATGTCGCCGCGTTAGTCAGCGATTACGGGACACCTCACGTTACCCGAAGTGTGCGCAATGTTTTGCAATTAACGCGCGACCAAATCTTGTCTGGACAATCAATCGAATCGAAAACGCTTATTGACAGGATTTGTGAAGATGTCTTAATGGCTGTGAGACCATCGTTGCGACGGGTTATGAATTTAACGGGAACAGTACTTCATACGAATCTCGGACGAGCCACCCTACCTGAATCCGCAATCGAGGCCATAACCGAGGTCGCTCGAAACGCAAGCAACCTCGAATTTGATCTACACACGGGCAATCGTGGCGATCGTCACAAGCACCCGGAAGCGTTGTTATGTCAATTGACCGGTGCCGAGAGTGCGCTCGTGATCAATAACAACGCAGCGGCAGTATTACTAACACTGAACAGCCTGGCACTGCGCAAGGAAGTACCGGTATCCCGAGGTGAGCTGGTTGAGATTGGCGGCGCATTTCGCATGCCCGACATTATGTCGCGGGCGGGATGCAAGTTGATTGAGGTTGGCACTACTAATCGTACGCACAGTGCAGACTTCGAAGATGCAATCAGCGTAAAAACAGCGTTGCTGATGAAAGTCCACACCAGCAATTTTGAAATCCAGGGTTTTACCAAGCAGGTCACCGAGTCAAATCTTGCCAGCATTGCCCATGCCCATAATATTCCTTTCGTTACGGACTTAGGCAGCGGCACCTTGATCAACCTGGAAGACTACGGGCTTCCTCACGAACCCACTGTCAGCGAAGCCATCACTGCTGGCGCAGATCTTGTGACCTTTAGTGGCGATAAACTTCTGGGTGGACCGCAAGCCGGCGTCATTGCCGGTCGCAGCGATCTAATCGAGAGAATTAAGCGCAATCCCATGACCCGAGCCATGCGTCCCGACAAGATGACTTTGGCAGCTTTGCATGCGGTACTCCAGTTGTATATCAACCCAACGCGGTTGACGACAGAGTTACCCACGCTACGTTTGTTAACCCGTAGTGTTGAAGAGCTCGAGCAGTTGGCTTTTAGACTCACCCCGCTAGTGCAAAATCATTGTAAGCATTTTCAAGTCACGGTTGAACATACCTATAGCCAAGTGGGCAGTGGTGCAATGCCGATCGACAAACTGGATAGTGTTGCGATCAAGTTATCCAAACCAGAGTTACGTCGCCCCGGCAAAGCACTCAAAACACTTGCCGCTGCGTTTCGTGCGTTACCAATTCCTGTAATCGGGCGAATCGCAGAAGATGCACTGCTGTTCGATTTACGCTGCCTCGAGGATGAAGCTGAGTTCATCAACAACCTGAAAGCGCTAACGACCCTATGATCATCGCGACGGCGGGACATGTCGATCACGGCAAAACCGCCCTGGTCAAGGCACTGACTGGCACAGACACAGATCGGTTGCCCGAAGAGAAAGCCCGTGGCTTGTCCATCGATCTAGGGTTTGCCTATCAGCCATTGTCTGATACCACGACATTGGGATTTGTCGATGTGCCGGGCCACGAACGATTTATCCGTAATATGTTGGCTGGTGTCGCCGGTATCGATCTTGGCTTGCTGGCGGTCGCGGCGGATGACGGCGTGATGCCGCAGACCCGCGAGCACGTTGCGATTCTCAAACTACTGGGAATCAATCAGTGTGTTGCAGCAGTCACCAAAATCGACCGGGTAGATGATGATCGTATTTTAGAAGTACATCATCAAGTTGAAACATTGCTCGGCAATTCCGAACGCGAAAAAGCAGTCATCTATCCAGTTTGCGCGCCAGACAATGAGGGCATTGACGCCTTGAAAAATGAACTCAAACAGCGCGCAAAAAGCCTGAGTGTTCGCTCTGTGAGCGGATATTTTCGAATGGCGATAGATCGTATCTTCACACTTAAAGGCACAGGTTTGGTGGTGACCGGCATGGTCTTTTCGGGGGAGACTGTGGTCGATGATAAGCTGGTGTTGTCTTCAGACGGAGCGCAAGTCCGGGTCCGCGGTATTAGGGCTGATAATAAGGTGAGAAATCGAGCGCAAGCTGGGGAACGATGCGCCCTTAATATTGTTGGTCGTGGCGTCAGCGCGGACACAGTTAAACGCGGTGATTGGCTAATGCATTCGAATTTGCGTGCACCAACCAGAAGAATCGATGTCGATTTGCGCGTGCTCGATTCTGAAAACAGATCTCTAAAACACTGGACACCAACACACTTACACATCGGAGCTGATCATCTTGCAGCCCGTGTTGCCGTTCTTTCGGGAGGTGCTATTGCGATTGGTGAACGAGGGTTAGCACAACTGGTGTTGGCAAAAGATGCCTTCGTAGTTCACGGCGATCGTTTCGTGCTGCGAGATCAGTCCGCACAACGCACGATTGCTGGCGGTCATGTCATCGCACCGTTTTCTCCGAAGCGCGGCCGTGCGCGACCAACGAGAATTGCCGAACTGCAGGCGATGAATCGCGGTCACTCTGAAGGCGTGCTCGATGCACTAGCAGCAATAAGTGAAGCTGGCGTCTCACTCACATCGTTCTCGGTTTCGCACAATCTTACGAAACAAGAAGTGGATGCTATCTGCGAATCGCTTTCACTAAAACAAGTGGGTAGCGAAATAGAAAAATGGGCATTCTGTAAAAGGCAATGGCAGGGTTTACTCGATCGTATCGAACAGGTTGTGCGTGCCTTTCATCAGTCTAAACCTGCGCTTTCCGGAATTGATCTTCGGGAAATTCAGTTAACGCTCAAGCCTTATGTTGAGACATCGGTATTGCACGCCGCCTGTAGTAATTTAGTGAATAACAAGCGCTTAGGGCAAAGAGGTGCGTGCCTTTATTTGATATCCCATGTGATCGAAGTTTCGGATTTCGACCGACAACTCTGGACGAAGGCTGCAACGAGTCTTGCGCCGGATTCTGGAAGTCCCTTGAGTCTCAATCAGGCAGCGGAGGTGCTGGGGGTAGAAAAAAAAGTTTTAGAAAAGTCCTTGAAGAACGCGGTGAAAGTGGGCGAGATGGCGTCGGTAGCAAAAAATCGCTATCTGCCGATTTCGTATATGATTCGATTGGGACACGCGACGGAAGAGCTGGCAGAGAGAGCCGCCGATGGGCTTTTTACGGTAGCGGATTTTTGCAAAAAAACCGAAACCGGCAGAAACTTTGCGATCGAATTGCTAGAGCACTTCGATCGCCTGGGATTCACTGAACGTATCGGCAATAACCGTCGATTGAAACGTTCAGCAGCAGTCGTTTTTTCGTTTAGCGGTGAACAACAATAAGGAAGAGGATCGCACCCCGGTGGGGCGCCTGGACTTCAAATCCAGTGAGGGGCGTACCACGTCCCTGGTGGGTTCGACTCCCACGCTTTTCCGCCATTTGATTTGGTGGTAAACAGGAAGAGATTTCAGATTTATTTCCAGCTTTTCCGTACCCCGATTTTCCGCGCGAGCTGATAAATTTAAAGGACCCCTATAGCTTATTCACAGGTACTTTAAACATCGGCGACCCGCTCTCGTCACGTGGTAGCAAACCCGCTCGCATATTGACCTGAAGAGAAGGGATTATCAATTTGGGAACCGCCAGTTGTGCATCCCGTTCAGTGCGAAATTGAATAAACTCTTCTCGAGTTTTACCTCCGCCAACATGGATGTTGTTTTGACGTTGCTCTCCGATGGTAGTTTGCCAGGCTATTTCCCGTCCGCCAGGACCATAGTCATGGCAGATAAACAGTCTCATCTCATCAGGAAGGGAAAGAATCTTTTGGATAGAATCATAGAGTTGACCCGCATCGCCACCTGGAAAGTCCGCCCGCGCAGAACCGCCGTCGGGCATAAATAGTGTATCGCCAGCAAATACGGCATCACCGATAGCGTGAATCATACAGGCCGGTGTATGTCCGGGAGCAGACATAACTGAAGCGGTCATGTCGCCGATGGCGTAGGTATCCCCATCCTTGAACAGTGCGTCAAACTGTGACCCATCTCTTTGGAACTCTGTGCCTTCGTTAAAAATTTTTCCAAAGGTATCCTGAATTTCCGTAATGCCTTCGCCGACACCAATCTTCCCTCCCAGCTTCTCCTGTATATACGGCGCAGCCGACAAGTGATCTGCGTGGACATGGGTTTCAATAATCCAGTCCAGCTGCAGTTCACGGGACTGAATCTCTGAAATTAAGTTATCTGCATTCTCGTAGGTGAGTCGTCCAGATGCATAGTCAAATTCAAGAACGCTATCGACAATCGCGCAATGATTTGAAGTTGGACACTTAACTATATAAGAAATGGTATTACTCGCTTTATCGAAAAAACCTTCTACTTCGGGTTTAACAGCCAAATTCATCGTATGGTTCTCCATATTTGTTAACTCTCTTCACTTAATTTACCACCAGCTTTTATCCAGGCTTTAACACCACCAGATAAATTCACCACTGGCTTGAGCCCCATATCTATCGCAGTCGCGGCAGCAAGGGCAGACCGACCTCCAGTAGCACAGTAGAAAATGTAAGTTTTGTTCTGATTAAATTCATCTTTATGAGCAGGACTCTCGGGGTCAATATGAAACTCTAACATTCCTCTGGACGATCGAATAGCGCCTGGTATCACTCCTGTTTTCGCCTGTTCCATTCCATCTCTCAGGTCAACAAACACATGATCAGAAGAATCTATTAACGCGAGCGCATGTTCAATCTCTATACAGCTAACGGCACTCAAAGCGCCCTTAACTATCTCCTTACTACTTTTAGTAATCGTTTGACTCATATCGAATTTGTCAATTTGAAATCATGTTAGTTGTTATCGATAACCTTAAGCTAAAATCTCTAAATTGGACCCCAAAAAAAGAAAAACATTGCAATTTAATTTATATTTTCAGATCAAGTCTTGGTTTCCAAAACGGCCTAAAGAGTTCGATTTTAGGGCATCGATTCATGACTACTTTTAATCCGGCATCCTCAGCAAGACGCGCTGCACGATCGTCGTAAACGCCGATTTGTCCCCACAAAACTTTTGCTCCGATTTTTATTGCCTGCTCCGCGATGCCATAAAATTCTTCTTTTGGACGGAAAACTTCCACCATATCTACTTGCTGATCAATGTCTTCAAGAGAACGAAAAACAGGAATACCGCGTATCTCGGTTAATTTTGGGTTGGGGTTGACCGGCAACATTTCGTAGCCAGTTTCATGCAGAACGCGCAGAACGCCGTAGCTAAACTTGGTTTTGTCACCGCTGGCTCCTACCATCGCAATCGTTTTCACCGACCGAAGAATTTCCGATAGATAATCAGAACTATAGTCATATACGTGTTCGATATCTGCCTCAGGCATCTAGGACTCCTCCAATGTAGCGATATCTGCTTTCAACTCATGGGGCTGAAGCGGATCAAGAAACGGATTACGATAGAGTTTGTCATGACTATCAACACCGACTTCCAAAGTACAATCCGAAAGCGGCCTCGCCACGCAAAGCACAGCGTAGCCGTTGTCTAGCTGGCGATTGTTTAATGCCACCTGCCTTCGCTGATCGACTTGCCCCTCAATCACTTTGGCGGCACAGGTAATACAGCCGCCGTACTGACAACCGTAAGGGAGATCAACCCCTTGCTCACGCAATGAATCCAATAACGGGCGCTTGGAATCCACAACATAAGTTGCGCCATCGCGATTGGCAATCGTTATCGTTCGCTGAGTTTTCACAACCATATATCGCTTGTGCAGTCACCACCGGGGTAACGGGTTTCGTGACAACGACTCGGGCCATTTGGTTCGTTACCGAAATTGACGATAAAGTCTTCATTAATTTTCATGCCGCCATTTTCGTTGTCACAATCAATCATTACCAGGACACCGCCCTGAGTTCTAATTTCAGGATAGAATTGATTGTCCCAAGTCGAAAATAACGATGTCGTAACGTAAAGGCGCTTACCATCCAGCGAAAGCTGAAACATTTGTGGGCCACCTGCGACATCCACGCCATTCACCTTTGGCGCTTTACCCAGCAGTCCACCCATCCAAATTTGCCCCGTCAGTTTCGGATTATGAGGATCAGTAATATCGTATTGACGCATATCACCATGCAGCCAGTTATTCAGATAGAGATATTTATCGTCCATCGAAACCAGGATTGCTGACATTACCCCCGGCACCGGGATCGGCCAATCCGGATGCGGCTCATTCTCAACATCAATCACCTTCTCCCATTCCCATTTGCCTGACTCCGTCTGCCAAAAATGAATGACATTGGTGCTGAGGGCTGCGCCGCAAAAACCGTGGGTACTGTCGGGATCGTGTAAAAACTTCACCTCCAGCGGAATCAAACCATCTTCACCCAAATACATGGATTCCACGGGTTCTCGTTTCTCGAAATCCCATAGATGCAGCCGCCGCCCGTATTTGAGATGACCAACTTCTTCCAAATCAAAACCGGGCATAAAGGTATTCGGTGCAGCCCATTCCGAACTGACCATAATATTGTGTCGAGGCTGATACCAAAAATCATAGCTAAACGGGATATCCCCCATTGAGTTTTCCCAGCGACCAACAATTTCAAATTCCTTGTTAAGGTGTAGATACCCCCCTGGGGCTTCTCCCCGCGCATCGCCCAGAAAAGAAATAATAATTTCAGAGCCAAGACAGTGCACTGTGTGCGGCCCGGAAAGATTCGCCTTTGCCTTAATCTCTGCACCATCTACGATCTTATGCAATGTTGGTGCACGTGGGTCTGTAGCTGTGTCGACAATATGGATATTGTTAGATCGTACTCCAGGAACCAAAAGATACATCCGCGACATTGATGAATCATCGTGACAGGAAGAACAGGCGTTCCAGCCCATGTGATGCAATTCATCTCCGATTCCCGGCATCTCTAATCGATGGATAACCTCAGAATAGGTCGGACTATCCGGATCAGCATCTACCGTCGCCAGGTAATCAGGCTTTTGAATACCTGTTCCGGTATAGATCGCAATGGTATAAAGTAGCTGCTCACGAGGCGCTTTAATCGCTTCTGCTGGACTAGAATATCCAGGCCCACAACATGTCAATTTAGAATCCTGACTCATAAAATGCCCACCGATGTCGAGTGATGCTTTCGCTGCGAATTAGTTTTAAAATATATTAGTATATGAGACAAATGTCTGTAAAGTGAGAATATGCATTTAGACCGATTAATATCTATTTTGGAAGCCATCGCTGTTGCTGGTCGTCCTCTCTCGCCCACAGAAGTGACCCTTGCCACAGGCCTGCCGCGTCCTACCTGTTACCGACTTTTACAATCGCTTGCCTATCACCGCTTACTTGAAGAAAATGCGGATAGTTCTCGCTATCTGATAGGAGATCGACTAAAGAGACTTATTCTTTTAGGAAATTCGGACAACGACGTCAGCAAATCCGCTGCCCCCGCGCTAAGGGAAGCGGCAATTGAATTTGGTGAGGCCGTATTCTTTTCCAGATTCAAAAATAAAAGTGTGGAAATTATAAGTGTCGAAATACCGACCGATGCCGCACGCTCATTTATACATCCCGGCCTTGGCAAGAGACCATTGCACGCTTGCTCTTGTTCAAAGGCAATCGCAGCGTTTGCTGATGATAGCTTCCAGCAGGAGATTCTCTCTGGCCCGTTACAGGCGTTTACCGGAAAAACCAAAACCCAGGCGAAACTGATTGAAAAAGAGTTCGCTGAAATTCGCGAGCGCGGCTTTGCTGAGTGCGTTGAAGAGGTTGATGTTGGCGTATCGAGCGTTGCGGTTCCCATACGACTCGGTGATCTTGGCGTTCCCTTTAGCGTCGGGGCAACAGGACCCATTCGCCGCTTCACCGAGTCTCACCGAGAAAAAATAGGTCACGGATTAATCGACGTTGCGAATCAAATCGTCGCAAGTTTGCAGTTAGCAAAATGGAATACTTCGGCGTAAATAGCTGGAGCGCCCACTGCTTCAGTTTTACCCGTAGCGGGATTTCAGCTAGCACAAGAATTTAGAACCGCTGTAGAGCTGGACACAATCATATATAAACTTACGAAGCGCTTTGAATGGGTAGCAAGAAGTGAAGAGCGCTCAAGATTTGTCCAGCAGCTTTACCGCCGCATCAAAAAAAGACAAATCACCCATCACGTTGCTGGTTATCATTGCCCCCTCTAGCAACGACACCGTTTGGATGGCCTTTTCTTTAGCCCCATCTTTCTCTCCAGATGTTCGATAAGCTGTCTCAAGCCATTCTACATTGCGTTGAAAGAATACTCTGGTTTCAGCGACGACGCTTTCCGGCAAAATATCAGTTTCTGCGCCCAGCATTCCGCACAGACACATGCCTTTATCTTTGACCAATGCTTGCCGAAATGCCTGTACATATTGAGATATTGGATTCTTCCCAGAAGACACAATATCTTCCGGGCTTCCAAGCGCTCCAATGAATTGATCCGTGTAATATTTCGTGACAGCTACAGCAAGGTCTTCCTTTGTCGAATAATGATAATGAACAGAGGAACTCTTAATACCAATCGCTGACGCTATGTTTCTAAAGCTAAAGCTGTTATACCCGCCTTGACGAATCATTTCTTCCGCCACGTTTAGTATTAATTGCTCTCTATCTTCACCCACGACTTAGTTTCTCTTTTTAGATGACCAGGTACTCTTTGAAAGCAGTTCACTTGGATCACTGCTCATAAATATTATTGCAAAACTTCGCATAGCATCAAATGTTGACTGGCCTCATCATTAAATAGCCACCAACAACTAGATGCTCTATCAGTTTAAATTATTAATACGACTTATTTCGTCATCAACCCGACTGAGATGATTCAGCTTCAACCAAACCTTTGCACCTTTCGCCCCAGCTTGCGCTTTCAATTGACTGCCGACCGGCAATCGCAACCAGCTATGGGTTTTTAGCAATTCATCTGATTCAGTAAATTCACCTTCAAGCACAAATACTTCTATTCCTTGGGGCGCCGGAATCTCAATACTGGCATTCGCTTCCCACTCCTGAATATTTACTTCCTCAAATTCATCTATATAGAGCGGCGTTACCGAAACACTATCTAGATTTCGATGCGGAACAGGCTTCATAAAGTTCGAATTCAGTCGCACATGGATTCTGTCATTGGGATCAAATTGCCAGAGCTTTACGAAAATAATACAGCCGGGCTCCGACCCTGGTTTGTGCTTCGATTCAGGTGGATTACGTATGTATGAACCGGTAGGAAAATCACCATGTTCATCCTGAAACACACCTTCCAAAACCACGAACTCTTCCCCACCCGTGTGAACATGAGGCGAAAAATGACTGCCCGGATCGTAACGAACAATTGAAGTTGCCCGAGCAACTTCGCCACCAACGCGATCTAGTGGGCGGCGAGTTACCCCCTTCATAGGCGAATCAATCCACTCCATATCAGCACTGTGTACGACAATGCGCTGGTCAAACTCTGCATTGATCTTCATATCAGACTCCATTAATTATTGCCTGCGAAAAACAGACAACTATTAGACTATTGTTAAAAAATTACCGCTGCCGATAAAACCGGCGCTCCAAAAAAGAACCTCGACATTTTATTCCCACCCTTCACAGAATGGGAATTTCAATACCGCCGTTATATTACGTATATTTCTGCTGCTTTAGTCAGCAATTAAATGCGTACCATGTGTCAGAGCTGCACCAGCTCGAAGTGCTACGGCGACAAAGGTGGCTTCAGCGATTTCTTCTGGCGTAGCGCCCTCTGCAACTGCTGCTTTTTTGTGAACTTCAAGGCAATAACCGCATTGTGTGGTTAGTGCAACCGCTAAGGCTATTAATTCTTTATTCTTCTTGGATATTGCACCATCTTTCATAGCCGCCTGGTCCAATGCAACGAACCCGGCCATTGCATCCGGAGCGGTCTCTTTAAATGAAGCGATTTTTTTTAAGTTTTGCATATCAAACATGAGTATTACCTGCTTTGAAATTGTGAATTGAAAATTATATCTATCTATCGATAGGTAGTATAATATCAAGAATGGTTGAAATGTCAAATCTTTTTCCAGAATGCGATTACTCCCACTAGATTATTCGTGTTTTTCAAAATAGTGTTGACTATCTATCAATAGATAGATATATTCCGAATTTCAACTTATTAATATCTGGCGGCGTAAGGATTTATTTCGATCACATCCAGATGTTTTTAACAACTCCCCTAAAATATTTAATACGAGGTATTAACATGATTGGTTACACCACTATTGGTACGAAAGATTTGGACAAGGCACTCGCTTTCTATGACGAACTACTCGCAATGGTAGGCGGAAAGCAGCTGATGGGCTTGGATCGAATTAAGTTTTACGGTACGGAAGAAGGCGGCGCCATGTTGGCCGTTTGTAAACCAGCCGACGAAGGCGAACAAAGCTGCGGTAATGGTCAAATGGTTGCTATTCCTGGTGGCTCACCTGAAGGTGCTGCGGCATTGTATAATAAAGCAATCGAACTAGGCGCAACGGATGGCGGTGAGCCCGGCCAACGATTGGATTTCTTTTACGGTAGCTACGTTTACGATTTAGATGGAAACAAGCTTTGTTTTTTTCATATGACTGCATAGTCACTGATGATAGGAGAAAATGGCTGAGAAATTCTCGGCCATTTTTTTCTATATTATGAGTTTTCGTGAGTAAAAAATTTAGCGACCTACCTGCCGTTTTTCACCAAGGCGAAGTCTCATTGCACAAGTCGCTTGGCATTAAAGATCGTTTGGAAGATCTAGGTAAGCGCATGATCAGAGATTATATGCCTGATCAACATCGTACCTTTTTCGAGCAGTTATCCTGGGTTCACTTGGGCGCTGTCGACAGTCAGGGACATCCCTGGGCTGTGGTACGGACAGGCGAAGCGGGTTTTCTAAATACACCTGACGATAAAACACTTAGTATCAGATCAATAGCTTTGCCCGGTGAACCTGAAGATTTACAGCTGTCGGTTGGTTCAAAAGTCAGCATAGTTGGGTTGGATCCTGCAACTCGCCGCCGCAATCGACTGAATGCTACAGTATTTAAGAACACCAAAGATCTTCTTGTATTCCATGTCGATCAGAGCTTTGGAAACTGTCCAAAGTACATTCAAAAGCGCGATACAGATTTCACAGCTAAGATACCTGCATCAGTGCTTTCAGAGCGCACGTCATTGGACCAAACAGATACAGAGATACTGAACCGCGCTGACACACTGTACATCGCTTCTCGGACCGATCAATTCACAGACGACCCACGTCGCGGTGTAGACATCAACCATCGCGGTGGTTTGCCGGGCTTCGTTACCATAATTGATGACGCCACTATTGAGATACCAGACTACAAAGGTAATAATTTTTTCAACACATTTGGGAACATACTTCAGGATTCTCGCGTTGGCGTTCAGGTGATAGATTTCACTACCGCCACACTGTTGAACCTGCAGGGAAATGCTGAAATTCTCACACTTGAAAATACCGAACTTCCCCCACCTGACACGGGAAGACGGCTGCGAATATCCCTCCAGAGTGTTAGCCGCGGGACTGGAGCATTTCCGTATTCCCTATCTGAAGTAGAGTACTCACCTTTTCTCTGATCTCGGAAAGACAGAGACGATCGGACAGCTATGAGGTTTGACGAAATATTTAACAAATGATTGCGCTGCTGGGTCTCTCAAAAACTTAGATCAAGAATTTCAAATTGAGTCAACGTACACCATCCCTAATAATCATCCCTAGTAATAATGTTGTCGATTTGCCTACTTGGCAGGTCTTATAGCTTAACTCGCTGTCCCTTTCAGTTAGATGCGTGTGTGACGAGTGTCTCAGTGGGTATTCTATGCCGCTTCCGCTTATCAGTGAATTCCTTTACTCATTCGAGTCCGTCAAGGTTCTACTTGAGGTTTTAATGGAGAGCAATACTCAAGGCCACAGCAAACTTTCTAAATTGTCAGGGCAGTTTGATTTTTGCGGGAAACTCTCTATCAGTTTGGTGTGTCGTTCGGGCAGACCAGCAAAAAATTGTTTGTAACTGGTGCAAACAACACTTACCAACAGCTAGCATTTCTGCTTTTGGTGAACAACGATGTTCTGGGAACAATCAGAGCGCATCAACCGGGATCTGTTTGAGTTTCTGCAAGTAATGAATACTTAGGTTAACGATTAGTTCTGAATTGATAGCATTTTTCGTATGGCAACTTTAAACATACGACGTTCTATTGGCAATTTATCCTAATTTCATTTGAAGTCACCAATAAGGTACTCGTATCACCTGTGAAATCCACAAACCCCATGCACCTTAAATTTCCCGCAGTTGGAAAAGTGACCATCCCTGAACTAGCAAGAGACTCTCCGGAGACTGCAGGAACTCGGCATCTTCTAATAGGAGGAATGACTATTCCACCAACCGAAGGAATTATAATTATCTCGCAACGAAGAAAGATATCTTCTCCGCTAGATGTTGGAGCGCCACGCAAACGAATTTCAGAAGCGTTGGAAAGACTACTGGTGGTGAATTGAGCCTGTGCAGCCCCGCTACCATTGGCGCTTACAAATTCATTGCAATCTCCAACTTTCTCGATGCGAAAAGGATTAGGAGTCGAACCTGGGAATCCAGTTACACTGGTAAACGATGGTATGACCAACGGTCGACAGTTTGCAGATGGTAGTACTGTGATTGCACCGACGACCAGCTTTTCCTCTCCATCCGGCTGGATAGCAATTCTATAAGTCCCCGGGGCTCTGTATATATGGTTAATCAGACCACTGCCTCTCACCCGAGAGGAAGAATTATCGTCCCAAAACAACGTACCGGACTGGTCTTCTCCGACTGAATCTCTAACAACGTATCTAAGCCTTATGATGCTATTAACAGCCGCTTCGTCGTCATGCACAACTTCGATCAACCCTCCGGAATCTGTCGTGATCGTATTCTCTTCGCTCGGAATCTCAGCGCCCGAACCAGATGACGTATCAGCTCTATCGCCGCAGCCGGCCAAAACCAGCAAGATTGATATTGAGAAAACACAAAGACGCTTATTCACTTTCACTTCCCTTAAATTAATATAGAGATTCTCTACCACCCTCTCTACTTTAGAAAGCTTGAATAATTTCTTTTGAGATCTTTCGCATTGTATGTGTTTGGTGCCATTCTGACGTATTGCTGAAACAGCGGCTTATAAAAATCCGGTCGTTTTAACTCATGGAAAATTCTGCCCGCGATATAGTAACTTTCGGCATAATTTGGATTCAGCTCTAAAGATTTCTGTATGACCGGCGCTGCACTTTCAGGATCTCTAGCTACCTGCCAATGTAATAAAGCTAACGTATGATAGATACCAAAGTCGCCTGGATTTAGCGCGATTGCCTTCTCCAATAGTTCTACGGCTTTGGGCGCGTCTTCTTTCTTCCGATACTTTATTGCTTGCTCAACTAACCCTTTTGCCTCGGTAATATCTGCATCTGTCACTGCTCCTTGTGTCTCTACTCCGCCGGCTTCTTCAAGATAAATAGCGATATCGTTAAACCCGAGCTCCCGCGCGTAACTAAGTGGCGTATGGTGGCGTTGGTTTTTTTTATTAATATCCGCGCCCCCAACAACAAGACGCTCGACAACACCCAAATGATTCTGCCTTATTGCGCTCATCAGCGCGGTATTCCCTTCCCTGTCAGCTGACTGCAGAGGCACTTCCTTTCTACTTAGAAAATCTTCAATCAGACCTTCATGTCCGTACGATGCAGCTAAGTGCAATGGCGTCAAACCATTGCGATCTGACAAGCTGATTGACTCTGGGGAAATATCCATCAAAAATTTAGACACACCACGATAGCCGTTGATAGCGGAGAGATGCAAAGCGGACTGTGCCAGTCTTCCTGTCAGCGCAGAAGCGTCTGCGCCAGCCTCTATTAGCAGCTTTAAAAAATCTATCTGCTTTTTATTCGCCGCAAGATGGACCGGATTTCTTCCGCTTCCATCCGGCCTGTCGACTCGAGCACCGGCTTTGATAAGGCGCTCTACCAGATCTAATTGACCGTTGTTAATGGCAAGGTGCAAAAGCGTATTTCCATATACATCTGTGCGATTTAAGTCACTTCGCACACCCAAATACCTCAGCACCAATTTACGAACGGTTTTGGTTTTGTTGAACAGGACTGCTTGTACAATTTGAGCGAATATGGGGTCAGGTTTTTGATTCACCCAATACTCAAAATTTGCCAAAACATGCGGACTTTTCCAAATCTCAATCGCGAAATGATTCCATTCACCATCAGTCAAATCAATATACTTTTTGGCGGCAGCCATTTCGCCATGCATAGCTGCAAGTTTTGCCATCCGGTGGAAATCCCGATCTAACGCTAGCACTCTCTTCCTATAACTCTCAAAACCGTCTTGAATTCTCGCCCAGTCAAAGCCATATTTAGGGTACTCATGTTCGTTTAATAATTTTAAAAACTCGACAATAATATGATAGTAATACTCATTTTGCGGTGCGGGAAATAACGAATACGCCTTATCCAGTAACGCGGTGGGTTGTTGATACGAACCTCCCCACTGCGGCTTTAACGCATTCACTGCGTTTTCAAGTGGCCTTCCAAGACCCGGCTCTTTTCTGACAGCCGCCAAAGCTACTTTTTCTATCGATTGACTTTTCGCTCCCAAAGAATTCATTGCATAGATGAGATAGCTATACATCATCCCGGTATCATTCTTCTCATTAATAAGGCTACGAGCAATAGCTATAATCTCGTTGTTTATCGATTTATATCTTGCAAAATTCTTGGCAGAGACAGTAGAGGCGACCCCACCTCCCCGATAAGCAGTTGCTAACTCTTTTAACGCAGACATCAGCGACACTTTTGCCGCAGAAGATTTCGGGCGCTCAGCCGCCCACTGTCTAATTTGCTCTATTCGTTTAGAAAGACCGGAGATATCTCTTCTGGAAAGGTCTGAATAAAACGCATAGTGGAATTGCTCAATTAGCCAGTCACCCGACTGCCAACGAGCTTTGCTTTGCCTCATTTTATTAGCCGTAACATCCAATTCATTATAAGATTCGTTGGACAACAGTTCTCTGAGCTTTATTGAAAGCGCTCTTTTTTTGTAGTACTCCTCACTTATTAGACGGTTTAGTCTATCAATCGCAGCGTTCTGGCGCTTTGCTTCTGCACCCGAGACACCTTCATCCACGGAAGCACTGGAAATTTTGTCCAAATTAAAAACATAGTATTTGTCCCCCCGAAACTGCACACCGTTTTCACTGAATCCTGCAATTTTGCCGTGACTTTTAGTGCCGTTACTATGGGTAAGTATTTCTGCTTGCACAAACGATACTTTCGCAACCAAAAGCAATGCACACCCCAACGGCACGAAGTCCATTCCGATTTTTTTCAATCTATCACCCCTGTATTGATCCACCCTGATTTTATTCAACCATCACAGAGCTTTTTTAGAAAATCTCTGTGTTGCTATTTTAATTCTATTTACTGAGTTAAGCCACAGGGAACGAGCCAAGTTTATCTTGGCCTTTGAATCCAAACTAACCAGCCAAACTTGGTAACCAGAGCACAATACTTGGGAAAGCAACGAGCAAAGCGATTGTCACCGCATCAGCAATAAAAAATGGCGTCACGCCTTTGAACACATCTTGCACCGAAAGATCGTCACGCACTCCAGCTACAACGAAACAATTCAAACCAATAGGAGGCGTGATCAAGCAGAACTCCGCCATTTTCACAACAAGTATTCCAAACCAAATCGCGCACATGGGTCCAGACATGCCAAATGCGCTGTCAACTGCTGCAACCGACTCGCCTCCATTGAGCGCCATCACCGCTGGATATACCACGGGTAAGGTTAGCAACAGCATCCCTATGGCATCCATAAACATGCCAAGCACCGCAAATGCGAGCAGTATAAGCACCAGGGTTAGCATCGGGCTTTGATCAAGACTTGTGATCCAGTCCGAAAACGCACCGGGAAGATCTGCAAACCCGAGAAAGCGAACGTAGATTAGTACCCCCCAGATAATGGTAAAAATCATCACTGAGAGTTTTGCTGTCTCTAATAAAGATTCACGCAGCTGTTGCCAACGCATACCTCGATAAATCGCCATGCAAAATACGATAAACGCACCGATCGCCCCGCCTTCAGTTGGCGTTCCCCAGGCATCGCCGCCAAAAGGGTTGTAAACAAACAATATGATGATTGCTACAACAGCAAATATTGGCATTGCCGGAGGTAACGAAACAAAACGTTCTTTCCAGGTAAAGCCACGCACGGGCGGACCGACTTTCTTAAAAACCACCGCGATACCAATAATCAAGCTTGCGTAGACCAAGGCAGAAAATGCGCCTGGAATAAAACCCGCCAGTAAAAGCTTCCCGACATCCTGCTCGACGATGATCGCGTAAATCACCAAAATAGCTGACGGCGGGATAAGGGATGCTAGAGTACCGGCCGCAGCGACCACCCCGGCAGCAAATCGTTTGTCATAGCCAATTGCAAGCATCTCAGGAATCGCAATACGAGCAAATACTGCCGAAGTCGCCACCGACGCACCCGACACTGCCGCAAAACCCGCAGTTGCGAAAATCGTAGACACCGCAAGTCCACCTGGCAGCCAGGCCACCCAGCGTTTCGCTGCTTCAAACAGTGCCTTTGTTAATCCTGCGTGATACGCAAGATAGCCGATCAGAATAAATGTTGGAATAAGAGATAGCGCCTGAAAAGCGACTTTGGAATGAGGAACCTGACCGCCTGTTTTTGCGGCGACAGAAATTGCCCATCCAAGCTGAGACAGATCAAAGCCTTTCTTCGCCCAGAAGATTAATATCAGTCCAACCATTCCAGCCAAAGCGGCTGCGAAGGCGACACGCATTCCAAGCACAACCATCACCAACAGGCCGATGGAGACATATACGCCGATTTCTATTGGTTCCATCGAAATAAACTTATCTCGTCAGCTGATGCTCAGCGCCGGAAACGCTTTCAGCTTCTTTTGCAGCAAGGGTTGCAGCATCCTCTATTAACGGTACGGCCACCGGCTCAAGTGAATTGTTGGCGAAGGCACGACCGTAAGCGTACAACTGTAAAAGCAAACGAAAACAGAGAACGGAGAACGCGACAGGCGCTAACAATTTTGCAGGCCATAGCGGTATCGCAATATCCATGGAACTATCCCTGCTCCACAGTGGCGAGGCAAAATCAAAACTGCGAAGAAAATGTTCCCAAGATCCCCAAACAACTAGCAACATTACAAACAGCATCGCCAGAACTGAAATAATTTCAGCCGCCCATAAAAACCTTCCCTTCAGGCGGCTTACCAGAATGTCCATCCGGATATGCCCGCCATCTCGCTGAGTGAAGGCAATCCCCATGAACGCGATCAAGGGCATTAATTGTTCGATCCAGTCAACATAGCCGGGCAACGGTTGACCGAAAAAGTTTCGACCGCCCACAGATATCACAGCGAGTATCATCAGTGAGAAAACGGCAATCCCACTCAGCAGCGCCAGGAAGACTTCCAGTTTATAAAACAGCTGGTCGATTCGACTCAACCAGCTGCTATCAGTCAAAACATTAGATTTAGTTGCCATTTCAGCTTCTACAACGAGTTATGCCAACTAAACGCAGCGCTATGACTATTTACCAACCATACTGGTTACTAAGTCATAGAGCTCTTGCGCAGGCAGGCCCTTAGCATCATTTTCTGCAATCCAGTTTTTTGCAGCGGGTCCAGCTACTTTATCTTTAAATGCAGAAATTTCCGAATCATCATAGGTAACCGACTTTATGCCTTTCTCCTCTAAAACCGGACCCCAGGCGTCCATCGTTTTGCCATTGTAATTCGCGATATAGTGATCCAGCGCTTCGTCGATTGAACTCAGCAATGCCTCTCTGTGCGCATCGCTCAGGCTATTCATAGCGTCGGTATTTGCGACAACGGGGCAATTTACGGTACCTGGATTGAGGTTAGTCGTCCACCACTTTCCGGTTTCAACGGTTCCAAATGACATATGCGCATGGGGGGCAAAAGCAACTGCTTTAACTACACCACTGTCTAACGCCTGACGCACTTCAGATGCAGACATTGAAGTCGGAACTGCTTCTATCGCTTCCATTGCTTTACCAACGCCGCCGGTGGCACGAACTGCCAAACCATTGAAATCAGCAAGTGTCATAGGCGCGTCGCCGACACCTAGAATATTATATTGGGGCAACGGCGAAGGCATTAGTAACGTCGCATTCCAACGCGCAAGATCTTTCTCGACTGCAGGATGCTTGTATACCGCTTGGCTTATTTTGCGTTCTTCTTCCAGAGAAGACACGCCCAAAAATGGAAGCTCTAGTACCGTTATCGATGGGTTTTTGTCACGGTGGTATCCAGCACAGAACTGCGCCATCTCAAATGCACCGATAGAGATTCCGTCCAGATTTTCCTTGTTCTTTGACAGACCGCCATACGAAATATTTAACGTAAACTCGCCATTGGTTTTAGCAGAAACCAGTTCCGCCAGCTTTTCAACATGCTCAGTAAATGCTCTGCGTTTCCCCCAAAGAGAAACGTTCCATTCAGCCGCCATAACTTCAGCCGAAAATGAAAAAGCAACCGCAGATGCGGCAAAGAAAGAGAGAGTTCTATTCATTATCTGATTACCTGTTTTCTAGATGAAAGAGTGCATTGATCGTACTTATCAATTCCTAAAAACCTTAGCAGCAATACCTGTGCCAAATAAGGTTAAGCTCGGTTAATAAAATTACCATGGGTGATTATTCAATAAAAACAATCAGATAAACAGAGGGAGCATCCTATTAGATATAAATAACTGTGAATTCAATTCACTTTGCGCGGGTTTCCGCAGGCAATCCGTTATTTGCTTGCGGATTACCGCAGGCAATCATCAGCACAAACTATATCTTGGATTTTTTGCGATCAATACCGAGCTTTACCAATTTTTCATTCAGGGTACGACGACCGATTCCAAGCGCTTCAGAGACAGAATCCATATGACCATTGTTTGCTGTGAGCGCTTTCTCGATTAACGTTTTTTCGTATGCTGCCATGGCATCTTTCAAGGTGTCAGGGACATCATGATGCTCATAGGTTCGATTCAATGCTTCCTGCGCGGAGCCGCGCCCTCTCCTCGCAAGCAATAAACGCCTCTCGGCAACGTGCCTGAGTTCTCTTACATTGCCTGGCCAATCATGTGCCATTAGTACAGCAATATCCTCGGCGCTGGTCTCCGGGGGTTCTGCTTCATAGGAAACCGCGTGTAAATGAAGAAAGTGCGTGTAGAGCATTGGAATATCATCACGCCGATCTCGGAGCGGCGGTAAAACCAGCTCGACGGTATTCAGTCGGTATAACAAATCTTCCCTGAAACGGTTTTGTTCGACAGCATCAAGCAATTTTTCATTCGTCGCTGAGATAAATCGAACGTTCACCTTTCTCGCTCTATTGCTACCAACAGGTGTAATCTCACTCTGCTCAATGACGCGCAAAAGCTTTGCTTGATGCTCAATCGAACAAGCGCCTAACTCGTCAAGAAACAGTGTGCCATTATTTGCTGTTGCAAAAAAACCAGGACTTGCATTGGTGGCACCGGTAAATGCGCCTGCAGTGTGACCGAACATCGCCGCCTCGAACAAATTTTCAGACACTGCGGCACAACTGACCGGAACAAAAGGGCCGTCTACCCTGGTGCTTAGATCATGCAACGCGCGGGCCACTATTTCTTTTCCTGTACCCGTTTCACCGGTAATTAACACGGTTGCATTGGTGTCACTAACATCTAGAATATCTGCACGAAGTCGCTGCATAATCTCTGAGTCACCCAACAGAATTTTATCGAGCCCCACCAACTCAGACAGACGCTGCGTCAGCCGCTCATTGGCAGCAGACAACCTGTGCGTATTCGCTGCATTCTGTATGATAATTTGCAGTCTATTGGGATCAAACGGCTTTTCGAGAAAACTGTATGCGCCAATCTGCATCGCCTCTACCGCCATCGGCACATCGCCGTGAGCGGAGATCATCAAAACAGGTAATAGAGAATAGCGCTCTCTAATCGCTTTCAGAAGCTCCATGCCTGAAACTTCCGGCATACGAAAATCAGTAACCAGAACGTCGGGCTGATGTTGCTCCAGCTCTTTTAACACCAATTTACTACTGTTAAACCCTGTCGCTGCGTAGCCCGCTTTGGTTAAATAATGACAAATTGATTCTAGAAAATCTTTGTCATCATCAACAAGAAATACTTCAGTATCTTTCATGCTTCTAGCTGGTAATTGGTAGTCGCATACAAACACAGGCACCGCCGTCAGGATTATTTCCAAGAATTAATTTTCCGTCGTGCTCGCTCATAATTGCATTTGATATTGAAAGCCCTAACCCCATCCCATCACCGGAAGCTTTTGTTGTATAAAATGGCTCAAGCAGTTTTTTCTCGTTATCAGCATCAATACCGGGACCATTATCCATTACAAATAAATCACAGTACTGCCCTTCCACGGCAAGTCGAACGGTAATGATTGGGGAATCAACTTCTTTGGTAGCGTCGATTGCATTTCTCAATAGATTCACTAACACCTGCTCAAGCCTTATTCTATCTCCCTGCACCAAGACCGCCTGGTCAGATAGGTCAGAAATGAATTTGACTCCACTAAGTTCAAAATCAATCAATTTAAGATGATTCACTCTGTGGACCAAATCAGCTAAATCCACAATCGAAAACTTATCATCTCCTGGTTGCGCAAAGAAGCGAAGCTGTTTAGAGATATGACCAATTCTCTTAGAAACTCGGCCCACTTTGTCCAGCAAGTGCGTGCCGTCGGCCCCCAGGTCACTTCCCGGCAACTCAGCCGATGCCACGTAGTTTTGTAGCGCCGCAATGGGCTGTCCTAGCTCGTGTGCAACAGAAGCAGACAATTGCCCTAACGCTGCAAGTTTGCTGGCTTGACGAAGATTAGTTTGCGCTCTTTCCAGCTGCCTCTCTGTTGTCTTGCGTTCTTCAATTTCCTGCTCAAGTTTCAAATTCGATTGATGCAAAGAATTTTGAATGACTTTGGATTGCGCCAATAAGTTACGAACACGGCGAGATGAAATAGCGAAGTAAGCGGTAAGCAGCAAAATGACGGGCATCGCAATTAACAGTACAGTGTTTCGTGCATCTTTCACGGCCGACTGAGATGGTGTTAAATAATGCAATTTCCAATCTAATCTTCCAATATTTTGGATGCTGGATATATATTCAATATCATTGAGCTTGAGCAACGTATCGTTTTCAAACTCAACATTCAAAGGCGGCAACGGCTCATTCCCAAACTGTTTTTCCAGACCAATTTTAGTTAATAAATTCTTATCCAGTTGCGTTAGCGTTTTATATTGCCATTTGCTATCTGACGCCAAAACAACAACGCCATTTTGATCCGTCACAAATATACTTTCATTTCTGGCGATCCAGCCTTGCACTAACGGCTCAAGATCAACTTTCACCACTAAAACACCTAACGCATCGCCTCTCGCGCTTACAACTCCTTGAGAAACAAAGTATCCAGGCCTTGACGTCGTCGCCCCAATAGCAAAAAACTCTCCTTTCTCAGAACGCATTGCATCAATGAAGTACGGCCTAAAAGCATAGTTTTGCCCGAGGAATGTCGGTGTCTCTAACGCGTTGGATGATGCGATTGTTAGTCCACTCGCGTTCATAAGATAAATTGCTTCCACCCCGGCACTTTCGGCAAAATCCTTCAAATTATCGTTTAAACGCTCATTTGGTGAATACTCCAACGCTCGAGAATATTCGGGATCTCTTGATAAAACATAAGGAAGATGTTGATAGCGCTCAAGCCCGGAAACTAACGTATTTCTATATAACAATGCCCTGGCAGAAGTTTGTTCTGCTAGCAAGTCAAAATAAAACTTATAGGCAAATTGATAGGTAGCGCCGAGCAACAACCCCGCCACAATTAACGCTAAAAGTAAATTTCGGTGGTTATATTTAGGCAAAATATTTTGTGTGTGTTGTGTGCTAAGGCGCCTCAACGTAAGATATCGTTCGAATTAGCTGATAGATGGATCAAAGTTCAAAAAAACTAAGACGTTATATTTTTTGGTCAAAATATAACGCATCCCTCTTCGACAATAACTTTCGGATTTAATTGATCAATATGGACTGCCCTGAAGTTTAACAGTCTTATCAGGTCTTTCTTAACAACAGAATTTTAAAAACCGCCGCACGAATCACAGCCCCCTCGAAAACTGAATCTTGATCGATCAGAGCAATCTATATTGAACAATTCTTGAACTCACTCTTGGGAACCTCCCAATACTATTCGTCTGGTTTTTGCGATGCTGATTGGTACATTGGCGATGCTCTCTCTATCTCCACCTGATTCGCAAGACATTGACTGCTGCTCGCTATCTCAGACAAAGAAGCAATTTCACCGCCATGCTCAGCGCGAATCAATGCGCCACGCCGCATTGCCTGTGCCGCAGCTCTAGGGCTATTTAGAAAATCATCCTGACTGATTAGGCTCTCTATCGGTGAGTCCAGCCGAATGGCCTCATAGAACCCGCCCGTCAGCCCAAGTAAAGAAAGACTGCATTGTTCTGTATTGTCACCACAAGCCAGTTTGCAAGCATTACGAATCGGTAAAGTTTCCTCACTTTGGGCAAGCCACTTGAAGATGGATGGCCTCCAGGGGTTATCCGTTGAAATATCACCATAAGGAATCCCGAGCGCTAAGAACCGAGCAGTAGTTTGTTCGAAAGACCTCGCTTCCCTCTCCGATACGACTCCTTCACGCCAATACTGCATTATGTAATCCAGCACGGCTAATCCATCTGCCAGTCGTCTTGGCGGCAATTGCTGACTTCTTACAAACGGTTTCATTTGTGGCGCTCCCAACTGATCAAGAACAATTTGCTTCTCTTCATCGGTTCCATATAGTGCAGCGATCCTGACCGGATGATCAGTTGCTTCTATCTCGCCATAGGATTGAAGTCCGCGAATGACATCAAGATTGACCAGCGGTTTATATGAGAAAAGAAATAGTCGCGCCAATTCATTCCCCAACTCACTTTCGCTTAGCATCCAACTCAAGCTAAACAAGCCTCTCTTATTCGGGTTTCTAAATATCTCATTGTGCTCCTCAATGCTCATATTCTCTCTATAAACTGACGGCGCGCGTTCCGTTCTCTCAATACGAGAAAGCAGCAACCTCGCAGCAACGTTGCCGCTACGAGCAAGACGAGATATTTTAGTCAGACTGTTCTCATCATCATTATCCAGCCAAAGACCGATTGCATGGCGTAGATCAGGATCGTCACCACCTGACAAAGAACGGGTTGAGTCTCCGATTGCTGGCAGGATCACTAGGCCAAGGCAACAGAGCAGTAACTTTACGAGTTTAGGCATTAAAACTTAGAACCACAGAAACCAAAAGGAACGGCGTAATTTTGCGATATACCTTAGCTTGTGTACGTTAATAGGCGCAACAATTTTCTGAAATTCATTCGCGCACGCGACCGAACGAGCGACTTCGCTAAGTCAATCTCCCTCACCGATCTTGACACATTTATTCTTTTGCAAATTGTTGGGAACCTTTTGGTTTGTCACTGCATCTTGGGTAACTAACAGCAGGTTAAACCAGCTATTTATCCGTTAAACCAAACCAGAGGCAAGCATAGTATGAATACTGTAGACACTGAGTCATTTCCGATTTTTAGCGAATCAATGACTAAAACACGAAGACAATTCCTTCGAAGAGCAGGCGGTGCCGTTTTCTCAGCATCAAGTATTGCCGTATTGAGCGGGTGCGGAACTTATAGTACGTCGGCTTCTGCGGAAACGTTGTCACAGGACACAAAAATCCTAAATACCGCGATTGCTGCGGAACATGAGGCAATCGCTGCTTATCAACTTGGCGCAGAAAGTGGATTACTAACTCCTGAGGTGTTAAAGGTAGCAGTGAAGTTTCAAGGACACCACAAAGAACATGTTGACGCGCTTTCTGCCGCCGTAACCGGTCTGGGAGCAGAACCTGTTAATCCGCTGGCGTCTTATGCATTTCCAGTCGACAAATTGAAACAAGAGTCAGATGTCTTACAATTTGCTGCAGGATTAGAGCGCGGGGCGGTCAGTGCATATGCAGGTGCGATTCCGGTGTTTGAGAGCAAGGATCTGATGGCCGCGGCCGCGAGCATACTTGCAGACGAAGCGATGCATTGGGCGATACTACGCAATACACTAGGCCTGGATCCTGTTCCAGGGGCTTTTTTTTCATAGATCAGAGGATGACAAATGCGACAACACAAATTCAATACATATATCCTGGCAACCACCATTCTTTTTTCTGGCATATCGGTAGCATCAGCGAATGGCGATGCGGCTGCTGGCCAGAAGGTGTATAAGTCCTGCAAGGGATGTCACTCACTGGCGGACAACCGGACAGGTCCAAGACACTGTGGCCTACTCGGCCGTGCTGCGGGCACGGAGGAAGGTTTTAACTTTAGTTCTGAGATGAAGAACTCAGGTTTGGTGTGGGATGCGGAGACCCTTGATCGGTTTATTGCTGCACCTCTTGAAGTCGTACCCGGTACCACAATGGGTTTTGCCGGGATTAAAGATCAAACCAAGAGAGAGAATCTCGTCGCGTATCTGATAAAAGCAAGCCAAAGTAAGACAGCCTGTTCGGCGGGGGGATACAAGCAAGCGGATAAGTGAATTGCGCTTTCTAACTAAACCCAAAGCACCGGACGAACCCGAAAAGCCGTCAGATGACGAACTGGTTTTACGGGCCAAGTCAGGAGAAGAAGCCGCTTTTGAGCAGATCATGCGTCGCTATAACCAGCGTATTTTTCGTATCGCTCGCGGATTTCTTCCAAGAGATGAGGACGCAATGGACGTCATTCAGGAGGCTTATATCCAGACATTCACGCACTTGGATCAGTATACAGGGAACAGTAAATTCTCGGCCTGGATTGGAAGAATTGTTCGAAACCAAGCGTTGATGCACTTAAGAAAACTTAAAAATGTTTCCTATATATCGCATAACACACTGGATTCGTTTAAATCAGAAAAAGACGATATGCATTATCCATTGACCAAACCAGAACTCCGAACAGAAAGCCAGGAAGTCCGCGAATTGATTGAAAACGCTATCGATCTATTATCACCAGAGTTTCGGTTGGTATTTCTATTGCGGGGTGTTGAACAGTTATCAATCGAGGAGACAGTCGAAATAACAGGTATTGAGGCCGCAACGGTGAAAACCCGTTACCACCGAGCAAGAAAACTCATTCAACAACATATTCAGAGACGGCTCGACATGGAAGAGCTAGAAGCGTTCTCATTTGCGGGACATCGGTGTGACCACGTTGTGCGGTCGGTTTTGAAAGCACTCTAACAAAAAATAACAATAAAATCGCGAACCATTGGTAAGCAGGCTTAGCTTGAGACCCGTTTTCCTGACGCTCGGTCGAACAAGTGTATGTTTTCACTATTGAGAGAAAATTGAAGAATATCTGAATCACCTTTTAGCGTATGCACGCCGGGCAAACTTGCCGTTAGTGGCACAGAAGTACCCTTTAATTTTCCATGTATCAGGGTGTTTGCACCTAATGGTTCGGCGAGCGCCGGTACCAGCTCAATATTGCCACTGGTATCAAGTGTGAGATGTTCTGGCCGCATACCAACGAGTAGATTTCCTGAATTGCAGTTGTCTACCGACAAGATAGAACCGTTTTCCAGCACAAGTTTTCCCGCTTCAGCACTTGCGCCAACGATATTCATCGCCGGACTTCCGATAAACTGTGCCGCGAAAACGGATGCCGGGTTTTCGTATACTTCCAAAGGAGAGCCAATTTGCTCGGCGACCCCTCCATTCATGACGATCATCCGATCAGCCATAGTCATCGCTTCGACCTGATCATGGGTTACGTAAAGAGTCGTGACTCCCAGTCGCGACTGTAGCTCTTTGATTTCTAATCGCATTTGCACACGCAATTTTGCATCCAAATTGGAAAGTGGCTCGTCGAATAGAAATACAGCGGGTTCGCGAACGATCGCGCGCCCCATGGCAACACGTTGCCTTTGACCACCAGAAAGCGCTTTTGGCTTGCGATCGAGATAGGACTCTAACTGAAGAAGTTTAGCCGCGTCATTCACTCGCTTTTCAATCTCCTCTTTGGGGGTACGCGCAATCTTTAATCCATACCCCATATTTTGACGTACCGACATATGTGGGTAGAGCGCATAATTCTGAAAGACCATCGCAATATCCCGATCCATTGGCTCCTTTTCGTTTACTCGCGCGTCGTTGATCAATACATCTCCTTCGCTGACAGATTCCAGCCCTGCTACCATACGTAACAACGTAGATTTTCCGCACCCAGAGGGGCCAACGATCACGATGAATTCTCCGTTGGCTATATCAACACTCACACCATTGATAACCTCAGTGCGACCGAATCTCTTTTTGACATTATTTAAGGATAGAGTTGCCATTTTATTTCTCGCTATCCACAAGACCGCGGATAAATAGTTTCTGCATTGAAACCACGACGATGACCGGAGGTATCATTGCGAGCATCGAGGTCGCCATGATGACAGGCCAGTCTGCCGTATCATCGCCTGAGGGAAACATTTGTTTAATCCCCATGACGATCGTATTCATATCAGGATCGGTTGTAATCAGTAGCGGCCAAAGATATTGGTTCCATCCGTATATAAAAAGTATTACAAAGAGCGCAGCAATGTTTGTACGGCTCATTGGCAGAACAATATCGAAAAAGAAACGCATCGGACTGGCACCATCAACTCTCGCCGCTTCTGCCAATTCATCCGGGATCGTCATAAAAAACTGTCGAAACAGGAAAGTCGCTGTTGCCGAAGCGATTAATGGGAATATCAAACCCGAATAGGAATTCAGCATGCCGAATCCGGCTACAACCTCGTAGGTTGGTACGATGCGAACTTCTACCGGCAACATCAAGGTAATAAAAATCATCCAGAAAAAAACATTCCGCCCGGGAAAACGAAAGTAGACAATCGCGAACGCAGATAGCAAAGATATCGCTATCTTTCCGAATGAAATTCCCAGCGCCATAATGAGCGAATTGAACAACATCGTTGCAACCGGTACATTGATCCCAGAAAACAAAGCACGTTTATAATTTTCTAAAAATTGGTCTCCCGGTAATAATGGCATGGGCGGGGAAACAATTTCAGGTTGGCTAACTGTAGAGGCGACAAACGCAAGCCAAATAGGAAAGAAAACTACCAGCACGCCAAGAATCATCAGGACATGGGTTAACCAGAGACTCGCTCCGCGTTTTTCCACCATTCCGGGAAGTGGTTCGTTGGTAGACCGCGGTTTTAAAATGCTAAACATCAATAGTGAACCCGTTTTTCAACAAACTTAAATTGAATAACGGTCAATGCGCCAACTACGAACAACAGAATCACCGACTGCGCTGCCGATGACCCAAGGTCTTGACCGATAAAGCCATCGGCAAACACTTTGTAGACCAAAATGGTTGTTGCTTGCTGCGGTCCACCAGAAGTAATCGTATGAATGACACCAAAGGTTTCAAAAAATGAATAAACGACGTTCACAACCAGCAAAAAAAACATCGTTGGCGATATCAATGGAAGCACAATGGAAAAAGTTCGCTGCCAAAATCGAGCACCATCGATTGCAGCTGCTTCAACAACAGATTTGGGCACCGCTTGCAGCGCAGCGAAAAAGAACAAAAAGTTGTAGCTGATACGACCCCATGCGGAGGCAACGACAACTAAACCCATCGCCTCCTTGTCATTGAGAACATGGTTCCAGTCATAACCTAACTGCCCTAAATACCAGGAGATCACACCAACACGCGTGTTAAACATAAATAACCACAACACACCTGCTACGGCGGGAGCCACAGCGTACGGCCAAATCAACAAGGTGCGATAAGTGCCCGCGCCTTTAATCAATCGATCCGCTAACAATGCCAAAAGCAATGCGGGCAGCATACAAACCAATGTGACCAGGATGGAAAAAACGGCTGTCGTGATGAACGAGGCGCGATAGTATTCATCTGATAGAAGAAACTCAAAGTTGCCCAGCCCGACATATTGAGAGGACAATCCAAAAGGATCAGGTATGAACAGTGACTGCCAAATAGCCTGTCCAGCCGGATAGAAAAAGAACACACCGGAAATCAGTATCTGGGGTAATACCAGTAAAAGCGGTAATGTTAAACCGCGAAACGTAACGCGCTTTTCCATGCTGCCTATGGCGTACTAATGATTCGGCGACAACAGGGTTTTCTGCTGCCGCCGAGTTGATAGAAAACGCGTTCTAATTGTTTGCTTGTTCGAAACGGCGCAGTAATTTGTTACCACGCTCCACTGCACTATCCATCGCTTCCTGTGCCGTCTTATCACCTGACCAGATACTTTCCAGCTCCTCATCGAGAATGCCGCGGATCTGATCGAAAGAGCCCAGACGTAATCCTTTGGAATTCGCAGTCGGTGCTTTCGCCGTCATCTGGATTACGGCAATGTCGGTCCCTGGATTATCGATATAAAATCCATCCGCTTTGGTTTTGTCGCCCGCTGCTGCAGTAATTGGCAGGTAACCAGTGTCCTGATGCCATTTCGACTGAATATCAGTAGAAGACAAGAAGTTTAAAAATGCTGCTGCACCCTTGTACTCTTCAGATTCATGACCCTCCATAATCCAGAGCGAGGCACCACCGATAATGGTGTTTTGAGGAGCGCCTTCAACACCATCCCAGTATGGAAGCGGCCTGACAGAGAATTCAAACTGCGCCTCTTTCTTGATCCCCGCATAACCGGCTGAGCTTTCTGTGAACAAGGCACATGCGCCAGCCCTAAAATCTGCGCCGCCTTCGTTACGACGACCTTTGTAAACAAACTTCCCGTCTTTCGCCCAATCACCCATAGCCTGCAGGTGCTTAACCTGCAACGGACCGTTCATTGCTAATTCTGTATCTAATCCTGCAAAACCATTATCTTGCGTTGCAAATGGTACGTTATGGTACGCAGATAAATTCTCCAGATGGATCCAACTCTGCCAGGCTGTCGTTAGTGGGCACTCGTGCCCCGACTTCTTAAGTGTATCCAATACACTACCAACTTGAGACCAGGTAGAAAGATCGATTTCAGGGTCAATCCCCGCAGCTTTTAGCGCATCCTCATTTACCCAAAGAACGGGTGTCGATGAGTTAAAAGGCAGAGAGAGCATTTTGCCATCAGTAGTTGTGTAATAACCTTTTACCGAACCAATGTAGTCATCTGGATTAAAGTCAGCGCCGGCATCGGACATCACGTTGTAGACCGGTTTAACCGCGCCTTTCGCCCCCATCATGGTTGCCGTTCCTACCTCAAACACCATCAGAATATGCGGCTGTTCTTTTGCGCGAAATGCCGCAATACCTGCATTCAACGTTTCCGAATAGTTGCCCTTGTGAGATCCAACCACTTTATATTCGCTCTGCGAGCTGTTGAAAGTTTCAATTTGCTCTGCAACCAGCTCACCTAACCTTCCAGTGAACGCATGCCAAAACTGTACTTCGGTCTGCGCCAGCGCGCCGCCTGATGAAGCCAGCAGACTTCCAGCCAAAATCCCACTTAATAACCGTTTTTTCATAATCCCATACTCCCGTTATAATTTATTTAACATAGCGATATATCTGACATAACTGCTAATGCATAATTATATGGTACAACGATATACTACAATAATGAAGGCCAAACAGTCTGACTACATTCCATTCTCAGTATTCGCGTAAACCTCAATGCAAATACTGCTTAGCCTAATCCCTCGCACGTCGATTTCCTCTTAAGTTCATTCTTCGGCTACACTAGAAATAGAATCTCCTTCGCTTATTGCGAGTCTAAAATCAAAACACTCAACTATCTCCTGTAAAAACAGAAGATAGGAAGAAAAAGAAATTTAGGGCAAAATGGCGTCTACTTGGAATCGAGCAACTTTGGCTTTCGATTCCAAAAGTATTCGATCAACGGCTTAAACAAAGGAAATTTCGTTGATAACAGGTTTTAGACAGCGACACCTTTGACATATTGGCAAGTCAATATGCTAAAACAGAAGAGCCTAAACAACGAATGAAGTTGATAAATGGACTACCATCGACCGGCGTTATTGATCTTGTGCCGGGCTCAAAGTTAAAAATTATCAAGTAGCTTTCTCCAAACTTGAGAATTGAGTTTGGGGCCGATTAAGATTAACGGATATAAATCGAAAACGATTTATGAGGTGATACTGGAGCGCAATTTAGTCAGGAGAAAACAATGTCTAAAACAAACGAAGTAGATGCGCGATTAGACAGAATCTACAGTTCTACTGGAGACAAACGCGCGTTGTTTGATGAAATGGCTGCAACCTATGATCATGACCTGATCAATGACCTTGGATATGTAGCAGATGCGGTGGCATGCGATAAGTTTATTTCGCTTGAATCAGACCGAAACGCGCGCATCCTCGATGTAGGCTGCGGAACCGGCCTGGTCGGTCGGCGCCTAAAAGCTGCGGGGTATTCAGATATTCATGGAACAGATTACTCGAGCAAGATGCTTGACGAAGCTCGCAGTACCAATGTCTATAGTTCTTTACAACAACAGGATCTCACTTTACCTATCGAGTCGACAGAAAAATTTGATGCGGCGATTGCGGTTGGAGTATTCGGTTTTAGCGGCCCCACCGCTGAGCATTTCGTCAATATCACTGATCGGCTAAAGCCAGGAGGAATTACTCTACTGACCGTAAACGGCAAGGCTTGGGTTAACGCGGATTGGGAAACTAAATTGAGCGGCTTTAATGAAGCGCATGCCAGTGTGCAAATT
This sequence comes from uncultured Gammaproteobacteria bacterium, assembly GCA_937992195.1. Lineage (GTDB taxonomy): Bacteria > Pseudomonadota > Gammaproteobacteria > Arenicellales > Poriferihabitantaceae > VYFG01. The sequence continues at coordinate 13,735 of CALKKV010000071.1, read as the reverse complement.
ATCGAAATAGAAACAATTGACTATCTCACTGCAGAAGGCATTGACGGGCGTCTGCTTACATTAAAAACGCTCTAAAGCGCAAGATAGAAAAAGACCCCGATCTTCGAGTAGCTCGGGGTCAGATTTGGGTTACTATTTTTTCTTCCAGTCTTTACTGATCGGCGAAACAATAAAACAAGCCATCACCACCGGTTTTTTTCAACGCATCCTGACTACACCCTACCGTGCCATGTGCTGAATTCCATGAGATCATATGCCAATCTTGACTCAATCCCTCACGATCATGATGACCTACGATCGCAGACCCATCACCGTTGCTGGTCCAACCGCTACAGCTAGTGTCGGCGCCGGCAGTCGAATACATACCGTGCGGATCAGAACCTGTAAGAATGTCGTGTCGGTTTGGTTTATCCCTGCGTGAATTAATTTCATTGCCATTCTCATCAAGACCCGCAGCTTTGCTTATTGGGTTTTTTGGCGAATGTAGCTCATCGACATTGTTTGCAATCAACTCCCCTTTGGCATTGTACCAAGGCCCTGAACCTATACGGTCGCGAGCGTTCACGCCAGGGATTACCGTAGGTTTATCGCCGGAACGATCAATTTTTGCAGGAAGACTTAAATAAGCTTTCCAATTGGTGACCTTTGATCCTGCCGCAGAAGCAAGCGCAGAACAATGTGCGTCAGCACCTTCAAGGCCCCCTAGGTTTGCACCATCACCAGGCCCGGCACTGGTAAGAAAAAAACTCATTGCAGAATCCTGCGCCACAGCATTAAAGCTGAAAGCAGAGCTTGCTACCACCGCACTGGCAGCAACTAATTTTAATAGTCGTGACTTTTTCATAGATTGTATTCCTCTTTAGGTTTTTGTGGTTCGATTACTGCAGACTATGAACAACTCGTAATACTCTGTTGCTCAATCATGTAATCTAGACATTCCCGATCTACTTGAGTTCCCGTGCAGGTATTCAAGATGTTGTCAGATTAACCCCTAAATCTAGAAATGATTCAGAACCATAATCTACGCTAGAGAAACGAAATGCAAGGTCAAATTCCCTCCGGGTATGACCTACCTTTTCCAAAATAAGATTACGCGGAGGCTAATGTAGAACTTTCTGCTCCACTCACCCAGCTAGGTTACTGACCAAATCAACTTGAAATACGATCGGCAATAGCAAGAATTCGATACATATCGCGCAACACTGGTTTTTCGATGAGCTTTCCATCGATTACAACCAGCCCAGTATCGGCTTCTTCAAAGGTGTCAATGATTCGCCGCGCACGGGCGATCTCTTCTTCGCTCGGCGTAAACACCGCATTCAAAGCCCCAATCTGTTTTGGATGAATCGAACCCTTACCAGAAAAACCCAGGGACTTGGCCAGCTGCGCTTCTTCGATCATTCCCTGTTGATCATCAAGATCAAGATAGGGCACATCAATCACATCCAGACCTGCCGCCGCTGCAGCATGAACCACCCTGGAGCGTGCATAAAGCAAAGGACCCCAGGCGTTATCACATCGCAGCTCTGCTGCCATATCCACACCACCAAAAAACAGCGCATCAATGCGAGAACTGCAGTGGGCAATATCAAAGACCGCTTCAAGACCAGCGTTGGTCTCAATGATAACGTGCAGGCGGGTTGCATGACCGCGCTCACTAAGCAGGTTATCCAGCAACACTACTTCATCAGGTGTGCGAACCTTGGGCAACATCAGCGCCGGCGGAGGCGTATCGGTTTTTAATATCGCAGCAACATCAGCGATACCGAATGCTTCGCGAAGGCAATTAATACGGACAATGCGTTCAACCCCGTCATCCGCTTGCGGTGATTCAAATAATTTCAACGCTTTCTCGCGTGCCGCTTGCTTATCTTTTGGCGCAATACCGTCTTCCAATTCAACACAAACGATATCGGTTCCGGAGGCAAGGGCTTTGGGGAACATTTCGGGTTTCAATCCTGGAGAAAAAATAAAACTTCTTCTGGGGCGTAACGTTCGTGTCTGGGCAGATTGATCGGTCATTGTCGTGATTGAAAATAGAAATTAAAGTTAGTCGAAGAGTTACATCTACTTATAGTACAGTTGATTGAGAAAATCTTTTTAGATGGTTAGCATAGAGACCACGCCGGGCTTTTGCGTTTCCAGGCACCCCGATTCTTCCATGGCCCACTCAATCAAAGTGTGTTGATACAGATTCGAAAGCGCGAAGTGAAATCAAAGAGGGCAACCGGTTACGCATCTTTTCTCCGGCAATCCCAGATCAATCTTCAGCAAACCTGCTCGACAATATTCGATATCAAGAGCCCATCTCGTGATTATGCCTCCATAAAGTGATATTTCGGCATAGAAGGCGGCCGCTGCGACTTACCCAAAACAAAATCCGCAGCGCGGGCCGCAATCATTTGTGTTGGCGCATTGAGATTGGCACTAATCAGCTGAGGTATCACTGAAGCGTCTACCACTCGCAGCCCATCTACGCCATGCACCTTTAACTCTTGATCTACCACCGCCATCTCATCGATACCCATACGGCAAGTCGCACAGGGATGGTAGTCTGTCTCAAGCGCACTTCGCAAAAAGGCAAGCAGATCTGCATCACTCGTTGCCGCTTTACCTGGCAGAATTTCCGCCCCGCGTAGATGATCGAATGCAGGCTGCCGAATTAAATCCCGGGTTACCTTGATACCCTCAATCAGTTCACGTTGATCATTTTCGGTTTGCAAGTAATTAAAATGCAGCGCGGGCTTATCGAAAGGGTTTGCGGATTTCAAATCAATTCGTCCACGACTGGTCGGCCGAAGCTGATCGACATGAATCACGAAAGCCTGATTCAGCCTCATTTTATCCCCCTCATAGCGAAAACCGACGGGAGCGAAATGGTATTGCAGATTGGGATGTGCTTCATGGTGGTTGCCAAACACAAAACCGCCTGCTTCCCAGATACTCGAGCTAGCAACACCCTTTCGGGTCAGCAACCATTCCACGCCAGCCATTAACTTGCGATGGGGTTTGGCCACCCAGTCGATACTAACGGGCTTGGTGCAGGCAACCTGCATAATAATTGTCGGGTGATCCTGCAGATTTCGACCAACACCCGGCAAATCAAGTTTGACATCAATGCCAACGGATCGAAGATGTTCCGCCGGGCCAATTCCAGAAATCATCATCAGTTGCGGAGAATTCACTGCGCCACCACTGAGAATCACCTCTCGCTGCGCTCTGGCTATCGTTACCTCTTCACCACACTGATACTCTATCCCAACTGCGCGATTCCCTTCCAACACTATTTGCCGAGCCATAGCGCGCGTGATCAGCGTTAAGTTATTCCGTTTGAGCGCAGGATGGAGATGCGCAACTGCAGCGCTACATCGTCGACCATTTTTCTTGGTACTATCCAGCCGCGCCACTCCCTCAGGTTTATACCCGTTCAAATCATCGGTGCGCCCCTGACCGGATTGTTCTCCCGCCTCCAGAAAAGCATCGAACAAAGGGTTCTCCAGTGAACATTGGCTGACGCCCAAAGGTCCGTCACCTCCACGCCAGTCATCCTCTCCTCTATCGCTGGATTCGCCAGCTTTAAAGTAAGGAAAGCAGTGTTTAAAACTCCATTGGTCAAGACCGAATTCTGATGCCCATCGATCATAGTCTGTGGGGTGACCTCGCATATACACCATGGAATTAATCGAGGAAGAACCACCGACAACTTTGCCCCTCGGCATATCTACATTTCTGTTATTGAGTTCCGCCTCGTCTTCCGTTTTGTAATTCCAGTTGATTTTCGGATTCTTATAGGCGGAGTAGACACCAGCCGGGATATGAATCATTAAATTGCGGTCCATCGGTCCCGCTTCGAGAAGCAGCACGTTTACATTCGGATCTTCGCTAAGTTTGTTCGCCAAAACGCATCCCGCGGAACCCGCTCCACAAATCACGTAATCATAAGTTTCAGTTTTCATGGCAGCTACACGAAATTGTGAACGAACGGTTGATGGTCAGAAATCGTTTTTCTAAATTGAGTCCGGTATCCACCGATTAGGGTCTGTCAGGCATCCGAATGCAAGAGCGTTTTCCAACCGAAGCAATCCTACGACAATTCGCTTTATTTTTCGGGATATTTGTTCTTACCAAAATTGTGAGAAAAACTAAGCATGATTTAAACCCAAAAATTACAGGCCTACAAGATACCTCCACGAGCCTTCAAAAACCGCATATTTTGAAGCATCTGCTCGATCCATCTTCCATCAATCTTCTTGCCGCACCTTTCACACAGATTTAAGGGTGGTTTTTCTTACCATTTTATATTTGACAAAATGTAATGATTGATACTATTTTAGCCCTATATCCGGACGCATTCCGGATCTCAAGCTGGATAGCAATCGCCTTTGGAATATTCCGAATCTGGCATATGGCTTCTCCAGCTCAGGAAAACAAACTCGAACCACTTGGAGAAACCATGAAATCAAAACTTATTACTTCTGCCATCGGTGGTGCGCTCGCAATGTTTGCGATAAGCAGCGCCTCGTTAGCGGCCAACGTGCCGGAATCTACAGACCCAATCAAGGTCGTTCTCAACGATTGGACTGGCCAACATGTCTCCACCAAGATTGCGGGTGAGCTCTTAAAGAAGATGGGCTACAACATTGAGTACGTTAGTGCCGGCGCACTGCCTCAGCACGCGGGACTGGCTCAGGGAAATCTGCACTTCCAGGCTGAAGTGTGGACTAACAATATTGGTGACCTCTATCCTAAAGCGGTTGAATCTGGAGAGATTGTTGTGCTCGGTGATCTTGGACTCGAGCCCAAAGAGGGTTGGGTTTTCCCTCCTTATATGAAAGACAAATGTCCTGGCTTGCCGGACTACAAAGCCTTGTATGACTGCGCACAGGCATTTGCCAGTGCAGAAACATTTCCCAATGGCAGACTGATAACCTATCCGGCTGATTGGGGAACAAGATCCAAAGATATCGTTGCAGGTATCGAATTACCGTTTCAAGCCGTTGCTGGGGGTAGTGAAGGCGCAATGTTAGCGGAACTTCAATCTGCTTATTCGGCGCAACAACCTATTATCATGATGATGTGGCAACCGCACTGGGTATTCGCAGATCTTGATCTGGATTGGGTTGAATGGAATCCAGTTGATGGTGAATGCGTGGAAGAATCCCAAGAAAAAGATACGGCATGTGGATTCCAGCAGGCTACTGTTGAAAAAGTGGTTTGGAGCGGCTTTGAAGAAAAATGGCCAGCAGCATTCAAAATGTTAACCGCTTACACGCAAACTAATGAAGAACAAAATGCTGCAATTCTCGAAGTTGACAACAAAGGTCGAGATCTTGATGAAGTTGTGGCGGAGTGGTTAGCCAACAATGAATCCAAGTGGCAGGGATGGATTGACGCTGCGAAGTAATTCGCATCGCGACAAAGCATCCTAAACATGGCACGGCGATCGCAAACGACGCCGTGTCATTTATTTGCTCCTGTTTCCGGTTGCTTGAGGGCTGAGGCAACGTTGTCAGTGATGCTGTTAAAAAACAACGTCACAAAATCCGTTTTTCAAATGTCTGGATATGAGAGCGCATCAAAACCCTTCCAAAAACACGATTAAACTTTCTTGCAAAAATATCTGGAAAGTCTATGGTGACGACCCGGATCAGTTTTTTACCAGCGGAAATGGCGCAGTTGCCAACGCCCATGCACATGCCGACCAAATAACAAAAGACAACCATATCGTAGCCAATGCCGACGTCAGTTTTGATGTGCACGTTGGCGAAATTTTCGTGATTATGGGGCTCTCCGGCTCAGGGAAATCAACAATCGTCCGCTGTCTTTCTCGACTGGTTGAACCGACAGCCGGTGAAGTTATGCTTGATGGCGAAGACCTTCTGAGAAAGACAGAGTCTGAACTGATCGAGATTCGCCGACATAAAATGGGCATGGTGTTTCAGAGCTTCGGACTCCTGCCTCATCTTAACGTCATTGATAACATTGCCTTCCCGCTTAAACTCCAGGGCGTAGCTGAGAACGAGCGTTATGCACAAGCTGAACGGGTTATAGAACTCGTCGGATTGCAGGGGCGAGAAAATAATTTCCCCAAGGAGCTTTCCGGTGGTCAGCAGCAAAGAGTCGGTATTGCGCGCTCACTGGCGGTGGAACCCGATGTCTGGTTTCTTGATGAACCGTTTTCAGCGCTTGATCCACTGATACGCAAACAGATGCAGGATGAGTTTTTACGCATTCAATCTGTATTGCATAAATCCATTGTATTTATCACCCATGATTTTCACGAAGCGCTGAGAATAGCGGATCGCATGGCGATCATGCGAGACGGTGGCATTGTGCAGATTGGTCGTCCAGTTGATTTAATTATGCGACCAGTGGATGACTACGTTCGGGAGTTTACCCGTGACGTTCCCTGGGAAAGTATCTTACGCGCTGCAGATATTGTTGAAAGCCACCAGGGATCCGTCTCAGGAATGAAAAAAATCTCTGGTGACACGTTGATCGAATCACTATTACCCTATTTGGCGGAGCATGAAAGCGGCGTTGCAGTGGAAGACGAGAATGGCGCGATCATGGGGGTAGTGACGGCGCGTGGAGTAGTCGCTGCACTAGCGGCAGGTTGCGACGTCGATATTGCCGATGCAGACACGGCTGACTAAGGGGACTATAGCGATGCCTTTAAAAATTGATCGGGGGTTGATGCACTGGCTTGGTGTCATTGCGGTTACCCTGGTTTGCATTGCTATACAAGGTGATATCAGCTGGATGAAGGCGTACCCCAAGTCGCTTGTCGTTCCATTTTCAGATTGGATGAATACCGGGATGCAATGGTTTATAGATCAGTTTGGCGCGATTTTTCTCGCGATTGCCACCTTGCTGGAATGGCCTATTAAGGGCGTACAGTGGGTGTTACATGCTTTGCCATGGATCGTTTGTACCTTTCTCTTCTGCCTGGTTTCTTATATCGCGTCCGGCTGGCGCTTAGCTATTTTTACTCTTTTTGCGGCACTGTATATTGTCGTACTTGGATACTGGGATGAGAGCATGAACTCCCTCTCTCTTGTCGCGATTTCGGTACCTCTGGCAATCTTTGTGGGTTTTGTTTTCGGCGTATGGGGCTTTTACTCCGATCGTGCTGAGCGCATCATCATGCCAACCCTCGATATTCTGCAGACGGTTCCTGCGTTTGCTTATTTGCTACCGATTTTGATGCTGTTTGGATTTGGCACAACGGTTGGATTGATCGCCAGTCTTCTTTACTCTTTTCCTCCGATGGTACGTAACACCATCGTCGGCTTGCGCGGAGTGCCATCCGAAATCGTCGAGTCAGGTATTATGTCCGGGGCAACGCCCGCTCAACTGTTCTGGCAGGTGCGCATGCCTACCGCTTCGAAGCAAATATTGTTAGGCGTGAATCAGGCGACGATGGCTTCACTCAGTATGGTGATTATTGCGTCAATCATCGGCGGTACCGCTGACATTGGTTGGGAAGTGCTCTCGACGATTCGTAAAGCGCAATTTGGCGAGAGCATTCTCGCTGGCATCGTGATCGCGTTTATGGCCATGATCATGGATCGCATCACCAGCGGACTCGCCACGCAATCAGCAGAATACAATCGTAAACAACAAACCCTCTTTGCGCGTTATCGATACTGGATTATTGCGGCGGCGGGAACCGTCACCTTTCTCCTTCTCGCAAAACTGATTCCTGCTTTCCAGGAATGGCCTCGAGACTTGCAATTCAGTCCTGCAAAAATTATGAATGAGGGGCTCACTTATGTGGTGGTCAATTTTCGTGAAGAAATAGAAAGCATTAAAAAGTTTGCTTTCTTCTATTTTATGTTGCCAACCAAGATTGGCTTACAGCAAGCAGTGAGTCCTTTCACCTGGGGATTTGAACTGAAGCTTGTTCATTCCCTTGGTTACGCTGTGATGATGGTGGCTATAGCCTGCTGGTGTGCGCGACGTTGGAATAATCAGGTTGCGATTGGTGTATTGTTGTTTGCCATTTTCTTTTACTTTGGATTAACCAATTTACCCTGGCCCGCACTACTCCTGATCTATACGGTAGCAGCTTGGAAAGTAAGCGGCCCATATCTGGCTGTCGGCACCCTGCTGGGTCTTGGATTTCTGGTTGTGACCGGCGTCTGGCCACAGGCGATGCTTTCTCTATATCTGTGCAGCATCGCGGTGATTATTTCTTTTCTGTTTGGTACTGCAATAGGAATTTGGGCAGCACATAACGACCGCGTTTCTGCCATTGTCAGACCCATCAATGACACGATGCAAACCATGCCGCTGTTTGTTATCTTAATTCCTTTCGTGATGCTGTTTAAGATTGGCGATTTCACCGCGCTGCTGGCCATTATCGCGTATTCATTTGTTCCAGCGATTCGCTATGGGGAACACGGATTAAGAAATTTGCCGGAAGGCGTTCTTGAGGCAGCAACAATGGTGGGCTGCACCAAAAGTCAGCTTCTGTGGCAGGTCAAAATTCCACTTGCCCTACCCGTCATGATGCTCGGGTTAAATCAAACGATTATGTATGGCATTGCCATGCTAGTGATCGCGGCATTGGTAGGCACCAATGGATTGGGCCAAACCGTCTATATCGGCTTGAGCGATGGCGACTTTGGCGTGGGCATGATCGCTGGTATTGGCATGGCAATCATCGCCATTATCGCAGACCGTATGACCCAGGCCTGGAGCAAGAAGCGACAAGCTGAACTTGGCATTAGTGTCTGAGCATGCGACTCACAAATTCATTTCAAAACCACTACAAGTTAAGAAATTAACGCAATCTCAATTAAAATCTATGCGGAGTCTTTGAAATATGAACTGGCAAGAACCCTCTGACCTCAATAACACTGTTCAAATTAGCGCCAGGAGATTTGAAGAATCCCCCTATGTTGCTGCTTACGAAACTGACCAAATGGTGCGCGGAGTTTATGCAGGGCGATTTTTTCCTGTATACAACGGCAGAGATCCAGTTGAAGAATACTGGCTGTTAAGACAGAAAGCGGCGATCTTTGATGTACCGGAAAAGCCCGTGGAGATCACCGGTCCGGACGCTGCCCGATTTTTAGATAAAGTACTGTCACGCAAGGTAGCCGGACTTAAAGAAGGCCGAGGACTCTATGCCATTGCCTGCACACCCCAGGGCGGCGTGTTTATGGATGGCATATTGTTTAAGTTAGGCGCTGATCGCTATTGGTATGTGCAGGCAGATGGCGCTTTCGAAACCTGGCTATTGGCACTGAGCGAAGGCTTTGATGTCAGTATTTCTGATCCACACTCCCGGGTCATTCAAATTCAGGGGCCAGCATCTATGGACATTATGCATGCCGCGTCAAACGGTAAAATTGATGACAGTATGAAGTATTTCCAGTCTGGCTTCTTTGACCTTGGCGGACAAGAACTTTATGTCTCGCGCACAGGGTTTACCGGAGAGCTAGGCTATGAAATCTACAACCTCGGGGATGCAACTGATTCCCCTGCATTGTGGAAACACTTAATGAAAGCAGGCGAGCCTCACGGCATGGTCTTTTCTTCCACGGCGTCAATGACCGCGCGTCGGATCGAAGCAGGCATACTGGGCAATCTGACTGATATGGACACATCCACAACACCTTTTCAGGTAGGACTAGAGCCATTTATTGATATGGACAAAGAGGACTTTGTTGGCCGCACGGCATTGCTTGAAGCAGACCGCAGAACCTGTCAATACGGACTCAAATGTTATGACGCCTTCCCCGGCATGGGCAGTATTGTTTTAGACGGCGATCAGGAAGTTGGGCATCTTACAGCAGGGCACCATTCACCCACACTGGACTGTGGTATCGCATATGTCAGATTCAATCAACCGGGCGAATGGCAAGGCCGTAATTTAACCCTCAGGTTACGTGACGGCAAAACCCATCCATGCGAGATCGTCGCACTGCCGTTTGTCGATCCTGAGCGCAAAATTGTTCGCGGTATCTGATAGGGGACAGTCTGAAGATCATGTAGCCAGCCTCCTCTAGCCGATCCGCTCGCGGAGTAAACTGGTGTCGTCGAAAACCACAGCTACTAAAGGAGGCTGACCATGACACTTTACTGCGCTATAGATCTGCATTCAACCAATAATGTTCCAGTTGTAATTGATGAAGACGATAAGATTTTATTTCAGAAACGTTTGCCGAATGACCTAAACACCGTTATCAGGTCGCTAGCACCATTCAAGAATACGCTACGTAGCGTGGCAGTCGAGTCGACATTTAACTGGTATTGGTTAATCGATGGCTTGAACGAAAATGGGTTTGCAACACAGCTTGTCAATCCAGCAGCAGTCAAACAGTACGAAGGCATCAAACATACTAACGATCAAAGTGACGCTTTTCATCTGGCACAACTCATGCGGTTGGGTATATTACCTACAGGATACATATACCCAAAGAAAGAACGTAGCATAAGAGATTTATTGAGAAAGCGTCTTCAACTAGTTCAACATCGTGTTACTCACATGCTGAGTGCACAGAACCAGATATGGCGTTCGACGGGAACCCGAATAGCAGGAAAAACAATTAAGTCGGCAGATGAAGGGTTGCTTGATTTGCTGGAAGATCAATACGTAAGAATGGCTGTTCATTCTAATCTACGTATGATTGAACAACTCAATCAAGAAATTGATTTTCTTGAAAGGACTGTTATCGATCACTGTAAGCTACGCCCTGAGTTTCAGTCACTGCTAACAATCAATGGTATAGGCAATATACTTGGATTAACGATTATGCTTGAAGTTGGCGATATCGGTCGTTTCGCCAAGGTTGGGAATTTCGCTTCCTATTGCCGTTGTGTGAGCAGTAACCGGATGAGCAACGGGAAAAAGAAAGGGACGAATAACCAAAAGAATGGCAACAAGTATTTATCTTGGGCCTTCGTTGAAGCGGCGCATAGTATTATCCGATATAACAAAACCGCGCATCGATTCTATCAACGCAAGCGCGCACAAAAAAATGGTGCTCTTGCAACCAAGGCACTAGCACACAAACTGGCCAGAGCGTCTTACTACGTGATGCGAGACCAGACTCGATTCAACATCGATATGTTGTTTCGTTGATAGCTTGAATGACAGAGGTGAGCCAGTAACTGGGACTCGTTAACAACCATAAATCTGAATGGAGCCTCTGTCGTTCATTGTACGATTCGATTAACTTTACGCCTTCACTGTGAGCCGTTCCAGGACTGGGCAGAAAATGTAACCATAGATCTGCAAGCAAACAAATTGGACATAGTGGAGTACCAACGATCTTCTGGGTTTCGAAAGAAACAAGGGCATTACAACTAATCAAAACTGATATGTGATCGCCTTAATCCTGATGGGTGTCTGGTGCGTATTTTTTTACGTCGCCACTTATGAAAAGTTATGGGTGTGTAGAGAACGAGGAATTGTGAGAATTATTGATGTGCTAAATCAGCACAACGGGCTACTTTGGTGTCTTGACAAAGACTGGCTAATGGGTGTCCCGGTTTTCCAGTGCAATATTAAAGTACGTTATAAACAAAAAATAACACTAGACCCGTTAACTTTCGGTATAACAAAACAGGCTTCTTCCTGTCGACCGGATTGAACTTCAAACGGTCCTGCATCGCATGGCCCGGTTTTAGGTAAACCTCGCTGATCGGTGGTTGGGCAATTACCGCCAATATCCCTTCCTGGACTATCCTCTAGTAAAGCTACTGTGGGTGTAGGACCACCGTGATCTTCTAAGAATCGTTCAATTCGTAAAACTTGTGGAAAAATGTCACTTGCCGCTGCAGGAGGCTCTTCAAATGTGACATCATGATAATGCAATGGATCGCCTTCAGGAATCGGTGGTTCTGCTAGCATGTTAAAGCCGAGGCTTGTAACCAATAGCTTATTGGTTGGAGATACTCCAGCAAAAGCACTGCCTCCGCCATTTGTAGCAAAATTCCCAGACACAATTGAGTTTCCAATCGTGACATCACATGCTCGGTTTCCTGCGATTGCTCCTCCCCCATTCGCACCATTTGATCGATTCCTGTAGAACAGAGAATTATCGATATCGAGCGTATTTTTTAATTGACCTATGAAGCTGGCACAGTTTATACCCCCGCCAAATTCGCTTGCGGTATTTTCGAAAAATGTACTATTTGAAACCCCGACGCTAGCACGTTGAACATAGATACCGGCGCCATCACCTGCTTCATTACTGTTAAATGTACTGGCAACGATATCCGCTCCGTAACCCTCGAGAGGATCCCCTATTATTCTAATTGCTCCGCCAAAACCGCCACTATCCCCCGTCCAGTTCGTCTGAAATAAACTGGAATTAAGGCTGACTTGGCTGGTAGCAGACTCAATATTTATCCCACCGCCAAATTGCGCTCTGTTACTGCGAATGTCTGTTTCGGAAAGGGTAAAACTAGAATCAACAGCGTATATACCACCGCCGCGAGAAGCAACGTTAGAATTGAACTCAGATCCAATTATATTTACGCCTGTTGCGGCACCCTTAATATACAGTCCCGCTCCATTGCGCGCGCGATTACGCATCAGAGTAGAGTTTTCAATAAGCAAAGTATTCGCCCGATTCTCAGGATTTTCGAAAAAAATACCGCCACCATCAGAGCCCACACCATCCGCTTCATTGTCCGAAATTGTGCTGTCCCGAACGACTAAGGAGCCTTTAGTGAAGATAGCTGCGCCGAACTCAGCTCTATGACCGTCAATGGTACTGTCAATCAATTCAACTAGGCCGCCATCACTAAAAATTGCTCCGCCATTAATTGAAACAGGTCCGAGCGGATTGCTGCTGTCTCTAATTGTGACATTGTTGAGTGTGAGCGAGGCATTGCTGTTAACGTAAATAGCACCACCACTGTGAGTGGTGCTTAAACGTTGAATAATTAGATCACTAATTATCAGATTGCCCGAACTAAGTACCGCAAAAGCACGAAAAGATTGAGTAACCAGAGGAGCGGTGAGTATACTGTTTTGGCCTTCTATTCGAATATTGGATTCAATATGCGGCGTAGCTGTATCACCGAGTCCAGGTAAGGTTGTATGTGGTCCTAACACTACCGTGGAGTTAACTTGAAACCGAATAACATCTTCCCCGCCGGCGTCATCACCTGGCGTGCACAATGAGTTTTGCACTTGGGCATTGGTTTCAGCAGCAAGAACTGCGTCAACTAGTGTACAGTTAACTCCCAAATTAATGATTGCAGCTAAGCTGACAGTGTTCGCAATCATCTGTGCAATAGCAACAGCCAATATTGAAGATAGAAATTTTATACGCACGGGTGAGATCCTTATATTTGTAGACACACTGTCTGCGTCAAAATTAGCGCAAAATGAGGGTGTTTACAATGAGCTGAGCAAAAATAGAATTAGAGGTATCCGATTTATTTACTAACACAGGCTACTAAATAAATCGGGTACCTTTTTGGTACCTTTTTTTAAATATGATGAGGGGTATTCAGGAGTATTACCCGAGGTTGCTTTGCCATAGCTAATCCTCCTCGATTCGCTATTCATATAAATTGTATTGACAGTTCTAGACTACAACTTCCCGCCTACTAAATAAATCGGGTACTGAGATATCCCCACGAATTTAGTCATCTTAATCCTTCGCACTCCAGGTATCGTTTTGCCTGTTCAACTGCTTCCAAGAGCTGCCTCTGATTGATACTGATAACTTTTTTCGCAAGTAGCATGCGAGCAAGAAATGGAGCG
>CALKKV010000070.1 GCA_937992195.1 uncultured Gammaproteobacteria bacterium | reverse complement strand
GGCGCGAACACCATGGTGCCAGCACCAGACCAGATTTCCTGCTCCGCGCTAACGATGTCTACTTGAATCGTTGTTGCCATGCTTATTTACCGTTCAATTCTTCTCGTTTCCAAGAAAGATTAGTTCATGTCCTTTGCTTTCTCGATCGCTTCATCGATACCGCCAACCATGTAGAACGCTTGCTCAGGCAGGTGATCATAGTCGCCGTTTGCAATGCCCTGGAAACCTTTGATGGTTTCTTTTAGCGAAACATATTTACCTGGGGTACCGGTAAAGGTTTCCGCAACGGTAAACGGCTGGGATAAAAATCTTTGCATACGACGCGCGCGGTTAACCGCCTGCTTGTCGTCTTCAGATAATTCATCCATACCCAGAATCGCAATGATGTCCTGCAGCTCTTTATAGCGCTGCAACGTTCCTTGTACTGAACGTGCCACTTCATAGTGCTCGTCGCCGATAACCAGTGGATCGAGAAGTCGTGAAGTCGAGTCCAGTGGATCTACCGCAGGATAGATACCGAGTTCTGCAATTTGACGAGATAATACAAGGGTCGCGTCAAGGTGTGCGAAAGTGGTTGCCGGAGACGGGTCAGTCAAGTCATCCGCCGGTACATATACCGCCTGGAATGAAGTGATCGAACCAGACTTGGTCGAAGTAATACGCTCCTGCAGCTGTCCCATTTCGTCCGCCAGTGTCGGCTGGTAACCTACCGCCGAAGGCATCCGGCCGAGGAGTGCGGATACTTCGGTTCCCGCCAGGGTGTAACGGTAGATGTTATCGATAAACATCAATACGTCTCTGCCTTCGTCACGAAAGTATTCCGCCATGGTCAAACCAGTTAGCGCAACACGCAATCTGTTTCCAGGAGGCTCGTTCATCTGGCCGTATACCATGGCCACTTTTGATTCTTCTGGATTCTCAACATTTACAACGTTGGCTTCCTGCATCTCGTGGTAGAAGTCGTTTCCTTCACGAGTGCGCTCACCCACACCAGCAAACACCGATAAACCGGAGTGCGCTGTTGCGATGTTATTAATCAATTCAAGCAGGGTTACCGTCTTACCTACACCCGCACCACCGAACAGACCGATCTTGCCGCCTTTTGCGATCGGCATAATCAAGTCAACCACCTTGATACCGGTTTCGAGAAGCTCAACACTCGCCGACTGGTCTTCGTAAGTGGGTGCCGCTCGGTGAATCGGCATACGTTCCTCGGATTTAACCGGTCCAGCCTCATCTACTGGATTACCGAGTACATCCATGATGCGACCAAGTGTACCCGCACCAACAGGTACCGAGATGGGTGCACCTGAATTCGTTACTGGGATGCCACGCTTTAAACCATCAGAAGAGCCCATCGAGATACAGCGCACTACGCCGTCACCCATCTGCTGCTGCACTTCCAATGTCAGGCCGCCGTCGTCTACGGTCAACGCGTCATATACCTTTGGCACTGAATCGCGAGGGAACTGTACGTCCACTACCGCACCGATAATTGTAATGATATTTCCAGAACTCATGGTTCGAAAAACCTCTTGCTAAATGATTAATTTATTCTGTGGCCCGGGCGCTGCAGTTAAACTGCCGCTGCACCGCCCACAATCTCTGACAATTCCTGGGTAATCGCCGCCTGTCTTGCTTTGTTGTAAACAAGCTGTAGCTCATCGATCAACTTACCCGCATTGTCTGTTGCTGCTTTCATTGCCACCATTCGGGCAGCCTGTTCACAAGCGCTGTTGTCTGCAACCGACTGATATACCAGTGACTCGATATATCGGGTCATCAGCGCATCAATAATTTCTTTTGCATCCGGCTCGTAAATGTAATCCCAATGGTGCTGGGTCTCTTTTTCTTCACTGGCGATCACCGGTATCAACTGCTCAACCGTTGGCGCCTGGGTCATGGTGTTCACGAAGTTGTTGTAGACAACAAACAGTCGATCAATCTCGCCATTAGCAAACTGATCCATCATGATCTTGGTTGCGCCGACTAGCTCTTCGAGCTGGGGTGCATCGCCAAGGTCGGTGACTTCACTCACCACGTTTGCACCGTAGCGCTTAAAGAAACCTGCCGCCTTCTTGCCAATCACGCAGACATTGATGCCAACGCCTTTGTCATTCCACTCAGACATATCGGCAACCGCTTTACGAAACAGGTTGCTGTTTAAGCCACCGCACAATCCACGGTCACTGGAAACAACGATCAAACCAATGTTCTTCACGCTATCTCGCTTACTCAGATAAGGGTGGCGATACTCTGAGTTCGCGCTGGCCGCATGGGAAACAACATTCCGCATTTTCTGTGCGTAGGGTCGCGCCTGGTGCATACGCTCCTGCGCCCGCCGCATTTTACTTGCCGCAACCATCTCCATCGCCTTAGTGATCTTTTTGGTACCACTAATGCTCTTGATCTGGGTGCGAATTTCTTTTGCGCCTGCCATTTACCTATTCTCCAGAAAGTTTCCGCGGGGCTATCTTAATAGCTGCCGTTTGCTTTGAAGTCTTCAACCGCCGCCTTCAGCTGGTCGACAACATCGTCGCCGTACTTCGGATCAGCGTTGATCGAATCAATCATTGCCGCATGGTTCGACTTCACATAGGACTGCATCGCCGCCTCGAAATCGACCACCTTGGCAACAGGCACATCGTCCAGAAAACCTTCGTTCGCAGCGAATAGTGACAGCGCCATTTCGGCAACAGACATCGGCTGATACTGGGGCTGTTTCATCAGCTCCATTACCCGCTCACCACGCTCAAGCTGCGCCCGTGTTGCTTCGTCAAGGTCAGAAGCAAACTGCGAGAACGCCGCGAGTTCACGATACTGCGCCAGCGCCAGACGAATACCACCGCCCAGTTTCTTGATGATGTTGGTCTGTGCAGCACCACCCACTCGCGATACCGAAAGACCCGCGTTAATCGCCGGACGGATACCTGCGTTAAACAAGTCAGACTCAAGGAAGATCTGTCCGTCGGTAATCGAAATTACGTTGGTAGGTACGAATGCTGATACGTCACCTGCCTGGGTTTCGATCACGGGCAATGCGGTCAAAGAACCGGTCTTGCCCTTCACTTCGCCATTGGTCAGCTTTTCTACTTCCGCCGCGTTAATTCGCGCAGAACGCTCGAGCAATCGAGAGTGGAGATAGAAAACGTCACCAGGGAATGCCTCACGACCCGGAGGACGTCGCAGTAGTAGCGAAATCTGACGATAGGCTACCGCTTGCTTGGAAAGGTCATCATAAATAATGAGTGCGTCTTCTCCTTTGTCTCGGAAATACTCACCCATGGTGCAACCAGCATACGGCGCAAGGAATTGCTCTGCAGCAGAGTTCGAAGCAGACGCCGCAACAACGATGGTGTGATCCATTGCGTCATGCTCTTCAAGCTTGCGTACCACACCAGCAATACTTGATGCCTTTTGGCCAATTGCCACGTAGATACACTTGATGCCCGTGTTTTTCTGATTGATGATGGCATCGATCGCAACCGCGGTCTTACCTGTTTGACGGTCACCGATGATCAACTCTCGTTGTCCGCGGCCGATGGGCACCATCGAGTCAATGGACTTCAAACCCGTTTGCACTGGCTCGTCTACCGACTGACGCGCGATTACACCCGGCGCAACTTTTTCAATGGGAGAGTTACCGGCGTATTCGATGGCACCCTTGCCGTCGATCGGACGACCCAGTGCATCAACGACGCGACCGAGTAAGCCTTCGCCAACCGGCACTTCCAAAATACGACCGGTACACTTTACCGTGTCGCCTTCTGAAAGATGCTTGTACTCACCGAGCACTACCGCACCGACAGAGTCTTGCTCAAGGTTCAGCGCCAGGCCGATGGTGCCGCCTGGAAACTCGAGCATCTCGCCCTGCATGGCCTCAGATAAACCGTGAACACGCGCAATACCGTCGGTCAATGCGACGATGGTGCCCTCGGTTCTCGCTTCTGCGCCCGCTTCAAAGTTTTTGATTCGGTCCTTAATCAGCTCGCTGATTTCGGAAGGATTCAGTTGGATAGACATATTTCTATTTCCGTTGGATTGGGTACCCGGGGCTAGCTAAGCTAGGCCGCCAGTGCACCGACAAGTTGTTCGAGTTGCGCTTTAACAGAGCCATCAACTACCCAGTCTCCGGCGCGAATCACCGCACCCCCGATCAAGTCGGGATCAACCGAGTAGGTCAATTTAACAGTTCGACCGAGACGCTTTTGCAGAGCGGCAGAAAATTGCTTTTGCTGCGCTTCTTCCATTGGCGTTGCGGTAATCATGTCAGCCTCAATCACGCTTTCTGCTTCCGCCCGACGGCTTGCATAATTCTCTGCAATATCGGGAAGGGCAGCGACGCGATCGTTTTCAACCAGCAGCTTGACCAGATTGGCGCCGTCAGACGTCAGCTTGTCACCGCAAACCTGCAAAATGACATCGGTCTGTTGCGCGTTTGTGACGGCAGGATGCTTTAAGAAAGCCGCCATACTGTCATCGCTGGCCACTGCGGCCAACAATTCCAGCTGATCGCTCCAGCCTGCCAGATCACCCGCGCCATTGGCGATTTCAAAAATCGCCTGGGCGTATGGTCTCGCTACGTTACTTAAGTCAGACATGTTTTTCTGTGCTCGAGTCGCGGATATTCGCCGTTAAAGTTTTGAAGCCAGCTTATCGAGAAGATCACTATGCGCTTTGGCATCGACTTCCCGTCCGAGAATCTGGCGGGCGCCCTGCACTGCAAGCTCACCTACCTGGCCACGCAATGACTCGCGTGCCTTGTTCATCTCAGTCTGGATTTCATCCTGTGCAGCAGTGGTAATTCGATTGCCTTCAGACACAGCTTTCGCCTTTGCATCTTCAACAATTTCCGAACCGGTTTTCTCCGCTTTGCTGATAATTTCAGAAGCCTGGGCTTTCGCTTCGTTGACAACCTGTTCGGCTGCCTTGCGGCCCTCTTCCTCAGCCTGCTGCCCTTTATCGGCAGCGGCCAAACCATCGGCTATTGTGGCTTTACGTGCGTTAATGGCAGTCAAAATCGGTGCCCAAACGTACTTGTAACTAAACCAAACAAAAATAGCGAAGAACACCATCTGCCAAAATAATGTGACGTTGATATTCATCTTGGAATTTCCGTAAGTGTTGTGTCGTGACGGTTTCGTTTCAGATCAGCCGGGTGAATCACCCAACCAAGCCAAATACCGAATTAACCTGCGCCCGGTGCAACCACAAACAGGATGTACATCGATACACCGACTGCAATCATCGGTACCGCGTCTACAAGACCCATAACGATGAAGAAGTTGGTGCGAAGCATCGGGATCAGTTCAGGTTGACGTGCAGCGCCTTCGATAAAGCGACCACCCAGTCCACCGATACCGATAGCTGCGCCCATCGCGCCCAAGCCCATCATTAAAGCGCCAGCGATGTAGATTAGTGCTGATTCCATTTTAAACTCCGAAAAAGTAAGTTGGATTAAAAATTAAAAGAAACGGTTTGATTGTTTGTCGAATTTAATCGTGTTTCGGCAAACAAAAAATTTGTCTTAAGGTTAACGATCTTTATTAATGGTGCGAATGCGCCATGTCCATATAGACAATGGTCAACACCATAAAAATAAATGCCTGTAGGGTGATTACCAAAATATGGAATACCGCCCAAATAAATTGCAATGTTCCACCCGCAAGGATTAACACTGCACCACCGCTAAACATGAGCGAGATCAAAATAAAGATCATTTCTCCGGCATACATGTTGCCGAACAATCGTAATGAATGAGATACCGGTTTCGCGATCAGGCCAACTGCCTCTAGGAAGAAGTTGATCGGCAGAAACAGCACTTTCAAAATTGGGTTCTTCGCTTCGAACGGATGCATGGTGAGCTCTGCGGCAAAGCCGCCCACACCTTTGACCTTGATGCTGAAGTAAATCATCAGAAAGAACACACCGAGGGACATGCCAAACGTGACATTCGGATCGGTCGACGGCACTACCTTTTGGAAATGAATACCAAATAGTGTTAATGCGTGAGGGATGAGATCCACTGGAATCAAATCCATGAAGTTCATCAGGAAAATCCAGCAGAAGATGGTCAGCGCCAGCGGGGCAACCATTTCGTTGCGCGCATTAAAGGATGACTTAACGTTTTCGTCAACGAACTCCACCACCATCTCGACGAAACCCTGGGCCGTACCCGGGACACCTTCCGTCACTTTTTTGGCGATGCGGGAGAAAAACCAGATAAACAGCGCGCCAAGAACAATAGACCAAAACATACTGTCCAGATTCATCGCCCAGAAGCCCATTTCAGCAGCTTCCGCACTCGACTGTGCAATACCCCAAGAGCCGTCAGGTTTCGGACCGAACGTCAGGTTCGTCAGGTGGTGCTGGATGTACTCACCAGAGGTCACCGTGCCAGATGATGCCATCTTTCTTCTTCGTGAAATTTAATAACTGTTCAGCTCAGAATCGGCGGACTGCCACCCAGACAAAGGCAAGCATCGCAACCAGATATCCTGAAACTACATATATCGGGCCAAGGCCCAGGGCGATCGGCCCAAACGCAAGGCCCCCACCCACAATCACAAGCTTGTTAACAAGCCCAATATAGACTGGCAACAGAGCCAATCGCGGAGAATCCACAATCGCTCGGCTGGATCGATCAGCGCTTCGTTTGGAAAGCAAGGTACCCATCATGCCTACCGCAGCGCCGTAAAGCAGACCCAATGCCGGGGTCTTGACCTGATCCACTCCCACTTCCCACCCATCGGTGAGCACCCTGATTGCCAGCAAAATCGCCGCCGCAATCAGCGCCAGGAAGAGTTGCAGCATCAGAATTCGTCTGACACTTTGCTCTAACGTCTCGTTCGGTTCTAAAGAGTTTAGTTTTGAAGCCAATTTGGCCTCCGCTCTTGAGGCGCCGGATTATAATTAACGGGGTATGGAGGGTCAACCAAGACTTTATGCTGATTCCAACATAAACGCCTTTAAATCCCAGGTTTCCAGATTGTTTCCCTACTTGAAGCGCTCGAGAATACCATCGAGCTCGTCCAGAGAATGGTAATGCACCACTAACTTGCCCTTGCCGCCGGTATCTTTAATCTCAACGCGCGCGCCTATTTTGTCGGAAAGGTCTTGCTCTAAATGGCGTACATCATTGCGCGAACCCCCGCCTTTATTGGGTTTGCGCGGACGATTCATGCGTTTCACCATATGCTCGGTGGCCCGCACCGACAGCCCGCCTTTGACGATTTTCGCTGCCGCCTCGCCTTGACGGGCATCTTCCAGCGCCAATAGCGCGCGGGCATGCCCCATCCCGAGGTCATTACTCTCGACCATCCTGCGCACCTGGGGATTTAAGTTGAGCAAGCGCATTATATTGGTCACTGCGGTCCGCGATCGGCCTACCGATGCGGCAACTTCCTCATGGGTCAGGCCAAACTCTTCCAGCAGCCGCTGGAAGCCCATGGCTTCCTCAATAGCATTCAGATCCTGTCGCTGAATATTCTCAATCAGCGCCACCGCCATGGCGGTTTCATCGGTAATTTCGCGTATTACCGCAGGCACCGTCGCAAGCCCAGCTAACTGCGCACCACGCCAGCGCCGCTCACCGGCGATGATTTCGTATTTCTCCGCACCTATTTTTCGAACCAGCAGCGGCTGGATAATGCCCTGGGCACGGATTGATTCAGCAAGCTCTTCCAGGGCTTCTTTATCCATTTGGATACGGGGCTGGTATTCCCCGCGCTGCAGCAGCTCAAT
>CALKKV010000069.1 GCA_937992195.1 uncultured Gammaproteobacteria bacterium | reverse complement strand
GTTTTGCGTCCAAATCGAAACTGAATTATGCGCGGCGCCGAGTATACCAAAGATAAGTCAAGCTCCATCGATCAATATAATATTTTCAATGACGCGTTGAGGGGTCTTTACAGATTTTTGGTAAATCTCCTGAAAGGCCGATGGCGTAATCAACTAACCAGGTTTTTAATGGTGTTAATCGATTGGCGGTTTGAAATCCGGTTTCCCGAAGGCGCGTGGCCATGGGGTCATTCGTTCCGAAAACAGTCTTAAACGTCTTCATTGCAGAAAGCACCATCGCATTTTCTCCTCGCCGCCAGCGTTCGTATCTTCTGAGCAGACTATGTCCGGAAATAGAGCGACCTGCACTATGCGCTTGAGCAACTAATTCACACAAAGCAGCGATGTCTAATAAGCCGATATTTGCGCCGAGGCCCGCTAATGGATGAGTCGTATGTGCGGCGTCTCCAACCAGAGCTATACGCCGGTTTAAGTAAGTTTCCGCATGTTGACTGGTGAGTGGAAATGTCCGTACTGGATTTTTAATAGTGATTTCTCCCAGTTTATGTCCAAACAATTCTGTCAGGTAATCCTGAAGATGTTCGCTGTTTTTTTTCAAATAACTACTTACTTCTGATCTATTGCAGGAATAAACCAGCGAACATTGGTCTCCGTGTAGAGGCAGCAGTGCAACCGGGCCATACGGCGTAAAGCATTGCCAGGCGGTTTCTTGGTGTGGTAGCTCACAATCGACAGTCGTTACAATCGCCTCTTGGTCAAACTCCTCAACAACGACCGGAATATTGGCTAGCCGTCGCAACATCGAATTCGCACCATCTGCAGCGACTGCAAGATCTGCCTCTAACGATATATCTCCAGTTGTGTTGCGTATCGTAGCGGAAAATCCGCGGTCATCATTTTCTATCGCAAGTAACTCGCTGTTAAAAAGCATCGTCACGTTGTAATTATGTTCGAGCTTCTCTCGCATTGCCTGAACGACCAGAGCGTTTTCAACAATGTAGCCGAGAGAAGGCAAGGCCCATTGCTCAGCGTCGAAACGGATAGCGGCTTCGCTGCTATCGTCCCAGACCTGCATGTGTCGATAAGGAGTTGCCCTGGATTCGATGATAGCGCTCCACGCGCCAGTTTCTTTCAAAATATTCTGACTCGCAAGGTTTAGTGCACTTACCCGTGAAGGTGTTTGTTCAGGATTCCAGGATTGTGGTGCTCCAGCTTCAACTAGCGTAACGCGCAATCCATTTTTAGCAAGCAGGCAAGCGGCTGTCATCCCGATGATTCCACCGCCCACAATTAATACGTTGTTGTTAGTCACTATTCTAGATTGTTTTGTACAAGTCTGGTTGAGAACTCGAGCGGCAAGCCGCTAGCCAATCGCGAATGCCTGCCGGAAAGTCCCATTGTTCTTTCTAACAAAAAACGCTTAGCCGGTGGCATCATTTCAATGCTATGTAAAATTGCGCTTTGTAAAATTTTGACAGGTAGGTTTTCGCTGGAAAACAAGCCGATCAAACTATGGGTGAAGCGATGCACCATTTGGGTGTCGCGTTTGCGCAAGCTGGCATAGTGGTTAAGAGATTCAAAATCTCCAATGTCCTTATCTTGAACTGTGTTGAATGCGATAAGTTCTGAAAGTTCAGCTACGTCTCTCAGGCCGAGATTAAAGCCCTGGCCAGCCACCGGATGCACGGTATGGGCTGCATTGCCGATGAGCACGCATCTTTCTGAAACAGGACTCTCTACTTTCAATCGTTCCAGGGGATAGTGATTACGCGGCGCGGCGGCGGTAAAGTTGCCCGCACGATCGCCAAAAGACGCTTGTAATTCCTCAAGAAAATCACGCTCGTTCAGCTCAAGTCTGTGATTTAGGTTTTCCGGTTTGCAGGTCCAAACTAAGGCATAACGGTTGTCATTGTGCGGAAGCAGCGCGATCGGGCCCTCATTGGTGAATCGTTCGAAAGCTCTACCGTTGTGCGGCCGATCTGCTGAGACAAAAGTCAGCAAAGCGGATTGTGGATAGGGTTGTTTACTCACAGAAAATAGATTGTTTAATGCCGAGCGTCCGCCATCGGCAAGAACGACCAATCTGCTCTTTAGCGCTATTTTACTTTTGTCCTTTTCTACCTCGACCCTGTTGTACAAGGGGTCTTTCGTTAAGCTATTCGCTTTAGCGCCTTCGAGTAACGTGATGTTATTTGATTGATGGATCGCTTTGTATAACACTTTTCCGAGCAGGCGTGCAGAGACGACGTATCCTAGTGCTTCCGTCCCAACATCCCGTGCATCAAGATGCGCTGCTCCATACTTACCGCGTGAAGAAACATGGATATCTTTGATCGGTTCTATGCCGTCTTTGGCAATATCCTCCCAAATACCCATGGCAGAAAAAATCTGTCGGGCGTTCCAGGTTAGTGCAACTGTTCTCTCGTTATAGCTTGGTTGTGCGCTATGATTTAATGGCACAGCTTCTACTACCGCTAATTTAAGGGGAGTATCTCTTAAAGCGACCGCTAGGGAAGCGCCTACTAAGCCGCCACCAACGATAGTTATATCAGCGGTAAGTTCGTTGTGATCAGTATCTTCAGCGCGACGGTTCACTGCAAACTAAGTTTATTCAAGCCGCTTTTTGCGGTTGCATTAACTGCTCAATATCGCCGATTTCTTTAGGTGCTTTGCTGGTCAAATTTTCATTACCGTTTCGCGTAACCAAAATGTCATCTTCAATACGGATGCCGATGTTATGCCATTTTTCGTCGACATTTTCTGATGGCGAGATGTACAGACCAGGTTCAACTGTCAATACCATTCCAGGCTCAAGCAGGCGCCACTCATCTTCAATTTTATAATCACCTACATCATGTACATCCATGCCAAGCCAATGTCCGGTACGGTGCATATAGTAAGGGCTGAATGCATTGGTTTCGATTAGCTCGTTGCGCTCCCCTGAAAGGATGTCGAGATCTATTAAGCCGTCGGTTAACACCTCTACTGCTGCGTTGTGATAATCGATCATCGGCTGATCTGGCTTTACTGCATCAATTGCCGCCTTTTGCGACGCCAGAACCACCTCATAGAGTGCTTGTTGTGCAGCAGAAAATTTACCGTTTACAGGAAACGTTCTGGTGATGTCGGCTGCGTAGCAGTCGAATTCAGCGCCTGCATCGATAAGAAGCAAATCTCCATCGTTCAATACACAGTTATTTTCTGTGTAGTGCAGAATGCAGGCGTTTTCGCCGCCAGCGACGATAGATGGGTATGCCGGCCATTCGCTGCCGCCCAAACGGAATTCGCATTCGAGTTCTGCCTGAACCTGATACTCAAATCGCCCCGGTCGGGTTTCGCTCATTGCACGTATATGTGCTGCAGCTGAAATCGTCGCTGCTTGCCGCATTAATTTTATTTCGTCTTTCTTTTTTATCAAACGCATTTCATGTAACACATGCCCAAGATCAACGATCTCCCCCGGCGCCTGTGCTCCTGAACGTTGATTGTTTCTTACCTGGGTAACAGCGTGAATAATTTCACTATCAAATTCCGGATACCGACCCATGATGGTATAAACCTTGTCACGGTTTTCCATTAGCTTTGGCAGTGTTTTTTCAATCTCTTCGATCGCGAAAGCCTGGTCGGCACCATACATACTAATAGCGCCTTCAATTCCTGCTCTTCTTCCGTCCCAAATTTCCTTGAGTTGGTCTTTTCGCCGACAAAAAAGTATGTATTCTCCTTCTGGTCTGCCGGGAGCCAGTACCATGAGTGCTTCGGGTTCCGGAAAATGAGTGAGATAATAGAAATCACTGTCTGGCCGATACTGAAACAAGACATCGCCATTTCGGGATTGATGTGGAGCACTCGGTAAAATAGCGATGCCATCGCCCATAAGGTGCATGAGTTCTTGGCGACGACGCTGAAAATTTAGAAATTCCATAGACATTATTTAATTCATTGATATCACGCCGATGCTCTTTGGTTTTGAAAGCTTTGGCTTAGCTTGTGTAGGACAACGACAGATTTTAGTTGATTGTAGTCGAAGATTGTTCCGTAGTCGCAGGTTGTAATTCGTCATAGATAACTTGTACTGCTACTCGTAAAAACTCCTCGAGTTCCAACAATTGATGCTCAACTTCTGCTGGATCAGCATCGGGATCAACTTCAAGATGGCCAATTTCCATGATGTCGTGTAGTGCCTCGCGTGTTTCTATCGACGCCGATGTCATAAGTTCTGCATCTTGATGAAGCGCTCCCTGTAGGAACCCCTGACACCAACTGCTAAGGGCTTCCGCTCGGTCAATGAGAGAAAGGGTGTCATCAGGGAGCATAAGGTTAAAGCCAAAACCAGAGTCACCGAGATCACGTAAAACCAGACTAAACATGCCTTCGATCATTTCTATATGGGAAGACTGTTCAAGCTGCAATAAATATGCACGAGTGCGAATAGTGTCGGCGGTAACGCCAATACACGCGAGACCGCTAAGTAGTCCGTGCGCTTCAGAGGCGCCATTAGACCATGGAGAAGCGCGTAAGCGCACATCCAACTCGTTATAAATTTGCTGTTGGAACGCGGCGTTCGTAATTTTGTTTTCGTCTTGTGTCGTCATCATGATGGAGATGAAGGTTGGCAGCGGTGCTGTAATTAAATGCGATTCCTAAAATTCACCCGCATAATATTTATATATTCATATGTGGGGGGTAATGAGCACGAGATCAATGGTACAAATGATGGCAAATAGTCGGCGAGGCGGTGTTGTTCGGCGTATTATAAAAAAATACGACTAAAGCTGATTCAATCCTAAATCTTCAAGCAGCTTAACCAGCATTTTCCCACTTTTTTCTCTATGCTTTCGGTGAGTTTGAAATGCAGCCTCGCTATCTCTGTCGACAATTGCATTGACCAGCGCACGGTGATCCGAATTGGATTGACCTGGTTTAGGTCGCAGTTTCAGTGTGATCATTCTTGCTCGATGCACTTGATCCCAGAGGGTTTCAACCATTGTAATTAGCCGTTGATTGTTAGTCAGCTCCACCAGCAGTTTGTGAAACCGCTCGTCGGCGGCCGCCCACGCTTCTAAATTCTCGGCGGCAAGCGCTTTATCCATGTCATCCACGGCCTCTCTTAAAAGATCGAGTTGCTTCTCAGACAATCCATTTTTAGCAACATACTCTGCAGCAGTCGATTCAAGGCCCGTTAAAATCAGATAAATATCGGCCATATCTTGACTGGAGAGAGGCAGAATCCTAACGCCTCTTCTCGGAATTATCTCCACTAATCCATCATTCTCTAGCCTGCTCAGCGCTTCACGCACTGGAGTACGGCTCATTCCCAAGCGCTTAGCAAGCTCCTGCTCTAGAAGCTGGGCGTTTGCCGCAATCTCATTATCCATAATCATGCGCTTTAGCTGAAAGTACGCGGATTGAGTATGTGGGAGTTTTTTAGAGGGAAGGTTAGTCATAAAGATTAATTGCTACGGAAAGCAAACAGTATTACACGAAGATTTTTAAATAAGAATGCATTTATGTATTCGTTAATGTATACTTAAATCCATCAGTTTTTATAATATTCGATTCTATTCTTTCTAAAGGATAGTAAATAGCCGCTCTTTTGTGCCTCTTTGCTATGTTTTTATTTGAAAACTTTGGGGTTGAAAAGAAAAGAAAGGACATATTTCTTAGGGTTTTAGGATAAGTTTTATACCGGGTCAGGCTTTCGGCTGCTTGGCTCGGTCTTTTTTTTAATAATTTGGCCGTTTGATGAGCGGTCTATGACTTAGACGTGAGTCGGATAGTCACGCGACAGCTATCGTTCTTCCTGGACAAAATAGTACCCCTTTCCTCAAATGGTTGTGTTGTATATTGAGGGTAAGCACCGGAGATTCTCACTAATCCCCGTAAATTTGATATATTCCCCCAATAAAAGTCACATTCTCTCAATCATAGAGAAAACACCATCTGGGGTTGGTGTAAGAGTGATATTTCAGTGATTCAGTTCACGTCTCAAGAATAGACGCATTCGGGTATTTCATTTAGGAATATGGATTCTCTTTCCATCTTAATATTTATAACGCGCGCAGCACATCTGATCGGATATATCGGTTGTGTCGTTTGTCTGCTTTTTTTCTATGTTCAGGTGGTCTGCTTGTTTGTCCCAAGTGTCGGTTTTTGGAATGGTTTTCGACTGACACGGTTGCTTGGATTGATTCAGCGGTTTTTATGGATAATATGGTTGACCGGCATATCGATGCTCATATCACAACACAATGCTGAGGCAGAGAGTTTTCAAAGTCCGTTGATCGCCTCCAAAATTGTTATTTTACTTGTGCTCTCGATTTCTACAATTGGACTGGATAGTCTGGTGCGGCGACTGTTTTATTCCGTGGAAGGCGCTAGAAAATTGTTTGTCACACATCGAGAAGCGCACTTTATCAAGTTTTCTTTGGCCGCTTCGTTTGCCTGTTGGGGCGCAGTCCTTTTTCTAGCGTTTTGTTATTTTATAGGCTCTTATTCTCATGGAATGTTAATTCTGTTTGGTGTTCTTTTGTTTTCGCTGACCCTTGCCTTCCTGTTGCAGATGAATAACCGCTGGATCAACAATATGACCGGACCGGAAGCAATCAAGGCACTTCAAAAATGAGTAGTCGTCCGCATCGACGTAATGCCGACTTAATTGACTGGCGGATGTTACCTTTGGCGGTATTAAGTGTGGCGCTAGGTGGGATTGTTAGTTATTCAGCAGCCTCGAGCTTTGGCTTGGGATATGTCGATATTGAGCAATTGCCGAGCACTGTTGCTGAGTTGGCGTATATTGACAAGGCTCGGATACAAACTCAATCGGTAACTAAATCGACCGCAAAAATAAACAAACAGCCTGTACAGAGCGCGCCTGAGAAAGTGGTCGAGCCCAAGACTCCAAAGGTTGTCTCTAAAGAAGCGAAAGCAGCTGTGACTGCAGACAGCATGCAACCATCAAACGATAGTCAAGCGAATACTCCCAGCGAGGATATAAGTGAAACCATTGCTAAATCTGTCAGTGTGGGTGCGGCTGACGCAGAGGCTGAAGAATTTGAGCTACCTGATACCGCTGCAATAGTGGCAAGAGCAAATTTGGCTGCAGGGGTTAAACCGGTATCTGAGCAAACGGATGCAGAAGAAGTCAAAAAGAGTTCCTCTCGGAACAATGACAATGAATATCAAGAAGTTCGCGCTAGTTTAGATCCAAATTCTCTACCTATTTTGCGTGTGACAGCACCAGATTCGAAAAAAACTGAAACCGCAGCTAAGAAACTTGAAGCCAATAAAGAAACATCCGCAGGGGCCCAAGAATCCTTGTCAAAAGATATTACCGATGCAGTGGACTCGGGGGTTGTTAGCAGAGTATTGGACTTAATCGACAAAGGACAGCCCTTGGATGGCGTAGATGAGGTGGGTCAAACTATGCTTTTGAAAGCAGCCTGGAATGGCGATGAGTCCATGTTTGATGCCTTACTTGAAAGAGGCGCAAATATTAATATAAGCAGTCGCGATGGCAGAACACCTTTGTTTGGTGCAACCGCCAGCGGTAGCCTTGAATTAGTGAAAAAGCTTGTGGAAAAGGGTGCTGCTGTTGACGCACAAACTAAAGATGGGAAAACGCCATTGATGCTGAGTGCTAGGAGTAGTTATCCTGAAATCGCGCTTTATTTGCTTGAGCAAGGCGCCGATCCTGATATAGTCGATTCGAAAGGTAGAAACGCACTGCTTTATGCATTATGGGATAGAAATATCGATGTTATTCGATCTTTGATCCAATATGGATCGAACCTTGATCAGGTGGATAACGACGGTCATGCCACGGTAGATATTGCTCGGTTGCGTAGAATCGAGTTGCCGGGTATGAATCTTGAAGAAACTGAAGAGTCTACAAATTAATCACTTTGAAAATTTGCGTCTCTATCTTAAGATATTGGCAAGATTTCTTATCTTCTTTGACATAATTTAAGCACTATACTGATATTCTCTCTATTTAGTTCGAATCTATAAAGGCCGTGATGGCCAAAGTTAATTGTCGTGGCCCAGTCAGAAAGAAAAAAAAGGCATCCCTCTGGGAAAAAAAGGCCTTCGTCGAGCGGCAGAACCAGATCATCTGGCCGCTCAGCTAGTGTAAAAGCCCCAGCGAATACCTCGCGTAATAAAGTCTTTCCTGTTGTCGTTCGAATACGGGAAGAAATCGATTTTTGCTTTAGTTCTTTTTACGGTGACCTGGAATACGATAAAAGAGTTTGTGACAGGGCATTTAATAAATGGGTCGAACGGGGATATCGAGGACCGGGCGAGCTTTCGATCTATATAGAAATGCTGGTTGACCATCTCTCTGTCCCGACGCAACAGAGTATTTTTCGTAATCTGGCAAATGATTGCATCACGCTCGTAAAGAAAACGCCGAAGCCAGCGGGTGATGAAGGGTTTGTTTCCCGACACAAATTTCAGTTGGCTTTGAATATTGGTATTTTATTGTTGGTAATTGCGGTGTTTTATTTAGGGAAGATTTCAAGTGGCTAAGGCGCTGTCTATGAAGTTGCTCACGGTGGCTAGTCTCTTGACTTGCTCTTTGTACTTTAGTGACCAGTTGGGGGGGCTGCTAGGCTGGATGGAGCTGCTTGGCATCGATATTGCATTTCGTGTCCTTGCTATTTACCTCTTTTTATATTGGGCTGTGATCGAAGTTAAGGATGGCTATCTGGAGTGGAAGTACAGAGGGGAGAGCGATTCTTGAGTGATGTTGAATCGGACCTAAAGCTATCGGCGGAAACCTCTGCAGTTCAAGCTCTCGGCGAAGAAGATATCTGTACAGGAGCAATTGTAAAGCCGGTTCATTTGGCTACGACTTTTGCGCGACTACCGGATTATTCGCTACCCGCGGATAAAACTTATATTCGGGATCATGGGGTTACTCAGGAAGATGCAGAAGCAGTTGTGTGTGCGCTGGAAGGTGGTTTTCAGGCGCTTAGTTTTTCTTCAGGGCTTGCAGCCTGCACTGCACCTTTTCACGGGCTAACAACCGGAGATCATATTATTGTTTCCGGAACCGTTTACCATGGCACGCTTGCCTGGTTAGATGAGTTTGCTGCATCGCGTGGTTTGACTTTTGATCAGTTTGTTTCCGGTGATCTCGAAGATTTCAAGAACAAGCTTATTCCGGAAAAAACCAAGCTCGCGTGGATAGAAACACCGGCAAACCCTAGCTGGGAGATCACAGATATCGCAGCAGTCTGTGAGATTGCCCATGCTCAGTCGGTTGCAGTAGCGGTTGATTCTACCTGCGCTACACCGGTGTTAACCCAGCCCATCTCTTTGGGTGCAGATTTTGTTTGCCATTCTGCGACAAAATATCTTAACGGTCATTCTGATGTGCTTGCTGGTATGTTGATTGCTGCAAAAGATACGCCATTGTGGCAACGCATTCGCAAGCATCGGTTACTTGCAGGCAGCACCTTGGCTTCGTTTGATGCCTACTTGTTAACACGAGGGATGCGGACTTTGTATGTGCGAGTAAGGCAGCAATGCGACAATGCTCTGGCGATCGCAACCTACCTTGAGAAGCACCCAAAAGTCGAAAGTGTGCAATACCCTGGTTTAAAGAGTTCGCCCGGATACTATATCGCCAAAAAACAGATGACAGGCGGTTTTGGAGGGATGCTTTCTTTTACGATCCCGGGCGGCAGAGATGAAGTGGTCGCGGCAATCGGAAAAGCCCAAGTATTCAAACGCGCTACTTCACTTGGCGGTGTGGAAAGTATTCTCGAGCATAGACGTTCGGTTGAGCCTGCTAACAGCAAGACGCCGGACAATTTGATACGAGTCTCCGTAGGCATTGAGAACGTGGATGATTTAATTGCTGACTTTTCGCTGATGTTGGGGTGAGGGTCTTGATTATGGATAAGGGCTCGCGGCTTCTTCAAACAGCCAGGCACGAAATTCATTAAATGCGCTAGTCTCCGCGGCATTAGGAAGATAGGTTAGAAAGTAGCCGTATTCTTCCAAGCGAATATCCGAGATTTGAAACAGTGCTCCGCGATCTATCTCTGGATTTACCAGTGCATCGTTGAGCGCAATACCCTGATCGTTAACTACTGCCTCGACCCGGACATTCGGATCAGGAATCACCAGGGAAGAGCTCTGCATTGAAATCGGTAAGTCAGCTTTTGACATCCACTTTTCCCAAGACTGGCTTTGGTCAAAGTCATGGAGTAAAGCAGTGTGACTCAGCCGCTCTTTCAGACCGAATTTCTTGATTTTCTCCGTGGTTTTTTTGCCCGCAGTGGCAAAAGCAGGGCACAGAAACAACGGTTCAACGATGACGCCCTCCCAGTTGCCGTCACCCCATTGAATAGCTAAATCAATGTTTTCCCTGCCTAGATCAACAACGCTCATTGTTGGTTGAATGCGCAATCGAGCATTAGGGTATGCACTGGTGAAAGTCATCAGTCTTGGGGTAAGCCATCTTGATGCGAAGTAGGTGGTCATGCCCACTGTAAGGAAGGCATTTTGCGGGCCGGTGAGACGTTCAATATGATGCTCCGCTTGTTCAAACAAGTGAGACATCGAATAAAAGAGCTCGGCGCCTTTTTTGGTTAAGGAAATGCCACCTTTTTGTCTCAGGAACACCGCAAAACCCAGCTGTTGCTCAAGCTGTTTTATTTGATAACTGAGAGCGCCCTTAGTTATATTGAGCGAGCGCGCTGCTTCACTCAAGTTCATGCTCTGGGCCACATAAACGAATATTCTTAACGCGTGGTAGATACGATAATGCATAGCATTCGTTCAAATTAATTAAACGAATTGTATAAATAATTTGGGTTGATTTGGAATAAATTCAGGCGCATCGTAAGCGCAGTTGAATTGAACGTGTTAACCGATGAGTCATCACGCGACAAGAAGAACTGGTAGAAGACGCAGCAAACAGCCACACCAAATGTCCCTGGAAATGGATTGTCTCCCTCCAAAGCGTGGCATAGCGCCGTCTTGCATCGCCACAGAAGATGACCTTGACCGGTTAGAGCAACACGCAGACTGGATTTTGAAAGAGGTCGGTATCGAGTTTCGAGGCGATCAGGAAGTATTGGATTTATTCCAAAAGGCTGGCGCCACCGTCGATGGGGAGCGGGTTCGTTTTGATCCCGGCCACGCTAAAGCGCTGTGCAGCACGGCGCCAGAGAAAGTCACGTTTTGCGGTCGAAACCCCGTACATTCAATTGAACTGGGAAGTGACTCGGTATGTATGAGCCCGGGTTACGGGTCGCCATTTGTGACCGATCTCGATCGGGGAAGGCGATACGCAACGATCGAAGACTTTAACAACTTCGTCAAACTCAGCTATTTGTCTCCGTGGATTCACCATTCCGGTGGCACCGTTTGTGAACCGGTCGATATACCTGTTAACAAAAGACATCTCGATATGGTGTATGCCCATCTTCGCTATTCCACCAAGCCTTTTATGGGGGGAGTTACTGCAGCGTTTAAAGCGGAAGATTCAATCGCTATGGCGCGCATCATGTTTGGTCAAGAGTTTATGCAAAATAATTGCGTGATCCAGGCAAATATTAATCTCAACTCCCCGTTGGTGCTTGACCAAGTGATGTCGGGTGCGTTGAAAGTCTATGCGCGGGCAAACCAGTGTAATTTTATTTCGCCATTTCTTCTCGGCGGCGCCATGGGGCCGGTAACCCAGCCCGCACTGATAGCGCAAGCACATGCAGAAACTATTGCAGCGATCGCCCTTACTCAATTAGTTAAAAAAGGTTCGCCGGTTGTGTACGGAAATTTTCTAACGACCCTCGATCTGCAATCCGGAGCGCCAACATTTGGTGGGCCTGAAGCGAGTCTCGGGATTGCAGTGTTGGGACAGTTATGTCGTCGAATGCAGCTGCCGTTGCGTGGCATCGGTCATGTGACCGCCGCGAAATCTGCGGACGGTCAGGCGATGCAAGAGTCTGCGGATTCTATGTCCGCAGCAATAGCGGCAGGATCGCATATTATTTTTCATGCTGCCGGTTGGCTTGAGGGCGGGTTAACCATGGGTTATGAGAAATTTATGCTCGATCTAGATCGTTGCGGGATGGTTTGTACGCTGGTCAAAGGGCTCGAAATAACGGATGAAGGTCTTGCCAAGGACGCTTACCTTGAATCAGGGCCCGGCGATAATTTCCTCTCTACCAAACATACTTTAAGGCATTTCAAAGCAGCGAATTATCGATCTCCATTGTTATCCGATA
This sequence comes from uncultured Gammaproteobacteria bacterium, assembly GCA_937992195.1. Taxonomy (GTDB): domain Bacteria; phylum Pseudomonadota; class Gammaproteobacteria; order Arenicellales; family Poriferihabitantaceae; genus VYFG01. The sequence goes on along the minus strand of CALKKV010000069.1, from coordinate 23,377 downwards.
CGCAGTCGTTTGAACAATGGAGCGAGTGTGGACGTGTTAGTGCTGAGCAGCGAGCAAACCTGGCATGGAAGCAAGCACTTCAAGATTACAAAGATCCTGGAATTGATCCCGGGGTTGACGAGGAATTAAAAGCGTTTGTGCAAAAAAGAAAATACGCGATGCCAGATGAGTGGCATTAAAAACAATCGAGTTTTTAAGAGGATTAAAGATGACTGAGTCAACAAGAACTTCCGCCCTTGCTTCACGACATACTGAATTGGGTTCTGGCCTAGAGGATTGGAATGGCATGGGTACTGCATGGAGTTACAATAGTAGTCCGGAGGATGAACATACCGCTGTGCGAGAAGCTGCCGGGCTGTTTGATATGTCTCCGTTAAAAAAATTGCGCATTAGGGGCGCCGATGCATCTTCAGTTTTAAACCACGTGATGACGCGAGATATGTCCAGAGTGAAGCCTGGAATGTCGGCTTACAGCGCGGTATTGAGCGATGCCGGAACGGTTTCTGATGATGCAATCGCAGCGAATATCAGTGATAACGAATGGCTCTATTGCCATGGGTCTGGTGAGAGTATGGCGCGTTTACAAGCTTCTGCGGAAGGCAAAAATGTAGATATTGAGCTGGATGATGACTTACACAATTTAGCCTTGCAGGGGCCTAAGGCGCTTGAGTTTCTGGATCCTTTTTGTTCGAAAAACCTAGCGTCCCTTGGGTACTTTGAACATCAATCAGCAGAATTATTTGGTCAGCCAGTGCATATTTCTCGAACGGGATATTCCGGTGAACGCGGGTATGAGATTTTTGCGGCATCGAATGTGGTAGGAAATATTTGGGATGAAATTGTAGGGCGTGGCGCTACGGTAGGCGTGATGCCTGCGTCCTTTACCGCGCTGGATAAAGTGAGAATCGAGGCTGGGCTTCTATTCTATGGCTACGATATGACAGAGGATCACACTCCCTGGGAAGTAGGTCTTGGCTTTACCATAAATACAGATAAAACAGATTTTCGTGGTAAGCAGGCCGTACTTAAGTCCAAAGGCAATGAGCGATTTACCCAAGCAGGATTAGTGATTGAACTACCGAGAGCACTAGTGGGTGGCGAGCAGGTTTACTTTGAGGAGAAGGAAGTTGGGCTGGTGAATAGTCCTGCTTGGTCTCACCGCCTAAATCAATCTTTGGCGCTTGCGCATATCAAACCTGCTGCAAATGTTGAGGGCGTAAAACTGCAGGTGAAGCATGAGCAAGGTATAGCAGAAGCAACGGTTGCCCAGCTGCCATTTTATGATCCTACTAAGAGCTTGACCCACGCATAAGCGTTTTTATGAAACGTACGTCAAGCTCTAAGAAACCTAACCTTGACCAATCAAGTCTTGTTTTGCTTGCTTTAGATGATTGGTGATGATCTCAGCAGCGCGAATATGATCTCTTTGTCGAATCGCTCCTAACAAAGTGCGATGCTGTGAAATATAGTCGCTGATCTTTTCCGGCGTCAGGATATAGTTCTTGCGCGCGCTCCATTGGGTATGACTGCGAATATCATTGATGCGCTGGTAGATCCAAATCATCAATGGGTTTTGCGAGCAAGACGCTAGCATCAGATGAAATGCTTCGTCAGCTGCGGAAAAAGCATTGGGGTCTGATTCAGTATCTATTGCTTGTTCCAGGACTTCTTCTAATCGATTTAGGTCGCGGTTGTTGGCGTTCATCACGACCATTTTTACGATGTAAGGCTCAATTGCTAGGCGGGTTTCGATTAATTCAAGAGGGCTTGTTTGTTCTGCAATGTCTGTTTGTTCGAATTCATGTCGAAACGATACAAATGTACCGGAGCCAAATTTTCGCTTAACCAGATTTGCTTCTTCAAGTTGTTGTAGTGCAGCGCGCACCGTTCCCCTTGCAGCTTTATAGGCTGCGGACAGGTCCCGCTCAGAGGGAAGTCTCTCGTTGTAGCTATATTCGCCAGCAACAATTGCGTCCCTGATGCGGTTGAAGACGCCGGCGGATCCAGTGGTCACTTGAAGGTGTTCTTGCATTGCAAAAATACTATGGTTCGATAATGGTATATTTAAAGATCATATCTGATCCATTTTGCTATTGCAAACGTATCAAACTGGGTGTTAAATGCTCGCACAGAGATGAACAACGATCAAAATTGACCCAGTAAGATAATTATTGGATCAAGTTTATACCAAAAATGGTCCAAAAGTTTATCCAATAAAAGCGATAACGAAACGATACTGCTTTTTTGTTTTGCTATCACATAGACATGACTACCAAAACAGAATCTTTATGGAGGATTCAATTTATGGCGACTAAGAAAAAAGCCCCAGCCAAGAAAAAAGCTGCAGCGAAACGCAGCACGGCACGCGTCCAAACTTCTACTGACCTCGAAAGAAAAGTCAATGAAAAAGGCAGGTCACAGTTAGTTAAGCAAGTAAGAGATAAAATCAACAAACTGGGGGTAACTTACATTTACTTCCAGTTTGTTTCTGTTACCGGGCGAATCGTAGGTAAAGGAATCCCGGCGGACCATTGGGAACGTATTGCTGAGAAGGGCTTTCAGCTGGTATACGGATCCACCGCAAACTTGTTTGTCGATCGCCATGGTGACTATATTGGTTATGGACCAGAAGCTTCTGAGCTTGTCGGTATTCCTGATCCAGATACTTTCGTTCAACTTCCCTGGGACAAGCGGGTTGCGCGCGTTTTCTGTACCTGTTACCGAAACAGGGAAGAGCGGGTCAATCCTGGTGCGCACCTGACTTCAGATTGTCGTGGTAATTTGCAGTTGCTGCACTCAGAGTTTGAGTCCAAGCATAAGATGCATTTGCGCGCGGGTACCGAGCCAGAGATGATGTGGTTGAAGCTGGACGAGAACAAGAAACTCGCTGGTGGAGTAACGAAGCCTAACTGCTATCACATTGATCAATTCGAGGAGCTACGCCCCGCCTTTATGCAGGTAATGGAATATGCTGCCGCAATGGGTTTTGACATGATTCAGGGTGACCATGAAGATGCGCCCGGTCAGCTCGAATTAAACTGGATGTTTGACGATGTCGTAAGAAACTCAGATCGTCTGACAACCTATCGGCAAATCTGCGCCCAGGTTGGTCGAGAGCGCGGCTTACACGCCTGTTTTATGTCCAAGCCGTTTATGAATGTTTCGGCTTCGGGCTGTCACCATAACGTCTCCCTGTGGTCGGGCGGTAAAGATAAGGTAAACAAATTACATCAAAAAGTTCTACCTGGAATGGAAGGTGTGTTTACTTATCGTGAGGGCGGAAAGAACTACTTTATGCCAGATCCAAAAATTGATCCGGTGAAGCCAGGTCCAATTGGATTGAAATCTATCGGTGGAGTAATCGAACATTTGCAGGCGCTGACTTCCATAGGATCTTCAACTGTGAATTCGTATCGACGTCTTTGGGATACCGGTTTCTGGGCGCCGATCTTCGCTGACTGGGGGTATCAAAACCGTACCTGTGCTTTGCGCGTATCTGCGCCCGGTCGCTTTGAATATCGTTCGGTAGATTCGATGGTGAATCCTTACTTGATGGGTGGTGCCTTACTGGCGGCATTCGATGACGGTATTACCCGTAATCTGGATCCAGGTGAGCCGGAAGAGCGAAATATCTATCAGGCAATGGAAGATGGAAAGAAAGTGAACAAGCTTCCGATGAATCTGGGAGAAGCGCTTGATGCGCTGTCGAAAGATAAAGTGATCAGATCGGCAATGCCAGACGAGATGTACAAAGTGTTTCATCACTATAAAAACGATGAGTGGGAGAAGTTTAACCATTCGGTCACTGACTGGGATCTTGATCAATACCTTGATTGCTTGCCATAGCGTTCAACGAACAACTGATCTGTATTCACTGGCGCCGGGCATTCGTCCGGCGCGAAATTTAACAAAAAGTAAAGAGGCAAACTTATGTGTGGTATTGCTGGACTGATACACCGAGGAAAGAGCTCGGATGTTGGGTCAGAAATGACATCGATGCTGCAATCTCTGAAACATCGTGGGCCTGACTCCACTGGATTTGCATTATACGGCAATCCAACGGATGGTCAGTACGTGATGCGTTTCAAGGTTGCAGAGCAAGAAGATATGAACCGTGGTTTTGATATCCAACAGGAAGTTAAAGACCGCAGGGCTGCAGTTGATGCGCGTTTGAAAGAGCTGGGCGTGAAGCTGGTAAAAGAAGAGCAGGCAACTGACTATTCGTATCGATATACCTTCAGTTTTGACGGCGATATGCGCAAGATGGCCGACTATGTCGAAGACATCGAAGGCGCCGAAATTCTGTCAATTGGTCGCGGCCTGGAACTGATTAAAGACTTGGGCGACGCCACAGTAGTCTCTGAACAATATTCGCTTACCGGCTTTCAGGGTACTCACGCAATTGGGCATACCCGCATGGCAACCGAATCAGATGTTGATATTCGGTCTGCGCACCCTTACTGGGCATATCCTTTTAATGATGTATCAGTTGTGCATAACGGCCAGTTGACCAACTATTGGACGTTCCGCCGAGAAATGGAGCGTCGCGGTCATCGTTTCATGTCAAATTGCGACTCCGAGTTAATCGCCGTTTATATAGCTGATCGTATTGAAGCAGGTGATGATCTTGAAGCCGCGATGGTGCGCTCTGTCGACGAGCTGGATGGTGTTTTCACTTATCTTGTGGCAACCAGTGATTCTCTGGGTATGGCTAAAGATGTCATGGCAGCAAAACCGATGGTGCTGTATGAAAGTGATGAATTTGTTGGTCTTGCTTCTGAGGAAGTGGCTATTCGCAGTATCTTTCCTAATGAAATTGAAACCTGGGATCCCTATGAAGGCGAGGTGAGAGTATGGCAAGCGTAGAGCACAAGTCCCATGATATGGGCCTGCATGCCGAGCAGCTAACCGGCAGAACACAGCAGCGTTTTTTTGATGCAAGTGCGGAAGAAAACTTTACATACCCTTGGGCCCATGAAGTTGATTACGCCAAGAGCGCGACCATTGATGCTGATGAAATGGAGTCGACAGAGATTAATCTCAAAATCCGCGAGCTGCTTGAATCAGGCCATGGTGACATTACGATTAAGAATCCGCGTGCTCGACATGGTGTTGGCGTCGGAATTTTAAATCGTGCAAGAATCAAATATGAGGGTAGCTTAGGGTATTTTGGGTGCGGCCTTATTGACGGACCGAATGTCCATATTACTGGTCGAGTCGGATGGTCCTGTGCCGAAAATATGATGGCTGGAACCGTTGTTATAGATAGTAATGCTGGCTCAACTTTTGGCGCAGCAATTCGTGGCGGTGATTTGGTATGCCGCGGCGACGTTGGCTCCAGAACAGGTATCGACCAAAAGGGTGGCACAATTATTGTTGGCGGCCGTACCGGTGCTTTCTCTGGCTTTATGATGCAACGGGGTCGAATGGTTATTTGTGGTGATGCCGGAAAGAACCTTGGCGATTCCATGTACGATGGCACAATTTATGTTGGCGGCAAAGTTGCTGATCTGGGTGTCGACTGCGTTCCTGCTGATCTCACTGAGCTAGATGTCAAATGGTTGACTCACAAGCTTGGTATGTATGACGTTAGCCCACAATGTGGCATTGAAAATATGCAGAAGTATGTGGCTGGAAAGCAGCTTTGGAACTACGACAACCTTGAGCCTTCTGAAAAGAAGCTGGTGCTCTAGTCTTAATTTTGAGGATTTTATAAATGACTAAAAGAGATACAAATAATTTAGGCCAGAGTTTTATTTTCCCGCCCCATGTGATGGATGATATCCACATTAAGTCGGAACTCGGTCGGTATCGTATGCGTGGATTTTCTTTGTTCAAGAAGATTCCGACCTGGGATGATCTGACTTTTATGCCGGGAACATTGACGCGATTCGTAATCGAAGGCTATCGTGAAAAGTGTTTGACCAAAACCGTAATCGGTCCGATGGCGAAGCGTCCAATGGAACTCGATATACCGGTTTACATTACCGGTATGAGCTTTGGTGCATTGTCTTATGAAGCGAAAACCGCACTTGCTCGCGGTGCAACCATGGCTGGAACAGCAACCTGTTCTGGCGAAGGTGGCATGATACCGGATGAGCGCCGTTACTCAGAAAAGTGGATGTATCAGTGTATTCAGTCACGATATGGTTTTAACCCAAATCATCTGCGCCTTGCAGACTGTGTTGAGTTTTTTATCGGTCAGGGCTGTAAAGTCGGTTTGGGCGGTCACTTGATGGGACAGAAAGTCACCGATCAGGTTGCGGAAATGCGTTCATTGCCTGCGGGTATTGATCAACGCTCGCCAGCGCGTCATCCAGACTGGCTGGGCCCAGATGATCTCGCGCTGAAAATTAACGAGATTCGCGAAGCGACCAATGGTGAAATTCCAATTCAGCTAAAGCTGGGTGCTGCCCGAGTCTATGATGACGTCCGAATGGCGGCAAAAACCGGTCCTGACTCTATCTATATAGATGGTATGGAAGGTGGAACAGGCGCAGGTCCACACCTGGCGACTGAAGAAACTGGTGTCCCGGGGATCGCGGCAATCCGGCAGGCGCGTCGTGCGATCGAAGATGTCGGCATGTCTGGCAAGATCTCGCTGGTATACGCCGGCGGTATCAGAAACGGTGGCGATGTGGCCAAGGCGATTGCTTTGGGTGCTGATGCGATTGCAATTGGGCACAGTTCGTTGATGGCGCTAAACTGTAACAAAGATATTCCTGAGGCTGACTTTCCAAATGAAATGGGAGTGGAAGCAGGAAATTGTTACCACTGTCATACCGGACGTTGTCCTGTCGGTGTTGCAACCCAGGATCCAAAGCTTCGTGCGCGACTTAATCCGGACGAAGCGGCAGAGCGGGTTTACAACTTCTTACACACGCTGACAATCGAAGCGCAATTGTTGGCGCGTGCCTGCGGTAAAACCAATATCCATTCATTAGAGCCAGAAGATTTGGCCGCTTTGACAATGGAAGCTTCGGCATTGGCGCAGGTTCCTTTGGCTGGTACCCAACATACCGTTGGTCGTCCAGACATGACTCGTTTCTAGGAGAATTGTTATGAGCGAAAATATTGATCACTTTATTGAGGGTGACGGCGTAGATTCTGATCGTGAGCAAATGATCGGCCAGCATATTGGTTACCGATACGATGTGAATCTCGTGCCTGATATGGATCGTTGTACTCCTTTTCTAACTAAATATATGGAGATGATGGGTTGGACCGATCTGAACTGGCTGGAGGATGTGCATATGGGCTACGAAGAAGGAAAGCCTGCAGTTTTTGACCGTAATATTAACGGTTGGGTGCAGGTGCCTACAGACATTGAGCTTCCAGACAATCAACAAGACCGGGATATGATAGCCCGTGAGCTGTTGATTAAGTTTCAGATGTCGCCCAATCATCCGATGGTGGATCTGATGAATGCCTATCGGAAATTTTAAGATTTAAGTTTGGTGTATGTCTTGAACGTGGTATCCGCATACGGGTACCACGTTTTTTTATGTTGATATTCTCGAAAAATTTTCGATAATGTGGATGACTACTTAGTACTTTGAGAGTGATATAAATGGAATCAAGTGCGGAATTTTTGGGTTGGCAATGCCGTATCCGTCAACATGCAGTGCGAAAACAAAATGGCGTGCCACCGCAAGGGATAAAAGCGTCGGTTAAGATCGATGGTCAGTTTGCGGGTCAAATCAATACGGTCATCAATAAGAAGGAGCCCAAGGACGTTATTGCTGAATTTCGGTTTATGGTGCAGAAGACGGTTGACCCGAAAAAAGTTCACGAAAATGCGATTAAATATCTGTGCGAATATTACTATCAATATCCAAAAGAATTTAGCGAACAGTTCACCGCACTATTTTCTCTGGATAGTGAATTAGTTGAGCGTATGTTAGCTGCAAACTTGCTGGAGTTAAGTTTCTTTCAGGCGAACCAAAAATATGTATTGCGTTGCAAAGCGGTTCTCTGCAAGCCAGATTCCGAGTCGCATCTTGCAACGTATTGGCACAACCGCTTGTTTAACGCGAATCTGCCTGGAAATGTCAAAGTAGTTGGCTTTGAAGTAGATTGGAAAACTTCTACCTCAGAACAAATGAAGCCCGGTGCCGGTCAAGATCCGGGTAGTAGCCCAAGCTCGCCAGTCGTTGAGTCCGGGTATCTCAACTAGAAATTGAAGCCGGGACGAGCCTGATTTTATTTGGTAACCTCAGGAAATCCAATTTGAAGTTTGAAAGGAGTGTTTGTTGAGTCAATCAGATAATTCAGCGTTCAATACGATTGCGGAATTTAGCTTAAAAGAAAAAGTAATCATTGTCACCGGATCCGGTTACGGACTTGGCCGGGAAATGGCCCTTGGGATTTCAGGAGCCGGAGCGAAGGTTGTGGTATGCGGCCGCAGCGAAGATAAGGTTGCGGAGACAGCGGAACAGATACTGGCGCTGGGCGGGGAGGCGATAGCGGTAGCATTTGATGCGACTGAGAGAGAAGAATGTATTGAACTTATCAACTGCTGTGTTCAACAATTTGGCAGGATCGATGGCATCGTGGTCAATCATGGCGTGATCGAGGTAAACCCGCCCGAGCATCTAACCGAAGAACAATGGTTGCAGGTGGTGCATGTCAATCTCAATAGCTGTTTCTATTGTGCCCAGGCAGCAGGACGTCAAATGATTGAGCAGGGTGAGGGTGGAACCATCGTAATGGTGTCCTCCAACGGCAGCACTGCGGCTTTTGAAGGTCTTGCTGCTTATGGGGCTTCCAAAGGAGGGGTGGATCAGTTGTGTCGTCAGCTAGCCGCAGAGTGGGGACGCTACCAAATTCGAGTGAATACGATTAATCCAGGATATACCGATAGCCCTATGAATGGTGAAGAATCGATAACGCCAGAGTTCGAGGAAGCGATTCAAAGTGCGACCCCCCTTGTACGTCGTGGGAAGGCGAAGGAAATGGTTGGTCCCGTTGTTTTTCTTACTTCTGACGCCGCTTCTTTTGTCACTGGTCATTGTTTGATCGTTGATGGTGGATACTGCGCTCTGTAAAAGATCTTGTGTTCCTCACCCGTCAATACTCTTAGATTGATAAACCCGCTACCAATCTTTACAAGAACGTCTGTTATTACACTTGATTCCTGTTTACTGCATAACTCCAGATATATGTATACAAAAATTATTCGACTCTTTTCGAGTTTTCTCGCAATATTCTTCTTCTGCACACCGTCAGTATTTGCCGACAGTCTTACGGGGCGGGTTGAATATGTCAATATTTTTGCGCTGTCAACCGGCGTAGATGGAATTGTTGAAGGGATTGCGGCAAAAGAAGGGGAGAGAGTCTTGGCGGGAACCCTTTTGCTGTCCTTGAATTCAGAGAGTCTGGATGCTCATATCACTGCGCGAGAGGATTTCTTGAAACTGGCTGAGGCAGAACTTCAGGCATCAACGCGTGTGTTTGAAGAGACCAAGTCTCTTTATGATGAGGGTTCCACTTCACGTGCTGACTTCAACTTGGCTAGATTAGACGTGTTGCGAAAAACCGCCGGTGTTTCCGCAGCCCGGGCGGCACTGACGGATGCAGAAGAAAGAAAAGCGAAGAGCCAGATTGTTGCTCCAGTTGCGGGTATGGTCGTCTCGTTGAATGTTTCAGAAGGACAAAGTATCAATCATTCATCATATACTGCGCCGATGATTGTGTTTGCTGGAAATGCTCGAGAGGTTGTTGTCCGAGTAGAGGGAGGGCAAGAGCCTGTTCCCTTTTTATCTGAAGAAGTAAGTCTTAGCGTCGGCGATGTGAGAGTGTCTGGAATCGTGAAGACGATAGAGATTCGGGACCGAGTAACGATTGTGACCATCTCTATGGCGAAACAAGAGCCGGCGTTCGAACTGGGGGCATCCGTTTTAGTAGATTTTTGAGCGAGCGTTCTACTCACTTTGGGTAGGCTGACTTGCAGGATTGGGTATTGGTTTGAATTAGTTGTTTCCCGTATCCTTGGTCGATCATATTTTTGAGAAACAACATGTTTGGAAATGTAGAAATACCCTTTGATTCCGTGATGCTATTTAACGTCGTTAAATTAAGAGAAGGCGTCACAATTGATGACGTTGAGATGGCGCTTGGGGAGATGTGCAATGTCGTTAAAAATACTTACGGCGATGATACAGGTGGATTTATCGCTGGCCAGGTATTTAAAAATGCCGGGTTTATTTCAAATGAAGGATCCATGACCGGGAGTACAACTAGAGAAGATGGTAGTTCGATAGTGGATTCTGGAGACGTTGCGATTGTGACTTACTGGAGATCATTCGATCAGCATGAAAAATCCCATGCGGATGTGGTTTTTAAGGAAAAGTTTTCTGCTTTAGCTACATTTTGTGATCAATCTTGGGAGTTAGGGTATGAGTTGTTGTGGCAGGGTGGTCCGGAGTAATAAAAATTGAGCGAGAAGAAATGCGAAGTGCCCGCGATGGAGCGAATGCGAAGCTACCTGCAACTTGTCGCGACAGGACCGGAGCTCAGCAAGTCGCTTAACCAGGAGCAGGCCGAAGATGCGCTGTCACTAATTTTAGAAAAGGCGGTTGATCCTGTCAGGAGTGCCATATTTTTGATTGCGTTACGCATGAAAAGAGAGACAGATGCAGAAAATGCTGGTGCGTTGAAGGCTTTATGTCGATCGGTTGATTCTGTGATCTCGGAGCAGGATGATGTTTTAGCGATAAGCGATCCGTTCAACGGTTTTGTCAGAGGGTTGACAGCGCTACCTTTTCTACCAGCTGTTATTGCATCTTGTGGTTTGCCAGCATATTGTCATGGCGTTGAAAAGGCAGGTCCAAAATATGGCATTACACCACACCGTGTTTTGAAAATGGCAGGCAAGGTGGTGAACGATGATGTCAAACAGGGTGCGTCATCTCTGTCTAAACTAGGGTGGTGTTATCTTGATCAATCTCAGTATTTAGCAGAATTACACGATTTGATTCCACTTAGGGATCAAATGGTGAAACGCACTTGTCTATCCACACTTGAGGTGGTGTTAAAACCAATAGCAGGTAAAGAGCGGACACATCTTCTGACAGGTTTTGTGCATAAGGCATATCCACCCGTTTATGCTGCTTTGGCTAAACAGGCTGGTTTTGATAGTGCCGCGGTAGTGCGCGGTGTGGAAGGTGGATGTATACCGTCTTTGTCTCAATTGTCGCGGTATTTCGGCTTTACAGATGATCAGGAAATGAATCTACATAAGCTGACTCCCAGCGAAATCGCGATCCATCAGGACAAGAGGATGATACCGATTACCTTAGAGGAAGAAGCAATTTTAGCGGAAGCGAATTTCGAGACCTCACAAGAGCTTGATAGTATTGTTGAACGTAATGTGGCGGTGGGTCTCGATGCACTATCGAATAAAGATGGGGCGATGCGGGACAGTCTTATCTATGGGGCCGCCATCGCGTTAAACCATACTGGATTCTCAGGTAGCATCTCAAAAGGAGCTGATATGGCGAGAAAGGCTATTGCCAGCGGCGAGGCCTTAAACCGATTTCAGGGTAATTAATTATCGAAAGTGTTGGCCTGCTTAGCATGCAAATAATCAATCCGCTTCTACTATGGTGAGACCATGGTCGTAGAGACTAATTGGTTTTGTGGCGGAATAGCTTATAAATCGCGCAAAACCCGAATATGCCTGTGAATGCGATGACTGCTCCCACCACTTGGATCGCAATTCTTAGGGAGTCACTGTCCCAGACGGGAAGTGAGGTCAACAGATAAGGACCGGAAACCAGCGCGGCTCCAGCAACGATACGAATGATTCTGTCGGCAGCGCCGACGTTAGCTTGGCTCATTTGTTCTCCTAAACAGACGATGCCGAAATGGGCATGAATAGTTACTGACTTTAACTTCGACCGTAATTTTGAGGATAGTTCCTCCTTATATCTGGTACAAAATTGGAGTACAGACACCATCGCAACTGGGTGCCGCACTCAGACAAAGACACATATTCAGTCTAGACTAGGCTTGCGGCAGCCTAGTTCATCGTTTCTTGCTTAATATGTTCTTCTGGATAAGTGCAAAGATTAAGCAATCGTTGCTTGCTTACATAGCCGGGGAATGATTCTTGAATATTTGCGATTGCTTCTAGGCAAACCCTTCTTTCTTCTGCTTTCACCGCTTCGATATAACGGTTCAACGCTTGATCTTTATTCACCTCGAGAAAAGCAGGAACAGATTCCGCAATCGCATTCTTTAATGCCTTCTTCTTGGCTGGCCGCAAACTTATATTCTCGCTTTCGATCCATTCTGACACAAGACTGTGTGACAGTTGGTCTATCGATGCAGGAGAAGCACCTGTTGACTTGTTACTCAATTTACTACCCTTCAATTTAATTTATGTTTAACCCAGTCAGTTTCCGCTGGTAAATAAATTCTATTCTTTTCACCTGTACATAGAGTGAAGATGATTGGAAAAGTTCGTGTAACAATTTGTATCTAAAAGGTTTTGATAAAAAGAGTCACATAGAATAGTGAAACTGACACAAAAGATAAATTCCGGATCCGCTGTCTAGAAAAGTTGACAAAAATTGGAATACCGGTGGAGGGGCAATCAACAAATTTAGTCCAACTGGAACAAGATTGACCCGAATTTAGGGCTACTGAAACTCTTTTGGAATGAACAGAAACTGAATGCCCTAAAGTGCGCAGGTTAACGATACCGTGGATCAGTTTACTAAAGTATCTTTAGACGGTTGGTATAAAGGACACGTGTGTTTTTCTGTAACGTTGGTGCGATCAATGGCAGGTATTAGGTGATCTTTGTTGCAGATGACCGCCATACTAGCGATGATTAGACGCAACTAGCGGTTGCCTCTGAGATAACGTAGGTTGTTCTACGTTGCCACTGCCTGGCAACGCTAACTTGGGGAGGAAAGTAAGTAAAATGAAATGGCGGACTGTTGCGTTTCATGAAGCCAGTAGAGCTGTCCGAAAGGCGATTTTCTAGTCCCTGAGCGTCAATTTAAACGCTCCGCAATGAATTTATGGATATGCGTGCTGAAGCGGTTCAGTATGGAGCTGCAGTGATTTGCTGGGGTGACGGACTATTAACGGACGCTGTTCAAAAACTGTGTGTCAAGGAGTGTCAAGCCAACAACACAGGCGCAAATGAAGGAGAGGAAAAACGTGGTGTAAAAACGCGGTGTGGCGTATATGGCTTTTGCTTAATATTAACGGCAGTTAGGATTTGTACTAGTTTTTACTTAACAGATCTAGCCCAATATCGTCATCATCCCAGTCATCATCAGTTTCTTGGGTATGCAATGGATAAACGAGTTTCTCTTCCTGTTTTTGGAATTTTTTTAATTCGATTTCTATGTAAAATAATTCTCTTACGTAATCCGATCCAGCCGATATCATTTTTTTGGCAGACAAATTACTTTTCTCAATCATCTTGTCATACTGACTAAAACTCTCTCTTTTCAGTTCTTCGTACTGAGCCTTTTTGTCGGTGCTAATTGTTTGGGCTACGGGTCCATGTAGCTCAGAAACCACAAGCCGAATGTATGAACGTAAAACGGCGATAAACTGCGAACGCCTTTTCTCAACCCCTCTTTCAGATTTTGCAAGTATCGCCTGGCGAAGTTGGAAGTTTCTATGGTGGAGAATCGAGAGGTGTTTCTCGATATTGGCAAGAACTTCAGTTGCTTCCATGAGGTTTTGGCTTCGTTTTTCTGATTTTTGATCCAGGTTTTGGCCACCGTTTTTGATTAAACGGGATATAGTGTTAAGCATACGTGAGTTGATCCGTAAGTTAGAATATTGTAAGTGAACGCGATGATCAATTGCTAGAGAAACAGACTGTCTAGAATTGAAAAAATCGAATGTCGACAACCCCCGACGACATAGAACAATCATGGTAACTCCAGATGGCTGAATTCTACATTAAGCAAGCATGAACACAAGCTAAACAGAGCGTCTTACTCTTTGGTTTTTAAGGTGAAAGTGCGATATAAAACAACTGCCTGATGGCTGACTTTCGGATGAATAGGCGCACTGCTTGAGGGTATTCTGATTTCAACCTAATTCCGCGGATGATCGATTAAAACTCATTGGCGACTGTGCCATAATCTGAAAAAGACACTCTTCCCGAAATCTACAGTAGTTATGAATCTTTCTGTTAAAAAGCACGCTGATGACATGCCATTTTGTGCGCGGCCAGAACAATCCTACACAATGCCGGCTCGGTTCTACACGGATAGTACAATTTATGAATTAGAGAAAGAAAGCATTTTCTATAGAAACTGGTGTTATGTTGGCCACGTCAGTCAACTGCAGTCTGCTGGGGAGTTTATAACGGTCAAGATTCACGAGCAGAGTATTTTCGTAATTAAGACTAAGGCGGGAGAACTAAAAGCATTTTATAATGTTTGTTTACACCGCGGGCATGAGCTGCTGTCCGGTGAAGGTAAAACCAATATTATCGTCTGCCCTTATCACGCATGGGCCTACGATTTTGATGGCAAACTGAAAGCAGCTAGAAACTCGGAGAATGTTGCGGAGTTCAATAAGAGTGACTTCACGCTAAAATCGGTTCAGCTGGAGATATTTTGTGGCCTTGTGTTCATTAATCTGGATCCACACGCAGTATCGTTAAAGGACTCTAGTGGTAAGCTGGAACAGGAAATTCGAACCTACTGTCCGAATGTGGATGATCTGGTGTTTGCTCAAAGAGATCGTTTTGACGTCAAGAGTAACTGGAAAGTGATGGTGGATAATTTTCTCGAATGCTATCACTGCCATGTCGCCCATAAAGATTTTGTGGACTTAGTCGATATGGACAGCTATCGCACCGAAACCAAAGGAATTTATTCGGCACAAATTTCTGACGCGCCAAAATCATTAAACAATAAGGCGTTTCAGTTTGAAAAGGGAGATGTTGATTTTGGTTACGCTGGCTGGTTTTTATGGCCAAATCTGACAATATGGATCTATCCTGGAGAAGCGAATCTGTCAGTGTTACAGATGAACCCGGATGGTGTTGACGGCACAGTAGAGTTTCAGGATTGGTTTATTCCAACAAAAACGCCGAGCAAGCAGCTTAAAGATGCGATGGATTATCAAAGGGATATTTTGCAGCCAGAAGACATTTCTTTGTGCGAGAGTGTGCAACGAGGCCTAGGCTCAAAAGGTTATAATCAAGGGCGGTTTATGGTGGATAAAGGCAAGACCGAGCTTTCAGAACATGCAGTGCATCACTTTCAGAACATGGTAATGGAGGCTGTGGGTGGGGAGGTTGAAAAGTAAATACACAGGATTTACGACCTCTGCGTTTAAACTTATCTACGGCCGATAATGATGCCATGTTGCTCATCTCGCGCAGGGGTTTGACCTTGCAGATGCTGGAAGCTGACGCCTACCCGAGTTTTTAAAGAATATTTCCATTTAAATAACAACTCAAACAGCTGTTGGCGGACTGTTTGAGTTTCGGCAGACTCTCCGAGATCCGTAAGCTCATCCGGATCGTTTTGCAGATCAAAGAGCTGATCTGGGAAACCTGCGTAATAAACGTATTTCCATTCACGAGTTACGATCATCGTTGCTCGGCACTCATATGGTTCGATTCCCAGAATTTCTCTAGCCCCTCTCTCCGAGTAGTCAATTTCGCTGACGCTAAATGATCGCCAGCTTTTCGCAGGGGCTTTTGACTTCAACACCGGTAGTAATGAACGTCCTTCCATTCTTTCCTGAGAAACTTCTCCTCCGGCAAATTCTACAAAGGTTGGAAGAAGATCAATCGCTTCGACCAGTTCGTCGCGTTCATGACCTCGCGTTGCGTTCGCAGATGCATCGGGATCTACCACAATAAAAGGGATTTTCACCGAGGGGTTGTGAAACAAGTCTTTTTCTCCCAAAAGATGATCACCAAGATAATCGCCGTGATCAGATGTAAAAACGATCATGGTGTTATCAATTATTCCGGCCGATTTCATAAACTCAAACAATTTCCCCAGATGATCATCAATCTGTTTGATCAAACCCATATAGACAGGAATTACCGTGTCACGCATTTCTCGATCTTGATACGACTGACTGTATTCTTGCTGCATAAATGCGCGTACAACGGGATGCGAAGCTTGTCTATCGGATTCACCACTTATCAACGGTTGTATATCTGCGGCGGTATACATATTGTGATAAGGGGCAGGAGCAATCAACGGCCAATGTGGTTTGATGTAGCTTAAGTGAAGACACCATGATTGTTCCTTGCTTTCCCGCATAAAATCCATTGCGCGTCGAGTGATAAATGCGGTTTCCGAGTGCTCTTCGGGTATAGCTGCAGGATATTTTGCGCTTTGCAGCGACCAACCAGAGTGGAGATTTCCATCCTGGTCGACGCTACTGTTAGCACACTTGTCCCACGGGTTCGATTCGCTGTAGCCTAACGATTTTAAATAATCTGTATACCCTTGTCGCTCCGGCAATACCGGGTCGGGGAACAAACCTTCATGCCATTCATAGGGTTCAAACCCACCGCTGGAGGCGGCGAGGGCATAGTCTGAATTGAGATCAACATGAGCAAGCTTTAAATCATCCTGGCTCTTTGTATTATGTGATTTTCCGACCACGGCGGATCGATAACCCAGTGGTTTCAGATAATCGGCCATCAATTTCTCACCTAGCTGGGTAGCGTCATTATTTCCCATGACGCCATGGCTGGATTGATATCTTCCGGAGTAGAAACTTGCGCGTGAAGGGCCGCATAGCGGAGCCTGACAATAGGCCTGGGTGAACCTCACGCCGCGCTTTGCAAGACTATCGATATTAGGTGTCGATAGAGTCTGGTGACCGTAGCAAGACAGATAGTCTTGCCTAAGCTGATCGCACATTATAAAGAGAATGTTCCGATTGCTTTGCATATTGCTATCTCAGGAAAAGAAGGGCAGACCAGTGAACTCCTTTAGGAGTAAAGAGCAGCGTGTTTTCGCTATTTTAGATACATTGTTTTGTCAGGCGGCTTTTTCTTGGAGGTATTGAATGATGGTGTCAGATTCATACATCCATTGTGTGTCATTATTTCCTTCAATCCGCAGACATGGAACTTGAACCTTACCGCCTCCGGCTTTGAGTTCGTTGCGAAAATTCTTATCCTTGCCTATATCTCGAATTTCGAGATTAATGTTGAGCCTGTGCATGGCGCGCCGCGTTTTGATGCAAAAAGGGCAGGCGTTGAGTTGGTACAAGGTGTGACCTTCCAGGGCACTCTGTGCAAGTTGTTGCTCTTGTTCAGAGCGAACAATCGGCTTTGGCCGCGTAAGTTTGTCAAGACCGACGACGAGCAGGCCGACGCCATTGCGTAGTGCTTTTAACAGCATAGTGATTCTCAGATTGAAGACGGCATGCATTCTATCGACGTGTCAACGCACTGTAAAATCTAATTCTCGCTAAATTGCAGTTAAATTGACATTGTTATCATCCTGTAATTTTGCGCTTTTGCTTTAACGTACTGCGATTTATTGATATAAAGCCTCACCCGAGGTGCTCGGAAACCGGTCGCGGACCTACCCGGTTAAAACTAAAACAAGGTAACTACTATGAAAACTCTGGTTGTCTGCTCCGGCGGACTCGATTCAGTCACGCTGGCCTACAAAATTGCGGCAGAGCATGAGCTGACGCGATTAATCACGTTTGACTACGGTCAACGACACAAGCAGGAAATTGATTATGCAGCTTTGTGTGCGCAGAAGCTGAACGTCCCCCATCTTGTTGTAGACATGGCGGGCGTAGGCGCGATGTTATCTGGTTCTGCTTTAACTGATGAAATTGATGTCCCCGATGGACATTATGCAGAAGAGACTATGCGGGTTACAGTTGTGCCCAATCGGAATGCGATTATGCTGACTGTTTCGTTTGGTGTAGCTTCTTCCAATGAGGATCAAGCTGTTGGTACCGCGGTTCATGGCGGTGACCATTTTATCTATCCGGACTGTCGCCCCGGATTTATCGATGCATTTCAGGATATGCAAAATCATGCTTTAGAAGGAATATCTGAGATTCAGTTGTTCGCGCCGTTCGTCAATCGTTCTAAGGCAGATATCGTTGCTGAAGGAGTGGGTCTCGGTGTTCCATTTGAAGATACCTGGTCTTGTTACAAAGGAGGGAAGGTGCATTGTGGTAGATGTGGTACCTGTGTTGAAAGGCGAGAAGCCTTTCACATTGCAAATGAAAAAGATCCCACGGTGTATGCAGATGTTGAGTTCTGGCAGCAAGCTACTAACATTGCAGAGGATAGATAATGTATCGAATCGCCAAAGAATATCACTTTTCCGCTTCGCACCAGCTGCATGGGCTGGGGGAAGACCATCCTTGCTCTCGCCTGCATGGTCATAATTATGTTGTTGAGGTGGAACTGCAGTCCTGTACATTGAATGCCCATGGTTTTGTCCGTGATTACCGAGATCTAGATATGCTTAAACATTATATTGACGAGAAGTTTGACCACCGACACCTTAATGATATTTTAGGAGACGATGGTGTAACTGCTGAAAGTATGGCATATCACTTTTATACCTGGAGCAAGAGCAAGTGGCCTGAAGTGGTGGCCGTACGAGTAAAAGAAACCGCTAAGACTTTTGCTGAGTATCGACCATAATGTCAGAGACTATTCGAATAAGCGAGATATTCGGACCAACAATCCAGGGCGAAGGGGCGTTAATTGGCGAGCCAACGGTTTTCGTACGAACCGGTGGATGCGATTACCGCTGCAGTTGGTGCGATACTCTGTACGCCGTGGAGAGTCGCTATCGCTACACTTGGAAAACCATGACCGCCAAGCAAGTTTGGGATAGAGTTTCAGAGTTAAGCTGCGGTGTGCCCGTTACCGTCTCCTTATCCGGTGGAAACCCCGCAACACAACCGTTGCAAGAGTTAATCGATCTCGGAAAGGCGGAAAACTATCGATTTGCCCTGGAAACTCAAGCCAGTGTTGCAAAGCCATGGTTTTCCAATCTAGATGTCTTGACACTCAGTCCGAAGCCACCTTCCAGCGGTATGAATACGGATTGGTGTATGGTTAAGAAGTGTATTGAAGCAGCGGGTGAGAATACCAGTACTGTGCTAAAGGTAGTGGTGTTTGACGATTTGGATTACGCGTATGCGAAGGAGGTGTATAGACGATTTTCGGCGATACCTTTTTTTCTTCAACCCGGTAATCACACCCCTGAGAGAGATGATGACAAGAGTGGCAATAGTGTGGATATAGCTGGTGTAACTGAGCGGTTGGAATGGCTAATTAACAAGGTAAATGCTGATCAATGGTTTGATATCCGTGTTCTACCGCAACTGCACGTGATGATCTGGGGAAATTTGAGAGGAGTATAGAATGAGCGAAGAAAGAATATACGATAACCTAACGCAATTGGGAGGCTCAAACACAATCCCTAATTCGCCTGAAGAAGCCGAGTTAGAGAAGGTGCCTAACCCTCATCTAGATTTTAACTATTTAGTCAGATTTACGGCGCCAGAGTTTACTTCTTTATGCCCGATAACCGGACAACCTGATTTTGCATATATTGTCATAGACTACGTTCCTGATGAGTCTCTGGTAGAGAGCAAATCGCTGAAGTTGTTTTTGACGTCGTTTCGCAACCATGGAGACTTTCACGAGGCCTGTACGGTTGGTATTGCAAAGCGGTTAACTGAAACGATTGCACCGAAATGGTTAAGGATCGGAGGGTATTGGTATCCACGTGGAGGTATTCCAATTGATATTTTCTATCAGACTGGCGAGCCAGTTGAAGGAGTATGGGTTCCTGATCAGGGTGTATCTGGATACCGGGGCAGAGGATAGAATCGAGATTTGCGCTTTCTCATCATAAAGTGTAATTCCTCTCCCTTCTAAGAAGAGGATAGGAACTCATTGCCGGTTTGATTGATAAATGACTCGAACTCCTTGCCTGCTCCGCGGTCAATGGCGACGATTTTCAGAACCTCGCCGATGGAAATATTTCTGAGCGTTTTTTTCCCGTATATAGACTGTGGACAGTTTAAGTTGGAGGTTTAACGATGACCTATTTTTCCCGGCAGTATCCCTAAATCATCAGAACGAAATTCGATTAATTCTGCAGGGCGTCTCTACTTAACCAACCACATGAACTAATTGGCGAGGGAATGAATTCAGAATCTGAAGGCCAGAGACGAATGACTGTGACCTTCATAACCAGCGTTACTCGACTTCGTAACGTGCGAACTCTTTACGTTTTAAATAGCGTTTCCAGCGCCAGCTAAAGGGATGGACATAGTCCGTTTTCTTATTTCTGTTAACCAAGGGATTTTGCTCGTCATGCCAGCCGAAAATCCCATGCTTCAAGTTGAAAATATCTGCCGTCCCTTGATCGATAAGTGAGTCGGATACTCTGTCAGCAAGGAGGGAAGAACGTCTTCCTACTGAACAGTAAAAAACGACTTGCTTGTCCTTTACGATTTCTCCAAACTGTTCAATAAAATCTTGCCGGCTTATCTCCGGATCAACCTGTATCGCATCTTCCAGATGGCTGACTTCATATTCCGCCGGTTCACGGACGTCAAAAACAATCACATCATCAGCAGGTTCCAGTTTTTGTAGATACTCCGTGCTGTCAATATGGTCTACCGACGGGTAAGCCTCTTCGATCCATTCATGAACAGATTTGAGTTTCTCTGACTGGGCTTGACTCATTGCAGGGACGGAAACTCCAGCCGTCATTACGAATAGGCAGAGCCAGATTTTTCGATTTAGATCACGGTGCATAATGCATCACTGCCACGATTTGCTTGCGAGTACGACAGTATATATTCTCTATCGTTCCCGCGGCGCAGTATATAGAGACATTTCCGTTTGTTTGCTGTTACACAAAGCATTCACTCGTTTGGTAAGCAAGTCTCTCCATCGTCTCTCGCTCAAATAAATAACGTTGCAGGATTTGGTATTCCAAAATTACAAATCAAAGACAACAGGCCAAACCCTGATTGGAAAGATGATTCTATCTGACGTGACGTTGCTGGAAATGGTGAATGTTCACCATAATATTTCTTGTCAATTGTTCGAGCAAGACATATAACTGTGTGTAATTCGGTGGATATTAAATTTAATGTTAGAAATTGTTGTTTTAAATGAAAAGAGATGACTTTGAATAATTGGTTGACTGTATTGTTCTGCAGGCTATGCTTTGTAGTGCTTCTATCTATGGCGTCTATCTCGCTGGCATTAGCCGAGCGATATGCGCTGTTAGTGGGTGTGGGTGACTATCCAGGATCACAGCTCGACCTGGATGGGCCAGAACATGATATCAATGCCTTAGAAGAAGTACTTATTGATATCTGGAAATTCAAGCGTGAAAACGTTCAGGTTTTACGTGACAGTCAGGCTACAAAAGCGGAAGTGCTGGCTGCGCTAGCAGGATTGAAAACGCGATCTCAGCCAGGAGATCAACTGTTCTTTTATTTTGGCGGTCATGGGACAAGTGCGGGTGACGAAAACATTCAACTGCCACTACCCGACATGACTGCTGGACTTCTGCCTTATGATGCCTCGCTTGATCGATCCGCGACGGAAATCGTGGAAAGTCTAATAGTAGGGAGAACAGATCTAAGGCCCATATTTCAGGAAATCGATAAATCTGGACGCGATCTGTTGGTGATGATTGATGCCTGTTATTCAGGGAATGCGGTACGCGGTTTTTCCCCGTCGGTAGCGCAGTTACCGAGTCGATATGTTCGACTAGATAAGAATGTTGATACGTTATTGCCAGAATTGACATCAAATCAAGAGAGAGCGATTACCGCGAGTGCCACGGAGGAGGCATACCCATACAACAATATATTTTTCATTTCAGCTGCCGGGGAATATGAAGAGGCCGCGGACATCAGTGGTCCTTTTTTACAGAAGTTTCCGACGATTGATGGCAAACCCCATGGTGCGTTTACTGATGCGATGTTAAGAGTGCTTACCGGAAAAACAGGATTGTCAGACACCCACGAAAATCGTTCTATTTCTCATATGGAATTGAAACAAGGAATACAAAATTGGCTATCGGATAAGTTTCCGCAAACACCTCAGCACTTGCCTCCAGTTGAGGAAGATAGATTTAATCTTGCCTCTCGAGGTGTGTTTGGATACAAAACGCTTCCTGCAACCGTTGTTCAGGCAAAGGCCAACAAACCTAAGCAGCAGCTAGGCCAAACAGCAGTTAATCTATCAACAATAGTTAAGCAGGAAGGCAACGCGAGTGCAGATGACAGAAAACTTCGTTTGTCTGTTGACGTCTCAGATGTACGACTTTCTGCATTGAGATCTGCGCTTGTGGATATCCCCGATATTGTTCTTACCTCGGTTTACCCACACTTCCGACTGGATGCTGAAACAGGTGGTTTGCTAACGTTAAGAAATGGAGCCAATGATCTGGTTATTTCAATTTCTGAAAGCATGCCGGGAAAAATGCTGGAACGAATCCTGCAAGAAGTCAGGTTTCATCAGTTTTTTCAGGATTTAAGCAAGAACAAAACTTTTGAAATCTCTTTAGATGTGACAGGCAAGCAGAATAACGGACCGCATCTAGATGGCGAGTTTGTCCGTTTTAGTGTTCGCAGCGTTAGAAATGCCTGGATTGTTCTTCTGGATATAGATCGAGAGGGAGGGGTGAATGTGTTGTTTCCAGCATTTAAACATGAGCAGCGTCTGCAGCCGAGAAATTTAGTGTTGCAGACCCCTGAAATTGAAGTTGTTGCTCCCTTTGGCACCGATCGAATCGTCGCTCTTGGTTTTACTGAAGAGCCCAAAGAACTACTTTCGTGGATCGGAGAGTTAAGTCCGAGGATACTGCCTGGCAGCAATAGATTAGAGGAAATTCTAGGTCTAATTGACAATTATAGAGAAACTATTGCAATGCAAGAGCTGGATTTTATCACCGTCGCAGGGCGCTAGTTCACAGCAGATATAGTCTGCTTTATTTAAGAATAATACAGAACTAGTGGCCTCTGGAAAACTAAGTAGCCTCGCAATCTCGGCGTGATTATCGTTATTTATTGGTCAACCTTTGTCTCGCGTATCTCACGAAATTATTTTAGCGCTGCTGGATCAGCAGTAGAATCTGCCCTGATTAGGTTTCCATCTGTGAGGTTATGCTCCTGTCTTACCCCTACTCGAATAGGCTGAAAATCCTGTCAGCACGCTGTCAGATATTGCTGTAATTACTATAAAAAAAGCGTTTTATTTGGCTGCTCAAAAATAACCGTCTTTTATGTCTCCTCCTTTAAATCAGATCGTGTGAACAGCGTCACACGATGATTGTGTACTAAATCACATCCACAGTTCTTGTGCTTTTCATACACTGGTCTCGTTACTAAAAACACG
>CALKKV010000068.1 GCA_937992195.1 uncultured Gammaproteobacteria bacterium | reverse complement strand
CCGGTTGCCGTGGTTTTGGCAGAGCTATCTCCGACTTTCACCGGAATTTCTGCGCAGCCCGCCAAGGCAACCGTAAAAGAGATAAGCGCGGCTTTTTTGATACAGATAAAGCTTGTCATAACAGATTGTTTAAACTGAGTTCTAAATTTTGGGGCCTAATTTTACACGAGTTAGGTCTGCAGAAATGCACGGGTTTGTGTGCCCAAATCCCTTTGGCAATAAAAGCTTTCTTGAAACCGGGACGAAATCGCCGTCAAAGGCAATACTGGAGAGAAGCTGTGCAGAGAGGATATAAGAAAGTTAAATAAGCCGGGTTCTGGGGACGCAAATACATTTTTATCTTAATTATCCTCGAAAGGTACTTGGGAAAGGAAACCCGAGCCCAAGTACCAAATGACTAGAAAAGTACGTTGCCCCTGGTTACAGCAGGCCGCCACTCATTTGCGACTTGATTAGGCTCATTACTGAATCCATTGAGCCTGCTGGAATCATGCTGGCGAGCGACGTTTCTGAAGTGGTAACCTCGGAAGACAGTTCTTCCTTCATTTTGGCGACTGCGTCTTCCGACATTCCTTCAGTCGACTCTCCGTTGTAGCCATAGCTATCCATGATTGACTTGCCTTTGTCGATTGTGCCGTTGATCACTGGCTTAGCCTGGCTGATCACCTCATCAGACAATCCGATTTTTGACAATGCAGCATCTAGCAATGCGCTTGAGTCACCTGATGCCAGATTGCTGATACTCCCAAGGCTAGAAGTGAGATCGCCGGCAACGGCTGGAGTGATGTGAGCCGAAGAAAGGATAATCATTGCTGCGGCAAGTACTGGTTTCACGTTTATCATGTTTTCTGAAATCTTCAAATTATAAAAGAAGCGCGATGATCACCCATACTTACTTAAGGCAGACTGAATTTAAAAAATGGCTATCGACTCTGTTCTTCCTTGATCGAGGTCCGACTAGAGCAATCGACTTGTTTCAAACTTTAACCTTATGCTTGTTTACAGTATCATTGAGCGAGGGGCTGCAAATAAACGTCTGTTGAACTTCAGTATCTCGACTGTTCGAGCTATGAATAAGAAAAACTGATCGACGTACGCTTTAACGACTTAAATTTAAAACAATAAATAAACCAAGGGGTAATTGGGGTTTCGGCGTAGAAGAAGTATTTCGCCGACAGAACATTTCTTAAAATAATGATATACAGATTGATCACTGCGATGAGTTTCCTTTTCGGATTCTCATTTTCTTCTTTGTCCTATGCCCAGAGCACGGACGATATTCTCGAATACCTGCCTTCAATAATCGCGAGCGCGAAGGCAAGGCTTCCCCGGCCAGTTGATTTCAGCATTCGTTCGCCAAGAATCACCAATAGCGCGGAATATACCATCGAGCTAAGCACAGACAGCTGGAATATTCCGACCAATTCTTCCTATACCGCAGCGGTAGCAGAAACAACGACCGATGAGCTGCAGAGAGCGATTGATTGGGCAAAACAACAGAACTACGGACGGGTGATTATTCCAGACGGACATTATCTAGTCAGCAAATACGGCAACGATATTTATCAGGCTGGTATCGTGCTGCACAGTGAAACAGAATATGTGCTTAGTCCGGGAACCACTATAGAGATGTACCGGAACAATAAATGGAATTATTGTGTTCTGAATATAAACGGAGAAACTGACGTGATCGTTAGGGGTGGGACGATCAAAGGAGACCGGAGCAATCACATTTTTACACCACGATCCGGGGATGGAGCGACGGCCCATGATGAAGGACATGGGATTTGCGTTTGGGGCGGAAGTGAAAGAGTGCTGGTGGAGGGGATGAATATACACGGCGTGACTGGCGATGGTTCATTGTTGGTAGGTTCTGTTGATGTTCAATATTCCAACAATAATATCCATCATAATCGGCGTCAGGGCATCTCGGTTGTTGGTGGAATTCGCGTACGGATTGATCGCAATGAGATTCATCATATTAAAGGCACCTCTCCGCAGTTTGGCGTCGACATAGAGGGCGCCGGGCGCGAGGACCGCGATATATTGATCGAGCGTAATACGTTTCACCACAATCGCGGTGGCGATATTGTGAATACCAGCGGGAAGAATGTTTTTATTACGCACAATAGGATGGATCAAGGCACCGAAGGCGCAGATCATCGATACATTGACGGCCCGATTGTTACCTGGGAAAACACGGATAATGTGATTGCGCACAATACCATCACGATGTACAACGGGTCAGTAAATGGCCGCCTGGGTTACATACAGTATTCAGGTGGCAACGACAGAAACCGGAGTACAACCTATGTACACGATAACGTTTGTAACAACTGCGGTATGTATATGTATCGCGCCGAGGGTGCAGACATACGTCGAAATAAATTCTTGGGATATTTTCTGTCGTTGAGTGAGTTCAGAAATGCGGTCGTTGTCGATAATTTAGTCACTTATAACGATGACGGGCCTTTTTTCTGCTGGGACTATCGCTTTAATCAGGCTTATGGTTTCGCCAGTGGAAACAAGATTGGCGACAGGGTAGTGAATATTCCGCTTTCTAATACCAGGCCACATACGTTGTCATGTGTAGTCGCTGGTTTTTAAGGGTGAAGAACACCACAAAAGTGACGGATTAATTTAACAGGTTATCTAGGGTTTGCCCCAAATCATAGATACAAACTTGATGGTACCTCTATCCCAGTCAATAATTATATCTGTCACCTTATGCTACTTTTGCAGTGTTCCCCTATCGTTACGCCTGATTAATCAATTCCAGGGTTTGACTTGCCGATATTGCGCGTCAAATACATGATTGATGCCAGTACAACCAGCAATAAAATGGCTCCGGCCAACAATGCGTAGTCTTCAAGACGCAACAGCGTATAAAGTGAAGAATACAAGCCAATTAGTAGCAAGGTAATAATCGATGTATGACCGATACGGCGGAGCGCAGAAAACACATAAAGACTAATCATACTGATAATAATAGCCGCAGCGCTTAGATAGGCTTTAATGAAACCAGTATGTTCTGCCATTGACAATAGTGTGAGATAAAACATTGAGAGTGCCAGCCCGATCACACCATATTGAAAAATATGCAGGCGCTTGCCAATACTTAGTTCAAATAGCAGAAAAGTAATATAGGTCAATGCCATAAAAAGCACGCCGTATTTAATCGCGCGTGTTATTTGCGAGTACAAGGATACCGATTCAAATAGATTTACACCGGCACTAAATTCTTCCAAATCAAATTTCTGTGTGCCCAGGGTCCAAAGCTGCGGGTAATTTCTTGCAAGATGTGGCACCGTCCAGGAGGCATTAAAACCATCTTGTCTAATGTCATGTTGATCGGGTAACACATTTCCCTGAAAGCTTGGGTGTGGCCAGTCAGAGGAGATTTCTACATCGGTGGTTTTTCCGAATGGACTAAAGTAAAAGCCCTGACTGCCGTTGATATTGATATCAAGTGAAAACGGATAGCGTTTGGGCTCCTTTGGTATTGAAGCTTCTATTCGCTCGCTAAAATCCAGAGACGCATGAAAGCCGTTAGAGATAAATTCTGTAATTTTGGTTCCTGGCTCGAAATCAATCGCGTTTCCGTTCCAGCGTAGCGGTGTCACTCTGTTAATTGCCTGGGTATCGGAGATACCCAATGTAAGCCAGGTACGATCCCAATGAATTTTATCTATGTTATTGGATAGGTCGCTCAAATTTGGGCGTTCAAATTCGCCTTGTATCGCAATATCTGCCGTATAGACCAATGCTTCATAAATACTTCGTGTGCGGGTTTGGCCTTGTAACTTAACAGCGATATTCAGCGTATCTGGAAGAAAAATTGCGGTGCGCTCTATATATGTTGTTTTATTTTTCTTACGCTCATTACCGTCTTTATCCGTGAGCACTTCGATTGAGTCAAATCTTTCAGTGTACGGTATTAGTAAAGACGGCCCCTTTAGCTGTTGAAGATGTCCCCAGGTAGCGGCTACATCGGATTTCACATCGTTGTAAAGAAAACTGCGCTCTCTTACAACGCTCTCCACCATACTTAGTGGCGTAGTCATTAATCCTATGAGTATCGCTACCAGAAAAAAGCGCCAGGCCATTGATTTCTGTATCCATTGCACATTACTAACGTAATTTTTAACTGCACCTAAAGCGGTTTCACCTTCATCTATTGATCTACCAGCCTGTTTTAACATGCCTGCCTTGCGGGCTATAAATATAATGAGAACAATCAAGCCCGCAAACAGCGCCAACATGATTAACAATCCGATCAGGCCAAAGAGTATGCCCATATTCACCACCTTTATTAATTTGTATTGAAATAAGAGTGGCGAAAGTTACCGTGACGGTTTGTGATTAGTGTGTGCTTTCAGTGAAGATTAAGGGCAATTTTTTTGAGTGTCAGGGTATGCCCAAGATTTATATCTTCGTTATTTCTTAGAGAGAAGCAGGAGGTCTAATCCGTTTGATAAAACAGCGGACCCTGTTACCTAAATCGAAATGGTACAACTTGTATGTAGCTCTTATATTTCTTTGTAAGTCATCTTTCTAAGAGTCGGTAAAAACAACGCGTCTGCTTTCTGACCCATCAATAGTTTAACGAACTCGTCTTAGGAGTCTCTTTTGCTTACTGCTTGTAAGTGATCTTTGATCTCTTCTGGTGCATACCTGCACCTTTAACTTCCTTCTTAGTGAAATAATCACGGCTCGAGCGCTATGGTATTTCAAACAAGTTCTTACATATCATGGTGTTAGAGGCTCTTGAATAGTTGGCACAAATTTTGCGATTCCCCTGCAAGACTTTTAAATTTACTAAGACTTGGAGGAAGCGTGGAAGAACAAATTGCTGAACTCACCGCAAAAATTGCTGAACTAGAATCTTCAGCGGGGTGGGCAACGACGATTGCCGTCGAATCTTTTTACTGGTGGTGTACCGGTCTTATGGTGATTATCCATGCTGGATTTTTGGCCTATGAAATGGGTGCATCGAGGAAAAAGAACGTATTAGCTTCTGGTATTAAAAATATTCTGGCATTCGCTTTTATCATTCCTACCTTTTTCTTTATTGGATGGTGGATATATCTTGCGTTTCCTGGAGGTTTAACACCTGACTTCGAAGCGGGCGCAGGTGGTCTACCGTGGTCTGCTTCAATGGGTCCGAATCTTACAGACAACGCCAGTGGTATATTTTGGGCTGCGTTTGCACTGTTTGCTGCTACTACAGCATCAATCTTTTCTGGTGCGGTGATAGAACGGATTCGACTTAGCGCTTTTCTTATTCTCGCGATCTCACTCGGATCAATTGTTTGGATCCTCGCAGCGAGCTGGGCTTGGCATGGAGACGGCTGGCTACTTACTAAGTTTGGCTGGCATGATTTCGGTGCAGCGGGTTGTGTTCATATGGTTGCTGGATTCTTTGCCCTGGGCGTACTGATTAATCTTGGGCCGCGCATTGGAAAGTACAACGCAGACGGCTCTTCGAACGACCTGTCTCCACATAATCTACCGTTGGCTGTGCTTGGGCTCATGCTCATTATTGTCGGCTTTTTTGGTTTTCTCGGCGGCTGCATTATTTACAACGGTACCGATCAGTGGACAACAATCTTCGGGAATCCCGCGACACTTTCGGCGATCGCATTTAATACTTTGATGTGCTTTGCTGGAGGGATTATTGCCGCTTGGATATTAACCAGAGATCCATTCTGGATGATGTCAGGCGCCCTTGCCGGAATTTTCGGTGCAGCGCCTGGACTCGATCTCTACTATCCACCACTTGCATTTCTATTGGGTATTGGCGGCGCTACGGTCGCGGTATTTAGCGCGCGGTTTATTGACAAAGTACTGCATATCGATGATGCGGTTGGTGCGGTTGCCGTGCACGGTGTAGCTGGTCTGTTTGGGGTGCTTGCCTTTGGATTATTTGCATCGGGTTACCCCAATCTGGGCGGTGCACCGGATACATCATTTATCGGTCAGGCTGTTGGGGCGATAGCGATGTTTTCTGTTGGTTTTCTTCCAGGATATTTCCTGTCACTTATTCTCAAGGTCTTAGGCGTGTTGCGAATTCCTGAGTCTGCTGAAGTAATTGGAATGGATATCGCTAAAGTACCAGCGAGGGCGTATCCTGAAGATGGCGTATCAGCGCTTCCTGCCTAATGCATTTAACTATTCAAAATACGAACGAGGAAAAAATAATGGGATCTCCAATCTCTACATGGGAAGGCGCAGAAGCATATTTCACAGGTTTTGGCAGTGCTTCAACTATGGTGATTTTTTTAATCGCGGTGCTGGTTACAGCGGGCGCAATTTATTTTGGACACCGTCATGAGGAACATGCCTACAAGAGCCTGAAAAAAGAGTAGTCTCTTAGAGACTATTTTTGACGACGCGGTTGCGAAATTAAAAGCAACCGCGTCGTCGGTTGAACGGATAATCTTAAAATAATTGACCTTGAGAACTCTTGAGAGAGTGACGAGCGCGTCTTACTCCCGGTTGATCACATCGCTATATTCTTATCAATTTTTCGCTAACTGCTCTCGCCTGTATTGTTTAAAACGAAATAGCGCGACGACTTAGTACGCTTTTGGTGTTGCTCTCTCCGTTCATGCCGATAAGTACCCAGAATCGGCGTTAAAAAACTCCTCTCATATGTCATTAAGAATGACTGGAAAGGGAGCGATATCGCAACGCTTTTAGACGGAAAAATGCATACGTCATCAAAATATTAGTCCTGCAGCGATATTTGGCACGCTATTTGTTACCAAACTGGTAGAAGGTAGTTGTTTCAGGTGAACCGGGGTTTGGTTGCTCTACGAAGGTGCAAATGAAACTTAGATTGCACAGAAATAATACAACTACTGTAACAATCGTCATAGCTAATACCAGCTTCAGCGACAACTGACTAACTTAAACAGACTTTGGAGAAAACTGTTGAAACTAGCAAACTTGGAAACATACCGAGAGCAGAAGCTCGAACCCTTACGAGCCGGGGAGATCTTTATTCGGTGTTTAGAAAATGAGGGTGTTACACATATCTTTGGCGTGCCAGGGGAAGAAAATATTGATGTCCTTGATGCACTGATCGATAGTCCAATTGAGTTTGTGCAAACACGGCATGAACAAGGCGCCGCTTTTATTGCCGATGTCTATGGTCGACTGACAGGAAAAGCAGGGGTTTGTCTTTCTACATTAGGTCCGGGAGCAACAAATTTGGTGACGGGTGTCGCGGATGCAAATATGGACCGAGCGCCGATTGTTGCTATTGCAGGCCAAGGCGCAACTACCAGGTTACACAAGGAGAGTCATCAAATACTAGACTTGGTAAATTTGTTTGAGCCAATTTCGAAGTATGCGATCCAGATAGGC
The DNA here is from genome assembly GCA_937992195.1 of uncultured Gammaproteobacteria bacterium. Classification (GTDB taxonomy): domain Bacteria; phylum Pseudomonadota; class Gammaproteobacteria; order Arenicellales; family Poriferihabitantaceae; genus VYFG01. The sequence goes on along the minus strand of CALKKV010000068.1, from coordinate 19,351 downwards.
GCGCCGGAAATTGTGCCAGAGGTTGTGCGTAAAGCGTTCAAGATTTCGCAAAGTGAAAAACCCGGGTGCAGCTTTATCGATTTCCCCGAGAATATTGCTGCCATGGAAATCGATATGCTGCAGCCACTCAAGGTGCAGTCAGCCACCACTGCAACAGCGCCAGTCGGAAAATGTGAACAGGTTGCAAATCTGATTTCAGATGCAGCAGCGCCGATTATTATGGTGGGCAACGGCGTGATACGCAACAAAGCGTCTGAGGCTTTGGTTGATTTCGCGGAGAAACTCAATGTGCCGGTCGCGACAACATTTATGGCAAAGGGCGTGATTCCCTCTAGTCACCGCCTTTCTCTTGGCGCGATCGGGCTACAGGCCCATGATTATGTATCGTTCGGTTTCGATTTCGCCGATCTGATTATATTTGTCGGTGTCGATATGGTTGAGTATCACCCCAGTCTATGGAACCCGGATCGCAACAAGAAAATTGTGCATATTGATATTTCCCCGGCGGAGGTTGATCAGCACTATATCTTAGAGGCCGGGGTAATTGGTGACATGTCTGATAGCTTGAGCCGGATCTCGGCAAAAGCCAAGCGTCGAGAAAATACACCGTTACACGAACTGCCTTCGATCATAAAACAAGAATACCTGGCGCATTCTGAAGACGATCACTTTCCAATAAAACCACAGAAAATTGTGCACGACTTGCGACAGGTTTTAGATAGAGACGACATTGTTGTTTCTGATGTTGGTGCGCACAAGATGTGGATCGCACGAATGTATCAAGCAGAAGCCCCAAACACCTGCATTATTTCCAACGGATTTGCAGCGATGGGTATCGCTTTGCCAGGTGCAATCGCGGCAAGTATTGCGTTTCCAAATAAGAAAGCAGTCGCAGTTTGTGGTGATGCAGGTTTTATGATGAATAACCAGGAGATTGAGACAGCGTTGCGACTTGGTCTTGATCTTGTGGTTTTAATATTTAACGACGGTAAATACGGTTTGATCGAATGGCACCAAAAAAGGCACTTTGGTCGGGCTACCGGGATTGATTTCAACAATCCGGATTTCGTAGCTTTTGCGGAAAGCTTTGGTGCGAAAGGGTATCGAGTGGAGTCGACGGATGCTTTGATTCCAACCCTGGAAATGGCACTTGGCGATGGCACGGTTTCCATAATCGACTGCCCTGTTGATTACAGCGAAAACATGAAGCTCACAGAAAAGCTTAAAAATCTCACTTCCCCTATTTAAGGAAATACGCAATGCAATCTTTTACATTTCAAACAACGCAATCGGTTCTCTCCGAAATTGGCGCTACTGCCAAAATTGGTGGGCTGATGGCAGATCGTGGTTGCAGGAAAGTTGCTTTTGTGACCGACCAAACCATTTTAGATTTGGGGTTAGCTGACGCTGCGCTTGATGGACTAAAAAAAGCGGGTCTTGAAGTCTGGAAATTCAGCGAGGTTGTTGCAGACCCGCCAGAAGAAATGATTCTCTCTGCGGTGACTGAAGCGCGCAATCAAAAAATAGATGGTGTGGTATCTGTTGGCGGAGGTAGTTCGATGGACACTGCTAAGTTGATTGCCATACTTGCCAATTCAGAGCAACCGCTGGCGGAGATGTACGGTGTCGGAATGGTGAAAGGCGACCGTCTTCCTTTGGTGTTAGCACCGACAACCGCAGGTACCGGTTCTGAAGTGACCCCGATTTCAATCGTTACCACTGGTGACACAGAAAAAAAGGGCGTGGTGTCGCAGCAGCTGTTACCAGACTGGGCCGTTCTTGATGCCGAGCTAACCGTTGGACTTCCCCGGCATGTTACCGCTGCGACCGGCATAGACGCCATGGTACATGCGATCGAGGCCTACACCTCGAAGCTGCGAAAAAACATCGTCTCCGACTGTCTCGCGCGACAGGCACTGGAGCTGTTGGGTGCGAACATCCGTACCGCCTGTTTCGAACCGAATGATAAAGAGGCCCGTGGCAATATGCTGCTTGGATCGATGTTGGCTGGGATGGCGTTTGCGAATGCACCAGTAGCAGCAGTGCATGGCCTGGCATATCCACTGGGCGGGCATTTCCACGTTCCACATGGACTATCGAATGCCTTGGTCTTGCCTTATGTGCTGGAGTACAACATGCCATCGGCGAAAGAGCTCTATGTCGAACTGGCGGAGATAATTTTTCCAGAGTTGTCGGGTATGGGTCAAAACAAAAAACTCGATGTGATGTTGTCCAACTTCCTCGAGCTCGGACCAGAGTTTGGTTTAGAGGGAAAGCTGTCCGAAGTAGGGGTTAAGGCAGATGATCTGGATTTGCTCGCGGATGATGCAATGAAACAAACCCGCTTGTTAGTAAACAACCCTAGAGAGATGACACGCGAAGCAGCGTACAACATTTATCAAAAAGCGCTATAACAATGGGCATAGGAGACAACGCTGCTTTTGCGAAACCTTTTTTTGCGCTGTTCGAAGCAGGGCAATCCCAGTGGGCCGATTTGCACAAGTCTTATTGGGATAGCGGTGCAGATAAAGAAACTCAAAAAGAGGCTGGAGAAGCTAATCATTGGTTGTCGATGCTGGAACAAAACAGCGAAGCATATCAACGCCAAATGATTGACTGGATTCAGGCAGCGTCTCGGATGACTGCTGAAACTTCAGAAGCAGGAGAGAATGAGGAGCTGGCGTCTGCCTTCAAAAATTATTCAGCTGAAACAACGCCTTTTCATTTCTTCTACCAGGCTTTTGGTGATGCCCTGGGGCAGGCGACAAGCGGTCCTGAACTTGCCGACATCGGGTTTATCGAGCGGAAATTGCTTAGTCAGTCGAAAGAATGGTTTGATTTGCAGGATGCCACTAAAAACTGTCAAAAAATTGTAAGCGACGCATGGTTTCGCGCCGGCCAGAAACTAATGGAGTCAATGGCATCAGAGCCCTCGATATTGAAAATGGGTCCTCGAGATCTGGTCGATCGATGGCTCAAACTGCTTAACGATGAACTCACTCAAACCCAACGCTCAAAATCATTTTTGGAGGCGCAACGAAACCTGTTACGCACTGCAACCTCATATCGTATCCATCACACCAGCCTGGTTGAAAACTGGTGCGAAGGAAATGGTATTCCAACCCGCTCTGAAGTTGATGAGCTACATCAGGCGGTACATTCGCTTCGTCGTGAACTAAGAAATTTGAAACGCCAGCTCAGCGACGCTGGTAATACTCCGGTAAAACCTGAGGCCAAAATTCGGAAGAAAGCGAGTTACGACAAAAAACCTTCTAATCAAAAAAAAGCTGCTACTAAAAAAGCCAGTGTTGTAAAGAAACGCCGTCAGAAGCTGCTGGAGGTGACAGCTGAGTGGGCACCAATTTCGGCAGGTTCCGGTAGATGATTTCTTCAGCTATCCCAGCGATAAGTGACTGGACCGACTACTGCACGCAACTGTCCCGATGCACCCATGCGTTTCGGCAAATCCGTGACGAGGACATTCAGGTTGGTTCGGCAATAAAAACAGAAGTGTTCTCAGTGGACAAGGTGAATTTGTTTCACTACAACAAACCTGAAACCAGCGCGTCAGAAACCGAGCCAGTTTTGATTGTTTACGGACTGATTGGTAGCTATAAAATGATCGACCTGCAGGAGGACCGCTCCCTGGTGCGAAGCCTGCAGGCACGGGGTATTGATCTTTACGTAATCGACTGGGGACATCCGAGTCGGGCAGACCAATACCTCTCTTTCGATGACTATATTGAAGACTATCTGCAACAGTGTGTTGATTATATCTGCGCTTCAAGAGGCATCGAAAAAATTACCCTACTTGGGATTTGTGAGGGCGGTACTTTCTCGGCAATGTATGCTGCGAGACATCCTGAAAAAGTAAAAAACCTCATACTCACAATTACCCCGATAGATTTTGCAGCAGATGTTGAAGATCTAAACCCGCAACATGGTTTGATCAACGTTTGGACACGGAATATGGAAGACAAGGATGTCGCTTCCATCCTAGAGGCCTGGGGAAATCTTCCTGGAGAGTTCATGAGCGGGGTCTTTCAGGCAATGACCCCTGCACGGACAATCTCTAAATATGCGCTAGACATGGTAGAAGCTGCGGCGGATGAAAAGCGGCTGATGAACTTTCTCCGCATGGAAAAATGGTTGGCTGACCGGCCACACCATCCGGGTGCTGCAGCGATGCAGTGGTTAGTCAATCTCTACAAGAACAATGAGCTGGTTAAGGGCAAATTTATGCTTAACGGCGAACCCATCGACCTGCGACAAATCACCATGCCTGTGCTCAACATTTACGCCGAAGGAGATCACATTATTCCACCACCTTGTTCGAAAGCGTTGCGGCACTTTATCGAAAGCGAAAATTACACAGAGATGGCTTTGCCCGGTGGGCATGTTGGTGTTTACGTTAGTAGTAAGTCTCAAGGCATTGTGGGTGACGGGATTTATTCATGGTTGGGCAATTAGGAGAGTTAAACAATGAAAGATAAAATTTCAAATGTCGATCAAGCTGTTTCGGTTATAAAAGATGGAGACACGGTTTGCATCTCGGGCTTTGTCGGTGTCGGCACACCAGACGAACTTCTTGCTGCGTTGGAGAAGCGCTTTTTGGAAAGCGGTTCACCAAGAGACTTAACACTGGTTTTTGCTGCAGCTCCTGGTGATGGCGCAGAAAGAGGGTTAAACAGACTTGCCCACAAAGGTCTGGTCAAACGCTGTATCGGCGGCCATTGGTCGTTGGTGCCCAAGCTCGCGGCAATGGCCATCGATGAAGAAATTGAGGCCTACAATTTACCGTTGGGTTGTATCTCCCAGCTCTATCGCGAAATAGCGGGAGGGAAGCCCGGCATGTTATCCAAAGTGGGTCTCAGAACATTTGTTGATCCACGTGTGTCTGGCGGAAAGATTAATCAGAAAACGGTTGAAGACCTGGTCAGTTTACAAACGATTGGTGATGAAGAGTGGCTTTTTTACAAGTCGTTTCCCATTGACGTCGCTTTGCTGCGCGCTACCACAGCGGATTGCAAGGGCAATGCCACAATGGAGAGAGAGGCGTTAATTCTTGACGCAACTGCATCGGCCATGGCTACCCATAACAGCGGCGGGCAGGTGATTTTACAGGTCGAGCGTGTTTCTGAAACAGGAGCATTGGCACCTAAAGACGTGATTGTCCCTGGCCCGGTAGTGAATTCGGTTGTTGTTGCAAGCCCTGAAAATCACCACCAAACCTATGCTACCAGTTACCAACATGCCTTTACCGGTGCCCTACGTGTGCCCATAGATACTTTGCCAAAGATGCCGTTGGATGCGCGTAAAATCATCGCTCGACGCGCTGCACTAGAGCTACCCATTGATGGCGTTGTGAACCTGGGGATTGGTATGCCGGAAGGGGTAGCCGCCGTCGCTGCTGAAGAGAAGATTCTCGACAAGCTGACGCTGACTGCGGAGCCTGGTGTGATTGGCGGCATGCCCCAAGGCGGGTTGGACTTCGGCGCTGCATTAAATGCAGATGCAATTATTCCACAAAGTGCGCAGTTTGATTTCTATGATGGTGGCGGTATTGATATGGCCTGTCTTGGCATGGCGCAGGTCGATCGTCACGGTAACGTCAACGTTTCCCGATTTGGAAAACGATTTGCGGGTGCGGGTGGCTTTATTAACATCAGTCAAAATACACGCAAGCTGGTGCTTGCAGGAACGTTCACAGCAGGCGACCTAGCACTTGAGATTTGTCACAACGAGCTAAGAATTGTTAAGGAAGGAGCGTGCCGAAAATTCATTGAAGATGTCGAGCAAATTACCTTCTCTGGAGACCTGGCACGCGAGCGCAGGCAGCCGGTACTTTATGTGACCGAGCGTTGCGTATTTTCGATGTGTGCAGAAGGAATTACTTTGACTGAAGTAGCGCCCGGAATTGATATTGAACGCGATATTCTGCGTCATATGGATTTTGTTCCGATAATTTCTGAAGTAAAGACCATGGACAAGCGGATTTTTCTCGATGCGCCGATGGCCCTCAGCCAACAGTTTCTGGTAACAGAACAACAGCCGCTCAACTTAGAGAAAGATTTGATTAGTAGAAATCGTCAAAGGGCAGCGATTTTTGATCCATCACTTGCAGATCGTGCAGCATAAAACGTATGACAAGTGTGGTCTTAAGTGAGGCAGAAGCCGAGCGATCAACAAAAACGGCAGCGAGGCGAGTCGTAAAACCGGAAGAAGGTTTTGTGCGTAGCATTACTCGCAAAGGTTATCACAGCATAGCGTATCGCGATTGGCACATTGCGGATGATCGGGATACCGTATTCTGTTTGCATGGATTGACTCGCAACAGCCATGATTTTGACGTGCTTGCAAGATCGTTTGCAAATACCAGGCGGGTAATTTGCCCAGATATGGTAGGGAGAGGAAAAAGTGAATGGCTGGACCATTCTTACGACTACCAGTTGCCGCAATATAATTTGGACTTTACCGTCCTTGCCAGCACAATGGGCTGTCAACGCTTCGATGTACTTGGTACATCGTTGGGCGGTTTGATGGGCATAACACTTGCGGGAATGAAGAACACACCAGTACGAAAACTGGTGGTCAATGACATTGCACCAGAGGTGCCTTATGCAGCGCTGAAAAGGCTCACCAAATATCTCGGTGCTGATCCGCTATTCTCCACCCTGAAAGAACTCGAGCTACACCTTCGCGAGACTCTTTCGCCATTTTCTCCCATGTCAAACGGTGACTGGCAGCGGATGGCGAAAAATAGCTCGATGAAGACCGATGGCGGATACCGATTGGCGTTTGATCCTGCGATATCACATAACTATCGACGGTACTGGTTTCTTGTTTATCTCAATCTGTGGCGGTATTGGAACCGAATAAATTGTCCAGTATTAATTTTGCGTGGAACAGAGTCTGATTTTCTTACCAAGCCTCTGGTGGAAAAAATGATTGATCGGTTGCCCCATGCCGAACTCATTGAATTTGAGGGGGTTGGCCACACGCCCACCCTGAATTCTAAAGAGCAAATTGCGCCGGTAATGGAGTGGCTGGATCAATAAAATCAGATTTTATGTTGCACTGCACAATATATTTTGTTATTGTGCAGTGCAACATAAATTCCCTTAAGTAACAACTCAGGAGTAACTGAAGATGGCAAAAGCAGCACAAGCAAAGAAGATAGAGACCGCCTTCGAGCCGGTTGTAGAGTTCAACAAGATGATGGTTGAAACAGTCGAAGCAGTATTCAATATGCAAATGGAAAGTTTGCAGACCTACACCAAGCTTGGTCTCGATAATCTAAATGCTAGTCTGCATGTGCGAAATGTTGATGACATGGTTGCATTTGCAGAGAAGCAAAAAGAGCTGGCGCAGGAAGCAAGCGACCGTTTTACATCGGACGCCAAGGCGCTGGCGGATATCAATACCAGACTTGTTGATGAAACCAGAACGCTGGCGGAGAACAACCTAAAAACAGCGATGGCTGCCGCTAAGGCTGCTTGAGTCAGAGACTATAACCCTACGCTACAAGGGAATCCCGCTAGAGATCAATAGCGGGCCTTTGTAGCTGGAAGCGGGCATGGAATTAAGATTTATCTGAATCATTTGAGCCCATGTTGGCGAAAAAAGCTTCCTGCATTTGCTGCCACATCTCGGTATTCTTCTTGTTGAAGTCAGAAAAGACATTCACCGGATTTCGTTCGAGCATTTCCTGCATTCCCAAATGGAATTGCTCTTGCTGATGCTGAAAAAAAGCAAGGCTTTGATTCATATATTCAGAGAAAGCATGGTGTTGGTTCTGGCCGTAATAGCGAATAAAGTTCTGAAGATTGTCGGTAGTAAACAAAGGATTCCGCTCTGATTCCTGCTCAATAATAATCTGTAGCAACACCGTGCGGGTAATATCTTTCTCTGACTGTGAATCGACTACCGTGAATGGAATATTTTCGATTACGAGGTTGCGAATGTCATTGACCGTTATGTATTTGCTGTCCGTGGTGTCATAGAGACGCCTGTTAGGATATTTCTTGATGGTTCTTGTTTCTTTTTTGGTCATGGCTTCGCTGAGTTTTGTGCAATGCAGCATTTTATAACAACTGTGGGGTACCGCTGTCAAATAAAGGTATTTTGTCAGTGATAGAAAAATGAAGTGGGTTTAACGTTGCGAAAGCTCGCAACGTTAAACACTAATGGCTTAGACCACTTTGCTCCAGTAACGGCCGAAGCTGATCAAAGCCTACCACCTGGTGCGCAACCATACCGGCTGATCGTGCGCCCTCCACATTAATTAAATTGTCATCAACAAACAGAATATGTTCTGGCAAAACGCCCGTTTGTTTTGCCACAAATTGAAATGCGGAAACATCGGGCTTAGCTTGGCCGATAAGATAGGAAGCAAAATAATCTGTAATGGCGCCGCTTTCGTCCAGCTGCTGCTTCAGCGGCGGCCAGTGTATTTCGGTAATGTTGGAGAAAATACCGAGGCGATAGGATTGAGAAAGTTGCTGGAGATACGAAAGCGCATCAGGATAAAAACCAATCACCCAATCTCGAAACTCGTCCAAAAAAGTATCGACATCAATCTCTATATCGTTCTCGCGGATAAAACTCTCAGCGAATTCTCTGGGCGTTATTTGGCCTTTTTCCAGGGCGTGAGATTGCGGCGCGGTGAGCCATAGATCCCAGTTTTCTTTGGGACTGAGGTTTGGCTGAAACCAGCTAGTCCTAGCCGAAATTTCTCCAAGCTCAACCAGCACGCCACCAAGATCAAACAGTATCAGCTCGATCTCCGTTGACATAGAAAACTGGACTTTAGCGTTAGTCTATGTCTTTCCTGGGTAGTCTCGTCACAAGGCTTGAGGTGTCATAGCGATTGCCGCCGTTAGCCTGTACCTCCGCATAATACCCATCCACGATTTCAACAATTGGCAAAGCCGAGCCGTTGCGTTTGGCTTCGTCCATACAAAGGCCAAGATCTTTACGCATCCAGTCGACGGCGAAGCCGTGATTGAATTCGTTTTTCAGCATGGTTTCGTGGCGGTTTATCATCTGCCATGAGCCAGCTGCGCCTTTAGAAATGACATCGAACACTTTCATGCCGTCGAGCCCGGCATTGGCGCCAAATGCCAGTCCTTCGGATAAGCCCTGAACCAAACCTGCGATACAGATTTGGTTAACCATTTTCGTTAATTGTCCCGCGCCGGTGTCGCCCATTAGGAGAGCGGCCTGGGCGAAGCTGTCTATTAAAGGCTTGGCTTTGTCGAAAGTTGACTGTTCGCCGCCAACCATCACGGTGAGTACGCCATTTTCTGCACCCGCTTGTCCCCCCGAAACCGGCGCGTCCAAAAACTCAAAGCCCGCAGCGCTGGCAGCGGCAGCTAGCTCTCGAGCAACATCAGCGGATGCAGTTGTATGGTCAACAAACACGGCTCCCGCTTTCATCGCGCTAAATGCACCGTTTTCAGCCGTGGTTACACTACGCAAGTCATCATCATTGCCGACACAGCAGAATACGAAGTCAGCACCTTCTGCGGCTTCCGATGGTGTTGCCGCCATTGAACCTTTGTGTTCGGCAGCCCATTTTTCTGCTTTGGCGGTAGTTCGGTTATAAACACAAACATCATAGCCATTAGACGCCAGATGGCCAGCCATGGGATAGCCCATGACGCCAAGGCCGAGAAAAGATACTTTCATTTTGAATCATTAAAGGTGGGTGAAGGGTAAAGAGTAGCGCAAACTTGCTTTAGAGGGAAATTATGTTCTGCGATAATTAGCGGTATGAATGATCAAACGCTTATTGCTGCACTTAACGATTCAAAAAAGAATGTAGAGACAGCGCTGCTCACCGATGTTCGACACTTTCTCTCTGCGGTTGAGTCGGTTTCCCAGGCGGCTATGGAAGAGGCTGTCCCCGCCGAGATGATGCAGGTTTTTACCGACGAACAATGGAGTGCGTTACTATTTGAAATGCAGCCTGGAACAACCTTGTTTTCTTCGGAATACGATATCGCCGGGCTGCATCAAAACTGGATCGAAACAGGTGATTTGGTGTTACCACACAAGAGTGATCAATATCATTGGCTGCTGTTTCAGGATCGGGAAGGATTGATCGTTCGTATGCTCAATCTTGATGAGTATCGCGCGATTGAAATGGCGATTGGAGGTCGGTCTTTCTCCGAAATCGCTGCGGCGCTATGGCCAGAATTGGAAGCCGAAAATGCGCATCATAAAATGACAGAGATGTTGCTGGTCTGGCTGCAGGATGGTTTGGTTATCGATGCGGGTGTTCCTCTGCCTGCGGACGCTGAGTTTGAACAAGAGCCGATAAAGGGTTAATTCTAGAGGATATCAAACGCGGAGCTTTGCCTTATTTTAGGCCCACTAACCCCTAGTCAATTCGCCGCATCATGACCATGGCGAGAAAAAGAAAGCTGATTACTGGCAAAGTCGCCCCAAGAAAAGGAGAGAGTCCATTGGCTAAAACCACAAAGCCAAAGCCTTTATTCGCCGCATAAAAGCCGAGCCCGAGCATAATCCCGATAAACAAACTCCGTCCCAGGCCGCCCGAGCGAATGTTAACGAAAACAAAAGGGATAGCGAGAACAACCATCACTGCGGTTGATAGCGGTAGCATCAGTTTGCCCCAAAATGCCAGCTCAAACGGATCGGTTTTTTGCTGGTTAGCATTTAGGTGTTTGATATACCGGCTGAGCTGCCAAAACGACAGTTGATCAGGCTGGATCAAGAAGACACGAAGAATTTGTGGTGTGACTCGGGATTGCCATTCGGCGCTTGGCGTAGACAGCGTCTCAGTTGTGCCGTCGGGGCTGATTAAGGTCTGTTTAACGTTGCTGATTATCCATGAGTCTGTCTGGAACAGGCCGTCATCGGCAGTCACCATGGATCGCAGTTGCCTGTTTGGGTCAAACTCAAAGACCTTGATTCGGAGTAACGTAAGATCAGGTAGCACTTCGCCAACGTTGACATAGGTTTGGGTATCGCGCATCCATAAACCAAAATTGGTCTGCTGCTGGATGTTTTGCTGTAATGCCTCGGCGCGACCGCGCACCGCTTTGGTTTCGGTAAAAGGCGAAATGACTTCACCGATAATCACCGCAAAAATGACAAATACACCACCCATTTTCAGGGCGGCTGTGGTGATCTGCAGCATTGACACACCACTGGCCCGCATGACGATCAACTCTGAGTCGTTTGCCAGAAGAGATAACCCAATAATCGTGCCAAGCAAAGCGGACATGGGAAATATCTCGTAAACCAGGCGCGGTATGGTCAATATAACAAACTGAAAAGCCTGCCAGATTCCGTAGTTTCCTTTGCCGATGGAGCTCAGCTGGTCGAGAAAATTGACAAAGGTAAACAGCGCCAGCAACACGCCCATTGAGATCAGGGTATATTGCAGAATGATTCTGCCTAAGTAACGATTAAGAATACGCATAATTTCTGATACTTAGGTCGAAAGCCAGGGCAAAAGACGTTTGTTTTGATCTCGCCGATAGAAAAAATAGAGAGCGATGCTGAGAAAAATAAAATGTACGATCCAAAGCCCAATATGGGGATTGATCGTGCCCTTACGGATCATGGCAACCGCGAAACCCAGCATATTGGAATAAACAAAGTAGACCATTAGTGCTGAAATCATTCCCGGAAATCGCGCTTTTCGGTAACGTACGGACGAGAACGCTAGGGCAAATAACATCAGCACTGGCAGCATGGCGACCTTAGACATCCGCCAGTGTAGCTCGCCAACGGCGGTGCGGTGGTCTTCTTCCAATAGCTGCGGTGTTGGCATGGCTTTAACCGGGAGGGAGTAGGTTTGAAACGCCCTTTGTTTCAGTCTGAGTGCATAGGTCTCGAATTCGAGCACGCCGTATTCAATGGCACCGGCGGCGCCACGATATTGTGTGCCATTTTTTAATACCAGGAAGTCATCGTTAGATTCTTGATCGACTGTACGGAAGCCGGTAGCTGCCACCACGACGCCTTCTTCTTCGTCATCGCCGTTGTAGACGAAAATATCGCGGAAGGTATCGGTTGCCTCGTCGTATCGTTCCACGAAGTAAACCCCGGTTCCATCTCGAGTTTCGGTAAATACGCCAGGCTGAATACCGGTTACATCGGTGCGGTTTCGGTATTCATATTCTTTGGCATGGGTGATTTCGGCGGAAAGTGGAGACAAATACATGGAAAAAGCGGCAACCATTGTGCCCACTACCGCAAATAAGACGAGAACCGGGCGAATAAACTGCCGCATGCCGATCCCGCAAGCGCTAATCACCGTGAGTTCGTTATCTCGAATCCAGCGGCCCATCACCAACAGCATGGAGATATACAAAACCAGCGGAACCAGAATATCCAGATAGGTGATCATTTTTAGGAAAACCAGCAGAAATACGCTGTTGATAGGAATGTCACCCTCTGCCGCCTGACGCAGAAAATCGACGATCCGTGTTACCAGAAAAATAGAAAATAAAATCGCAATTACCGCACTGCTGGTCTGCAGAACTTCACGGATAAATGCGCGGTGGATAATCATGGGCGGATTTTAACTTGGATTGTGAGTATGGACATCCTTAATATTCCCCCAGTTCTTGTTTGAATCGAGGTAAGCTTACTACGATAAAAGCGCCCGTAAGCGATACCGTTGCCTCTAACCAGAATCCAACCACTGATATAAGTAGAGAATGTTTCTGCTTCTGCTTTTCACAATACTTGTTCCCGGCATTGCACTCGCTGTGATGGTCGTGCGGCGTGAACAAGTATTATTGCTCGCGATGCCGCTTGCCTTGTCGATGTATACGGCTATTGCTATTGTGATGTTCAAGTTGAGCTTGACGCAATGGGTGTTTTCTCTCTACTTTTTAATCAGCGGAGCCCTGATTTTTATTGTGATCCTGTCGTCTGCTTTGCGGTCGAAAGTGGTTGCAGCAGTCTCGCTACATTGGGTGGTACTACCGTTACTAACCGTTGTTGCTATCTATCAGTATATTGTTGGTCCATTTACTGACTTTGGCGTCGACTTGTATCGACATATCTGGTTTGTCAACACTGCGCTGCGAGAACTAATTTCTCAGGGCGGCGTGATGAAAATGAACTTGGAACCAGGAACACCCAATCTGGTTTTTCACAATGTCGCCGCGTATTTCGCTTACGTATCGGGAGTGTCATCTGCGCAATTAATCGAAACCATAATGCTGGTGTATCCACTATTGTGGACCATGACAGTTTACCTGTTTTGTCATGCTTTGCTGTCGATGATGCAGATGCCAGCAGATCGACTTGCAATATGGTCGGTGCTGGCTGTTGTATTGTATTGGATGACGTTTGGCATCAACAATTTCTCATTTCCGCGATATTATCTCGGCGGGCCAGTAATCCTCACCCATGCAATGTACCTCGCTGCATTGGCGCTTTGTCTGGATTTATTGAGAACGAAAGTAACGATAAGTCGGTTAGCCCTGATTGGTTTTATCGTTGGAGCCATGACGTTTTTACACCCACAGGAGCTGCTTCTTTTGGCGTCAAGCTTGATGGCTGTCTTTGTTGTGATTGTCGTCGGGGCAATCGTTAAGAAAACGCCCTTTGTCGATGTTCCGCAGAACAAATTCTCGATCGCGATATCTGTGCTTGGTCTGATCACCTTGGCTGGTTGTGTCATTGCTTCGATTTACCTTCGTCCTAAATATGCCCCCGACTCAATTTCACTACTGAACCTCGGGCTTGTACACGAACGTTTGATCGCCTGGAATATCCTGAGACCCACCCATCAGTTTTTTACCGTAGTAGGTTGGTGGGGTTTGTTGATACTTGCGTTGACCATATTGAATATTAGGCAAATCAAGAACAGCGCCATCGCGGTGAGTTTGCTTATTTTTCCTTTGCTCACGGTGTTTAACCCGGTTTTTAGCGAAGCAATAATGAAGCTGGCATACCCGGCAGTGTTATGGCGCTTGTTGTTCGCGTTGCACTTGCCCTTGCTAGCGTGTTACTTGCTGTGGAGGTTGAGCAAAGGTTGGGGGTCGTTGACGGTTGCGCGAAAAGCAGCAAACTTTCTCTCTATAGTGTTATTCGCTGTGCTGCTTTTTCCATTTCAATTGCCAGGTTTCAACAATCAGGTAGTGAAGTGGCCGTCGCTGACAAGAACGCCGGTGGAGAACTCCTGGCAAATCTGGAAGCCGCTCATCGACTTTTTAAATCAGAATGTCGAGACAAGGTCTATTCTTTCCGACCCTGTTACAGGATACGCCATCCGGTCTTTGACAAGACATGTTCACCATGGCAAAAAGTTTTTCCCTGTCGGTGGATATCGCAGAATTAACTTTGACGATTACAGTGACCACCCTTTAGGTAGGTACAAGGGGTGGCTGTTGGTGATCAACACAAAAAATGGTGAGCTCAATCAGCGCCTTAAACCGCCCTATCATATTTATCCTCACGTCACTATTGTGGACCATTATTATAGTGATGCACTGCTCAAAGAGGTGTCAGAAAGACCAGACCGATACCGGTTGATTTGGCAACAGAATCGACAATACATCTACGAGATTCAATAGCACACTCGCGTTTGGTTAGATCCTGCTTCGACCCTGCTTCGACGCAAAGGGCTGTTGCATTTGCTATAATCCCGGCGCCTGTTTTTACCTTACTGGAGCCTTCAAATGGTGAGTTTTACCGCTAAAACAAACAAAATTACTTCCCTTGCCTCTCGTTGTCTGGCTGTCGGCGTGTATGCCGGTAGTAAAGTGAAGCTCAGCGCTAGCGCACAACTCCTCGATGCGGCCAGCAAGAAGGGAATTTCTGATATTGTCAAAAAAGGCGATATTAGTGGCGAACCTGGTTCTACCCTGATGCTCTATGATGTAAATGGTGTCCGCGCTGAGCGTGTGATGCTTGTCGGGCTTGGTGCAGAGAATAAGGTAAATGCGAGTAACTTACGCAAAGCAGCCTTGGCAGCAGCGCAACTGGCAAATAAAAGCAAAGTACGTGCACTCGACGTTAGCTTTTTCGACAAAAACCATGGACGAATGGATGCTTCGATGATGGTCCGTCAGGTTGCCGAGGCAATTATTCATGGTCTGTACTCCTACGATGAAACTAAAAGCGGTCGCAAAAAGCCAGCTTCTCTCAAAACGGTTTCTGTTTTAGTCGAAAAAAAGGCGCTTGCCCAGGCGAAAAAAGGCTTGAGCAGAGGCACAGCAATTGGCGAGGGAATGAATCTAGCTCGAGAGTTGGGTAATTTGCCAGGCAATGTCTGCACGCCGAGCTATCTCGCCCGTCAGGCCAAAAATATGCAAAAAGAGCTTCCTATCAAAACAAAAGTTCTGAGTGAAGCCGATATGCGAAAGCTTAAAATGGGATCGCTGCTTTCGGTATCTCGCGGCAGTCGCGAACCGGCCAAACTTATAATCATGGAGTATAAGGGTGGCAAAAAGGGGGATGCTCCTGTGGTTTTAGTTGGCAAGGGTCTCACTTTTGACGCTGGCGGCATTTCTATCAAGCCGGCCGGTGGCATGGATGAAATGAAATTTGATATGTGCGGTGGCGCCAGCGTGTTCGGTGCCATGCATGCAATCGCTTCAATGGCGTTACCGCTTAATGTTGTTGGCGTTGTTCCAAGCAGTGAGAATTTGCCAGATGGTGCAGCCAACAAACCTGGTGACATCGTTACCAGCATGGCGGGGAAGACGATTGAGATTCTAAATACGGACGCCGAAGGTCGACTGATTCTTTGTGATGCGCTTACTTATGTTGAGAGATATAAGCCAGCGGCTGTGGTAGATATCGCGACGTTAACGGGGGCTTGTGTTGTGGCACTGGGGAATCATGCAACAGGATTAT
Source organism: uncultured Gammaproteobacteria bacterium (assembly GCA_937992195.1). Classification (GTDB taxonomy): domain Bacteria; phylum Pseudomonadota; class Gammaproteobacteria; order Arenicellales; family Poriferihabitantaceae; genus VYFG01. The sequence goes on along the minus strand of CALKKV010000068.1, from coordinate 3,499 downwards.
TCAGCAACAACGAGAAGCTGGCCAAGGAACTACTTTCCGCCGGTGAAACAGCTGGAGATCGCGCCTGGGAGCTACCGGTCTGGGACGACTATACTAGACAGCTGAAAAGCAATTTTGCAGATCTTGCCAATATAGGTGGTCGCAATGCAGGAGCGGTCACCGCTGCGTGTTTTCTTAAAGAATTTACCGAGGCTTATAATTGGGCACATCTTGATATTGCCGGTACAGCATGGCATTCAGGAGGCAACAAAGGTTCGACCGGGCGACCCGTACCACTGTTGGTAGAATTTCTGATGGGTCGAGCGGCTTAATAAAGACCGCACGCGAATCGTGGCTCAACGGGTAGAGTTTTACGTACTGCAGGACACACAAGAACGTGCACGCCTTGAGCTGGCGTGCAGACTTGCGGGCAAGGCGTTCAGGCAAGGTATGCAGGTTTATCTGCAGACGGAATCGCAAGAGCAGACTGAATTGCTAGACTCGATGTTGTGGTCAACGCCTCCTTCAAGCTTCGTACCCCATGCTGTCTATCATGCCAATGCCTTGCCGACAGAGGATTCTATTGTGTTGGTTGGAGATCTCTCCGCCCCTAAACAATGGAGCGATTTACTGATTTCACTAACAGAAGGAGTTCCAGAGTGTGCGGCTAGATTTTCAAGGGTTGCGGACTTAATTGGTGGCGATGAGCAGCAAAAGCAGATCGGCCGTGCGCGTTTTCGGACTTATCGAGAACGTGGAGTTGAACCAGTAACGCACAAAATATAGCGGATTTGGTGTGTTTCTTTTTTCCATCGAATGAATAAATAAAAGTGTCGTATTTTCAACACGACTAACAAACCCCGAAAACAAACCATGACTCTCGAGAAATCTTACGATCCTCATCAGATTGAAACGCGTTGGTACCAGGAATGGGAAGACAAAGGTTATTTTTCTGCCGAAGATCAAGGAAACAATGCAGATAGCTTCTGCATCATGATTCCGCCTCCCAACGTGACCGGAAGCTTGCATATGGGACATGCGTTTCAAGACACGATTATGGATGCGTTAACGCGCTATAACCGCATGTTAGGAAAAAATACGTTGTGGCAGCCCGGCATGGATCACGCGGGTATTGCGACGCAAATGGTGGTAGAGAGACTAATCAACGCGGAGGGCAAAACTCGACATGATTACGGTCGAGACAGCTTTGTCGAGAGAGTCTGGAAATGGAAAGAAGAATCTGGAGGCATGATTACCAGACAGCTTCGCCGAATGGGCGCGTCACCTGATTGGCAACATGAACGATTCACCATGGATGAAGGGTTGAGCGATGCGGTAACCAGAGTGTTTATCGATCTTTACGACGAGGGCATCATCTATCGTGGTAAGCGCTTGGTGAACTGGGACCCGGTGCTACATACCGCTCTTTCAGATCTAGAGGTGTTATCTGAAGAGGAGAAAGGTAGCCTTTGGCATTTGCGTTACCCACTTGTAGACGGTAGCGGTCATCTAGTCGTGGCAACAACCCGACCAGAGACGATGCTGGGTGATAGCGCAGTAGCAGTGCACCCTGAGGATGAGAGATATCGCTCTCTTGTTGGCAGTATGGTGACGCTGCCACTTACCGGAAGAGAAATTCCTATTATTGCCGATGAATATGTCGATCCAGAATTTGGTTCCGGTTGCGTGAAAATTACACCAGCCCATGACTTCAACGACTATCAGGTATGGGTGCGTCATCGAGAAAGTGAAGCGATGAAAGAACAAGCGCACGGCGGCTTGATTAATGTGTTCGACCAGGACGCGGTCATTCGTGGGAATATCAATAACGAAGATCAAGTTGAAGGAGAATTAATCCCAGAAAGCTATATTGGTCTTGACCGATACGACGCGAGGAAAAAAATCGTTGCTGATTTTGAGTCGCTCGATCTGATGGAAAAAATTGAACCGCATACACTGATGATTCCCAGAGGAGATCGCACAGGTGCGGTGGTTGAGCCGTTCTTGACGGACCAGTGGTATGTCGATTTAACACGCGACAAGCAGGACGACGGTAGACCAGGGGGGAAAGCGGTAATCACTGATCCCTCGATAAACGCGGTACGCGACGGCAGTATCGAATTTGTGCCGGAAAACTGGAGTAAGACTTACTACCAGTGGCTCGAAAATATAGAAGATTGGTGTATCTCCAGACAGATATGGTGGGGGCATAGGATACCTGCCTGGTATGACACTGATGGCAATGTCTTTGTGGCTGACAGTGAAGCCGCGGTGAGAGCGAAATACGGGTTGGAAGATGGCGTATCCCTGCGGCAGGACGAAGACGTACTCGATACCTGGTTTAGTTCTGCCCTGTGGCCGTTTTCGACGTTGGGATGGCCTGAAGACACTAGTCGATTGAACACGTTCTATCCCACCTCTGTGTTGGTTACCGGCTTTGATATTATTTTTTTCTGGGTTGCCAGAATGATCATGATGGGGACTCGATTTATGGGTCAGGTTCCCTTCCGGCAGGTGTATATCCACGGCTTGGTTAGGGATGCCAGTGGAAACAAAATGTCGAAATCTAAAGGTAATGTGCTGGACCCAATCGACTTGATTGATGGTATTGAGCTTGAAGCGCTTGTGGAGAAACGTACGAGCGGTATGATGCAGCCTCATTTGGCAGAAAAGATAGCCAATCAAACGCGGAAAGACTTTCCAGATGGCATACCGAGCTTTGGTACGGATGCATTAAGGTTTACTTTCGCTGCGCTTGCATCTAACGGCCGTGACATCAATTTCGATCTTGCAAGGACGGCTGGATATCGGAATTTCTGCAACAAAATCTGGAATGCTGCTCGATTCGTGTTGATGAATACCGATGGAAAAGACTGTGGTCAGGACGGTGGCGAGGTCGTTTTGTCGGTTGCTGATCGCTGGATGATTTCATCTTTGCAGAGAAGCGAAGCGGCGGTAGAGGATGCTATAGGACAATACCGATTTGATAATGTCGCTCGTGAGATTTATGAATTGATCTGGAATCAATACTGTGACTGGTATCTGGAATTGTGTAAACCAGTACTAAACGACGAAAATAGTGAAGAGGAAGCTTTAAGAGGGACGCGTAGAACGCTAGTGCGTGTACTGGAAACGATGATGCGTCTAGCGCACCCGATAATGCCGTTTATTACTGAAGAGATTTGGCAGCGAGTAGCGCCTTTAGCTGGTGTGGAAGGTGATACTATTATGAAGCGCCCTTACCCGCTCCAGCAGGAAGACAGACTGGATGAAGAGGCTGAGCGTGAAATAAATTGGGTGATGGGTTTTATTGTTGCAATTCGGAATATTAAAGGCGAAATGAATATTGCGCCAGGCAAAAAGGTGAGGGTTTTACTGTCAAATGCATCTGCATCCGATATCGAAAACCTTCGATCAAACGGTGATTACTTAACCTTTCTGGCTAAAACAGAATCCGTAGATGTTTTAGACAAAAACGCAAACCCACCGGAATGTGCGATGGCGCATTTAGGGGAAATGA
>CALKKV010000067.1 GCA_937992195.1 uncultured Gammaproteobacteria bacterium | reverse complement strand
CCTTTAAAGCGGACCGCCGATCTCCAGAAACGCAAGCCGCGTCAGAAACAAAAAACAAAGCCTTTACTCCTTAACAGAACTTGCCTAGAGCCACCTTGAAGCTGAACATTAATGCTCTGACCCCGATCTCTCGATCTCACTGACCCCGATCTCACTGACCCCGATCTCAGCAGGGGGATTACGCAGCAACTGCTTGAAGGCATGATAATCAAGTATGAGGCGGAACGCTGGTCTTCTAAAACACGATAACTATTTCAGCAGATAAAAGTAGAAAGCCCTGCTCGATAGCAGGGCTTGTTTGAAACAGAACAGTTAAATAAGTGCGCCCCCTTTATTCTTTATTCTCCAGTTATAAATTAATCTATTTGATGAAGATACTTTGACGATGCTGATCGCCCATATTTCTCCGCCTTAGTAAACCAATATTTCGCTTGTGCTTTGTCAATCTCAACTAGTCCACCACTTTCAAAATAATCCAGCCCAACGTAAAACAGATTCTCCGCAATTTCTTCATCAGAATTAGATGCTTTTTTAAACCAACTTAGAGCTATTTCTGAATCTTGCTCTACAAAAAAACCAAATGCATACATTTTTCCCATCAGCCCCTGAGCGTCGCTATTATTTTTTGCGTACGGCTCTATTAGAGAAAAAGATCCCTCATAATCCCCGCTTTTGAACGCACTAATTCCAGAACGGAGCCCCTCTAAGCTCTCATAGTTGTGGTAACGATATCCAATAAAAATACTCAGCATGACCATTGCTACACATATGCTAGTGACGAAATATTTAGTTGTACTAGTCATAGCAGTGGCTTTTCTAAGGTTCAACAGTCATAGTGTTATCAGTTTCGCCATTCAGGAAATCCCTTATCCTGTCAAATTTGTCCATTACATCACTATTATTCTTGTCAACAGTTATACAGCCAGCTGAGTAGGTACCTTCGTGCAGAAAAAATTCGCATCGTCCGTACCCAAGTTTGCACAGTTGCCTATCGAGAAAGCTTTCTTTCAACCAAAAAGACCCTCCAAATTTTGAACTTTTTTCCATTTCATATTCTCCTGGAGGAGTTGGTCCTCGATTCTTTTCTTCTGCACATTCCGGATTATTCTTGCAATCACCCTGACCCGAATGAATCCCCTCGGAGCCAAGACTCTCGCTTCTTCCATCGTCTGATTGACAAACTAATGTCTGCTTACTAATAGAGTAAGTGCATTTAGCAAGACCCGCAAAGTCGATATATCTGTTCGGGTTTTGATCTACATACCCGTAGGTATTTACGCCCCCACTCAACCCAATAGGATCACTGGTAATGTATCTCCCTGTTTGAGGATCATAATACCGATTCCAGTTGTAAAGAACTCGTCCTTACGATCCTTTCCGCCTAGCTTCCAGTTTTTCCTAATGCAATCTGAGACTTACGTCACGAGCGCCCCTGGAACACTTCCAGATATCAACTTTTTTGCCTAGAAGCGAGTTTCTGCTTAACAGTGTGGTTTTGCAAGTGATCAAGCCAGTGCTTCCAAGCCATGTGTATCGACCAGATTCAACAGCTTTAATGAAGGGCCATTGGGCTTCTTCTGCCCTTGCTCCCATTTCTGCACTGTGGATGGACTGGTATTCAAGAACGCAGCAAACACGGCCTGACTCGCTTTATATCGAGCTCTCAGTTTCTTGATTTGATTCGGTGTATAGCTTTTCACTGGCGGCAGGCATAGTGCGTCGAACTCACGCATGGTGACCGCATCCATCGTGCCCGCCTGGTGCAAGCCTTTCGCTGTCTCATGCAGCGCATCTAACATTTTTTTACTCATCGTCTTGTACCTCGATTATTTCAACCAGTTCTCCAGCCTTGATTGCCTTACGTAAGGCGGCAAGTTGGTAGCCCAGTAATTCTGTTGCCAACAGCTTGAACGCTTTCAGTTCTTTGTCGCCGATATTGGCTCGCTCATTTTTAGCGAACCCATAAACGAAGAACGCTTTATTGCCAACCTGATAGGCCAGTAGGGTTCGCGTACTGCCGCTTTTACCCCGACCCGGCAGCGCAACCCGCTTTTTCACAACATGGCCGCCTAGCTGCGCATCAACCAACCCAGATTCCATTTCCTGCACAGCAGCGATGAGCGCCGTATCGGATAGACCTTCTTTTGCGGCCCATCGATGGAACCATTTGGTTTTGAACGTACGCATAGAGCCGGATTTTCGGAGTTATTTAAGTATAACACTAAGTGCTATATATTGTCGATTCATCTACTTTCACCCCTTACTGCAACAGGCAGTGACGGGTCTGGGAACGCTAGTAAACACAAGGATTTCAGAGGAATCTTCCAAATGACGGCCACATGACGGGACTATTTCTTCACTATTTCTTTAGCCGCTCCGAGGCGGGAGCCAGGCAGCTAAAGGCGGGAAGAGCAAGGCGTAGCGACTGCGAGCGAATCTACCAGGGGACATATATGAATACCTCCCTTGAAGTCAAATAGATTTTTCTGCTCTGAGTGATATTCCTTTTTCAGGGGTAAGGACATCTGCTACGTAAGTGCCATTCTGCTCTGACACCGATCTCCATTACCTGATCTCCTGACCCCGATCTCCCCCAATCTCCTACTGACCCCGATCTCTACTCATATATGGCCCCGATCTCGGATTAACTTGACGCACTCTGAGCAAATTTTTGCAGAATGTCCATGAACAACAATCCTAGATTCATCGCTATTTTCACAAAAGTCGCATAGCGAATCGTTTACAGAAACCTCTCTGCCTTCTTCACTTAACTCCCCTGCCACCAAAACCTCTACAACTCCTCTTAGCTGCCTCAATTGAAATATCGTATCGTTTTGAATCTGACTTTCTTCACGTGTCAGATAAAGCTCAGCTGCGTGTTTTAGCGCAGACTCGAGATCATTTGCTTCCATTGCATCATAAAATAGCTTTTGATGAATATTGTTACTCATAAAATGGTTCCAACATAAGTATTATTGGGAAATATGATTGGCTGATTGTTCGATAAACAGCTGGAGAGAGCTTTGATACAGGCCAATTCGGAAACTTCCAAATTTGCCAAGCAGACCTTGAAGGCTCCTTGACAAGCTGATTTTCTTTTTGGAGGGCAAACAAACTTAGCAGGCGGCTTGGGCTTGGGCTTTTTCTTTAGTAGGTTTTTTACGATCTTTTCAATAACCTTGCCAGCCGTTCCCATCCAAGCTTTTCCATCAGGGTCATATCTAACTACAGGATTTTGACCGACATACCCATAAGTATTAACCCCCCCACCTAACCCAATAGGATCACTCGTAACATACCGCCCAATCAGCGGATCATAATACCTGTTCCAGTTGTAAAGAACTCGCCCTTACGATCCTTTCGGTTTAGCGTCGTAACTTTCCTAATGCAATCTGAGACTTAAGTCGCGAACTCCCCTGGAACACGTCCAGATATCAACTTTTTTGCCTAGAAGCGAGTTTCTGCTTAACAGTGTGGTTTTGCAAGTGATCAAGCCAGTGCTTCCAGACCGTGTGTATCGACCAGATTCAACAGCTTTAATGAAGGGCCATTGGGCTTCTTCTGCCCTTGCTCCCATTTCTGCACAGTCGATGGACTGGTATTCAAGAACGCAGCGAACACCGCCTGACTCGCTTTATAACGCGCACGCAGTTTCTTGATTTGATTCGGTGTGTAGTTCTTTACTGGCGGCAGGCACAGTGCATCGAACTCGCGCATCGTGACCGCATCCATCGTGCCCGCCTGGTGCAAGCCTTTCGCTGTCTCATGCAGCGCATCTAACATTTTCTTAGTCATCGTCTTGTACCTCGATTATTTCAGTCAGTTCTCCAGCCTTGATTGCCTTTCGTAGAGTGGCAGGCTGGTAACCCAGTAACTCCATTGCTAACAGCTTGAACGCTTTCAGTTCTTTTGCACCGATGTTGGCGCGCTCATTTTTGGCGAAGCCATAAACGAAGAACGCTTTATTGCCAGACTGATAAGCCAGCAAGGTTCGCGTACTACCGCTCTTACCTCTACCCGGTAACGCAACCCGCTTTTTCACGACATGACCGCCAAGCTGCGCATCAACTAAACCGGATTCCATTTCCTGCACAGCAGCGATTAACACTGCATCAGATAGACCTTCTTTTGCGGCCCATCGATGGAACCATTTGGTTTTGAACGTGCGCATAGAGTCGGATTTGCGGAGTTGTTTAAGTATAGCACTAAGTGCTATATATTGTCGATCCGCCTATTCTCAACCCGTCACTGCCAACCGACAGTGACGGGGCTAGGGACGCCAGTAAACAGAAGGGTTTCAGAGGATTTTTCGGAGTGACGGCCGCGTGACGGGAGTATTTCTCCCTATTTTCTTTAGCCGCTCCAGGGCGGGAGCCGGGCAGCTAAAGGCGGGAACGAGCAAGGAGCTGAGCGACTGCGAGCCGCCTTGAGTTGACCGGCTGGGTGGGAACAAACGATTGGCGCGAAGCGCATCATTATTGCTTCTATCAACCTGCTTTGTTTTCCTTTCAGCGGGCGTAGCTCGCTGCCGGGCATTTCACATAGTGTAAATTATGCGGCGTAGCGGACAGCAATCGTTTTACGCCGAGCGAGGCACGAGCGACAGTGTAAAGCGATTACTGCGCATAATTCCTAACATTATGTTACTTGCCCGAATCAGGGCTCCCTTCGGGGGCGGTTGGGGGGCAACAAGCGTAGTGCCAGTAGCGCGAGCTGTTTAGCGCTTCTGGTGCGAAGCGGACAAGCACCAACAGTCGCGCAGCGTCTGTTGACGGACTCTTTTCACCAGCTTCGAACGGAGGCAGTGGCCTCGCGGGTTCGCTCTAACATAGCCTGGCGCGGCGGTTGCGGGCTGGAGCCCTCCGGCTGCGTAAGACAAGCAAGCGCCGTGACAGGCGGTGCGAGTGGTCAACGTGTCCGATTACTTAAGTCCTGTCCGCAGGGTGCGTTCGTGCATGCACTTCTTTTAACTTACGGATCGAGACTTGCGTATAGATTTCGGTGGTCGATAACTGACTGTGACCAAGCATCATCTGGATATGACGGATATCTGCGCCGTTATCCAGCATCAGTGTTGCCATGGTATGTCTAAAGATGTGACAAGCACCAGGCTTGTCGATACCTGCTGCCTCGATGTATTTCTTCACCAGATCAGTTAATCGATTCTTTCTGAACGGTTCGCCGAACTCATGCAGGAACAACCACCCTTCATCCGGCTCTACGACGATACCGGGGCGCACGTCATCGAGGTACTTGGTAATCCAGAGACAGGCTCGATCCCCGATCGGCACCATGCGATCTTTTTTGCCCTTTCCTTCTCGCACCATCAATGTGCCATTGCGGATATCCACGTCATACAGTTTGAGATGGATCAGTTCATTACGCCTAATGCCTGTGCTGTACAGTGTTTCGATAATAGCGCGATCACGGATACCGTGATCACCATGCAACATCGTCTGATTGATAATGGCAGACACTTCTTCGTGGCTCAGGATGTGTTTGGGTAACTTGCGATGGACTTTCGGTAGTTCCATTTCACTGGCCGGGTTGTAGAGGATGTAGTTTTCTTTTGTGAGCCATTTAAAGAAGGCTTTGACCGGGACTAGTCTCTGCTGCTGTGTTGCGAAGCTAATCGGGTCGCCATTGGTTTTACGGTAGTGATACAGGTATCGGCGATACCGTTCCAGGATCGGGCGTGTGATGTCCTGCGGCCGATCCAGTCCACGTTCATCACACCAGACGATAAAGTGTTTTAGCATCCGTCTCCGGATTTCTACGGTACGCTCTGCAAGACCGACTGCCAACGACCATTCCAGGAACCGTGCTCGATACGGCGTCATGCCATGATGGTCGATAGGATGCGGATCCGGTTTTTTAACGCCAGCTCGCCGTTTCTTGCGTGCCATCGGATTTACTCAGCCGCTTTAGCAACTAAAACAGGACTATCATTACGATACGATCCATTACTCTTTTTCGGTGGGAGCAGTGGTCTTTCAGGTTCTTTGTCTTCGATATCGCCGAAGCTATTGCTGCTACTGGCGTTACCATCATTTTCGGTAGCCTGACATGCCCCTGTCTTAGCACTAACTTGGCCCTGACTTGGGGCTGTCTTTTCCGCTTCTACCCCTGACTTTTGTTCGTCACACCGTAACTTTTCAGGGTTGATGAGTCCCATCAGGTGCGGTTCGTTTTCATTTGAGCCGTCATAGAGCAGTTCATATTCGATGCTTTGACCACGACCACCACGATGTACCAACAGGTATTCGAGCTCAGTAAGGCGATAACAATGGATCTTTAACTGGCCGTCACTCCAACCGGTATAGTCACGGATATCACGGCGACTAAAGCGGTAGTCTTTTTGCTGCATCCCTTCACGTTCACAGTGCGTCGAGATCATTTGTCGCAGTAGTTGTAATAGTTTTCTGGTTTGTGGCGGCAGCTCATCCAGAGTCCGGCCGAGGACTTCATGGGCCAATCGGTTCGCGATCTCGATATCATCTAAGGTCACTTCAACATAGCGGATCACCTGGTCATGATGCTGGATATGTTTGATAGTTCGTTGATGCTGATGCAATAACGCAATGGAGTCGATCAATGTCAGATACTTGTCGTGATCACGTCGAGTGCGTGTGCGATCATCGATAAAGCTTAAGTGCTTTGCATAGGGATTCACTACAGCTAATGGCTTCAACAACCTCTGGGCGTTTTGGTGCAATGCCAGGATAGATTGCTTATCTGTCTTCGCCAGCAGTCCCTGCAGGGTACGTTTGTTGCGCTGGATGGCATGAATCGCTTGTGTCTGCGCCCGGCCTTCATCCACAGTCAGTACGATACAACGGTTTAATAATTCTTCGTCTACGTCGATGGCCGTTGTTGTGAGCATAATCATCACCGGCCCCTTGACCTGATAGTCCTGAGTTTTGAGTTCTCCCGTCACAGGGTCTTTACCTGTGCTGGCAATGGTCAGCTCGCCCTCGGATTGCAGTAGTTTTAGTGCATAAGATGCATTACTCGCCCCTTCTTCTTCAACGATAGCCAGCACCTTATGTTGCAGGTCCGTCTCGCCCATATAGAACAGACTCTGTCCCGTCATGGCACTATATTTGATTCGATCTTCTTCCGGCATAAATGCCAGTATCGCATCCATCAGTGCGGATTTTCCGGCAGCACTGGTAGACTGGATCGTGATGGCTAATGGCGCGTCCAGTTTTCTGGAGATCACAGACAGATACCCAATCAGTTTATTGGTGTCTTCTCCCACCACGCCACAGCGCGTAAAGTCGTTTTTGATTCTTTCCAGCAAGTCCGGCGATTGCAGCAGCGCCATTGCGGATTCTTTTGCAGCATCATCCAAGGTGATTGTTTTATCCTTTGTAGACTGCACATTCTGGATGTTTTCTTCTTGCAATGATTCCAGTTTGAGCAACACACGGCCCAGGTCATGTTTGATCACATCTTCCTTAACCCCCAGATCCACTGCCGATTGCTTGATAAACGCAGCGCGCGGGCGTTGTTGATACAGATCGAAGGTATCTACGTGTACTGCTTCCCCATTCCCATCAAACGCAGAGGATGACACCAACAGATTCACCTTCATCACGTCGAACGCCAGGTTTTTTTCTAATCCTCGAATGCGGTAGCGCCGATCTCCCAGCGTGATCATGACTTCTCGTTCGGTCATTTCTGCTGCAACGGTTTCTTTTGGGGAGTCCGGCATCACCGCAGCAGGTAATGCTTCTTCGACAACGGATTCAGCAGCTAAAGAAGTGATGTCAGGTTCTTCCATCTGGGGTTCTGGTAATACTGGATCAGGCGTTGTAATAACTTCTGGCACAAGAGATTCAGCAATCACGGTTTCACTCCTTAGTGGCTTTTCTTTTCCCTTGCCTAACCAAACAGCCGAGCGGATGACGACGCCCAGGCTTTTACTCGCCGGTTTGACCTGCAATGCGTATGCATTGGCGTCCATGCCTTTGGGGAACTGGATTCGATAGGTATCAATCCCTTCTTGATTCAACTGTGTTGCCAGTTTTTCAGCCGCTTTGTTGCCCGCATCATCCCGGTCGTAAGCAATCAGAACACGTTCCGTGCCATGCTGTTTGAAGGCAGCTAAATGATCAGGAGTAAACCCTTCGACACCGTAACTGGCCGTGACATTGCGATACCCTGCACACCAGAAGGTCAAGGCATCAATCAGCGATTCACATAAGATGATTTCTTTTGTGGCTTCCAGTGCAGACGCATTCCAGATACCCGCATGCGCCCCAGGCAGATACAGATGGGTGGGCGTTCCTTTACGCAGATTATCGTTGATCTTGCGGCCATAGATTTCCGTTACTCTGCCAGTCGCATCGACAACAGGAATCACGATAGAACCCGTAAAGTGTTCATGGCCAGAAGACCGATACAGTCCCAATCGCTGTAATTGACCCCGAATCGCCGCGCCTTCTTTTCGGTTCTTTGCGGGTAATCGATACCCCAGTGTTCGATTGGCAAAGCCGATTTTGAACTGGTCGATCATTTCACTCGAAGACAGCCCACGCTTTTCCAGATAGGCTAATGCTTCCGGTGATTCTTTCAGCGAAGCGTGATAGTAATTGACAACCTGTAACAGCAATCGATCATCTTCGGCGCTGGGTTCCAGCATCGTCGGTAATTTCTGTACCGTGGACTTTTTTGACACCCCGGCAGCTAAAGGTTGATAGTCTGCTTGCAAGAGTTCGACCGCATGACGGAACGACACGCCCTCTGCTTTCATTGTCCAGTCGATCACACTACCGCCGCATTGACACGCACCCAGGCAATGCCAGAGATTGTTTTTGGGGCTGATCACCAGAGACGGTTCTTTGTCATCGTGGAATGGACACAGTCCGATCAGATCCGCGCCGTGACGATTCAGGGTAATTCCCATGCCTTCAGCTAGCCGCTGTAGGGAGATCTCGGTTTTCAAGCGTTCTAGCTCTGTATCGGGAATGCGGGCCATTCGGGGTTCCTCTCAAGTAGTCGTCAAGTATCTCTTGAGTTTGTTTTATAGTTCTTATATGCTACCTTTGTCAAGAGCATCAGATACCAGGGGATACCATCATGGGTACTTTCATGTCCCAACTAGCAACTATGAGCCTCGCACAGAGACTGGTATCCCTTCGTAAACAGAAAGGTCTGACACAACAGGCTTTGGCCGATTCGCTGGGGTTACACATTACCCAGGTCAAACGCTATGAATCTGGATCATCACAACCTTCACTGGAAGCGCTTAAGAAGATCGCGCAGACATTGCGCGTGACAACGGACTCACTGGTGTTTGAACCAGATGAGCTAGAGCCTGATGGGGATTTACGGCTTCAGTTCAAAGCTGTTAGCAGTATGCCGGACGAGGAACGTCAGGTTATCAAGCAATTGCTTGAAGGGATGATTATTAAGTATGAGGCGGAGCGATGGTCTTCTAAAACGCGATAATTATTTCAGCGGCTAAAAATAAAAAACCCTGCTCGATGGGGGTAAATGCTTCTGGAACGAAGCAGCTAAAAATAAATGCGTCCCCTTTAATTCACTAGATCGCAATCCAAACAGGTTATGAGGATCAATCGACACTGACCCTTTTGATCCTCGGTCTCATTTTCGATTCCAGTATAGATTTGAAAACTCCGCCTCCGACAATGTTGTTTCAAGAAGACTTTCACTTACTGGATAGCCAAATTGAAACTTGGTCTTACTAACCATCTTCTTTCCAGTTTTCTCAACAATATATTTGAACCCTTCCGTCAAGGTCCCAGATTGATAATGAAACACTATCTCGTACAAATTGTTATTATTTAAATCAACGCCCTCTCTAACTGCCATGCCCAAATTATATTCAATATATGTTTCTAACAGCCCATTAAAATCTTGATCATGCTTACAATTAACAAGCGTATCATTCGAATCGAATTTACAACTTGCATCTACTTTTCCATCATAATTTGAGTCATTAAGCTCAAAATAAGTATTATCATCCGAATACTCGTAAAAAACATCTTGCTCACCATCAAGGTTTTTGTCTAATAAACCCTCAAGATTAGTATCTGACAGACTATCTAAGTTTTTTGAAAGCTCACTATTTGTAGTACTTTGATCTGCCAAACTTACAACACTGAAACTTAAAATAAAAAATATAAGTAATTTCTTCATTAATCTGCGAAAACCTCTCTTTTACATCTACAACCAGATGAAGGAGCTCTAATTGGTGACATTCCAGGCCCTGCTGGTCCTGTACATTGATTTCTATCTGGATCCCAAGGACAATCCCACTCTACACATTCTTTTGACACATAGTTATCTAACCGATTTAGCTCATCGTTGAGATCTCCTACTTCATCTAAAGCATCTTTAAAATTATCAATTTCATCTCTAAATTGTTCGCCCGAATTTTGCAAATTATTTATATCGTTATTCATTCTGTCTTGAGTGTTTTTCATTCTATCTCTCAAACTCTGCATTTTTCTGCGTATCTTTTCCGCTCTTCTGTTAATTCTACTATAAGGACTAGGCCGAGCGGTTTTGGCGTAGCCATTAGGATCAATATACTTTAGTGGGTTCGCATCAACATACCCAAACGTATTAATTCCACCAATTAACCCAATCGGATCACTGGTAATGTACCGCCCTGTTCTCGGATCATAATACCTGTTCCAGTTGTAATGTAACCCAGTCTCCTCATCATAATACTGCCCAGGAAACCTCAGGTTATTATCAATACTCGCTACCTCCACCTCCCCATCACCAAACGGATCTTTCCCTGCCCTCCAAACCACATTCTGATCCATATCCGTCATTTCC
>CALKKV010000066.1 GCA_937992195.1 uncultured Gammaproteobacteria bacterium | reverse complement strand
TGGCTGGGCAAAAAATATTGGGGTAACGGCATCGCCACCAATGCGCTGCAATTGGCACTTGAGGAGATGCGGGATAGGAAAATATCCGGAACCATCATCGCGACTACCATGCCCGACAATCTCGCATCTCGACATATCTTGCTCATCGCCGGTTTTCAGGAAATCGGAACTGAGGTGTTTGATTCACCCGCTCGCAAAATGGAAGTTAAAGGTGTGCAGCATGCCATTGAGCTTTGAGTGTTGTCGCACCAGAATTCATGTAATTCCTGGGTCAGGCCACGGTTAATCCAAATGTACGTTGTGAGTATTCTACGGGCATTGTCAGATTTTATCGAACATTGATTCTTTCGTTATCAGGTCAAGTTCCAACGTATACAATTATGCAGATACGATAAACGTAATTCAGCCCAGTTCGAAATCGAATCTGGGCCGACATATTTTGCTCTGCTTCCCTTCCGGAGTTAAGTACGTTGAGACTGATCGCAAATTACTACCAACGATACTCCATTTTCAGTTCTTCGTACCAAGGACGCATCTTTCGGTAGTATTCGCTTCGCCGGTTCATTCTCCTCATCTGCTTCATCACTTTTTCCGCACCCTCCAAATCTTTTTCGGTGATACGGCCCTTGAACTTGTTGTACATAGCGATTTCTGTGTTGACTCTTCCTTTTTTAGCGGCAGTGTTATCGGGACTTGACGCCAGAATTGCACCATAGCAACCCCAGGCATTTTTGGATCCTGAACCACTCAATTTCCCAGAATCCAAATACGCCTTACACTTTTCGGGCCCACTCGCTTTCGCTACTTCCTTTGATTTTGATTTGGGTTTTTCCTTCGCTTTCTCCTTCTTAACAACCGCGACTTTTTGAGGTTTAGACGCTGCTTTTTCCGCTGCCTGTTGCTTTGCAATGGAAGCCGCCAGACGATCATCTAGCGCCGCTAATTGTAAATTCTTACTGTTGACCAGACGTAGCTTGGCGATATTCTTTTCCGCTTTCTGGAAGTTACTGCGATCAATCTCAGTAGACGCCCATCGCGCATAGGTCTCTTCAATTGTAACCATCCCGGCCAAGGCTTCCTGATGACCGGGTTCAGACCGCAGTATCTGCTGATAGCAATCATAGGCGTTGCCACCCTTGCCCGACGTCAGTCGTTTAGATGACAGATGTGCAGCACATTCGTCTAACCTGGCTTTCATCGTGTCAGCAGCAACAGAAGCCAGCTCTATTTTTTGCGCAGGCGCTTCTGTGGTTAAAGTTTGAGACTGGGTCGCAGGTTGTGCGGTTACCGCCGGCTTAGCTTTAGGTAACGGCTCAGGCTCTTTAACGACCTCAACCACTGCCGCAGGTTCTTCGCGCACCAGATTTTGCCCAGCGTTTAGACCACCTATCGCGTCGATCTTTAGTTTTGCCAATTCAACAAATATGCCATCTGGATATTTAGTGATGTAGGCGTTCAAAACCGCTGGATTATTACTATCTTTCACCGAATCCCAAAACACCAATTCTATGTTTCGATCTTTTGGCGTATTGATTACAACCGGCGAAGGAGCGGCGACTGTTCCCGCCTGGGAGTTGGTTTCGCTTGTTGTTACCGTATTTGACACTCCATCACTTCCAGTCGATGTGACCGTAACTTCTTGACCTTTTGAGGTTGTTTCAATTTCTACCACGGTCTTGAAATAATAGTCGTCTCCAATCAACGAAGAGCTTTCCCAAGGCGTTTGTTTATTAGATGTTATCGAACGCACCTCATTTCGAACATTGCGAAATACCTTTTCAATTGGCACTCCAGGTTCGTTCATATGTTTTGCCAATGAAGCGGTATACGGGCTATTTGATCCGCTGCCGTCAACAGCGATATCTCCGGGAGAAGTGGCATAGGCAACAAACGAACCGGTAGGCGCACTCATCTTGGCAAGGCCTCTGGTGGCAGAACGGAAACCTCTGGAATAAGGATTATTTCTACATGCATCTAGCACAACAAAACTGAGTCTGGCGTTGCTATATTCCATCATGCTTAAGATAGAGTTAGCGTTAATAGACTCTATGTCCACATCTCCCTCACTTTCGATCACTGCATCCACAGGGATAATATAGTTTGCTCCATCCACTTGAACACCATGACCGGCGTAATAAAACAATCCGACACCCTCTCTTCCTGCGTCATTCAGTTTCGAACCGAAATCACGCACAGCACGCTTCATCTGTAATTGACTGGCGTCAATGACTTCAATCACATTGAAATCAAGATCACGCAATGTTTGCGCCATTAACCTAGCGTCATTTGGCGGATTTTCTAACGCACCAACTTGTTGGTAGTTACCATTCCCGATAACCAATGCATTACGTACTTCCGCAACTGCCTCAACAGCGACCAACCCGAATGCACAGATTACAAGGGCAACCTTTATTATCGGACTCTTCATCTGAACTCTCTCCTCAAACATTTTTTATTAGTATAATTTTGATCGTCACATATTCCTACAAATAATTTGGTGAAAAATACCCTCCTTCGAATCCAGCCATACACCCCTTACTCTAAGCCGGTTTGCGCTGATCTTGTCGGGTACTTTGATGCACTATCCGTCTAAAATCGCGGCCGTTCCTCTAGTCATTTCAGCAATTTTGGCCGGTCTCATTGCAGCACTGCACATGGGGAAGGTTCCGGCAGCTTTACCCGATATAACCCATTCGCTTCAACTTAGTTTGACCCAAGCAGGTTTGATCGTGTCAGTGTTTAGTTTGATCGCCGCGACCCTGGGACTCATCATTGGCGTATTTTCCTTTCGCATCGGTCACGTTCGATCTGGAATTATCGGCCTCGCCGCTGTAGCTACAGGTTCTTTTATTGGAGGCACCAGTGAAAGTTACAGCCATCTGCTGCTATCGCGCATTCTGGAAGGACTCGGCTTTGTTTTAATTGCCATCACGATGCCGGGAATCATCAATGCACTCTGCCCACCCAAACACAAATCAATCGCGATGGGTGTTTGGGGAGCATTTATCCCTGCAGCAATGGTCATCATGTTGCTCATCTCCCCTTTAATCCTAGCATCCCAAAGCTGGCGCGAAGTTTGGTTTTTGGTTGCTGCAGTATCTATTGGTTGGCTCATCGTATTTAGTCTCGGTTTCCGTCGAATACAATTTGAGCCGCCCATTGTTAACGACACTTTTATTCATCTCAAACGACTAGTTTCTAAAACACCTTTAACTCTGGTCGGTATTTTTATCTGTTACTCGGCGATGTTTGCAGCGGTCACTGCCTTCCTCCCAACCTTCTGGACACAAGCATTACAACTAGATTCACTAGATGCTGCGTATTTAACAGCATTGGTCGTTTCTGCAAATATCGTCGGCAATGTTTTTGCGGGTTACGCAACTGGCCGCAAAATTTCCATACGCAAACTTCTCATTGTGGCATTTATCTTCGGCGGGTTTGGCGCAATACTGCTTTTTCAAGCACAACAGTCCTGGCAACTCACATTGGCTGCAGCGATTGCCTTTACGCTTTTTTCTGGGTTAATACCGGGCGCTATTTTTGCCAATCTGCCGAAGTTTGTGTCAACTACGGCAGCGATTCC
>CALKKV010000065.1 GCA_937992195.1 uncultured Gammaproteobacteria bacterium | reverse complement strand
AGCGTAGGAGATTTGTTGGCAGGCGATTTTGTTTCCGCTCTGGGTGAAGGTGTTCTTTTCTCAGCATCTTTGGACAGTCTGGTCGCTGGTGCACCGCTGGCAGCAGGCGTCATCGGAGGCGGTGATGGTTCAGACAGTGCGACTGAAATCGTGGTTGAAAAAGACGATACGTTGTGGGACATCGCCGGCAAGGCGTATGGCGATCCCGCGAAGTGGCCGCTGATTCTTGAGGCGAATCGTGAATTGATCGCGAATCCTGAATTGATTACGCCTGGTATGCGGCTCCAAATTCCAAGATAGGAATCGAGTTTTAGTACTGCTTACTTGCACACACTATGAATATATAACTTAAACTAATCAAGGGGTTTATAAATGGCATTTCAAAGCGAAGGCGCTACCGTTATTTCGGATGGTAGCAGCCAGCCGACTCTCGGACGAAAGCTGAGTAAAATGGGAGTAGGGATCTCACTTTCCTTACTGATAGCTGGTTGCTCTGTTAAGAGTGATCCGATTACGACCGATGAAGTAAACGCGCGTATTGCTGCGGATAAAGCATCGTTGTTTGAAGATCAGGAGCCGATTTCGGGTTCTTTGGGCTTGGGCGAAGCGATTATCCGTTCGATGCGCTACAACCTGGATAGTCGAGTGAAATTTATGGAATTGGCGGTAGCCACCAAACAGCTTGATTTCTCAAATCGAGAAATGCTGCCCGATCTGGTTGCGAGTGCAGGTTATAACCGCCGAAGTAATGACCCGGGTGCGCGCAGTGTTAATAGTGAAACTGGCGAAGAAAGCCTGCCGCCATCAACCAGTCAGGAGCGCACTACTGAGACCCAGGATCTTGAGTTGCTGTGGAACGTTTTGGATTTTGGTTTGAGTTATCACTCAGCGCGTCAGTCGAGTGCAGAGGTAGAGATTGCGAAAGAGCGTCAGAGAAAGACGCTGCAAAACATTACGCAGGATGTGGTGGACGCATATTGGAAGGCTTGGATTGCACAAGAGTTGGAAGACAATATGGGTAACCTGATTGGTTCGGTCGAAGGTGCGTTGAACCAATCAAATGCGCTGGCGCAAAGTCAGAGCCAAAGTCGTCAGGAAGCATTGCGTTACCAAGCGAGTTTGCTCGGCATTCGCAACTCTTTGTATGAGTTACAAGAACGCATGGGTTTGGCAAAGATTCGTTTGGCAGCACTAATCAATGTGCACCCAAAGGCAGACTTTACGTTGTCGAGTCCAAGCGAAGAATTCGAGCCAAAAGATATTTCCAACTCATTTGAAAAACTAGCAGACGATGCGTTGCTGATGCGCCCAGAGTTAAGGGAAGAAGATTATCGTTTACGTATTTCACAATTAGAAGTGAAGAAGGCGATGTTGCGCTTCCTGCCCTCACTGCAGTTTGGCGTTGGTTACCATCGCAATGCGAATGACTTTTTGATCAACAATGAGTGGGAAGACTTCAGTTTTGACTTTTCCTGGAATATTTTAGGGCTGTTTGGTGTGCAGGCTGAGAAGAAGTTTCGCCAGGCCCAGGTTGACTTGGCGGATGCAAGAAGACTGGCATTATCCATGGCTGTGATGACGCAGGTAAGACTGTCGCTCAAGCGCTATGAGCTAAGCCTGCAGCGCTATCGAGCCAGTGAGGAGTTGTCTAGTGTGAATCAGGAGTTGGCAGATGTGCTGAGCTCAAGTTCAAAGGAAACAGATTTGGATAAGATCCGCGCACGAACCGATGCTTTGGTATCGCAGTTACGTACTAACTATGCGTATGCTGAAACCCAGTCAGCATTTGCCCGAATATTGAATTCGATTGGTTTGGATATTATTCCGGAGCTAGATGGTGATGCCGCGACTTCGGGTACTGCTTTTGAATCACAATGGATTGCGCTGAATAATGATTACTTTTAGACGATGGCGCGTTTTAGATGACAATCGAAATATCAGAGGTGGTTGAAGCAATAGTGTAGTTGGCCTAAATCTCTTCGATGAATACAAGGTGGAGTTCGTTTTTACGGCTCCACCTTTTTTTATAAGTTTTTTTATAAGTTTTTTTATGGAATCTGACAAGAAAAGTTAGCTATCTTATTGATTTAATAAATTTAAACTAAGCATCAATCTCGCTATCCCATCTCGGATAAGCCTAGCTCTGCTTGCAAGTAAGCAAATACTATTTTAAGTGTTGAGTAGGTGTCTACCTAAAGTGGCATAGACATGGATGATCGTGGAAATGCATGCATTCCTAGCTAAAAATTATGGGGTGTTGAAGAAAATCGGCAAGTTAGAAGATGAATCTGCAGTTCCGGCATGATTTTAACGATAATAATACTTCCACCTTTGACTTACTCTGACAGCCTAGTCTCGGTCAGCATCTAATTGATACCGTTTATCTGAAAGTTCATTATATTTCCTTCTAAACCGCCTTCGAATCACTCGTGTGTCTTGAGCTTGAGGTTTACATTGGCTTACACTCGCGAAAAATGAAGATGTCTGATTACTTCTGTTTGATTCAAGAAATGATTAAACGTAATTTATTAGCGACAGCAAACTTGCTCGGTATTAAGCATGTTTATAATTTTCTGGGAATAGATCAGAGTGTCAGTTTAAACACACACCTTCACGATTTGGAGTAGTAAATGATAAGTTTTTATGTGCTGAGAACAACTTTATATAACACATCGTATTTCAATCCCAATTCTAGGCGTGGTGTACTGGCGCAAAAAACTTACCCTGATTGTTAAAAGAGAAGGTTACGATGCCTGGCTGATTTCCCTTAAGCCAAGCTCTCGGCACTTCTCAAAGTGAGCAATAATTAAACTGTAAATTACCACTAAAAATAACCACTAAGAGTCTCTTATGAATTTAAACCACTTACCCCTCAGGTGTTTAAAAATGGCAGCTCGATCAAATCCAATTGGAAAGCAAAGGCGTTCGTTAGTCTCCCTTACCCTAGCGTCAACGATGTTTATCGCTGGCTGTGCTATTAATCCAAAGGAAGTTTCTGACGATGATGTGCTAAATCGTATCCAAGAAGATAAAGGAAATCTTTTCGCCGGCCAGGAACCAATTTCTGGACCGATAGGTATTGGTGAGGTATTGGTTAGAGCCATTCAATATAACTTGGACAGCCGGGTTAAGCGAATGGAACTGGCTGTTGCGACTCGTGATTTGGATTTCAGTGAGTTTGCTTTGCTTCCCGATTTGGTAGCAAGTGCTGGATACAACGAGCGTTCGAATGATCCTGGTGCAAGAAGTATAAACACTGATACAGGCGAGGAAAGTTTACCGCCATCGCGTTCTCAAGAAAGAGTAACCGAGACACGTGATTTAGAGTTTATGTGGAATATTCTCGACTTTGGAATTAGTTATCACACTGCCCATCAAAAAGCAGATGAAGTGTCTATTGCACTCGAGCGTCAAAGAAAGACGATTCAAAATATTGCTCAAGACGTAGTTGATGCATTTTGGAAGGCGTGGGTTGCGCAAGAGATGGATGCCGATATGGAGCAGCTGCTTAAGACAACCGAGAATGCTATTGCGCAAAGCGCGACTTTGAGCGCACAACAGTCGCAGAGCAAGAAAGAAGCGTTGAGGTATCAAACAAGTTTGTTGAGTATCCGAAACTCTCTTTATGAGATGAAAGAAAGGCTGGGCTTAGCTAAGATTCGTCTGGCTGCGTTGATTAACATCGCTCCCGACGCTGACTACTCGCTGAAAAACCCAAGCACTAATCTGGAGCCTGGGCAGATCAGAAGAGATTTCAAGTCGCTTGCTGACAATGCGTTAACGATGCGTCCTGAACTGCGCGAGGAAGATTATCGTAAGCGAATCTCTCAGCGAGAAATAAAGAAATCTATTTTGCGCATGTTTCCGACCGTCCAGATCGGCACTGGATATCATGCCAATGAAAACGAATTCTTAATCAACGATGACTGGACCGATGTTTCTGCTGATATTTCATGGAATATTCTAGGTCTGTTTGGAATCAATGCGGAGCGGAAGTTTCGCGAGGCGCAGGTTGATCTAGCTGACGCCCGTCGTTTGGCGTTATCAATGGCCGTAATGACACAGGTAAAGCTGTCTATGGAGCGATATAACCTGTCTTTGCTTCGCTATCAGTCATCGCAGCAGTTGACCGAAGCGACCTCTGATTATGCATCGGTAATCAGCAGTTCTTCGAATGAAAGTGAGCTGGACAAAATCAGAGCGAGAAGCGATGCGTTGGTTTCGCAATTGAGAACCAATTTTTCCTATGCTGAAGCACAGTCTTCCTTTGCCAGGGTCGTGAACTCAATCGGCATCGATTTGGTGCCAGATGCATTCCAGGCTGAAGATGCCGCTAGTCGAGGTGCCGAGATGGAAGCACATTGGGCCGGCATTAAAAGCAGCATGATGTAAAAAAGCGAAAAATATCGAAAAAACCCGGCACTTGCCGGGTTTTTTTTTGTCTATACAAACGGATAAGCTATAAACTTAATCATTGTTGTACAAAGAATACATTATAATCTCGCAACCTTGAGAATTGGCTGATTAAGGGGTGGAGAAAGGTATCTGAACAAAATTCTGGAATACAGAAACGCCGGTTAAGCCAAAAAGCTGGTAATGGGAAAAACTGATGCTAAGAAAATATCATTTAAAAGGCAGTTTTCTGCTTATATTTGCTCTGGGTGCATGTTTTGCTGGAGTTGCTTTTTCACAAAGTAATCTCGATAAGGAAATTGAAGAGCTTGGGCTAAACGTGCAAAAGCCAGATGTTGCGATTAAGAATGGGTCTGCTGAGCTCTCAACTAAGCAGAAATCGACATCTAGAACAACAAGCGTTAGCAATGAAATCAGAGTACTTTTGAAGCCCAAAAGATCCACTTTACTCGCGGTTGAGGCTACGGGTCAAATTCGATCATTTCCAAATGACATTGGTGATCGATTCAAAAAAGGAGCGCCTCTGGTGAAACTCGGATGTGGCGATATCTACTCAGAAATCGCCATCGCGAAATCAAGAGTTGCGTCTAGTCGCCTGGAATTTGATTCCAACAAAAGCCTTTTGGCTCAAGGCGGGGTAAGTAAATTTGATGTTGATATCTCTGGAGCAGGGGTAGAGGAAGCGCAGGCTAACTTGAAGAAATTTCAGCTGCAGTCTTCGGGATGCGTACTAACTGCACCCTACAGTGGGAAAGTTGTGGCAACTTTTGCTAGCCGTTATGAATATGTGAACAAGGGTACGCCGGTTATTGAGATAATAGATGACTCCGTGCTCGACATGCAGCTTTACGTCCCATCAAACTGGGCAACAAAGCTGAGCACAAAAACTAAGTTTGCGGTATTTATTGATGAAGTTCAAAAGGCCTATGCTGCGAATGTTATAAGAGTAAACCCCAGGGTTGACGCGAGTAGTAAGACAGTAGAAATTATTGCTCAGTTAACTGAGCAGCATGAAGAATTGCGTGCTGGTATGAGCGGCAGTGCTAAGTTTAAACTTTAGATCGTAATATGAAATCAGTAGCTCCGAAACCTGAGCAATCGGTAGTGAAGAAAATGCCCCAAACATCCGCTACAAGTGCATCGGATCCGACAGTAACGAAAACGAAACTTGTCGAGCAAATTAAGCCTGAAGCGCGAGATGATCGTTCTGTAGCAAGTCTTCTGTCTAAAATCATTATGCTGGAAGGCGATATCCGTAAGGTTTCGACGATCAATGAGTTTGCGGTTTTAGCGGTTAATGAAACGCATAAAGTCGTACCTTATTTTCAGTGCTTTCTTTGGAGAAGAAGCAAGTTTGGAAAGCTTTCGATCCAGGCTGTTTCTGGTGCTTCGCAAATTGATAGTGATTCTCCCGCGGTTAGATCGGTTGTTAAAATCGTAAAGTTCCTCGCTAAAAAGTTTGAAGATAAAAGCGTTTCTCCATACGATGCTACGCCTGAAGATGTTCCGTTTTTTGACGAATGGGCGGAGATGTTGCCTCCGAATACGTTGTGGTGTGAATTTACTGATGCCAAGAACATTAGAAAACTGTCTGCTGGTTTATTATTTTTTAGAGAGACGCCGTTCACCAACAGTGATGTCGCTGCGGTAACCCCGCTATTAGATGCCTATCGTTACAGCTGGTATCGCTTAGATCAGGTTCGCAGAGAGAACAAAAATATTCTGGGTGGCTTTACTCGGAGTCGCTTGTTCAAATACTGCTTGCTTGCGGGCTTAATCGCAGTCATGTTTCTTCCAATTCGAGAATCAGTCCTTGCGCCAAGCTCGGTTGTTCCTAGAAATCCAGTAGTTGTAGGTTCGCCTATAGGTGGGGTGGTGGATCAGTTCCATGTCGAGCCGAATGCGGCGGTTAAAAAAGGAGATCTTTTGATCACCCTGGATGACAGGACGATTAAAAATGAAGTCTCGTTGGCAGCCCAGGAACTTGAAACTGCTAAGGCCGAATATCTACGCTCTGCCCAGAATTCATTTTCAGACCAAGACAGTAAGTCAGAAATCGAACTTCAAAAAGCAAGAGTTGCGCAAAGAGCATTGCAAAAAGACTTTGCCGAAGCTCGGCTTGGGCAAACAAAGATATACGCAGGTAGAGACGGTGTTGCGGTATTTACTGATCCAAATGATTGGCTTGGTCGGCCGGTTTCGGTCGGTGAGAGAATGATCGTTCTGGCTGATCCTTCTGAAAAACAGCTTGATATTTTTATGCCAATCGATGATGCACTTTATCTGCAGCCTGGAGCAGAGGTTAGGTTGTTTTTGAATGCCGATCCTACGCGCCCTTTGAAAGGGAGTCTTACCCAAACAAGCTACGAACCAACTGAAAACGATGGTGCGCTTTCCTACAACCTCAAAGCCAAAATTGAAGACGACAACGATTTTAGTCGTTTGGGATGGCAGGGCACAGTGAAAGTTTACAGCAATGAAAAAGTGAGCTTATTCTATTATCTATTCAGAAAACCAATTTCAGCGGTTAGACAGCTGTTTGGATTCTAGTTTTTCTCGCTTCGCTGTCAGATTAAAATGTTGAGGACACGCTAAGCGGGTTTTTTTCCGTCTTGAATGTTTAGCGGAATGGTGGGCCTGATACCCATACCACGATAGATCTGCGTATGCCTTGGGAGACAGGTTTTACACGGTGTAGTAAATAGCTTGGAAAAACGTATGCAGAACCTGCTTTCTTTTCAGCAACTTGTGGCGCTCTTCTCGACATAAATTGAAGTTCTCCGCCTTGGTAATCAGCGCCGTCAGATACTTGAATGGTAATTGAGAGTTTTCTCAAAGAAGTTTTTCCAGCTCCCACATCTGTATGCCAGTCATAGTGGCCCTCTTCGTTCGCGTGGTATTCCGTAAGTTGAATTGGCTCAGCCATTCCAAACAAATCAAAGTTCCATAGCTGGCTGTTAGCTTCATTAACGAGATCTCCCATCTTCTTGTATAACCATAGGTATTGATCTTGTTTTGGAATCCATCCGACCCTGCTCGTTCGATAGCTATTATTACTTACGCTCTTTTTCCCTTGCTCGTTTCGGGTAGCGCTTGCTTGCATATCAATATCCTGGAAATAGGAGTTGATTGTGTTCAGACTCTCTGAGTCCAGAAAATCCGGTTTCTCAAAGTAATCTTTTAGTCCTGGTTTACCAGGATAATTGATAAAATCGCTGAATACTTTGTTCATTGCTGATGCGTTACATAAATATGTTCAGAATGGAAAGTATAGCTTAATACCTTGTCTAATTAGATATTCGTAATAGAGAGTAGAACCTTTGGATGAAGAGAAAAATAATATTTTTCTAGAGTTGCAGTCTGCGATCGAAATGCTGCATAGCTACTATCTCTCGACAAATAATAAAACGGTGAATGAAGAAGAGATGGTGCGAAATGGTCTCGCGGCAATGCTGTCGACCCTGGGGGATCCATTTACAAACTATATTCCTCCAGCTCAGCTAACAAGTTATCAGGCTCGTAAGGCCCAGCAAATTGTGGGTGTTGGGGTGGTAACCGAATTCGATCGAGAAGGGAAGGCAAGAGTGGTTGCTGCCCTCGAAGCATCGCCAGCACTAGAATCAGCTGTTCCGGTTGGCGCAGAAATATTTAGAGTCAATGGCCGGAATATTCGTAAGACTAGTGCCCAGTTATTAGGGAATTGCTTGAACGGGCCAGAAGAGAGTCTTGTAGATCTTGATCTTATTATGGATTCTGGAGAAGCTACTTCAGTTCAGCTGGAACGTCGCTCGGTCAATGTTGAACACATTCGGTGCCATTTGATAGATGAAAAGATTTTATTTGTTCGGATCGCCTGGTTTAGCGGAACTTGTTATCAGGAATTAATTGAACAGCTAAAGAAACACATTGAAAATGGCATTGAAGGAGTGGTTCTCGATGTGCGGACGAATTCTGGCGGATCGATTATCTCAACGAGAAATATTTTTAGCGCATTGTGCGATCAGGAAGTCATGTATTACTGTCGGAAATTAGAAGAAGATCGAATCAAAGATAGAGTTCTCGGTGAATATTATTTTG
This sequence comes from uncultured Gammaproteobacteria bacterium, assembly GCA_937992195.1. GTDB lineage: Bacteria > Pseudomonadota > Gammaproteobacteria > Arenicellales > Poriferihabitantaceae > VYFG01. The sequence continues at coordinate 4,435 of CALKKV010000065.1, read as the reverse complement.
ATCTTCCTATTGTAGTGATATTGAATGAGCAAACTTTTTCCGCAGGTGAAATCCTGGCTGGTGCTTTTAAAGATTATGGCAGAGCGAAGCTGGTTGGGATGCGTTCTGGTGGTAAAGGAAGTATGCAGCAGGTATTTCCATTGGAGGGCAAAATCGCGGGTGCTCTGCGCATAACAACGGCAACCAACTGCACGCCAGAGGGGAGCGTTATTCAGGGAAATGGGGTGCAGCCAGATATCGAGGTTGAGCAGGATATGTCAGAGCTTTTTGTTGACGATGGCGCGCAAAATTACGCTATTGAGGGTCGTGATTATTTGAAAAATCTACGGGCAGAAAAGCTAGCGACTCTGCACGGTCGTGAGCGAGTTGACCAGATTTTACGAGAAGGGGACAGGCAAAAAAAACGGGCAATTGAGGTTCTAAGAGCTGAGATAAAGGATAAGGAATTGTAGGGCTGGCGTTGAAGCCAGCCCTGAGAGAGTCTTTTACAGTCGACTTTTATCTGAAATTAATCTTCAAACTCACGAGGTTTGATGCCATTGGCCGTCAATGCCGAAGTATTCGGCACCGTCATTTCGATAGAAGCTTGTTACTTTATTTTCTTGAAGCAGGGCTAGCATCTTTGGAACCGATTGGCCTTTGCTTTGAATGACGTCAATTACTTTGTCTGCTCCAATCAGATCAATGAGTTCAAACGGACCTTTTTTCCAGCCAAAGCCCCAGCGCATTGCTCTATCGATATTTACAATATCGTCCGCAATTTCAGGAACGAGATCGGCGCTATAGCTTAACGTCTGAACCATGATGTCGGTCACAAACTGTGCATTTGCATCATCTCTCCCAAAAAGCTTCTCTAATGTCGAATCTGACTCTTCCAGAGTGACCGGGACGGCGGCCTTCCATTGATCGTTTGGCAGGTCAAATACCTCCATACTCTTGCTCCCGTCGTCATGTCTGGTAAGTTTATAAAAACCGCCACCCGTTTTACGACCTAACTGACCTCTGTCGTAGATTTTTTGCACACTGTCGGTGAAGGAAGTGTAGGCTCGGCCCGGGTCGTTTGTTGGCAAATTCGTTTCCAAGTTCTTTCCGACGTTGTACATGACATCCAGTCCAATCAAATCAACCAGACCATATAAACCTGTTGCCGGCAATCCAATCGGTTCTGCCATGAGTGCATCGATGGTCTCGATTGTGAGGCCGTTGTCTTTCATTGATTTTTCGGCCACATGTAAACCAGATAGCATCCACATACAACCGATTCTGTTACCGATAAAATTGACAGTGTCCTTGGCGTAGACGACGCCTTTGTTTAATTTATTGCCCAAAACATCTGCCAGCGTGGTAATAACCTCCGGACGCGTGTGCTCCCCCGGTACTAGTTCAACCAGTTTCATTATGTGAACAGGATTAAAAAAGTGTGTTACCGCGATATCTTGTTGCAGGCGCTCGGGCATATCTCGATAAATGTCTCTAAGCGGTATGCCAGAAGTATTGGTAGAGACGATAGAACCATCAGCGCGAGCAGCCTCTACTTTAGAAAGTAAAGATCTTTTAATATCCACATTTTCAACGACGACCTCGCATATCCAGTCATAGTCTTTGATTTTATCCAAATCATCGTCAAATGAGCCGGTGGAGATTCGATCCAGGTTGCCTGCGTCGGTAATTACTGGAGATCTGCCTGCTACCAGCTTTTCTTTTGCAGCATCGCATGCGGATTTTTCGAGGTCCAAAAGGAGCACTTCACATCCGGCGTTAGCACATACGCCCGCTATGCCAAAACCCATTGTGCCAGCGCCCAGTACAACTACTTTTTTGATGTCTGTCATTGTTACTATCGGTGAAATTGTTAATATAGAAAATTATTAGAAAAAATGGTGGTTAGGCTTGATCTACGACTAGCTTTCTCAGCTCAAACTTCTGTATTTTTCCGGTCGATGTCTTTGGCAGCTCCATAAACACTACCTGACTCGGTCGCTTGAACCCCGCCATGTTTTCTTTGCAAAAATTAATTATTTCTTCTTGTGTTGAAGTTTCTCCAGCTTTTAACTCAACAAAAGCACAAGGAGTTTCTCCCCATTTTTCATCCGGCTTGGCGACGACCGCTGCCGCGGCTACTTTCGGAAATTTATACAGCACAGATTCAACTTCGATCGATGAAATATTTTCTCCTCCGGAAATTATGATGTCCTTTAGTCGATCTTTTATTTGAATATATCCATCGCTGTGCACTACCCCGAGGTCACCGCTATGGAACCAGCCGTTTTTAAACGCTTCTTCAGTGGCTGCTTTATTTTTATAATATCCCTTCATGATTATATTCCCCTGAATGACTACTTCTCCCATGGTTTTTCCGTCAGCGGGAACTTCTTTACCGGTCTCTACATCGATAACACGAGCGGCTTCGGTCATGGGAAAACGGATGCCTTGTCGAGACTTGATCTCCGCTTGTTCTTTTATGGGTAACTTATTCCATTCAGGATTCCAGTCGCAAAAAATAACGTGACCATAGGTTTCAGTTAACCCATAAACATGGATAACATTGAGTCCTAGCACGGCTGTCTGTTCGAGCACTTTGCTCGGGGGTGGGGCGCCTGCGGTCATGACCTCAACGGTATATTCAGGTCGAAACTGAGTTTCGTTCGGAGCGTTAGCGAGCATTGAAAGGATAATGGGTGCCGCGCCAAAATGGGTGACTCCGTGCTCTTCAATTGCGTTGAAAATGACCTCTGCGCTAATCACGCGATTGCAGATAAAGGTGCCTCCCATCAAACCCATGGTCCAGATATGTCCCCAGCCATTACAGTGAAACAGCGGGACGGTATATAGATACACCGGGTGTTTAACAATCTGCCAGGCGGAAACGGTCCCCATCGACATTAAATATGAACCCCTGTGGTGGTATACCACTCCCTTGGGGCGCCCGCTTGTGCCGGAAGTATAGTTAAGGGTGATTGCATCCCATTCAGACGAAGGGTAACCCCAGTCGTCGCTCACTTCCCCCGATGCAAGCAAATCTTCGTAATTCATTGTTCCAAGGCTCTTGCCAGCGTTCTCTGGTGGCGGTAATTGATCGTCTTCAATATCAATGACTATCGGCGGTGTTTCTAACGCCTCAAGGGCTTTTTCAACTACAGCTGAGAAATGGGTATCGCAAACGAGGATTTTGCAATCGCTATGCTCCAGAATATAGGTGATTGTGTCTGAGTCCAGCCGTGTATTGATAGCGTTCAAAACGCCTCCAGACATTGGAACGCCGTAGTGCGCTTCCATTAGTTCAGGTGTGTTTGCAGCAATAAATGAAACGGTTGTGCCCCGCGTTACCCCTAGTTTTTGCAAGCCACTTGCAAGTCGTTTTGCTCTGTTCGCAAATTCTGACCAGGAATATTGGCGTTTTCCATAAATAACCGCAGGGTGGTTTGGATAGGCTTGACTAGCGCGCGCAAGAATAGAAATTGGCGTCAACTCAACATGGTTAAGTCCGGCATAGGGAGTTAGAGAATCGTAATGATCATTCATGATGAAGGTTGGTCGGTTGGTCAGATCGGAGTGTACGAAATGGAGGGTATCACATTCAATGCGGCGAAATTAATCTCCGATTTTTGTCGCAATATTTGAGGTAATGTCGCAATTTTTGCTGGGCGCAATTTCCTGATCTAATACTATCTGCCTCATCCAGATGGGGCTGGAGAATTCATTTTCCGGCATTTAAATTTATAATAGTTTTTAATATGACCGCTCATCAAATTGTGTTTTCCCGTCGACTGCGGGAAACGCCATTCGAGTCCCGTACGATTAGTAACGGGGCCAAAGCATTTACAATTTATAACCATATGCCTCTGGTCTCGATCTATGAATCACCCCAGGCTGATTATGCGCATTTGTGTGAACATGTGCAGTTATGGGATGTCTCTGTTGAAAGGCAGGTTGAAGTTGTTGGACCAGATGCCTTGCGCCTTATCGAATTGATCACTCCACGAGACATCAGCAAGTGTCAGGTAGGACAATGTTTGTATGCGCCGTTAGTAGATGAAGATGGCGGTATTGTGAATGATCCCATTGTTTTAAAACTTGCCGAGGATCGGTTTTGGATTTCAATCGCGGACTCAGATGTTTTGCTTTGGGTGAGAGGAATTGCCTATGGCAGGCAGTTTGATGTCAGGGTGTTTGAACCTGATGTGCACCCACTTGCGGTACAAGGTCCACGATCCGATGATCTGATGGCAAAAGTCGTTAGTCCCGAGGTGAGAGAAATTCAGTTTTTTCGGTTTATTAAAACATCCATCGCGAATACGGAAGTAATTCTCGCGCGCTCAGGTTGGAGCGGGCAGGGTGGCTTTGAAATATATCTTCAAGATCGCGATCAGGGGTTGGCCTTGTGGGATACGATTTGGCAGGCAGGCCAAGAATTTAATATTCGCGCGGGGTGTCC
>CALKKV010000064.1 GCA_937992195.1 uncultured Gammaproteobacteria bacterium | reverse complement strand
GAACAGCACTAAGATGTAGGGTTTAAGCAAAATGACGAGAGATCAGAGCTGATCTTTCGAGACAACAATTCCGTCTGCGTCTGCATATAAATACTCTCCAGGCTCAAATGTTATGCCGGAAAATTGTACTGCGATATTCTTTTCCCCAGCCCCTGTTAACTGAGGTCTCTTCGGGCAGGTGCCAATCGCTCTTACACCGATCGCGAGAGTCCGGACAATGGCGGCATCACGAATGCACCCGTTTATCACAATGCCAGACCAGTTTTGCTGAAGGGCTAACTCCGCTAAACGATCTCCCAGTAGAGCGCAGTCTTTTACTCCTCCCCCGTCTATTACTAGCACCCCAGCATTCCCAGGTTTAGACAGTGATTCCTTTACCAAGCCGAAATCTCTTTCGACCCGAAGGGTTGTGATTTTGCCTTGAAAAGCCTCTATCCCGCCAAAGTTACCGAACAGAGGTTGTGCAATTTGAATTTGATCTGCGAACTGGTCACAGAGGTCAGCTGTAGATAGGGTGGTCATATCAAGTAATCGCTCGCCAAGACTATGTTCGAAAACGATGCTTCAGGTAAGTCTTGAAAGTAGGGGCTTTTGAAAGGTCGAAGTTTTCATGTATCGCCTGAAGTTTAGTCTTGTGGTGAATTTCATGCACTACCGGAGTTAAATCAGTCAATTCTTTGAATGGTGTGGTGGCAGAAGAGCTCCGACTGAAAAGTTATCTTATGGCTGCGGTCTTCGGCGGGTTTTACCGCTTCGTCTAAAATGAAGAAAATAGATAAATTTTCTCTATACCAATCGAGAGGCGTGTATTAATTAGCTATTAACGACATATTGTTGTTCATAAACGAGCTTTTATCTATATTCGGTGTTTTCAAGTGGGTATCAATTTAGATGACTCTGGTGACAAGGAAGCCGTTGTGATGCGATCTTCAGCATATCGGCTGCATGTGTGATGACTTCAATTTTTGAATCCGTTTCAGCTGCTGTGGAATGGCCTTTTTATCAGCATGTGATTTTCGATTGTGACTCTACTTTAAGTGCTATCGAGGGTATCGATGTGTTGGCGCAGGATTCGCAGACTCAGGAAAAAGTGATTCGTCTTACCGACGCTGCGATGTCGGGGGTAACACCGTTGGATGAGGTATATGGCAAACGTCTCGAACTGATTAGTCCGAGTAAAAAAGCCATTGGGCAGCTCGCTCAAACGTATCAGGATCATATGGTCGATGATGCTGCTTTAGTTATCAGTGCTTTGCAGGAGCTCGGTTGCGAAATTTATATCGTAAGCGGTGGATTACTGCAGCCGGTCAAGGAATTTGGAGTGGCGCTCGGTGTCCCGGCAAAAAATATTCGCGCTGTCGATATCCAATATGATCAGCTTGATGGCCAATGGTGGAAGCCACAATCGCTGTCAGAGAATCAATCCTATCTCGCCTATAGACACAGTGCGCTTGCCGAGAGTCATGGCAAAGCAGGAGTGATCAACGAACTAATTAAGAATAAGAAGGGTGCCAGTATTTTATTCGGCGATGGCGTGAGCGATTTGCTTGCGAGAAATGCAGTAGACCTTTTTGTTGGCTATGCAGGCGTCGTCAAACGTGAGCGCGTTTGTACAGAAGCACCGCTGTTTTTCAGTGGTAAATCACTTTTGCCCATCCTGCCGCTCGCCTCGGGTAGCAGACGCTTTTTTAAATGCGACCTTAATCTACAAAACCGGTGTCTCGAATCTGTTCGACAAAACCCACCGACCTTTAATCGAAAAGTTTTGGAAAAAAGCTTTTTTGGATCATTTCTTTAATTTCAATATTTCCTCATCGGAGTACCCCATGCATCGTATCCTCGTCTCAGACAAACTTGGCCAACCAGGCATCCTTCAGTTGGAGCAAGAGAAAAGTTGCCAACATGAGGTGAACCTCGACCTCACGCAGGAGCAGCTTATTAAGATCATTCCTTCTTATGATGCTTTGATTATTCGTAGTGGAACACAAGTGACAGAGAGTGTGCTGAAAGCAGGTAAAAATTTGAAAGTGGTTGGCCGGGCTGGAATTGGTGTGGATAACGTTGATGTCAAAGCCGCGAGTCAGGCCGGGGTGATTGTCATGAACACACCGCAGGCAAATAGCGTTGCAACCGCAGAACATACCTTCACCAGCTTACTCGCTGTGTGTCGTCATACTGCGCCGGCGCACGCGAGTTTATTGGCAGGAGAATGGTCGAGATCACTTTTTACTGGCACACAGCTCTATAAAAAAACTCTGGGTCTGATTGGATTTGGTCGTATCGCAAGGCTGGTTGCGCAGAGAGCTAAGGCATTCGAAATGCGTGTAGTCGCCCATGACCCATATGTCTCAGCGGAAGTGGGGCAAGAGATAGGAGTCGAGTTATTGGATCTGGAAGAGTTGCTTTCGCTGTCAGATATGGTCTCGTTACACACCGGTATGTCCGCAGAAACCGCGAATATCGTAAACGCAGATTCTTTGGGAAAGATGAAAGACGGCGTGATTATTATCAATCCTTCGCGTGGCAAGCTGGTTGACGAGTTTGCGTTAGCGGAAGCGATACGTTCTGGAAAAGTCAAAGGTGCAGCGTTAGATGTATATCGCAGTGAGCCACCGGATGCTTCTCATCCTTTGATTGGGTTGCCAGGTGTGTTGCACACACCCCACTTAGGTGCGAGTACTGAAGAAGCGCAACGCGACGTAGCGCAACAGATCGTCTCCCAAGTGGTAGATGCGCTAAACGAAAGGGACTTTAAAAATAGCGTGAACATGCCATTTAGCGCTGGGCCAAATTTCTCCGAGATCGAGCCCTTTATGTCATTGGCCAGCAAAATGGGTGCACTGCAGTTTCATATGGCTGATTCTCCTATTCGAAAAATTGAGTTGGAGATTAAGGGAGACGCGCTTGAAAGTCTTGCAAAACCAGTTGCAACCGGGCTGCTAAAGGGCTTGCTTGAAAATGTGTCTTCTGAGGTGGTGAACTATATTAATGCACCGGAGGTGGCCCATGAGCTCGGTATCGAGGTTTCGCAATCCATTGGATTATCTGGTTCAGACTATGCCAATTTGATGAGCTGCAGGGTCGAATGGGAGGGTGGCCAAAGAACGATTTCAGGAACGTTGTTGGGAGGAGAACATCCGAGGATTGTCGAGGTAAGCAGCTATCGTATCGATGTAGAGCCCCAAGGTAATATGTTGATCATGATGAACAAAGACGTACCCGGGGTTATCGGGGAAGTTGGCACACTGCTTGGCAAGCACGGCGTAAATATTGCGGAATGGCGGCTTGGACGAGCTGAAAAAGGCGATCATGCCCTGGCGATGATTAATTTAGATAGCGACCTGACAGATCAAACGCTTGCTGAAATACGGGCGCTGCCAGCAATACTTAAAGTGTTATTGGTGAAGTTATAGGCATCTGAATCCGGTATTCGCAAAGTCAAGCTTTAGGTAAGTTATTTCTGCTTGTTTTCTGGTAGTGTTCAACGCTATGAATGCTTCACCAAAAACAGAATGGCCGAAAAGTCTCTGGCATGCCTCCGCGACGCCATTTGATGATGTGTCACCACTGACGACATCCATATCTTCGGAAGTCTGTATTATCGGCGCCGGATTTACCGGCTTGAGTACCGCATTGCATCTCGCTGAAGCGGGTGTCGGTTCGGTTGTGATTGATATGCATCAGCCAGGTTGGGGGTGCTCTGGTCGTAACGGTGGACAGGTGAATCCATGCTGGAAGGTGCTTCCCGAAACGTTTGATAAGAAATTTTCAGAAGCGCAAAAGTCTTCCATGATCAAGGTAGCGAGTGCTGCCTGCGACCTGTTGTTTGATCTAGTCGACTTTTACAAAATTGATTGTAGAGCGATTCGACCTGGTTATATCCTTGGAGTGGTTGGCAGTTCTGGGAAGCGTTTTATAGAGGAATGGACAAAGCAATGGCGGGTGCCTGAGACCGCAATTAAGATCCTGAACCGAGAGCAAATGCGTTCCACGGTTGGAACCGATGGCTATGATTTAGGGATGTTGGATCGCCGGGGTGGCAGTGTACAGCCGCTTTCCTATGCACGCGGGCTGGCCAGAGTTTGTTTGTCTAAAGGCGTAAGCTTATATGGCGATACACCGGCAACCGGCATTTCGAAAGAAGTCGATCAATGGCGGGTAGAAACGCCGGGAGGTGTGATCCACTGCAAAAAACTGGTGCTAGCGAACAATGGTTATACCGATGATATCTGGCCAGGACTGAAAGAAAACATTGTTCCGGTTGGCAGTTTGATCTCCGCGACCAAGCCCTTACCTGACAAACTTGCCGAAGAAATCTTACCCGGCAGGCACGCGGTTTCTGATACTGCGGGAATGCCTGTTTACTATCGGCTGGATGAGCGCAACAGAATGGTATTTGGTGGTAGAGGAACATGGACAGGTCAGCTTGGAAACCTGGACACAGGATTTCTAAGACAAGCTGCAATGAATCTCTATCCGCAACTCAAGAATATTGAATGGGAGTTCGACTGGGGTGGCTATGTGGCGATGACCACGCATCACCGGCCTTTACTTTTGAGCCTGGATCAAAACGCATGGGCAGGGCTTGGCTATAACGGTCGTGGTGTCGCTATGTCGACTATGATGGGTAAACAATTATCGATGGCGTTACAAGGAAAACCTACCGGGCTGCCGGTGGAGCAATCTCGCGGAATTCCTTTTCATCGTTTCAATAAGGCGGGTATTGCCGCTCGAATGATAAGTGGGCGTTTGAAGGATAAGATTACACGTCGGCTTTAGGTAGTACAGATTTCCAGTGCGGTATCTGGTCCGTTTTAGTTCGTCGAAGCGAATTAGATTAACCTGACGTGCCGGCAATACGGCTATACAAGTTATCCATTTCACGTTGATGTTCTATTCCTAGATAGTTCAGCTTTTCAGAAGATGCTTGCTCTGTTGCATAGTGTCCATATCGATCTTCCCCTCGTAACAATAGCGCGCTGTACCCAGGCAGTTTAGTTTGTTTTACCTCTGGAGAAATATATTGAACATTCAACCCGATTCTACGGTCGTTACTTTGATTGGGTGCAGAGGCGTGCAAAGTCCAGCCATGATGTAAGGATGCTTGTCCGGGCAGCAGAGGGCAGGAAACAGCTTTGGTTTCGTCAATGTTTTCTACAGTTTGGGATTGATACAGCACATTGTCAGGGTCGTCTTCCGGGATGACGTGGATTCTTTCACCAGAAAGATGGCTGCCAGGGATCATTCTCATGCACCCGCTCACATCATTGGCTGGTGAAAGCGCAATCCATGCTGATACCTGTCGATCACTATCCAACCCCCAGTAGGTCAGATCCTGATGCCAGCTTACATGGGACAGGGTGTTCGGTTCTTTAATGATATAGGTCGAGTTGTAGACCATTATATCAGGGCCGATGATTTCCTCTATCGCATCAAGAAGAATGGGATCAGACAACAATTCATACGCTGAACGCATGATGGTGTGGATTTTATTTTGATAGTGCTGAGGACCAAGTTTTGCCTCAACCTCCTCTAGTTCAGCTCTATGAGATAACGCCGCTTCCTGATTGAGAATCTTCACGGGAGAGAAAAAGCCATTCTCATAAAACTGCTGGGATATATTCGAGTTCATTGTTCAACATCACTAGATACCAGTAAGCAAAGAGCTTAGCGGCTAAATATGCTGCACAAAACACCCAAATGCGACTGAATTCGCGAAACTAACTACTAGTTTGCGACAAGCGTATAATCCGCGACCAATTTCAGTTATATGAATCAGCGATAGTCTCAATATATGTTTATTAATGGTGAGTGGATAATTCCCACGGATGAAAATAGTTTTTGGTCATACGATCCGGCTACAGGGAAGCGAATTGCAAAGGTTGTAGATGGTGGCGCTCAGGATGCGGAGAAAGCCATTGCTTCAGCTACCGAAGCCTTTCCCATCTGGTCGCAAACTACGGCTTATCGCCGTGCAGAGATATTAAAAGATGCGCAAGGCACGGTGATGGAGCGTGCAGGTGAAATGGCAAATTTAATGAGCCGTGAGCAGGGTAAACCGTTGAAAGCCGCGCTAAACGAAGTGCGTTACGCCGCTGACTTTCTCGGTTGGTTTTCTGAAGAAGCAAAAAGAAATTATGGTTGCACCATACCCTCGGCGCGGGCGGACCAGCGTTTTATGACGGTTAAAGCCGCTGTAGGTGTTGTTGCCGCCATTACGCCGTGGAATTATCCGGTCTCGATGATTACGAGGAAAATAGCGCCTGCGCTGGCAGCTGGCTGCACGGTGGTACTGAAACCTGCCGAAGCGACGCCGCTATGTGCAATCGCGATGTTTGAGGCAATGTCTGATGCTGGAGTCCCCAAAGGAGTGATTAATTTAGTGACCGCTCAAGATCCCGCGCCAATTGGCGAAGTGTTTGTTAATGATCCAAGGGTGAGCAAAATAACGTTTACCGGATCCACCAGGGTAGGCCGTTATCTGGCGTCGGCGGCAGGACAGACGATGAAACGGATTTCATTGGAGCTGGGAGGGCATGCGCCGTTTATTGTTTTTCCCGATGCAGATCCAGTTCACGCGGCAAAGGGTGCCGGCTTAGTGAAGTTTTTAAATACAGGTCAGGCATGTATTAGCCCCAATAGAATGTTTGTGCACGAGTCAATTTATCAGCCGTTTATTGAGACCTTAAGTGAGCGCACACAAAAACTCAAAGCGGGTAGCGGATTAGAGCAAGGAGTGAGTATTGGTCCACTAGTTAACGAAGCCGCGGTGGAAAAAGTAGAGGCGCAGGTAAAAGATGCAATATCTCAAGGGGCGGCGGTAGTTTGCGGCGGACATCGTCTTACCGAAGAAGCGTTTACCAACGGTAGCTTCTTCGCACCTACAGTGCTGTCAAACGTCACGCCTGAGATGGAGATTTATCGCGAAGAAACCTTTGGCCCGGTGGCGGCAGTTATTCCATTTTCAGATAAGGATGATATTTTTGCGATGGCCAATGATACGCACTATGGTCTTGCTGCTTACGTTTATACTAAATCTTTATCCCGTTCCTACGAGGCAATGGAGAAACTACGATTCGGCATTATTGGCATTAATGATATCAATCCCACCTCTGCTGCTGCGCCATTTGGTGGCCTTAACGATAGCGGATTAGGGAGAGAAGGTGGTATTGAGGGGCTGGAAGAGTATCTGGAAACAAAAACAGTGGGTCTCTCTCTGGTATGAGAAGCCATCTAAACTTTGGATCGTACAATCGACTCCAATGCTTCAACCAAGTCGAAAACGGGTAAACCGCTTGCGCGTTTAATCTTTTTTTTCCTTGGAGACAGGTTTGTACATTCCAACAGCAAAACAGATGTTTATGGATTTTGCGTTAAGCATTGATTAACCATACTCAAACCATCTGCCTCGGCGCGAGCAATATCAATGTTGGTGATATCTTTGCTGATGCACTGATGCCAGTATCCGGAGGGGTCGAGTCCAGTAACCGAGATGGTGTTACTGGAGAATTGAACTGAATCGGGAAAGTGATATGGTGAGCTCTGTTAGGTTTCTGACGGATTTAATAAATCCGGCGACGATTTTATTGTCTGGTTTTTTGTTAATTCCAACATTAGAAACCTTGGCAAGGTCAACAGAGTCATAGATTACTTCGCTGCGGAAACTTTTTGCATTGACAATGTCGCCCATTAAGCGAAGGAACTCGGTATTGAGCGTTACAATGCCGATCATGATCAGTCAGTAATTTGTTCAAAGACTATCCTTCATAGCGTAACGGGAAGAAGTGTAAAACCTAAAAAGCCAGTCTGTTTGTCAGACTGGCTTTTTTTATGGGACAGAAGTGAAAAAATTAACGATAGCGAGATTCCGGATTCGTTGTTACTTCCGGTCGAACAAGACCGGCTATAACCTGGTCTAACGTAATGCTCCCTAAAACATCATTTGATTCATCGACGACGTTCCCTACTTTGTAATCGCTCGCGGATACCAAAGGCAGTGCTTCTTCCAAGGACATAGTTGCGGGTATATTCGGCCCGGTGACGGAGTGTCCCCTAGACATCATGGTTTTTACCTTCAGCACTCGGCCTCTATTAATATCCTGAATAAAATCGACAATATAGTCATCTGCAGGATTCATAATAATCTCTTGTGGATCTCCTTGTTGAATTACCGCGCCGTCTCGCAGGATTGCAATAGTGTCGCCAATTCTTAAGGCTTCGTCCAAATCATGGGTGATAAATACGATGGTCTTGTGAAGTTCCTCCTGCAGTCCAAGCATAACGTCTTGCATATCGGTACGAATCAGTGGATCGAGCGCAGAGAACGCTTCATCCATTAGCAGGATTTCGGCGTCGGTTGCCAAAGCCCTAGCCAGACCTACACGCTGCTGCATACCGCCAGAAAGCTGAGAGGGATAATGGTCTTCAAAGCCGGCAAGTCCAACCCGCTCGACCCATTTCTGACTTTGCTGTTTGGCTTCGTTAACAGGTGTTCCTTGAATAATAAGACCGTAGGCTGCGTTCTCAGAGACCGTGCGGTGAACGTGCAACCCGAACTTTTGAAAAACCATGGACGCTTTGTGGCGCCTGAATTCCATCAGCTGTTGCTTATTCATCGCCAGCACATCTTCGTTATCAACGATCATCTTGCCCGCTGTGGGTTCGATGAGCCGGTTGATATGTCGAATCAGGGTCGATTTTCCAGAACCCGACAAGCCCATAATGACCGAAACCCCCTGTGCAGGGATATCGATATTGATGTCTTTAAGGCCAAGCACATGATTATGTTTTTCAAGCAGCTCCTGTTTGGACATGCCTTGTTCGACTTCTTTTAATACAGACTGAGGCTTTGCACCAAAAATTTTGTAAAGATTTTGAATACGAATCTTTGGCTCAGTCATGGTGTCCTCCCGATCGGTGCTTCTGCAATCGTTCGCCGTAGCTTTGTGAAACACGATCGAAAATAATGGCGAGAGCAACGATGGCCAAACCATTCATCAAACCTAAGGCTAGATACTGATTCGAGATGGAGCGCAGTACCGGAACACCCAACCCAGCGACACCAATCATCGACGCGATCACGACCATCGATAATGACATCATGATTGTTTGGTTTACCCCGGCAAATATATTGGGCAGTGCAAGCGGTATCTGCACACCGAACAAGCGCTGTCTATAGCTGGCGCCAAAAGCGTCGGCAGCTTCCAACGCTTCTTTTTCTACCAGTCGAATTCCAAGATTGGTTAAACGCACAATTGGAGGAATTGCGTAAATGCAGACTGCAATTAGACCGGGTACTTTACCGATGCCTAACAGCATTACAACTGGGATGAGATAAACAAATGCAGGAATGGTTTGCATAATATCAAGAACAGGTGTGACGATTGTTTGCGCACGATCAGAACGCGCCATTAGAATGCCTAATGGAATGCCCAGAACAAAACAAACCAGAGTCGCTACCGAGACAATTGCAAGAGTCGACATGGTGTCTTCCCACATACCGAAGTAACCGATCGCAACAAAAGAAAGAACGCTGCCGATTACGATTTTCAGGCTACGTGAGCCGAGCCACGCAAGTGTGCCGACAACAATTAATATGATTGGCCATGGGGTGGCAAGTAACAGAGTTTCAAGCCATACCAGAAATCTGAGCAAAGGCTCAAAGAATGTTTCTAATGCTTGGCCAAACTCTCGGGAGAATTCGCGAAAACCAGCGTCTATACTTTTCTTAAGATCACGTAGATCCTGTCTTCCCATTTCGGGGAATTCGGTCAAAAAATCCATCAGATAAAAAACCTCCGTTCGACTTCAAACACGAAAAAGCCCGCCTGCATTGGTGCAGGCGGGCTTCCGTCAGTCAAACATGTATTATTATGTTCTTAGTTCAAGGAAGCTTGAACTTTCTTCGCAACGTCTGCACTCACCCAAGACTGCCAGAGATCGCCATGCTGCAACAGAAACTCGATCGCTGCGTCTTCGCCGCCAGCTTGCTCGTCACCCATGTATACCAGCATATCGTTCATGATCTGGCCTGGAAAAACACGCTTTCCTAGGTAGTCCATGACTTCGGGGCCACCATTCTTTTTGAAGTCATCTGTTACGACAGTGTGTACTTCAGACTGGGTCCAGGCGGAAGGCTTAGGATCAGCACAGTCTTGCTCCGCTTTAGCAATACAGCCGTCCCAGTTTTCAGCCCCAGCAAAAGGTACGCCAAATGGCAGCTTCACCATCTTGTGCTTACCAATCATTGCGGTTGGAGACCAGTAGTAACCGAACCAGTTTTCACCACGCTCAACCGCTTTAGTCATCGAACCATCGAGGCCCGCAGCAGAACCCGGATCAACCAATTTCCAGCCTTTGGCTTCCATATCGAATGCACGATAAAGATTGGCATTGGAAAGTTGGCAACCCCAGCCAGCAGGACAGCCTATGAAAGCACCTTTAGAAGGGTCTTCTGCATCCGGAAATAAATCAGGGCGCTCAAGAACGTCTAGAACGGTTTTTAGTTCAGGATGTTTCTCAGCTGTTGATGGTGGAATCCACCAGCCTTCACCTAAATCGGTGATCGGACCGGCGTTTGCGGAAACCAGAGATCCGGCGTCAAATGCAGCATTCAGTGGCTCGCGAACGGCGTTGATCCAGAGTTCGCCAGCAATATCGGGCTGACCTTTTTCGTTCATTGAAGCAAAAGTAGTTGTGGTTGCACCGGGAACCATCTCAACTTTACAGCCATATCCCTCCTCGAGGATTAGCTTGTCTACATTGGCCATCAGCTCGCCAGATGCCCAGTTCCACTCGGCGATTTGAATGTCACCACATTCGGCGAATGCGACATTGGTTCCAAGCAATAAAGCCAGGCCGAATGATGCTCTCTTGAAGGTTGATTTCTTCATAAGTTTCTCTTTTTCAGTAGTAATAATAATTCGACAAACTCGATCTAGAACGATCGGTTCACCTCTTGTTCTTCGCTACGGAAGATAACTACATTATACTGAACTCAAATCGAGTGGGGCGCTGATTCTGGTGAGGAGTGTGGTTGATATTCTTTGTACGCGCCAAAAATAGTTCTCTATTCGACATCCGGCCAAAATCTTACAAATTTGTAATGAGAAATTCACTTTGAGGTCAGACGGCCAGGTTTTTGTGTAAATCAGCCTCAAAAACGATTGAGATACGAAAAAAAATGAAAATACGGTGCGCGTTAGTAGGAATGGGGCGATGGGGCCAGCTGCTCCACGAAGCGAGTGGTTTTTGTGAGCATCTTGAGGTGACCTCGGTAGTGACCAGGACCCCATCAAAAGTCAAAGATTATTGCGAGACCAATCGGTTGAAGTTAACGGAGCATCTTAACGATGTGCTGGAGGAGGACGATATCGACGGACTGATTGTCGCCACTCCACATAGTCAGCATTTTGACCAACTAATGCGCGCTGCTGAAGCGGGGAAGCATGTTTACTGCGAAAAACCCTTTACGCTGGATTACGATCAAGCCAAAGAGGCGCTGGCTGCTTTGCAAAAAGCCAAGTGCAAGGTTGCGATTGGACACAACCGCCGATTCGCGCCGAATACCTTGGCAATGCAAGAAATGCTTGAAGCAAATTGGTTTGGAGACCTGGTGCATATCGATGGCTGCTTTCACGCCAACATGTCAGCTTCTCAAGGTAAGTGGCGAGATAGTGTTGAAGAAAGCCCAGCGGGTGGTATGACTTCCCTCGGAATCCACGCCGTTGATATGCTGATCAATCTTATGGGGCCGATTACCGAGCTGATTGCTTCCAGCGAGAGAATTGCTGCCGCGTGCGCTTTTGACGACCATACAACTGCGGCGCTTAGATTTGCCAATGGAGGTCGAGGTCAATTGACTACTTTGACTTCTACTGCAATGCGATGGCGAATCACTTTGCATGGAACCAAAGGTTGGGCTGAGCTGGAAGACCTTGATACCTTGATCGTGAGTCCAGTGGACGGTCAAACAGAGCGCAAAGTTTTTCCAGGATTTACTTATCCGGGTGCTGCTTCGATTACTGCGGCCCTTGATGCCTTTGCCAAAGATGTTTTGTCAGACGTTGCATACCCGGTTTCGCAGCAGCAGATTGCCCATGCGACGCAGGTATTGCAGGGCGTGATAGATTCTTCAACGTCAGGTCGTAAGGTCAGCTTTTAAAAATTACGCGCTTGAATGGGTAACCGAAATTCCGGCGCTTTCCAGGGTTAAGCGAATTTCTTCCGCCATTTTCACAGCGCTTGGGTTGTCGCCGTGGACGCATACTGATTCAGGTTTTACCTTAAATGTTTGGCCATCTACGCTGGTAATTGATTGCGTTTCGATCATCGATAGCACACGTTCAGCAGCACGTTTGCTATCGTGAATCACCGCGCCCTCGATGCCGCGTGATACCAGAGTGCCATCGGCATTGTATTCTCGGTCGGCAAATACCTCGCGAATGATTGGACCATTGCTCGCCGCGGTTTCCAAAGGGGTTGCAGCTTGTGCGAGTACCGGAATGTCTGGCGCTACCTGTCGGAAGGCTTCGACACAAAGATCAGCCAATGCCTGATCGTCACATGCCATATTGGAAAGCGCGCCGTGAATCTTAATGTGTGACACAGTGGCCCCACAGGCGGTGGCGACGCCCATAAAAGCGCCTACCTGATAAATCAACTGAGCCTGCAGTGCCTTCGGATCGGTCACGGGAAGGCGACGCCGACCGAAGCCTCGCAAGTCGTCAAATCCTGGGTGCGCGCCTGAAGCAACGGATTTTTCTTGGCACATCTGGATGGTTTTTACCATCTCTTCCGGGCCGCCGGCATGAAAACCGCAGGCGATATTGGCGCTGCTAACGATATCAAGCATGGCACTGTCATTACCCATATTCCAGGCGCCGTAGGACTCGCCAAGGTCGGCGTTTAGATCAATTACTTTTTGCATGGTGTTCGTAGAATGTTGAGCTCAATTCAAATGTCATCACAGGCAGAGATCACGCCATCAATTAAGTTATATCCGAGCAAGTTATCAATGTCATTAGGTGAACGTATCATCGGCTGCAATAATCCGGTCAGCTGATCAATACTATTCTGCCATTGTATCAATGCATCGACTGCTTCGGTGTAACTGACTAGCTCGAATTTAAACACACGGCCGGTGGGCAGCTGTGCGGCTGCGGCAAGATCTGCTGAGATAACCGACGCAATACGCGGATATCCACCGGTTGGTTGATGTTCCCGCGCGACAATAGCAGGCACACCATCACCGGTTATTTGAATTTCGCCATCCTGCACCGGATCAGAAAGACCGGATAGCAGACTCTCGAAGGGTTCGTCGGAATCTTGCGGAGTGAGTTGCATCGCCATGCGATCTCGTCGATGCGAAATACTGAACGATGCATGCAACAGTCTTTCCCTCGTAGCGGCGCTAAATCGCTCAGATTGCGCTCCCCATAAAATCCTGAGACGGTTTGTGCCAAGGTAGTTCGGTGGAGGTAGGTTCTGGACAACCGTTTTATCGGTATTAGCAGGCGCAATATTTAACAGCGTGCCGGCTTCAAGGATCTTGCCTTGAATGCCGCCGATTCCGGCGCGCAGATGGGTGCCCATGGATCCAATTTCTGGCTCCACCTCTATGCCGCCGGCAACATGCAGGTATCCATAGGTACCTTTATCATCCAGCACGCTGCCGATATCGAGCACCTGGCCGTTTTTTAAAGAGAAGCTGGTTCGCCATGGCATCGCCTCACCATCAACGGTGGATCTCATTGGAGCACCGGTTAATGCCACCATAAACTCATCCCCTACAGCGCGAAATTTACCACCAAAGCTCGCTATTTCAATCGACGCAGCGGTATCAACATTCCCAAGTAATGCATTGCCTTCTGCAATTGCATAAAGGTCCATAGCGCCACCTTTTGATAATCCGAAACGACAAAATCCCGGGCGTCCGAAATCTTGAATAGACAGCGCGGGTCCTGCAGAGATGATTTCAAGCTGGCTGTTCACTCCGCGTCCTCCGGGGCAACAATACGTTTTCCCTGACAGGATTCCCAATACAATGTTTCAAATTCTTTGTTATCAATTGGCTCAAACACAATCTCATCTCCCGGCGAGAGATGAAAGTAGGGCGCTTCGTTTCGCGAGAAGGACAGAAAAGGTGTTCTCGCTATGGTCTGCCAACCGGTGGGCGCGCTGATGGCAAACAATACTGTTTGGGAAACCGCCACCGATAACGACCCGGGCGGTACCTCCGCTTTGACGTAATCAAGTCGCGGTAGATCCCATATTTTGGGAAGGGAGCCGAGATAGGCGCAACCCGGCGTAAACCCAAGCATTAACACCCGTGTTCTGGTTGAACTGTGTTGACGTACCACCTCCTCAACAGACAAGTTCATCGTTGCTGCCACGGATTCAATATCGGGTCCGGACTCTTCTCCATAGTGGGCTGGCAAGCGCCATAATTTACGTTCCGGATTGGCTGGCGCGGTGAGCCAGTCGCGCTGCGCCAGCAGGTCTTCAATGTTGCTCCGCAACTGGTGGCGAGACAAACGCACTGGGTCAAAGCGCACCAGGACTCCCCGAATGGACGGGATTAACTCTTCGACTCCGCGCCAGCCTTGCTGTTGAAGAGCTTGGTCAAATGCATGGGCAGCGTTGTTAATGGCATCAGACAGCTGGTCACCAAACAGGACCATCATGCCGCAATCGCCGGCATCAACTATATTCGGAAAAGACGAAATAGTGTCTGACATGGGCTTGATTGAAACAAGAAGCGTCCAATCACTCAAGACCTTTCGTTGACAAGAGAGATAAGCAACGAAAATAGGGTGTGATAGTTCATTTATGGTCGTAGCCCTTACTTCGCGCAGTACGTGGACTATATGATAATACTGCGCTAAAACTTTTTTTCTTCTGGTTCTTGAATTTTGAGCAGCCCTATTCAAACCCCGGCCATTATGGTGCAAGGCACCACATCCAATGCAGGAAAGAGTGTTCTTGTCGCCGGGTTATGCAGACTGTTGCGCAATCTTGGTTATCGCGTCGCACCATTCAAGCCGCAGAACATGGCTTTGAATAGTGCTGTCACCGTCAATGGTGGAGAGATTGGGCGTTCCCAGGCAGTGCAGGCGCAGGCATGTGGCATCCCGCCACATACCGATATGAATCCGATTTTACTCAAACCAAATAGTGACAAGGGGGCGCAGGTGATTATTCACGGGCATTCAATTGGCAATAAAGATGCGGTGGAATACCATGACTTTAAAAAGGAGGCGATGCAGTATGCGCTGGAGTCGTATCGGCGTTTGGCAGCTGAAGTAGATGTGGTAGTTATCGAGGGCGCCGGAAGTCCTGCCGAGATCAACCTGCGCGAAAATGATATCGCCAATATGGGTTTTGCAACGGCTATAAACTGCACCGTCATTTTGGTTGCTGATATCGATCGCGGCGGAGTGTTCGCGCATTTAACCGGAACCGTCGATTGTCTTGCACCCGAGGAGCAGGCATTAATCAAGGGGTTTGTGATCAATCGCTTTCGAGGTGATCTCAAGCTACTGGAACCTGGTGTCGAATGGTTGACGGAGAAAACGAATATTCCAACGCTCGGTGTTCTGCCGTTCCTTCACGGTTTGCATATTGAAGCGGAAGATGCGGTTGATAAAAGATCAATCGGATCCGAGGAAAAGTTTGAGAATAAACTAAGAGTGGTGGTGCCACGGATTCCGCGTATCAGCAATCACACGGATTTTGATGTATTGCGATTAAACCCGTTGGTCAGTCTCCAATTTGTTGAGGCTGGGGAGCCGATACCTCCCTGTGATCTTATGATTTTGCCTGGCAGTAAAAGCACAGTCAGTGATTTAGCGTGGCTGCGGGAAAATAAATGGCCAGAAGCGATCGGACGTCACTTGCGTTATGGTGGGAAACTTGTCGGCATATGTGGTGGCTTTCAGATGATTGGTGAATCAATCCACGATCCTGATGGTATTGAAGGGCCTGCAGGATCTTCACCCGGACTAGGCCTAATGTCCTTTTCCACAACCTTATCTCCGCACAAGCAATTAGAGAATGTGACCGGCCAATTATTTGGTAAACAAACGCCGGTTAAGGGATACGAAATACATATGGGAGAAACGGCAGGCGAAGATTTAAACCGACCTGCAGTTGTCTTGGAAGATGGCCGGTTTGATGGGGCAGTATCTGCCGATAACCAAATATTGTGTAGCTATTTACACGGATTGTTTGACCAACCGGAGGCATGTCAGGAATTACTGTCTTGGGCAGGTTTGTCTGACTCTCCCTTGTTCGACTACGATGGTTTTTGCGATCAGCAGATCGACCGTGTTGCCGCTATGTTGGGACAGTCTTTGGACGTCGAAAAGCTGTTGTTGGTCTCCGGTGTACAGGTTACTCAAGAGACTAAATGATAGCCTTGCTCGTGATCTTGAAACCGGTATTGGTTGCTTTACTCGCTCTACTGATAGACCGGCTTTTTGGAGAACCCAGAATCCATCCGTTGATCTGGTTTGGCAATGCAGCTTCCCGAACTGAGCGCTGGTTCAACTCCGATCACAACGCAACCGTGTTATCTGGCTTTGTGGCGACAATGATGTTGGTGATGCCTCCTGTTGTCTTGGTCATCGTTATTGACTGTCATGTGTCCTCAGTGATGAGTCTCTCTATTTTATTTGACTGCCTGGTGCTTTGGTTTGTTATTGGGTGGCAAAGTTTGCAACAGCATGCGCGTGCGATCTCAACGCCTCTGGTGAAAGGAAATCTGGATGCTGCGCGTGCGCAACTCGCTAAAATCGTGAGCCGTGATACCAAAAATCTTAGCGATAAACAGGTGGCGGCTTCAACGGTGGAATCAGTATTGGAAAATGGACATGATTCTTTGTTCGCCTCGCTTTTTTGGTATGCCTTGCTGGGTCCAGCTGGAGCGCTATTGCATCGCCTGATAAACACACTGGACGCGATGTGGGGATATCGTACAGAACGATACGAACGGTTCGGTAAATTTTCTGCTCGAATGGATGACGTGCTCGGGTTTCTTTCCGCGCGTTTGACCGCATTTGGCTACGCCATTGTGGGTGCGTCCCAATCTGCGTTTCGCTGCTGGATATCTCAGGTAGGTTCCCATCCAAGTCCCAATGCTGGCGTGGTGATGGCGGCTGGCGCTGGCGCCTTAGAAACTAAAATTGGCGGTCCGACATTTTACGATGGCGTGTTAAAGGAAAAGCCTTGGTTGGGCGCAGGGGCACCAGCAGTTGCAGCAGATATCGAGCGGACGATTATACTGGTTGGTAAGAGTCTCTTACTCTGGTTGCCAATGATAATTTTGATTGCGCTGTTGAGATCAACAGCTGTTATCTGACCACGACAGGGCAAAGAGCACTAGGCCTTTTTAAAAAGGCGCTGTAACTGCGGTCTGATTTTAAGAAAACCACGATAAAGCATCTCTAATATTATTCCAATCGACTTATATTGCCCCAGGTGACCGAGCCAGCTAAATCCTGGTGTCAGTTTCCACATTTCAACAAAGGCCGGGGCGCCAGACAAAAGTGAGCCGTCTGATTTGCGCACAGTGAATCGCTTCATGGCATCGCAACGACTCAGATTGGCTCCTAAGCCGTCCTCAGAGGAGTCACAAATATTGATCCAGTGTATCCGGCCGGGCGCTTCTCGTTTCCGGAAAAAAGCAATCTCTCGGCGGCAGAGCGGGCAGTCGCCGTCAAAATAAACGATCAGGCTTGCGTGGTTGAGAGAATTACTGCGTGGGCTATTCATGTCTTTGGCCGTAAATTTAGCGAATACAAGATTATTTTCACTTTAGAACAATGGGGTCATTCTCTATGTTGTCAACAAAAGGCGTATTTCTCTGCGCTAACAACCGGATAAATCAAAGATTTTTTGAATTCATCAATGATTCAGTTTTGTTTCAGAATTGGTTCAGTGCTCGGGTGAGATACTGTTAACCATCATGAAAGCAAAGCCTAAGACGCAGTAAAAGCTTGCTTTGAAACCCCAAACAATTTTTAAAAGTGAGAAATTAAAATGACGATCAACAGCAAAGAGTTACAAAGATTAGCAGTTCTAGTAAACAAAACAGTTCATAGTATTGAGTTTCCAGAGGAGTTTCAATTCGACGCGCACGTCGGGAGCACTTTAAGGTTCCTCGATAGTATGGATGCGAAGTATGCTAACGACGAAATGTTAACTTCTATTCGATCAGCTGTTGTCGGTATTCCTCAGAACAAACTGCAGTTTTTTAAAGCCGCTCATGATTTGTTCGCTAAGATCAACGACTCTGACGATGATGAAGAGACGGATAAAGATTTGGGCTTCATCGTTATGTCACCAGTTTTAGCTGGCGTACCCAATCAGATGTCTCTGTAAGAGATAACGGTTATTGTTTATACAAAGGCTTTTGTTTGACAAAAACGCCGGGTAAGTTTTTCGAAAGGCCTTGTCTCATTGAGAGACAAGGCCTTTTTTATGTATTACCCGGGCGCGTAAGCAATCTGAATTAGTGACCTTTTACTTTAAGACATGGTCTCTAGCTTACTTTCTATTTTGACAAGATCTTCCGAGAGCGTCTCTTGGTAACTTCCCGGCTCCGACCAAAGCCCTCTCTGTTGTGCTTCCAATAAACGCTCGATCATTTCCTTCATGGCGTGGGGGTTCGCTTTTTCCAGAAATTCGCGATTCACCTTGTCGTCCAGCAATGCGTCGGTGACCGCTTCATACTGGTAGTCGTCGATTAGGTCAGTGGTGGCATCGTATGCAAACAAATAATCAACCGTTGCCGCCATTTCAAACGCACCTTTATAACCGTGTTGCTGCATTGCTTGAATCCATTTTGGATTGAGTACGCGAGAACGCATCACCCGGTTAAGCTCCTCCTTTAGCGTACGCACCACTGGCTTGGCTGGATTGGAGTGATCTCCATGGTAGATTGCCGGTTGCTGACCGCTCAAAACCTCAGCCGCATTCGCCATTCCGCCTTGAAATTGATAGTAGTCATCAGAATCCAGGAGGTCGTGCTCGCGGTTATCTTGATTCTGAACGACCGCTTTGATTTGGCCGAGCCGTTGCTCGAATGCCTGAAATGCCGGCTGGCCAAAACTATTTTGACTATAGCTGTAGCCTCCCCAATTCACATATGCCTTTGCCAGGTCGGCTCTATTGTTCCACACTCTTTCGTCGATCAATCCTTGAAGTCCCGCGCCGTAGCTCCCTGGTTTAGAGCCGAATACACGAAATCTTGCTTGGGTTTTTGCTTCAACGGGTTCTAGCCCTTGTTGAATCTTTTCGGCAATATCAGCCTCGATATGTTTGCGGATGCGATTACTGTCTCCCGGCTCTTCCAGGTCTGCGAGCGTTTGTGCAGCCAGATCGAACAACCTGGCAACGTTTGGAAAAGCGTCACGAAAAAACCCCGATATACGCAAGGTGACATCAACCCGCGGTCGGCCTAATTGAAAACCTGGAATCACCTCAATATCTACAACTCGGTTGGACCCTTCAGCCCAAACCGGTCTAACGCCCATCAATGCGAGACCTTGCGCAATATCATCGCCTCCGGTTCGCATTGTTGACGTGCCCCAAACTGAAAGCCCAAGCTGGTCGGGGTAATCGCCATGGTCCTGCAGATGACGTTGAATCAATCGGTCGGCCGATTGTTGCCCCAGGGTCCATGCTGTTTTAGTCGGAATGGAACGGGTATCAAGCGAATAGAAGTTTCTGCCCGTTGGCAGCACGTCTAGTCTGCCGCGGGTTGGCGCTCCGCTCGGCCCTGCAGCGACAAACTGACAGTGTAATGCGGCAACCAGATTGTTGATTTCCAGTTCTCCGGATCGATGCAATGCCTGCAGAACGGTTTGTTGAATGTGCTGGAGTAATGCCGCGGTAGACGAAAGTTCAGTGTCAACAGTGCCATGGTCAAGTAAGTTTTGCATCAGCGATAGTGCAAATGCTTCCAGTTTTTCCCTTGCCTGGGCTTCATTTCTCCAGGGAAGGTCTGTTGCAGAATTCAGTAACTCGGGTTTATCGCCGGTCCAGCTCGCGGACGGTTCAAAGTCCAGCGGGTTAAACAATTCTTTGCCGTTAGATAACTTGAGGTCATGACAGATGGCGTGGAGCAGTCCGAGATCGTTGACCTGTTCTCCTCGCGGCAGCCGAGTGAGCGCTACCAAAGTTTCGGCTAGTTTGTCTTCAGCGCCTATATCGCCAAGCTGGTGCAATCCATGGCGGATCTGTGCTTCTTTAAGGTCGCATAAATAAGT
This sequence comes from uncultured Gammaproteobacteria bacterium, assembly GCA_937992195.1. Lineage (GTDB taxonomy): Bacteria > Pseudomonadota > Gammaproteobacteria > Arenicellales > Poriferihabitantaceae > VYFG01. The sequence goes on along the minus strand of CALKKV010000064.1, from coordinate 20,163 downwards.
GTCGATCTCTCCCAAAAGTGCGTCCTGATCTGCGTCTGTTTGCACACCGATCTCCTGATCGAGGTTTGAGTCAATCAGTAGCGTTACAATTTGCTTCTTCAATAAATTTTCTCTCGCCGGATCGAGACCTGCGGCGAGATACAGTTCGTCTACCAACCTTTCAAGCTCAGCCATAGGGCCATAGCTCTCGGCTCTCGCCATCGGCGGCATCAGGTGGTCAATGATCACAGCCTGGGTGCGGCGTTTGGCCTGTGCACCTTCTCCAGGGTCATTCACAATAAAAGGGTATAGGTGCGGAAGAGCGCCTAATGCAATGTCCGGCCAGCAGGTATTTGCCAATCCAACACTTTTTCCTGGCAGCCATTCCAGGTTTCCGTGTTTACCAATGTGGACGATGGCATCTATTTTAAAAATGTGACGCAGCCAAAAGTAGAAGGCGAGATAGCCATGGGGCGGCACCAGATCTGGGTCATGATAGTTAGCCGCGACATCGACATTGAATCCTCGGGCTGGTTGGATACCGACAAAGAGATGGGCAAAACGGATGCCAGAGATAATTAGCCGACCCTGGCGAAATTTTGGGTCTTGATGCGGTTCTCCCCAGCGATCCAATACCGCCTGTTGTACAGAGACCGGTAGTTCGGTGAAATATTTGTTGTAGGTTTGCAGGTCAAGACTTTGTTCTGCGGGTTTAGTAGATATCTTATCGAGGTCATTAGTTGCGCCCTCGAGTAATTTTGAAATCAGCGTGTCCCCGTTCTCCGGCAGTAATGTTGTTTGATAACCGGCGTCTTCCAATGCGCGCAGAATATTTACGGTGGAGGCTGGCGTATCCAGACCGACGCCATTTCCGATTCTGCCGTCTTTGGTCGGGTAGTTTGCAAGGATCAATCCGATCTTTTTCTCCTCATTGGATTTTATCGCCAGCCGCGACCATTTACATGCCAGCTCGCTGACAAACTCTGCACGCTCCCTATGTAACTGATAGCGCACAATATCCATCTGGGTTCGCTCGCTTCGGTAGGCTAATTCTTTGAACGAGATTGCTCGACTAATAATGCGCCCGTCAAATTCAGGCAGCGCTACGTTCATGGCAATATCCCTAGCCCTTAAACCTTGGGCGTTATCGAGCCAATCCTGTTCACTGCTCGCGGCAACAATCGCTTGAATTACCGGAATGTTTCGTTCAAACAAAGTGGGCTGTTGCAGCTGCGGTGACGAAGATAACGCGGCGTTTCCTTCGACATGTTGAGAAAAGCTGGTGGTGTTGATGACAATTTGGCAGTCAGACGAGTCCAAGAGCAGATTAACCGTCTCGAGACAGCTGCGATCTTTTAGCGATAGTGTGGAAATCGCAATAACATTAAACTTACGTTGGAGTAACTGTATAAAGTCGTCGAATGCCTTGGTATTACCACTTTGTAGATGCGAGCGATAGAACAGAAGGGCCGCCGTGGGTTTGTCGGAGGATTTGCGGGACTGCCACTCGCTTAAAGTGATCTCCTTGCCTCCAGCCTGATACAAGACACATGAGGGTAGTGCTTTGGGTGGTGCCCAATTGCCAAGCTGTTTATCGAAAAATGTGTCTTCAATGAAGGCGTAAAGATGTCGGGTGTTTTCAACGCCGCCATAACGTAAATATCGCCAAATCAGATCAACCACTTCCGAATCACAATTCGATGTTTCAAACAGATCTTCATCTGGTTGATCGTCCCCTGGCACGATGACCAGAGAAAAACCATGAATGGTTGCCAGCTCGAAAAGTCTTTCTATCCCATAGGTCCAGTAACCGCGTCCCCCTAGCATAGAGACGATTACCACTTTCGCGGTTTCTAAAACCTGGCTGGCGTAAAGATCAAAGGCTGCCGCTTTGGAAAGATGGATTGTGTTGGCAAGACGAATTGACGGATAGTCTGCAGGCAGCGTTTCCGCTACCGTTGCCAGTAGTCCTAAAGAGGTGTCCTGCGCTGATAGAATAACGATATCAGCAGGCGTTTGTTGCAGGTCAACAATGCCTTCATCGTCAACAAATCCTCCAGGTCTTGCGGCAAGCAGATGCATGGGATTGCATTCCGGCGCTGAAAAATTTCCGCGCTAATAAACCGCTGGCTCGACTGCGCGCCGCAGCACAGCTTCTTCTAGATCCTTGCCGATGAAGACGAGCTTGCTGTAGCGATTTTCATCGGCCTGCCACATGCGGTCAAAATACTGGTCGACACGGTCGCCAACACCCTGAAAAACCTGCCGCATAGGCTTATCTGGAATAGCCAGAAATCCTTTAACACGATAAATCGTATGTTGGTTTACCAGACTATTCACCGCGCTTAATATTTTATCCGGATCGACTTCTCCCAAAGAGATAGATACAGAATTAAAATCGTCATGGGCGTGTTGGTGTTCTTCATCATGATCATGATGGTGATCATGGTGGGTGTGCACCTGCTCGATCCGATCTTCTGAGGCAAATGACAGACCCATGATTAACTCGCTGGCAACCTCGCCGTTGCTGACTTCGAGAAGTTTTACTTCGGGTTTCACGTGTTGACGAATCGCGTCCTGAATTGGCGCAATTTGCTTGTCCTGAATCAGATCTGCTTTGCTAATAATAATCATATCCGCAGAAGTTAGCTGGTCTTCCAGTAACTCTTGAAGCGATGGGTCATGGTCAAGGCTGTCATCTGCCGCCCGTTGAGCTTCTACTTTATCGGGGTCATGCGCAATCCGGCCGTCGGCAACCGCGGGGCCGTCTACCACGGTGATGACAGAATCCACGGTGCAGTGCTGCTTAACTTCCGGCCAGTTAAAGGCTTGTACTAAAGGCTTCGGAAGAGCGAGCCCGGAAGTTTCGATCAGGATGTGGTCGATATCTTCCCGCCTCTCCACCAGCTGTTGCATCACAGGGAGAAATTCTTCTTCGACAGTACAGCAGATGCAGCCATTAGCGAGTTCATATATGCCGTCTTCTGGTACTGCGGAGCCGGTGGATGTTGTGCCCTGATTTTCATCTTCGCAATCAATCGGACAGCTACGCAGCAGATCTGCGTCGATATCCAACTCGCCAAATTCATTAACAATAACCGCAATGCGCTTTCCTTTTGCCTGGCGAATAATATTGGAGAGCAGAGTGGTTTTTCCACTGCCGAGAAATCCGGTTACTATGGTTGCCGGAATTTTTTCAAGATTCATCGTTTTACCTGTCGCGGTGTGTCGGGTTTAACCTTCGGTCGATAGATATGGGCTTTGGATTCATCGTATAAAAACGAATCATCAAAGTTCTCTGGATCGAGGACATGTCCGACAAGAATTAATGTCGTGCGTGTGAATTTTTTGGCACGCACTTTTGGAACAATATCATGCAGTGTGCCGGTCACATAATCCTGGTCTGGCCAACCGGTTCGATAGCAAACCGCCACTGGACAGTTTTCTCCATAATGGGGGATAAGCTGATCGACAATCCTGTGAATATGGCTAACCCCAAGATGAATCGCCAGGGTGGCGCCGTGCTGCGCTAACGCCCCCAGATTTTCACGTTCGGGCATTGGGGTCTTGGCGCTGAAGCGGGTGTAAATCACGGATTGACTGACACCAGATAACGTAAATTCTTTTTTCAGCATTGCCGCTGAAGCGCTGGCAGCAGTGACCCCGGGAATAATCTCGTAGGGTATCTCTCGTTCATCCAGCCGCCGCATTTGTTCGCCGATGGCGCCGTATATGGACGGGTCCCCTGAATGTACGCGCGCGATATCATCGCCGCGCAGATGGGCATCAGCGATGCGTTCCATGATTTCGTCGAGATTTAAGGATGCAGTGTCTTCAATCAATGCGTCTTTGGGAGCACCCTGCAAAATTTCCAAAGGAACCAGTGATCCGGCATAAAGCAGCACATTACATTGTGCAATCAGCCTTTGTCCCTTGACCGTGATCAGATCAGGATCGCCCGGACCAGCGCCGATAAAGTAAACCGTCATAATAAATATCCTGCCTTTTAGAGTTTCTTTGAATAACCGCGAGGCGTGTAAACACGGATATTGCGATCTCTATGTATCACCCTCGATTCGCTATTTCCTATACAAACCAAAGTGAACATATCGACATCTTCTGCCGACAACGTATCCAGCGTTAGCACCCGAACAGTCTCATCAAGACGCGTCAAATTACGGCCGAGAACTACTGGAGAACTGCCCGGCCGGTATTGCAGAAGGATATCCCGCGCATGATCTAGCTGCCAGTTTCTTTTCACAGAAACCGGATTGTAGAATGATACAACGAAGTCGCCTTGACCGGCGCTATGAACGCGTTTGGTGATGGTTTCCCATGGAGTTAGTAAGTCCGACAGAGATATGGTGCAAAAATCATGTCCCAGCAGCGCACCGACGCTACTTGAAGCAGCTTGCATTGCACTGATTCCCGGGACAACCTCAATCTCTACATCCAGCCATTCCGGGTGCGATTCGTCTCCTTGAACTTGCCGATCGATCAGCTCAAAAACCACACTGGCCATGGCGTAGATGCCGATATCTCCACTGGAAATCAATGCAGTTGTTTTGCCGCTGGCCGCGAGATCCAGAGCGAGTCGGGCGCGGTCAATCTCCTGGCCGAGTTCTCGGCTATGCTGTGTTTTTCCTTCAACCAGACTACCCAATAGGTCAATATAAAGACCATAGGCGACAATATCTGTGGCAGCTGAAATTGCTTTTAAGGCGAGAGGAGGAATCAGATCAAGATCGCCGGGGCCGCTACTAACCAAAAATAATTGGTTCATGGAATTGGGTTTGCAGAAGATTAAACAAGAGCGGGATGCTACAGCAGGGCGCGATAATTACCTATAACTGCGAGCGACAGAAATTGTCGAACGGTCATTCTTTTGTTTGGTGATCACAAGCTCTGCGGCTTTGCCAGTTATTTCAGTTGCTGCGAGAAGCGCGGCCGCTTCCGCTACGCCATAGCAACCAACCTCGTTGAACACGATCTCGGAGCGCACAGATAGCTGATCTTCTACAGACCTAAGCTGTTCGGCAGAGTAACACTGAAGTGACAACGACAGGGTGTCGGCAAACTGCAGGATGCCTGTTTCATTTTGTTTTACATCTATACTTGCCACAGCGCTGATATTTACCGGCTCGGCAAGTGCCGAAATCGAGGACTCAAAGAGATCCTTGATAAGCTCTGTCGGGCAGCCTTTGTCTGAACCAACGCCTAAGCAATATACAGGTTGGGAATAATCGGTGGCGGTAGTGTTCACCAGCGTTCCATCAAGCAGTTTCGCTATTCGGTAACCAAATGCACTGGCTCCCCCTTCATGACCCGACAGCAGCGGGATCACAAATTTTCCCTGTTCATCCAAAGCCAGCACTGGTGGGTCGGTATGTTTGTCTTTGAGTACGGGTGCCAATACCCGAATAATGATACCTGTGGAGCAAACAAATACACAGCGGTGATTCTGTTCAAATGCTGCTCTGGCAGCCAGCGAAAACTCCTCGGGACGATGCAGATGTATCGACCCCTCAAGCGCATTGGCTAGACGGTCTCCGATGACTTTACCCTGATCGGTTAAACTAAAGATCGAAGTAGTGGTGGTCTGTGTTTTCAATTCGCCAGCTTATTGTTAATTTGCCTTTCGGGTGTCTCGCATGCGCTGCAGTAAAATCATGGAAAAATACGGGCCAACGTCATCATCGATTTGAGATAAGTCACGAATGATTTTCTCTTCGGCGTGACCGGTGTATTCAATATACACCCCATCCTGAGTGCGTCCCGCTTGTTCTATCAAGCCAAGCAATCTAGCACGTTGACTGCCGGGCTTCATGATCACCACGCTTTCGAAAGTGTGCAGAGTTTGCAAAATATGCGGGTTGGAATGACGACCTGTCAAAACTGCCATTTTTTCGGTAAGCATGGTGAGAGGCCTGCCGATTGCTGCCGAGCTGGCCTGGATAGAACTAATCCCTGGAATGACCTGAACATGGTGTTTACTTTGTAAACGTTCGTACAGGTAGGCAAAAGAGCCAAAGAAAAATGGATCGCCTTCGCATAAAAATGCGACGTCGTCACCTTGGTTAAGTATTTCACTAATCCTGGCCGCGGTTTGATCGTAGATTTGATTGGCTCGTGTGCGGTCTTTTTGCATTGGCATCGCAATCGCAATTTCCTGCTGCTTTGCCCCCTTGTTTGATTCGATACTGTGCTCGACAATCTCTCGTGCCATGGAGCGATCTTCACGACTGCAGAGATAAGCGATATACGGAGATTGCTGAATCAATCGATGCGCTTTGAGGGTAAGTAATTCGGGGTCCCCTGGACCGACACCGATACCGTAAAGAGTGCCAGCTGCAATTTTAGTCATGATTTAACACAGCGAATAATCTGCACGGGAGACAGGGTTCTGACGTCTTCGCTGTCAGGAAGATTCTTTCTAACTGAGACTTCGCTCCATTCGATATGCTGTTTTAACAGACGTTGCTGATGAGAAAACTGCGCCAACGTGGTTTGACTCTTATCAGTGACTGCAGAGGCGACGAGCGCGCCGTTGGGACGCAGGCGTCCATAGCAATATTCCAAAAGCTTTTCGAGATTGCCATTGCTGCCGCCAATAAACACACAGTCTGGGTCGGGTAAATCCTCGCAATCAGATGGAGCAGTACCCTGAACAACAATGCAATTGTGCTCGACCCCAAATTTTGCAGCGTTATTGTGAATATGCGTAATTCTTTCGGCGTCGGTTTCTACGCCATAGATTTTTCCTCGCGGATTCCACCGCGCCCACTCCACGCAAACACTGCCGCAGCCGGCGCCAATATCCCACGCTATTTGCCCTGGCGCAGGCTGCATAAACGATAGTATCGTCAGGCGAACTTCGCGTTTACTAATCATGCCAAATCCTGGTTCTCCTGCAGTCGAGAACTGATGATCTGGAATACCGGGAAAAGTTGGCAGCGAAGAAGTTGTTGCCGTTGTTTTAACGACAACAACATTGAGTGGATGAAATGTTTGGATGCTTGCGGCAAGTGTCGTGGCATCAAAAGCAGATACCTTTTGCGAATTAGTACCCAATGCTTCGCCAACCCAAACGGTGGCGTCTCCTAAACCTTGAGACACTAACTCCTGGGCAATGCTGCCAGGGTGGTTGTCTTTATCGGTAAAGATACCGAACAGTGTGTCAGGCGCAAGATACCTGCGTATTGAGTTGCCAGATCTACCGTGTAAGCTAAGAATCACAGCGTCTTGCCAAGGCTCACCAATTAATCCCATACAGGACTGAATGCTGGAGATATTGGGATAAAATTTCAGGCGTTGATGATCCAATATCCGAAGTAAAAAGTTGCCGATGCCAAAAAACAGACCATCTCCTGACGCCAGTATTGCAACGGTCTTTGTTGCATGATGTTGCAACAACTCGGATAGGTCACTTAACGGGATTGGTAGGTCTATCTGTTGTGCTTGAGGAAAATACTGTTGTGATAGTTTGCGCTGGCGTTCACTGCCGATTACCAACGTTGCCTTAGCCAATTGATGTTTGGCGCGCTCTCCCAGCTCACCCACGCCAATACCGATTACATCGATTGTCGCGCTCAAAAGCGTAGCCCGCGTTTGAGCCTAATCAGTGTATTGAATGCGCCTGCCGCAAGGGCGCTGCCGCCGCTTCTGCCAAGAATGGTGATGCATTCAATACCAAGCGACTTGTGGTTGTTCCATAAATAATCTTTGGATTCTGCGGCTCCAACAAACCCTACAGGGATTCCGATAATCAATGAAGGCTTGGTTGTACCTTGTTCAATCATTTCCATTAATCGGTATAACGCTGTGGGCGCGTTACCAATTATTGCGATCGCGCCGTCAAGGTTATCTTTCCAGTGACTCAACGCGCACATTGAACGCGATTCATGTCGTTGCTTGGCGGTTTCAGCTACGCCCGCGTGGTTTAAAAAACACAGAGGTTCTACTTCCAGAAAGCGTTTGGTTAATCCATTGCGTACCATCTCTACATCACACAGAACCGATGCCTTATTGTTTAAAGCGTTTATTCCCTTCGCAATGGCGCTATCGCTGATTCTCAATTGTTGAACGATATCCGGGTTCCCGCAGGTGTGGATTAATCGCATCGCAATTTGCTGTTGTTCATCATCAAGATGACCAAGCTCACTCGCCGCTTTGATCATGGCAAATGATTTCTCTTCGATAGCGATTGGATCTTTGAGATAGTCGTCCATAGGATACCTAGTATTCACGGCGCTGATCCGCGCCATGATAAAGAATATCAGCAAAATTTTTGTTGACCATGCGACGTGTGGAAACACCCTGTGGATCCATATCGAATTTGGGTCTTCCAAGGTCAATGCTGTCAACTCGCTTGTTGTCTCCCTGAATTGGCATCCAATAATTTTTGGCAACTATTTGCTCTATATCAGGCGACATATAGCTCTGCATCGCAAATCCGATTCGCCGTTTATCGCTGTTGTTGGGTTGTGAGCCATGCACGATTTCTCCATGGTGCAATGACATCTGCCCGGGTTCTAAAATTAGATCTACTGCATTTGACGCATCAATGTCTTTGACGACCTGGCCTCTGGTGAGGATATTGTCATCATCGTAGGTATCTTCGTGCGGGACGATTTTTTTCTTGTGCGAGCCGGGAAGCATCGACATACAGCCGTTGCTTCGATTGCTTGGCGTCAGAGCGAGCCATGGCGTGACGAAATTATTATTATTCATTCCCATATAGGTGGCATCCTGGTGCCAGCTAACATATCCCGCAGACGCTGCTTCCTTTATGAAAAGAACGGTTCCCCAGAGAGAAATATCCGGCCCGATAAGATCTTCAACGGCGCCTAAAATAACCGGGTTGTGCACGATTTCATCGAGAAATGAAAGAGATAAATGCGCATTATTTCGGTTCTTGGCGTGTACTTCTTCAGGAAAGCTGCGTTCGATTTCTTCCAGCTTAAGGCGATACTGATTTGCTTCACTGGCCGACATTACGTCTATAGGTGAAACAAATCCATATTCATGATAATACTCAACTTGCTCGGGCGTCAGGACTTTGTTCATTGTTTCAATTACGCATGAATCTGTTTTTACAAAGCATAGAGTTTACTTCGAGACTGCGCATTTGGGCAGCGATAAAGATCATCTTATTTGGATAAATTGTGTGATATTTGGGATGCCGGGGACTTGATAAGATCGGCTTTATTTTAGGGCATGAATCCACCATTGCTGAAATCAAAATCCCGTTACCTTTATACCCCGTACTACTGCGAAGAAAATATTTGGCAGCTGGCGGCCGCCGTAAAAGAAGTGCAATGCAAGGTGGTTTTTATCAGCAATATCAATCGACAGTGTGCGCTTTGGCATCAGCGTGCAGCAGCGCCTGGATCGCCGATAATCTGGGACTACCACGTTATTCTTTTGTGTCTAGAAAACGGTCAGTGGACAGTATATGACTTTGATACAACGTTGAATTGGGGGGCGTCTCTGACCTCGTATCTATCCCAAACATTTGATCCATCCATACCCCAGGAATTTCAGCCGCGCTTTCGCGTTATTGCTACGCATATTTTCTTGAGTGAGTTTAGCTCGGATCGCAGACATATGCAGAGTAAGAATGGAGACTGGTTGCAGCCCATTCCAAATTGGCCGGCAATCAAAACGGAATCGGTGCATAATTTGGATCAGTTTATTGATATGGATCAAGACTCTTTTGGAGAGGTGGTCGATCTCGAAGCAATGCGTCGATTGTCGACGAATTAGAAAAATTAATTGATGACTTAAATCGTGCAGCCACTAAATGAAAAAGAAATCTCTCTCGCCGCTGAGGTAGTGCGTTTAGAGGGCGGGTTAAATCAGGAAGCATGGTTCGAGACGATTGCGCCTGATGAGTCACAAGGTAGAACGGTCTCGTTTCGTGGTGCCTATGTTTGCTGTTTCGAACCAAGCAGCAACCGTACTTTCACAGGGGTGGTTAATCTGGAAACCGCCGAATTGATTGACTGGCAGCATCAGATTGGCATGCAGGCGCGAATCGTTGGTGATGAGTTTGATTTTGCCTGCAACATGGCCAGAAACTATCCGCCGTTTCTCGAAGCCCTTGCCAGACGGGGGATCGATGATCCTTCTAAAGTGTTAATCGAAAGCTGGTCGGCTGGCCATTTTGGTTACGATGAAGAAAGTGATCTCAGATTGGCATACGGACACTGCTGGCTTCTAAACGATGCCGGAGACAATCCTTATGCAAGACCCATTGCGAATTTGCACCCGGTGTTTGATCTTGGGGCAAGAAAGATTATTCGAATAGAAGATTTCGGGGTGGTCGATATCCCCCCTGATCCGGGGCCGATTGCGCGAAAGGAGCAGCGCAGTGACTTAAAACCATTGGAAATAGAGCAAAAAGAGGGGCCCAGCTTTAACGTAGACGGGTACAAAGTTAACTGGCAGAACTGGGAGGTGCAGGTAGGTTTCTCGGTCAGAGAAGGTTTGATTTTGTACAACATCGGGTATGAAGATGGCGGTCAGGTGAGACCTATCATCAATCGCGCCAGTATGGCTGAAATGGTTGTGCCGTATGGCGATCCAAATCATGGGAACTTTCGGAGGAACGCCTTTGATGTGGGTGAGTATGGCGTGGGTGCGAGTATGGATAGTTTGGCGTTGGGTTGCGATTGTCTGGGGCATATTTATTATTTTGACGTTTGGTCTCATGACTGGAACGGGAAGCCGCAAAAAATCGAAAATGCCGTCTGCATGCATGAAGAGGACTATGGGGTTTTGTGGAAATATAATGAACCGCGAACAGGACAGTCGTCGGTTACGCGTTCGAGACGCCTTGTTATCTCTTCCGTTGCCACGATCGGAAATTATGTTTACGGCTTCTTCTATTATTTTTATCAGGATGGAACTATTGGGGTTGAAGTAAAGGCAACTGGAATCCCGTTTCCAACTGGGATTGATTCGACAGATCAAAGTGAATTTGGTGCACTCATTGCTGATGGAGTTGAATCCCATGTGCATCAGCATGTGTTTAGTTTTCGTTTGGATATGGCGGTTGATGGCGAGAAAAATACCGTGACGGAAACTAACTTTAGTGCCGCGAAAGTGAGTGAAAGTAACCCATGGGGCAATGCAATTATTTGCAAGGAAACCGCGTTAACAACAGAGCGTGAAGCGCAAAGAAAAATGGATTTAGCTGCCTCGCGTTACTGGAAAGTAACCAATCCAAATAAAAAGAACAGATTTGATCAAGCTGTTGCCTACAAGCTAATGCCGGGTGCGAATGCGTTACCTTATCAACATCCCGACTCGCCCGTTGGTCGACGTGCTGGATTTATGTATAACCATCTTTGGGTCACGAAATACGACCCTTATGAACTTTATCCTGCCGGCTGGTTTCCGAATCAACACCCGGGCGGTGACGGGTTACCCAAATGGGTCGAAGCAAATCGCTCCGTGGAAAATGAAGACATCGTTGTCTGGTACACCATGAACTATCATCATTTGCCACGGCCGGAAGATTGGCCGGTGCAACCAACGGTCTATTGCGACTTTCATCTTGTTCCGGTGGGTTTCTTCGATGAAAACCCTGGCATGGATGTGCCCCGTACAAAAAAGAGCGCTCACTAATTTGGTATACCGAATCCCGAGATGAATAACGCAGAAAAATTTTCCAAATTACATACCGATGGCGACACATTTGTGATGGCCAATGCCTGGAATGCTGGCAGTGCTGTTTTGTTGGAGGAGGCGGGGTTTCAAGCGATTGGCACAACCAGTGCGGGTATCGCGTTTAGTCATGGTTTACCGGATTACCAGGGTAGCCTGTCTTTTGATAGCGCGCTTTCTGAAACTCGAAAAATAGCTTCGGCGGTGTCGATTCCTGTCAGTATGGATGCCGAAGATGGATACGGAGAAACCGCTGAAGAAGTGGCAGGGTGTTTTGCAAAAATAGTTGCTTCCGGCGCGGTTGGTGCTGGTATCGAAGATCATCCCGGCGGTGGAGGTCGAGCGCTATATGACATTGAAGAGGCTGTTGATCGGGTTCGCGCAGCGCGAGAGGCAGCCAATAATTTGTCCTCACATTTTACTTTGACTGCGAGAGCAGAGTGTTTTCTGGTGGGTCAGGATAATGCGTTTGCCGAGTCGGTAAAAAGAGTAAACCGCTATCGCGAAGCCGGCGCCGATTGTTTGTTTGTGCCGGGTATCAAAGACCTTGAGATGATTCGACAGCTGGTAGCAGAGGTGGATGGCCCAGTGAACGTAGTGATGGGGTTGTCGGGGAAATCGATTTCTGTTGCTGAATTGCGCGATGCAGGTGTGGCGAGAATAAGTATCGGAGGGTCGTTAGCAAGAGCGACCTTTGGCTTGGTAAGAAATGCGGCCAGAGAAATTCTCGATCAGGGAAGTTTCGGATATGCAGAACAACAAATTCCCGATTCAGAACTTTGCGCTTTATTTTCGAATAAAAACTAAATGTTATTGATCGTTAGTTGAGAATTGCATGGCGGCGATATCTGCATAACTACCTCCTGACTTTAGCAGTTCGGTATGCGTGCCGGACTCAATAATTTTCCCTTGCTCAAGCACTAGTATGCGATCTGCGTCGACGACCGTCGCTAACCTATGTGCGATAACAAGGGTAGTCCGACCGCTCATTACCCGATCAAGCGCGATCTGTACTTTACGTTCGCTCTCGGTATCCAGCGAGCTGGTTGCCTCGTCGAGTAAGAGTAGCGGTGGATTTTTAAGCAAAGCACGGGCAATAGAGATGCGTTGTTTCTGTCCACCAGAAAGGCGTACCCCACGCTCACCAAGATAGGTGTTATATCCCTGCGGCAGTCGCTGAATAAAGGAATCTGCCTGTGCGTATTCTGCCGCTTGTTGAACGTCACTATCGCTGGCGCTGAGATTGCCATAGCGAATGTTATCCATTGCGCTGGCAGAAAACACGAAACTGTCTTGCGACACCAAACCGATGGCGCCGCGCAGGCTGTCGAGCGTCAGATTGCGGGTTGGTTCGTTCTCGATACAAATTTCTCCCGACTGCGGATCGTAAAAGCGAAGAAGTAGCTGCAGTACAGTGGTTTTTCCTGCGCCGGATGGTCCAACCAGAGCGACGGTTTCTCCCGCCGCAATTGAGAAACTCAGATTACTCAACGCCGGTTCTTGCGGGCGACTTGGATAGTTAAAGCTGACGTTGTTGAAGGTGACGGTAACGCCGTTACAGTCTTGGTTCGCAGCCTGGTTTGGAAGAATCAGAACTTGATCGCCAGAATTGATCACTGCTTCTGACTCGAGCAGTTCAAGGAGCCGGTCTGTAGCCCCGGCCGCGCGCTGGATGTCTCCGTACACTTCGGATATCACCCCTAGAGAGCCGCCAACTAAAGCGGCGTAAAGCATAAACTGGGTAAGCAATCCCGCAGACATATCGCCGCTTAGCACTGCGTTGGCACCGAGCCATAAGACAAAAACGATGGAGCCAAAAATCAGCGTAATGGAAAAAGCGGTCAGGGCTGCTCTTGATCGATTGCGTTTTATTGCGCTGTCAAAGGCATCGTCAGTGGCGTTTTGATAGCGCCTTGATTCGAGATCTTCTCTTACGAAAGCTTGTACAACCTGCATCGCACCAAGCGTTTCTCCCGCTAGTGCGCCGGTATCAGCGAGTCGATCCTGACTGTCTCTAGAGAGCAGTCGCACCCGTTTCCCCATCAATAATATCGGCAGAACTACGACTAACAATAAACCAATGATCACCAGTGCCAGAGAGGGACTGGTATAAATCATCAATGATAGCGAGCCGATAAATAAAAGAGAATTACGGAGTCCAAGAGAAATACTAGTGCCGATTAATGTCTGTATCAACGTAGTATCGCTGGACAAACGAGATAACACCTCACCTGTTTTTAACGTTTCAAAGAACACCGGATCCTGTCGAAGTACTTGTGCATAGACCGCGCCTCTGAGATCTGCCATCACTCGTTCTCCAAGCCACGCGACGCAATAAAACCTCACCGCAGTGCCGATGGCGAGTAAGATCGAGAGACCAAAGAAAATCAGAAATGCTTTGTTGACCGAGGCGCCGCCCGATTCAAAGCTTGCGCTAGAGAAACCTTGATCGATCAGGGTTCGCAGAGCCAATGGCATCGAGAGTGTTGCGGCCGCTGCGAGAACAAGAGCAACGGTGGCGAGCAATATCCTTCGTTTATATTGCTTGAGAAACGGCCACAGTCGATGCAGAGTGCGGGTGGCAGTTCTCGCTGGAACTGTTGCGGTAGATGAAATGTTAGTCGTCTCTATGCTGGCTGAAAAAATTCGCTGGTCGCACTACAAATTGACTCTACTGAGTCAAATACTTCTTTATAGGCAGAAGACTGCTTTGGTCGTTCCATCAAATATACGGGTATCTGCATTTCCCTTGCCGCCTGGATTTTGCCAGCAATGGCGGTACCACCGCTGTTTTTAGAGACCAGCGCGTCAACCTGGTGCATCTGCATGAGTGCCAGATCTTGCTCATAGGAGAAAGGTCCGATACTGTCGATTAGTGTTAAGCCGCGGGTTTCCTCTGCAGGCAGAGCGCTTCTGATTACCCAGTGTTGATCGTTGGGTCGTTGTGATCGATATCCAAGGATACCTTGCCCAATGGTAAAAAACGGTCGCGTTGTTCCTTCCAGAAGCGGCAAAAGAGATTCGATAGTGCTAAAAGAATGGAGATCTATACTCTGGTCAATGCGCCATTCAGGGCGAAGATACCGCCAGCACGGGATTCCGACACGACGAGCGGCGTTGGCAGCATTCTCCGACATAATTGCGGCATAGGGATGGGTCGCGTTTATCAGCAGCGAGATACTGTTGGCCGTGATGTAACGCGCTAGCCCATGCGCACTGCTCACGCCTTCTTTGCTAAATCCTCCTGTTCGGATTTCGCAATCCAGATCTGGCGTGCGCACTAAACCGGCAATGCTATAGATCAGTGAAATATCGTGCTGGATTAAATAGCGTGCTATTTGTATCGCTTCACCAATTCCTCCTAGCAGTAACACTCTATCTAGCACTTTCGCTTGTCCCAACGCATTCCCCCATCTTGTCGATACAGTATACGTCTATCTCTACCTGGTTTTTTACCGCTGCAACAGCAGTTTGCTTTGCAAGATCACTAATGCGATTGGCAAAGGGCAGTTTCTCATTGTTACAATACTTAAGCGCTTCCAGGCTTGTATTGCAGTGCAATATTTTGTCGCATAGCGCGGCATCAGCACCAACCTCTGCAGCGACTTTTGCGAGAAAAGCAAAGTCGATACTGGAGTGTTGGCTGTGCAGTGAGGTATGACCGGCAGCCATCTTGCTGATTTTTCCAAAGCCGCCGCAAAGAGAAAGCTTTTTCATGGGCACCTTGCGCAGATATTTAAGTACTGCCCCGGCAAAATCACCCATTTCCACTAGTGCCATATCCGGCAGTGACAGAAATTTCTGGATATACTGTTCACTGGTGGAGCCAGTGCTTGCAGCCATATGGCTCAAACCGTTTGCATGGGCGACCTCAATCGATTGGTGGATAGAAGCGATATAGGCGGCACAAGAAAATGGCCTAACGATGCCGGTGGTTCCCAGTATAGAGAGTCCACCAAGTATTCCAAGTCGACCATTCATTGTGCGTTCGGCCAATTTCTTACCGTCTCGTACTCCGATTGAAACGATGAAGCCACCTGCATAGTTTTGTTCTTCCGCTAAAGCCTTTAGATGGGCCGTCATCATTGCTCGAGGCACAGGATTAATTGCGGGTTCTCCTACGGCAATGGATAACCCCTCGCGGGTGACAACACCGACGCCTTCTCCAGCCTGAAATGTAATCCCTGCTTCTTTCGTAAGTGAAACTTCTGCAAATACCAGCGCTTTGTGGGTGACATCCGGATCATCGCCGGCGTCTTTGATGGTGCTGGAGCGGGCACATTGAGAATCGATCAGGCCACACTCTTCCAGGGTAAATTCGATGAGCTCTCCTCGAGGTAATTCGATGGTCGCACAGGAGGTTGATTCGCCGGATAACAGAAGTTTTGCAGCGGCTAGCGAAGTTGCTGTGGCACAGGCGCCAGTGCTAAAGCCGCTACGCAGTTTCTTTAATTTTTCTGAGGTTTCTTCTTGCACTGTGAAGACGTGTTAGGCAAGTAACCAGTAACCGCCAAAGCCGATGGAGGACACTGCGAGTATGAGCCGGGCCAGTTGAAATGCGCGATTGCCAAAGCGCATTAAACAGAGCTGCAATCGTCCAAAAAGTAGGCCAAAAATCACCATAGAAAGCATGACTCCTACGGAAAAGAGCGCAAGATATGCCAGGCCAACGGAAGCCTGCTGACTGCCCAGCATTGGCAATATCGCTACAACGGGCGCGCTTCCTGCTAATCCATGAACGATGCCTAGAAGAACCGGTTTATGGTTGTGGGTTCTCTTATTCTTCTCGACTAAGTGTACGTGACTGATGTCATCATGATGGTGAACTTGCAGCTGAACACGGTTACGCCAGAGCTGCCAGGAAATCATCAAGCCCATTGTGATTAAGATAACGCCTACCAGTTTTTCAGCGGCGATTTGTAATGCCTCGGGAAGCTGAACGTTCAAGAAGAACAAAAGAAAGCCGACAATCATCAGAATCGCGCTATGTCCCAATGCCCATCTGAGACAATATCCGACTGTGGTAACCACCATGGATATTTTGTTTGTAAGCTGTCGCGTTCGGCTCGCCAACAGCGACACCGCCATAATATGATCAGCATCCAGTGCGTGAATCAAGCCAAGCGTAAAACCGAGGCTTAAAAGGCTAAAGATAGTATGCTGTTCCATAAATTAAGTGGTGGAATAAAGTAGAGTTTGACTGAAAAATACCGATCAATGCAGAAAAAGATTATACGCGATGCGCTACCTCGCAACGATAGTATCAACGACCCAGGAGCGGACTAATGGTCGTCTCTGAAAAAAACAAATGCCGCGCCATATTAATTGCAGCACCTTCATCGGGGCAGGGTAAGACTGTGTTTACCGCAGCGCTTGCCCGCCGTATGGTGAACCTTGGAAAGTCGGTGCGGATACTGAAGGTTGGACCCGATTATCTTGACCCCATGATCCTTGAGGTCGCCAGCGGCAGACCGGTCTGGAATCTAGACTGGTGGATGATGGGGAAATCAGGATGTTTGTCGGTATTGCGAGAGGCCGCTGCTCAGGTAGATGTCATTCTGGTCGAAGGCGTGATGGGGCTCTTTGACAACGAGCCCTCCAATGCCTGGATTGCAAAGCACTTTAATCTTGAAGTTGCTCTGATCATGGATATGGCGAAATTCGCGCAAACTGCAGCAGCAGTAGTCCATGGTATGCAGCGATATGATCCAGAGCTGACGCTCTCGGCGGTGATTGGAAATCGATTGGGAAGTGAACACCATCGCACATTAGTAGCTGAGGCCATGCCGGTATCAATGCCATATGCGGGGAGTATTCTAAGGGATGATCGAATGACCATTCCGGAACGATATCTTGGATTGGTGCAAGCAAAGGAAATTAAAGATTTATCAAATCAGCTGGATGATGCCGCGCAATGTATTGAAGAGTGTGGATTAGACTTTACGATTCCCTATTACACGCCAACTACAGGAGAATTACTGCACTCTCCAGAAGCATTGTTAACGGGAGCAGTGATAGCGGTTGCAAGGGACGATGCGTTTTCATTTATTTATCCAGCAAATATTGATTTGCTGGAGTCTATGGGAGCAAGGATCAAGTATTTCTCCCCGCTCGAAAATGAAACTGTGCCCGATTGTGATGCCTTATGGTTGCCTGGTGGTTATCCCGAGTTACATCTGGAAACTCTGTCGTCAAATCACGAAACGCTGGAGTCAATTCGTTCTTATGTGGACTCCGGCAAACCAGGGCTCGCTGAGTGTGGCGGAATGATGGTGCTAGGGAAGTCGATCACCTCCAAAGAAAGACAGAAAGGCGTAATGGCAGGCGCGATGAATGCCAGTTTTATCTTCGAAGCGCATTTTCAAAGTGTGGGTTATCAATCCCTTGACAATGGCGGGCATCGGATTCTCGGTCACAGTTTTCATCATTCCAAAATGAAGAGTGACCAAAAAGCGATTGTGCATTGGACAAAAAAGAATGGCGGGAAAGGAGAGGGTGTTTATCAGGTTGGAGGACTATTAGCGAGTTACAGCCACGCTTACTTTCGCTCTAACCCGCAATGGATTGCAAGTGTCTTTGCTGCAAACTAGGAAAGTAGTGTTGGTCTTTGTGGGTATCTTGATAGCTTAATTTTGATACAGTAAATATGAGAAAGATCAAGAAAACCAAGGCTAGTTTGTTTGCCAATCTGGGTTTATAGAGTTGGTTTCTAGTAGAATAAATGCGTCCCCTTTACCTAGCTTGTTACCGTAAAATAAATACGTCCCCTTTTAGCTTGATTACTATCATCCTCATCTTCATCCATGATAGCTCAGAGTAGTATTTTGAGATTTATTGGCGTTGCAGTAGTTTCGATTGCATTTTCCTTTCTAGCAAAGTTGTATATGGATAACTGGCAAACAGAAAATTTGAATATTTTAAATTTATTGTTTTCAATTTCAATTCCCGCAGTATGCTCTGTTTCGTGTTTTTATGGCTGTTTATGGTCATACAACAAGGCCGAAATTAGAATTCAAAAAATACTTGTATTTATAATGTGGGGTTTTTTATATATATTCTTTTGGCCTGTAGTTGTCATTTTCGTGTTTATATTTATGATAGTCATCGGGTTTATTGTTTCGCTATTTGAGACAAGCATATTGCATCAAGGTGGAAACGGGGTTTCTACTACTCCGTTCGAAAATGGCGGATTTGAAAAAATGGTAGAGTGGTTTGTTGTTAATTGGATTTTTTTTGGATTGATGGTTTTAGGCTGTATTGTAATAAATAGTTTGAAAAATCCGGCCTGGAGATCCGGGAGAAGGGAACAACAGGAATAGGGGACAGACCACGGTTAAATATTCTTCGCTCTGGTTGGTTCCGTAGAAGGGGATACATATATTAACGTGGCGAGCTCAAAACCTCAAAGGAAACCGGGACGCTTTTATTTAAGTATTTAATTAAAATAAATGCGTCCCCTTTTATCTAAGTATTTAATTAAAATAAATGCGTCCCCTTTTATCCCTTTTATCCCTCGTCCCCTTTTATCCCTTCATACAATTCGGTTAGTAGCTAGAGATGTGACATTGAAGAACCCTAAGAACTATCCCCTGCTCACTCACACTATCCTAGAATTGTCAGTTTGGTTATTGATAGGAGGGGTGCTAGCTGTTATTCACGAGGGTCAAAGTCAATCTCAAAATATTCTGGCAAGGTTTGAAACAACATTACTAGAACAAGTATTTGAATGGTTCTTCATGAGAATACTAACTTTGCAATTGGTGATTCAACTAGCACTAATGTTTTGTATTCGAGCTACCGAGTGGAATCTATATTGGAAGAAGTTGGTGTTGATATGTTTAATAAGTTACTTGCCCACTACTCTGTTTTTTTGGATGATAACATTTGACTTTGAAGCGTTCTTCCCAATTGTCAAGGTCCTATATGGATTTGGAGGTAGCTTCCCACGAAGTGATTCAGGTAATTATTTTCCCCCTATCGGTCTTTTGATAATTTTCTCTAATTTGTTGGTTTATTTTGGGATTAGGAGAGCTTACAGTCAGAGCTAAATGCTGGCTAAGAGGAGCAGGCAAAAAAGATACCGCATATGAATACTTCCCTTGTAATCAATTATATCTGTCTGAAAATAGCGACCTAAGACCGGGGTACGTTAAAGGGGACGCGTTAAAGGGGACGCATTTATTTAACGCAACAATTTCATGTATGTGTTGCAATATACCAAAGACTGTTAGTGGTTAGCTGCACTAATCTTACGCGTAATTCCTGTTTTCGATTCTCTCTGGAGGTGACTAAAGCGGTGTTAACAGCTCTGCAATCGCCGCGGGGTTTGAGGGAAAATACAGGTGTAAATAGCTCGCAGTAATTCCGCCCTGACGATAGATGGGTTCGCCGGGAGCCGGGTGGCGGGTTCGGCGGCCGTGACCGATTGGCTCAGCGGTATTTTCGCAACGGGTACGATGGTGGGCGTGGGCTCTTAGTTCTCCTTCTGGCATCGGTGCATATTGCATACCCTGG